>WRBA01000020.1 GCA_009779915.1 Defluviitaleaceae bacterium | reverse complement strand
ATCCGCAGGCTTATCAGTGGATAGGCTTGCGGAGCTTTTGGAAATAACCCCAAATTTTCTCACTCTTATCGAGGAAGGGGAATGTTATCCTACTCTTAAGGTCGTTATGGGGATAAGCAATATCTTAAACGTGTCTATGCAATATATTGTTTTTGAGGAAAATGAGTAGTATCTGTATTTGAGATTGCTTCAGGCTTCCGCCAACCCAATGACGAGAACCAAGTACACCCTAACTCCTTTTGAGGAAAATCGGCAGCCTAAAAACATTGTAATTTTTCAAAAAATACTGTAAAATAATATCGTTCCTATAACCAAAGGAGGATATTATGATTAATCTCGAAAAAATGGGGCAAAAGGCAAAGGAAATGTCTAAATATACAGGCCGCCTTGATGTTCAAACTAAAAACGAGGCATTACTCACCTGTGCTGAGGCTTTGGAAGCTCAGGCTGATTATATACTTGCGGAAAATAAGAAAGATATGGACAACGCCGACCCGTCACGGGGCAGTTTTAACGACAGGCTTTTATTAACCCCCCCAAGGATTTCTGCCATGGCCGAGGGGCTTAGGAAGGTATCGCGCCTTGACGACCCTGCCGGTGAAGTGCTGTATATGAAAACCTTGACAAACGGCTTGCAAATTGGGGAGCAGCGGGTGCCTTTAGGTGTCATCGGTATGATTTATGAGGCGAGGCCTAATGTTACGGTGGACGCTTTCGGGCTGTGCTTTAAGGCCGGTAATAGCTGTATTTTACGTGGAGGTTCTGAGGCCATATGCTCTAACATAGCTTTAGTTAGCGTACTCCAAGGTGCTTTGGAAGCGGCAAATCACCCTAGGGAAGTTGTCCAGTTTATTTCCGACACTTCAAGGGAAGTGGCAAAAGATTTTATGAAACTTAATAAATATGTGGACGTACTTATACCTCGCGGCAGCGCAAGCCTTATTAACAGCACTGTGGAGCATTCAAAGATTCCTGTAATAGAAACAGGAGTGGGCAACTGCCATATTTATGTAGATGATACCGCTGATTTGGATAAAGCCGTAAAAATAATTATAAACGCCAAAACCCAGCGTATAAGCGTGTGTAACGCTTGTGAAAAATTACTTGTACACAAAGCTCTCGCCGATACCTTTTTGACTGTCATATGTAAGGCATTAAGTGACGCAGGTGTTGAAATACGCGGGGATAGTTTGGTTTGCAACGCTTTTCCAAAGGCTTTGCCTGCAGCTGAAGGTGATTGGTATGAAGAATATTTAGATATGATAATTGGTATAAAAGTGGTAAATGGCTTAGACGAGGCGATTGCACATATTAATCATTATTCCTCAGGGCATTCCGATGTGATTTTAACGGAAGGTTACAGGGCTGCTAAGCACTTCGTGGCAGAAATAGACTCCGCCGCGGTGTATGTAAACGCCTCTTCCAGATTTACAGACGGAGAGGAGTTTGGGCTTGGTGCTGAAATTGGCATAAGCACAGGAAAGCTCCACGCGAGAGGTCCCATGGGGCTTAAGGCACTTACTACAACTAAATTTATTGTATTCGGCAACGGGCAGGTAAGACCATAGTGGTTTATTTTCGTTAATAGAAGACGGCTTAAACCTAATTAACTATACTCATCATAATCCATTATCTTTTCATGCTTTCCAGCCTTTTTTGCCTCCAAATAAGCAAATATATCATCCAATATATCCCTAAGGACGGCAACAATAGGTATGGCTGCTATCATACCCAGCATTCCGGCAAAAGCCCCTCCTATTGTTATACTTATAATTACAAGGAGAGGGCTTAATTTAAAAGATTCCCCCATAAGCCTTGGCTGGAGTACGTTAGCGTCCAGCTGCTGGGTAACGATTAAAGTAATGCTTGCCACAAGGGCCGCGCCGGCTCCCTGAGTAAACGCGACTACAATCACAGCTACCAAAGTACCGACTATAGAGCCAAAATACGGTATATAATTAACAATCCCAAGTAAAATCCCTAAAGTCAGCGCGAAAGGTGAGCCAAGTAAATATAATTGGAAACCCACAGCCGTGCCTAATATACATCCGTCGATAGTTTGGGTGTAAATATAGCGTTTAAAATAACTGTTTATTTTATGGGAGTATTTAAGTATTATATTATAATTCTCATTTGAAGAGAAAAGCCCGATTATACGGCAAAGGAAGGCTTTAAACTTATCCTTTTCAAACAAAATATAAATTGACGAAATAAATGCAAGAAATCCTCTGAACAAAGTAGCCGTAAGCCCGAATATCGCGTCAAAAGGCCGTGCCAGGTCTTCAAGCCCAAGGGCACCAAGCTCCGCAAACCAGTCAGACAATATAGTCTCTACATAAATAGGCTCGTTTAGGAAATTCATATAATTAATTTGGTCAATAAATTCCAGTATCCGCTCATAATAGCTCTGAGAGTTTGCGATAAATAAAGCTACCGAGTCGACTATATACGGTATAACAAGGTCTAAAAGCAGATAAATCAAAGAAAAGAAGCCAATATAAACAATAAAAATACTAATGGCTTTTTTTCTTTTAACCAGAAATTTAATTTTAGACCTGCCTATAAGCTTTTGAAAGCCCGCAGCAGGTATAGATAAAATATAAGCAAGTAAAAAGCCGTAAAAAAACGGCGATATAATACCCCAAACCCGCCCTATAAAGCCTATTATCATACTTTCCTGACCTGACAGGTCACTTATAATCTGAAAAGATATAATAACTGCAAGGGCAAGAAAAAAATAAGGCAGCATCATTTTTATTTGCATAGGGCTTAGCAGCTTTCTCATGGGTAAAATCCCTTTCTTATAAGGAGTATTCGTATACGATTATAACCTATTTGCAATCTAAAAAGCAATCAAAACAACCGATGTATTTTCGCCTCCCCTCGACACTGCCCGTCAGGGCAAACACATGAAAAAATAATTGCTAAGGTTTGTAATCTTTGCATCGCAGATTTTAATCGATTTGACGGAATTTACTTCTGTCAAATCGCAAAAGTTTGCATAGTTTCTTAGGAACTTTGCAAACTTACCTTAGGTCAAGGAGAGTCGAACAATGCGCGGTTTTGCGGTGGAATTTTAGTCCCGCCGTTGTCATTGTCCTTGCCTTACTACGGTAAGGCTGCGTCCTCTTTCGCGGCGGTTTCAAAAATTCCATCCGCAAAACTCGAAGACCCATAGCCGCAAAAAATTTGTATTTAGCAAAATTTGAGGATGATGGTGGGCACCCAGCCCACCGAGGAGGAAAATAAAGATTAATCAAATTTTTTACGCTATGGGCGTGCAAGGTTCGACTCTCCTTGGCCTAAGTTTCTCGCCAAAATCCTGATTTCGGCGAAGGGTAAACCCTTCATGGGTTTGCCCGACACTGCCCGTAAAAACTTGTTGCTATTAGAAAACCCCTTTGTTATAATATAATAGGCAAAATATTACATATATGAGGAGTTGATGAGGAAAAATGGAATTTATTCAAAGGTTCGTTATGGGGATTGGTTTGTTTGAGCTAACCGTGCCCAGCTTGATAATGATGACAATTGCTTTAATTTTACTGTATGTAGGTATCGTAAAAAAACATGAGCCCCTTTTACTTGTACCAATTTCCATCGCAATGATTATGGCTAATATGCCAATGCCTGAAATATTAAACCTGCCCGGTTTTTCGGCTTATGATGCCCCTGTAATCGAATATTTAGTAGGCGTTGACGGGGTTATTACGAGAAATGTTGTTATGCCCGGCGGGCTTATGTATTTTATCTATCAAGGTATTTATCTTATTATTTTTCCGCCTTTGATTTTCTTATGCCTTGGTGCTATGACTGATTTTGGTCCTGTTCTTTCAAGACCTACAAGTGTTATTATAGGTCTGGGCGGTCAGCTTGGCATTATCGTTGCTTTTGCCGGCGCGCTTTTACTCAGTAATATTTTGCCTAATTTTATTGAAGGCTTTTATGGCTTTGATGTTGGGCAGGCAGCGGCAATCGGTAAAATAGGCAGCTCTGATGGTCCTACGGTAATATTTTTGGCATCAAATCTTGCGCCGGATTTACTGCCGATTATTGCAATAGCCGGTTATTCTTATATGGCATTAGTGCCTGCTATTCAAATGCCTATAATGAAATGGCTTACAACAGATAAAGAGCGCGTTATTGTTATGCCTCCTCCTCCTAAAGTTTCTAAAAAGGTTAAAATCCTTTTCCCTATTGTTACAACAGTGGTAACTTTACTATTAATCCCGGCGGCCGGTGCCCTTGTTGGTATGATGATGCTTGGTAATTTAATAAGAGAATGCGGCGTAACCGACCGTTATGTACCTACTCTTGAAATGCACCTTCTAAACGTACTTACAATCTTAATCGGTCTTGCAGTAGGGGCCTCCGCAACAGCTGAGGCTATGCTTAATATAACAACTATCTTAGTTGTTATCCTTGGGCTTTTAGCCTTCGCTTTCGGTACTGCGGGAGGGGTTTTAATAGCAAAAGTCCTTTGTGTAGTAACAGGAGGTAAAGTTAATCCGCTTATTGGCAACGCGGCACTCTCCGCAATGCCTATGGCTGCTCGTGTTTCTCAAAAAATGGGGCAAAGATATAACCCTGAAAATCACTTGCTTATGCACGCAATGGGTCCGACAGTTGCATCTACCATTATATCCGCGATTGCGGCCGGGGTTTTCCTTGCGCTGTTTGGCGGGTAATAAGGCTGTCACCCTTTCTCGTTAAAATCTGCCGCGCTTCGAGCTGACAAGCTTTTAACGAGTTTTGGTATGTATTAATCGATTTGCGGAATTTAAAAAACCACCCCCGTTGTGATTGGGGGTGGTTTTTGTTTAATTAAGGTTGTAACAAAGTGACAGTACTCTTGGTTTCATTGCGAGCATCATCCCAGCGTCATTGAGAGAAGCCGCAAAGCCGCAGGCGAAGCAATCTATCTTTTTATTTTATCATCTTTTACCATGCCGCGACCATACCGTCCGTTCTAGGCTCAGTTCCGCCTGCAAGCATACCATTCTCAAGTCTCCAAATAATCTGACCGCGGCCTACAGCCTGGTTGTAGGTCATATTGATTTTATGACCCATTTCGGATAACTTGTGGGCAATACCGTCTCCCACAGTAGATTCCAACTGGACTTCTAAGCCTTTGTGCCATTGGAAGCGGGTAGCATCCAATGAATCCTGAGGATTCATATGGAAATCGATGGTGTTTACCATCATCTGTAAATGCCCTTGGGGCTGCATAAAGCCCCCCATTACGCCAAATGGACCTATTGCCTTGCCATCTTTCATCAAAAAGCCGGGAATAATAGTGTGGAACGAGCGTTTTCTAGGGGCAAGCTGATTTGCATGCCCGTCTTCCATAGTGAAATTATGCCCTCTGTTATGAAGAGAAATATCCGTGCCATCAACTACAATGCCGCTGCCAAAACCCATATAATTACTTTGGATATAAGATACCATATTGCCATCTTTATCCGCCGCGCAAAGATATACTGTACCAGAAGCCTTAGGATCGCCAAAACCAAAGACCTGTGCCCTGTCTTCCAATATTTCTTTGGCTCTCATACGCCCATATTCCTTGGAGATTAAGTCTTTAACACTTACAGTCATTGCGGAAGGCTCCGCTATGTATTTATGGGCATCAGCGTAGGCGAGTTTCATAGCTTCCATTTGTAAATGATAATTTCTCGCTGATTCACGTACAGGGTCAAGCTCAAAATTGGAGAGGATATTAAGTGCCATAAGTGCCGTAATGCCGTTGCCGTTTGGAGGCAGTTCGCAAACATCATAGCCTTTGTAGTTGGAAGAAACAGGGTCAACCCACTCAGGTTTATATTCCATAAAATCGCTTTTATCTAAATATCCCCCATGTTTTTCCATGAATTTAACCATTTTTTCCATTAAATCCCCTTCGTAGAAGCTTTTTGCGTTGGTTTTCGCAATTTCACGAAGGGTCGCGCCCATATACTTATAAGAGCGCATATCACCGGGCTTTGGCGGCTCGCTGCCAAAGGTTTTAAACCAGCCGGCGTAGAGCTCGTCATTATGATTTTTGGATAAATTGTTATATGTGCCTTTCCAACCGTTTGCCACGTTTACGGAGACAGGGAACCCTTCCTCAGCGTATTTAATTGCCGGGGCTGCAACTTCTTCAAAAGAGAGTTTGCCGAATTTATTCATAAGCTCAGCCCAAGCGGCAGGGGCACCGGGGAGATTAACCGCTTCCAAGCCATAAGTCGGTATTTCCTCCATACCTTTATCCCGAAGAACCTTTGCGGAGATATTTTTGGAAGACCAGCCGCTGGCGTTAAGCCCGTAAAGCTTGCCGTTTACATGGGCAATAGCAAAAGCATCGCCCCCTATACCGTTTGCCGTAGGCTCAACAACAGGCAAGGTCATAGCCATAGCAACGATTGCGTCAATACAATTGCCGCCTTTTTGGAGCATTTCCATCCCTGCTGTGGCGGCAAATGTACTGCCTGTGGCTGTCATGCCGTTATAGCCGAAAGTTACCGTGCGCCTTGATGGGTAAGAATATCTGTTAAAATCCAAATACATTGTACACCTCCAAATTTAGAACCTGTATTCAATAATGGGTTACGCGTATTTCCGAGTCTGATTTTATGCCAATTAAGGAAGCGCGAACGCAGCATATGCGGAGATAATCCTTCTGAGCATAATCACGAAGTGATTGTGCGAATGCAAGTGAGCGCTGACACAAAGTGGCTTAAAATCAGCCGGAAAGACGTGTAAGGGCTTATTGAATACAGGTTTTTATTATAATGCTTTAACACCTAAGCAATATGTTTGTAATATGTTAAATTTATCGTCCATAACAGTTAAATCCGCATCAGCCCCGGCTATAATCTGCCCTTTTTGCTTTTCAATACCCATTACCTGCGCCGGATATAAAGTTGCTGTTAAAATAGCGTGGTCTATGGATACTAACGCCTTCTCCACCAGCAGTTGTATCCCCTTATTCATCATAAGAGAGCTGCCTGCTAAAGTATTGGTGCCGTATAGTCTGGCCGAACCTGATTCATCCACCTCAACTTTAAAAAACCCTTCCCGCTCATGAACCCCGGGGGGCAGTCCCTTAGCCATGAGAGAATCCGTAACCATAATTATTTTAGCGTTATTTTTAGCTTTAAACAAAATATTTACCACATTAGGATGAACATGATGCCCATCCGCAATAATTTCCGCGAAAGCATTGGCACCCATTAACGTACCTACTACACCCGGCTCCCTTTGGTGGAGCCCTTTCATACCGTTAAAACTGTGTACAAAGCATGTTGCACCATTTGCAAGGGCTAAAAGTGCCTCCTCATTGGTTGATGCGGAGTGACCTATGGCAACAACAACACCGTTCTGAGAGGCGTAACGTGTAAGGGCAAAATTATCGTCATGTTCCGTGGCTAGGGTCATATATACAATCGTCCCCCTGGCGGCTTCCTGGAATTTTTTAAACAGTTCCACTGTCGGACCTTGGAGGAGTTTAGCGTCATGGGCGCCTTTAAATTCAGTATCCAAAAAAGGACCTTCCAAATGGGCACCTAAAATTTGTGCCCCTTTCGGTGCTAAATCCATTACATCGGCAATATTTTTAAGTGCGGCAAAAGTCCCTTCGTCTTTATTGGTAACAGTAGTGGGAAGTACTGCCGTTACCCCTTCTAAAGGCAGCTTAGAAACCCAGTTTATAAGCCCCTCAGGCGTACCTTCATCTACCGCGTAGCCGTAAGCACCATGAGTATGTACATCAATAAAGCCCGGCAGCAGCATATTATCCCCATAGTCCGCGTCCGCTGTTTTAGTGCCGCAGGGCAAAATTTCAACAATCTTACCCTCCCTTATATGTACTTGAGCTTTCATAAATTGACCTGCTATAAAAACCTTGTTACTTTGAATAATCATAAATTATGCCTCCTTATTAACTTACACATATCACAACATTCTACATTCTCCTGGCTTTAGGGGGGCCTTGCCACTTTTCATCATCATCTTTGTAGTTTTTAAGCTTCCTTGCTGTTGAGGAGAGGATTGCCTGAGATGGGAAATAGAAAATCCAAATACCCCTTTGGATAAACTCCCTGGCAGCAGGGGCTTGCAGTGCCTCAATAGGAAGATTGTAAAGCCCGACAAAAATATCACAAGCCATAAACAAAAGCATACCTAAAATTATCATTATATTATTAGGCGCAGGGTATTTTTGATAAGCCATAAACGCGCCGGTTACGCTAAATAAAAGAAATACAGCATAAGCAGCCCCTAAAGCCATTAAAAGAGGCAGCCCCGAAAGATACGCGACGCCAAATGCCCCTATTCCCATAACCCCTTGGGCAATTACCCTGTTTTTATTAGTAAATCTGTAATTATGGGCAGCTTGTACCCCACAAAAAACCAAAATCCCCGCAATATTCATCCCAAGGATAACCATAAAAGTATCGGCTATCACAGTAAGCATCAGGGCACAAATTAAAATAATTTGATCCCGCTTGCTAATTGCAAACCCGTCCTTTGCCATAAAAGCGTTTAACAGACAGCCTGCTATAACCATAACTCTTATTGTATTGTCAACGTCGATACCGATACCCATAGTCACCAATCACCAACCCTCAATTTTCATCTTTTTGTAAGTTTTCTAGTTATAGGGAAATAGGCTTTTGTTCGTCAGTAGAGTTGAAGAGTATTTCTAAGCTTCTTCGCTATCCTCGGAGGACGCCTCCTCCTCAGGCGGTAAAAAGCTAATAAATTTAGAGCCTTTAAATTTAAGCATACCCTCGGCACCTTCCTGTAAAAAAGCCCCTTGTATCCTTGGGAGGCTGAATATATGCTTCGTCCCCTCCTCGTCAGTAAATACTATGGAAACTTCCCGCCGCTTAGGTATCCCTATTTCCGTAATAGCCGCTTTAACTGACAATATATCAAAAGAGCTATTGCCTTCCATGGACTCATATAGCCTTTTTGAAAAAAAACTGCTTATTATCAGCGCGATAATAAGAAAAACCACAGCAACAGCCGCAAAAATGCCTATATATACATAAGGGTTTACCCCAAGCCATGAGTAAAACTCAAATACACTCACCTAATCATCTTCCTCATCTGTCGAAAGCATTTTAAACCTGTAGTTTTCGTCTTTATAAGCTTTGGCTATTTCAGCAAAACCCGGGAATATAGGCGCGGAAAGCTCTAAAAGGTGAGGATCAAAATGGGTACCCGAATCTTTTAATATAATCTCAAACGCTTCCTCATGACTCATAGGGGCTTTGTAAGGGCGTTCACTTACGAGAGCATCATATACATCAGCCACAGCCATAATCCGCCCTGCAAGAGGTATCTCCCCGCCGGAAAGACCGTAAGGGTAGCCTTTCCCATTCCATTTTTCATGATGAGAGACTATAAGCTGCCTGGCTATATATAGGAAATAAGAGTCATCCCCCAGTTCATTAATAGCTTGGTCTAATATATAAGCCCCAAAAACCGTATGTTTTTTTATTACATCAAATTCAAAATCCGTTAATTTAGTAGGTTTATGAAGTATAATATCCGGCACGGCAACCTTGCCTATATCATGAAGTTTAGCTGATTTTATCAGGTTTTCGGCAAATTCCTGTGTTATTATATAATCTTCATGTTTTATGCGTATTAAATTGTTTACAAGAAGCTCAACATACCCTGTGGTTCTCTTAATATGGGCCCCTGTTTCATTATCACGTATAGATGTAACATTCGCAAGCATTTCCAAAACCGAGTCCTGGGTTTTATTTAACTGCTCAGTTTTTTTATAAACCATATCTTCAAGCGCAACCCTATGAGTCTGAAGCTCAATATGAAGAGAAACACGAGCCCTGACAACATTAGTGGATATTGGCTTTAGCACATAATCAACGGCACCCAGTTCAAAGGCTTTTTGCTCCGATTTCCTCCCTTCTATGCCAGTTAGAAATATTACAGGTATATCAATCCATCGGTAATCGGATTTTAGCCTTTGTATCATGGCATATCCGCTCATACCGGGCATTTCAATATCCAAAAGGATTAGGTTTGGTATCATTTTCTCCAAAAATTTAAGGGCACGCTCCGCCGAGAGGGCTGCATAAAGCTTATACTCATCCTGCAAAATTTCCTGCAAAAGTCTGAGATTATTAGGGTCATCATCAACCATTAATATGGTTTTTTTCGCAAAGTAGTCTTTCATATACAACCTCTTAATTTATATCAGATAAAATTGAGTCAATAACCATAACAGCACTATCGTAATCAAAGGCACCTATATACATACTAATATCGCTAAAGAGTTCATTACTTTCTTTATCAAGCCTCATACTCTTAAGCCGATTAATGATACTATCAACATTTTCAACATCTAAAATATCAAGACTTTCTCTTAAAACGGCTAAAATATCCTTCTCATTTCTTATATCAACTATAGGCAGGCTGTAATCCTCATTATCAGAGCCTATTGTTGTAATCATAGGTACAATTTGTTCCCCAAGATTTTTTAAATCACCCATAAATTTAGTATGATTGGCGGATATATATCCTATTTGGTTATTCCTCGCGCACATTTCAAAGCGTTTTGCCATTTCCGAAAGCTCATAATGCCCAATATTCGCAAGAGACGACTTAAGAGAGTGAACCCCTATACGGTAAGTCTCCATATCTTTATCCCCCAGAGACGTATCAAGCCTTATAAGTTGGGCAGGGAGCGTATTAACAAAGGTCGTAAGTATAGCCATATATATTTCCTCATTGCCGTCAAAATCCTTAAGGGTCTTATAGCCGTCAATACCGCACAGTTCCTTTAATTTTGCAAACAACTCCTCATTATGAGGCTTTATGGTCATTATCTCTTCCGGCTCTTCATAGTCAAACTTATCTTTAGGCAGCCAAGCTTGTAAAACCCTGTTCAACTCCTGTATGTCGATAGGTTTAGATATATAATCGTTTAACCCTTTTTTAAGAAACTGCTCTTTCACCCCTTCATATACATTAGCGGTAAAAGCTATAATTGGTGTTTTAGAGTTTAAATCACAGCCCTCACGTATATGTCCTGTGGCTTCTATACCATCCATTTCAGGCATCATATGATCCATAAAGATAATATCATATTCCTTAATTTTAGATCTGTTAATAGCTTCAATCCCTGAGCTTGCCGTATCCGGCTCCGAACCGTAGGCTTTAAACATCTCTTCCGCTACTAATATATTTATTTCATTATCATCAACTACTAAAATTTTCGTATCAATAAGTTTAAACCCGCCAATTTTATTGCCTGGCGTCACCTCGGAAACAGTGCCCTGACCGATTTCGTTAACCGGCATATCAATAATCCGCGCAAGATCCGATATAAGTACAGGTTCAAACACAGTATTTACCCGACTTGAAGTAGCAAAACTTACAGCATCCGCTTCTTTTATAGCTACAAGCCGTTTTGAGGCAAGCTTTGCCGAATAGTTTTCAATAACATTTTCAAACTGCTCACTCCAGTAAATAACATGGGTGTACGTATGCTCATCTAATATTTTCGCAAATTCCCCTTCATTGTAGCATACATCATAATCAATAAATAATTTACCAAGCATCTCCAAACACAAAGCCCCCGAGCGGCCTTTAGGCATTATAAGGACTTTTTTGCTGCCGGAGTTTTTTACCTGGGCTATACGCTCTTTGCGCCCTATTTTTTGGGGCACTTCAAAAGTAAAGATACTGCCGGCACCGGCCTCCGATTCCATATACAGCCTGCCCCCTAAAAACTCAGCTATATTTTTAGATATGGCAAGGCTAAGCCCTGCTCCTTCGGTGACATTTTTTTGATCCCTGTCCATTTTGGAAAAAGCTTCAAACACATATTTCTTATCTTCTTCATTGATGCCTGAGCCTGTATCCTCCACAAAAAATTCAAGGGCAGCTATACCGTCAGTCATGCTTTTCATATTTACCGTAAGTTTAACAAAGCCTGTTTTCGTATATTTTACGGCATTGTCCAATAAATTCCTAAGTATTTGGCTAATCCGCCTATCATCCCCTTTAAGAAGTGCCGGTATATCCGGGTCCATATCAACAAGAAAATCCAGTTTTTTCTCATTAGCTTTAAGGCTTATAGGCGCGGATACAGCACTAAGGAGAGAGACTATATCATATTCCGCTTCGTTATGTTCAAACTTGTTTTCCCCTATTTGGGAGAAATCCAGTATATCATTTATTATTTTGAGCAAAGATTCCGTGGCAATAACTATATTGCTTACATAATGAGCTTGAATATCGTTAAGCTGAGTAAGCCCAAGGAGGTTGCTCATACCTTTTATGGCATTCATCGGTGTCCTTATTTCATGGCTCATACTCATTAGGAAATTACTTTTTGCCATAGCAGCCAAATTGGCTTTTGCCCTGGCCAAGTTAAGCTCGGATATATCTTGTATTAAGACAATAAGGGCTTTGGAGCTTGGGATTATAAGGACTTGACTATTTGAGTGAATAAATACCATCGACTCATTGGTTTTTAGTGCTTTATCACAGTTTAGGGTAAAAATACCGATTACATCTTCCTCGTATTTATTTGCAAGGACATTTTTAAACGGCTCGCCCGTAACCTCCGAAAGAGTGGCAAAGCCAAAAGCCTCTATTGCCGACTCACTGCAGTTAAAGACCTTAAGCTCCAAATCAAGCATGAAAATCAAGTCCTTGTAATTTTTTAACAAGAACTCCTGCTGCTCTATAAGAGAAATTGGGGCTATATAATCCAAACTCAATTTATACCTCCAAAAGATTGTATGGGTAAAGCGAATCAGTTATATTTCTATACCTGTCATTAAAATTTCTTTAACAAATGGGTTGCCTCGTTCTATTTCAGATGTAGGAAAAACATTAGGTTCAAAATATGCCCCTTTATACCTTCCACAAAGATTAAGAAGCTCCCCAATAATGTCTACACGCCTTTTTCCGTTAAAGTCACTAAGAAAGAAACAAATATCAACATCACTTGATTGTGCTGCTGAACCTTTTGCATATGAGCCGTATAAAACAACTTTATCCACCGGAAAAACCCGCTTCACACTTTCGGCATATTCTTCTGCTAGTCCTCTGATGGTTTCAAGCTCAATAGCCATGCAAACACCTCCCTAGTCCTATGCAAAATATAATCTGCCTCATCTCTGTCCACAATAACACCTGATTCACTTAGAAAATCAGGGTATCTATCTGCCAGATAATATTTTGACAACCCACGAAACATCTGATACTTATCTTCATTAAAAGAAATATCTGAACTATCTTCGATGCGGTTTGCAATCATCTCAATATTATGCGTTCTTGGTACATCATCATCTACATACAAGTTATAAATACCTTTGACTAATTTCTCCACCGCTTGCTGGCACATAAATACAACATAAAACCATCTTCCGGTTTCAAACATTGCCTCAGCAGCATCTAAATCACGCTCAGCATAGAATTTCCAATGACCAAACTTCTCTTTAGATGTCATTGCACCATCCCCTCTATATGCAATCACTTCTCCAAATACAAATAGTCAGGCACGCCATTCTTAGTCACAGGGTGAATTTCCCCTTGAATAAGGGGGCGTATATAATCATTACATTCCTTTGTTGGGAAATTCCCTTCTTTGTTAATCCATTCCCTGGGTATTTTACGCTCAATATTCGCAACATCAGATAAAGCGCAGTGACCTATTGTCATTTTATAAACAGGCTCCCGCTCGCATTGATAAGTCATCATTATACCGCTTTTGCCCGAAAGTGCCGCCGAAACCCCTGCTTTGCCTATTGCAAAGGACTCATTAATATCCGTGGCTGAAACCAAATGCCCGGCACATCTTTGAAGTAGGCTAAATTCAATAGCCCTTACCTTGCAGCCAAGCCGCTCTTTAACATGAGAGGCAAGTAAAGAGGCGGAGCCTCCCAAATTCTTATGCCCAAAGTTATCTGAAGTCAAATCCCCCGCAAGCTCGGCAAAATACTGTCCCTCTTTCGTCATTATTCCCTCGGAAATAACTACGATTGCTGCAGGTTTATGCTCTCTGACCTTTGCAAGATCAACAAAAAACTGCTCCAAATCAAATGGCACTTCAGGCAGATAAATTAAATCCGGCGAGTCATAACGCTCTCTTACTAAAGCGGCAGCGGCAGTGAGCCAGCCCGCGTTACGCCCCATAATTTCAACTATAGTTACATAAGGTATATCAAATGACTTTACATCAAGGTAAATTTCGGAGCAAGTTGTGGCAATATATTTTGCCGCCGAGCCAAAGCCCGGAGTATGGTCGGTTATAGGCAAGTCATTATCGATAGTTTTAGGCAGCCCCACTGCCAAAATCTCATGACCATGCTCACGAAGATAGGTAGAAACCTTATTCGCCGTATCCATAGAGTCATTGCCGCCAATATAGAAGAAATAACGTATATCGTTATCTTTAAGAGTGTTTAATATTTTATCGTAAACATCTTTCCCGCTAACAGGGTCAGGGAGTTTATAGCGGCAGCTGCCTAAATAACCCCCGGGGGTGGTTTTTAGCCGCTCCACTTCATCCGCTGTTAAGTTCATTTCAACCAAATTATTGTTAATTATCCCTTCGATACCGTGTAACGCACCAAAAACCTTGCCTATATCAGCACTCCCTGCCGCTGTTTCATAAACACCTGCAAGGGTTGCGTTAATTGCCGCTGTCATACCGCCGCTTTGTGCTACTATTGCGTTGCCTTTTACTCCCATTTAAGCCACCTCTTTTGAATTTGTTTGGAGTTTCTTGTCGGTACTCTCCTTGACCTAGAACCTTTTTAGTATCTCCATTATTCGTGCTTTTCAATTGCAGTTGTTTAATCTATTCCTATAGGTCAAAATAATTTTATCATAACCTAACGCCATAGTAAAGAATATATCATTAGGTTATACAGCATTTCACTATAAATAATTAATCAAGCAGTGCATTATGATATCTCCTGCTGTGAAGTACTCTGTAAATAATTACTTCCTCGCCGATAACCCTGTAAAATACAAGATAGGGTTTAACTGCCAGCATCCTATAATCTCCTTCCACATCAAGCCTGTCATTTACAGAGCTGCCGGATAGGGGAAATATTAAAAGCCCCTCTATAGAATCTAAAATGTTGTTTATCATTTTATCAGCAGCTTTAGGGCTGTCTTGGGCTATATAAAGATGTATTTCGTCTAAATCATCCAAGGCTTTTTGCAGGTAGATAATCTTATACATCTTCCGCGCCTCCTGCTGTTCTCTTTGCGCTAAAGCGTTCTCTAACCTCCTTGTGAGCATAAGCAGCTAGATTATTAACCCGCTGTTCCTCCGCTTCAAGTAACTTTGCTTTAAGCTCTAAAAGCCTTTTTTGCTTCTCAAAAGCGGCTATAGACATAACAACTAAATCCCCTTCGCCGTTTTTGGTCAGGTAAATAGGCTCACCGCTTTCCTTACAAATACGCGATATTTCAGTATACTCATTTCTAAGGGCTGTAGAAGGCCGGATAATCACTCCATCAACTCCTATCGTTATTTTATGCATATTATACTATTATTAAGATATGTTGTCAACGCAAAGCACATTGTCAAGTGCCCTTACTAGCCCCTTAATCTGCCCCTCCTCTATGGTAAGAGGGGGATAAAACCTAAGTACATTCGCCTGAGGCCGCAAGCCTGCTATATATCCGGCGTCAAAGATTGCCTTGTGAATTTCATCAAGAGTTATATCCTCCCTTTGATTAAGCTCAATAACGTACATAAGCCCAACGCCGCGGACTTCTTTTATTATATTATGGCGTGCCATCAGGGATTTAAGCTCCCTTTCGAGGATTTTGCCCATATCCGCAGCTTTTTGTATTAGTTTATCCCTCTCTATAATAGAAATAACCTCATATACAACAGCACAGCCTAAGGGGTCATCTTGATGGGACTGAGCGTATACAAAATCCGATTTTTCCACTAAATCAGCTATATCCTTTACCATGCCTATAACACTTACAGGGTAGCCCCCTCCAATCCCCTTGCCAAGGCAAACAATATCCGGGGACATATTATAATGCTCATAACCGAACCACTTCCCTGTGCGCCCGATACCTGTGGTAACTTCATCGACTACTATAACGCCGCCGCAGGCTTTTATTTTATCCTCTATGGCTTTAATAAGCTCTTTCGGGGGCAATTGCGCTGTCCCGGAGGCGTTGCCCGGCTCAAAAACAAAAGCGGCTATTTTATCAAATGGTATATGGGCTAAAAAATCCTCCGCATTGCCCTTATATTCGGATAAATCAAGGGGAATCCAGTCCTCTTTGCTTCTATTGGCCGATATGCCGTAGGCAGATAGGTAATAATTGTTTAAATACAGGAAATAGGGCTTATCTATAACTTTTTTTGCAATTTTAACCCCAAATTCCACCGCTTCGCTGCCGGAGCTTAAAAACACGCATTTGCCTCCGTCAAAGCCCAGTAAATCCAAGACTTTCCCTGCCGCCTTATCAACTATTTTCGTAGTATATCTGTAACCTACATGGCTTATTTCATTCATTTGCCTTATCATTGCGGCATTTATTTCTTTATTATTATGCCCAAGAGAGGCACTCCAAACTCCTGCTTCAAAATCTACGTATTTTTTACCGTTTTCATCAATAATATAGCAATTTTCACTTGATACAATATTAATATTAGGGTTTAGCATTTTGTAATTGCATTTTAGGGTTTTTATGATAATCACCTCAGTATATATATAAACGACCTAACCCGGAAAGATTTCTCTCTCCGGGTTGTTTTATATCTATGTATTTTGCATTATTGGTATATACCAATACTCACATTCTCTTAATACACAGTCCTTTTAACATAGGAGGTATGCAGCAGCTCATGAGCCTTATGACCTCCCGGCTCCCCTAAATAGCTGTCATAAATTTCTTTAACCACAGGGTTTTCGTGGCTTTTTCTGAGGGCTGTTTTTGGTGCGTCCTCTCTATAAAGGGCTTTGGCACGAAGGGCGCGTAAATCCGTAAAATTACGTACATAGCCCGGCTGATACGGCTGACCGCCGCCGTTTACACAACCGCCCGGGCAAGCCATCATCTCTATAAAATGATACTCTTTTGCCCCGCTCTTAATATCTTCTATTACTTTTTTGGCATTTGCTGTGCCGCTTACGACAGCGACTTTAAGCTTTTTGCCCCCAAGGTCATATTCAGCTTCTTTTATGCCTGCAACACCGCGGACTTCGTTAAACTCAAGCTTTTCAAGAGGTTTGCCTGATACAATCTCGGAAACCGTCCTAAGAGTAGCTTCACATACACCACCGGTTACACCGAATATATGTCCGGCACCTGAGGCTATACCAAATGCCGGGTCAAAGTCCTCGTCAGGCAAATCTTCAAAAATAAGCCCTGTTTGCCTTATCATAAGCGCAAGCTCGTTAGTGGTAATTACTGCGTCTAAATCAGGTATCCCTGCAGCGTTTTGGTGATCTCTTGTAATTTCAAATTTCTTCGCCGCACAAGGCATAACTGAGACTACATACATATCCTCAGGCTTGATACCCTCTTTCTCGGCGTAATATGTTTTCATAAGTGCCCCGTACATTTGCTGAGGCGATTTACAGGTTGAAAGATTATCCAAATACTCCGGATAAAAATGCTCACAAAACTTAACCCAGCCGGGAGAGCAGGATGTAAACATTGGGAAAGGACCGCCTGCTTCAAGGCGTTTAATAAGCTCCGTCCCTTCTTCCATAATAGTAAAATCCGCCGCTGTCGGCACGTCAAATACCTTATCAAAGCCCATACGCCTAAGTGCCGTTACCATTTTGCCGGAAACATTGGTGCCTATTGGGTAATTAAAACATTCCCCAAGCTGTGCCCTTACGGCAGGGGCGCAGGCTACAACCACATGTTTATTAGGATTTGCAATGGCTTCCCACACTTTTTTATGGTCATATTTTTCGCTTAAAGCTCCCGTTGGGCATACGGCAACACATTGCGAGCAGTAAATACAAGGCTGAGTATCCAAAGGCAGGTCAAATGGGCTGCCAATTTGGGTTTTATAGCCGCGATAGTTTGCGCCAATAACTCCAACAGCTTGATTATGCTTACAAACAGCTACACATTTACGGCAAAGTATACATTTTGAGTTATCCCTTATAAGATGAGGAGCCGAGTCATCAACCTCCGGATTTAAGTTAGCGAATTTGTGCTGGTCAACTTCATACTCATTTGCAAGTGTTTGAAGCTCACATCTAAGTGAACGCTCACAAGACAGACAATCCATCCTATGGTCGGAAACTATAAGCTCTAATGTCATTTTGCGGGCTTGGCGCAGTTTTTCCGTATTAGTCTGTATTTCCATGCCTTCACTTACAGGGTGAACACATGCCGCAACTGAACTTCTTGCCCCTTTAACTTCAACTACACAAATACGGCAGGCACCAATGGCATTTATCTCTCTCAAATAGCAAAGGGTGGGGATACGGATACCCAGTTTATGAGCCGCGTCAAGGACTGTGGTACCCTTTGGAACTTCCACGTCTAAGCCGTTTATTTTTAACTTTACGTTGTCCATGTATTTTACCTCCTAATTTAAGGAAATCAACTAAATCTATCAAAACCTATATGTTTTTAACATCCCAGATATTAATCCGCAAGGCGGGCTTTGCCCGGCTGAGGAGAATTAAAAGCCTCAAGCTTACGCCGTAACTTTTAATTCATTCCAACCTCAGCCTCGTTAAAATCCGTAGGTCAAAGAGCCTAAGAAACAAGCGGATTTTAACGAAAACTTATACTTTTATAATTGCGTCAAATTTACATTTATCCACGCAAACGCCGCATTTAATACATTTTTCGTCAATAGTATGTATCTCTTTAACCTTGCCTGAAATAGCATTAACCGGGCAAACTCTCGCACAAATAGTACAGCCGATACATTTATCAGGCAGTATAGTATAAGTCAATAAATCTTTACACATACCTGCAGGGCATTTTTTGTTTACAACATGCTCCACATATTCGTCCCAGAAATACTCCAAGGTAGAAGCTACAGGGTTTGGCGCGGTTTGCCCAAGAGCGCATAAAGAGTTTTCCATAATATGGGTACTAAGAGTTTTAAGGGTATCCAAATCCTCCATAACACCTTGACCTTGGGTTATTTTTTCAAGTATTTCAAGGAGCTGCTTAGTGCCGATACGGCATGGGGCGCATTTACCGCAGGACTCATCTACAGTAAAATCAAGGTAGAACTTGGCAATATCCACCATACAGCTATCCTCATCCATAACAATAAGCCCGCCGGAACCCATCATAGAGCCTACTTGAGCCAATGACTCATAATCGATGCCTGTATCCAGCAATTTAGCAGGGATACAGCCCCCGGAAGGTCCCCCCGTTTGAGCCGCTTTAAACTTTTTGCCGCTTGGGATACCGCCGCCGATTTCCTCAACGATTTCGCGAAGGGTTATACCCATAGGCACTTCCACAAGCCCAACATTTACAATATTGCCCCCAAGGGCAAAAACTTTGGTGCCTTTAGAGGTTTCAGTACCCATGCCGGCAAACCAGTCTGCCCCTTCCATTATAATCCTTGGGATATTGGCAAGGGTTTCAACATTATTTAAGACAGTCGGCTTGCCAAAAAGACCTTTAACAGCAGGGAACGGAGGTCTCGGTCTCGGTTCCCCCCTATTACCTTCGATTGAGGTTAAAAGTGCCGTCTCTTCGCCGCATACAAAGGCACCGGCCCCAAGTTTAACATGCATATCAAATGAAAAACCTGTGCCTAATATATTTTCACCTAAAAAGCCCATAGCACGAGCATCATCCAAGGCTTTTTGGAAGCGCTGGACAGCAAGAGGATATTCAGCCCTTACGTATTTATAGCCTTCATCAGCACCAACAGCGTAAGCGGCAATAGCCATAGCTTCAATCAGTACATGAGGGTCACCTTCAAGTACGGAGCGATCCATAAAAGCACCCGGATCGCCCTCATCAGCGTTACAGCATATGTATTTTTTGCCGGCCGGTTCAGCCGCGGCAAAAGACCATTTAAGTCCTGTTGGAAATCCCGCGCCCCCGCGCCCCCGAAGCCCTGAGGCTTTAATTTCATCAATAACCTGCTGCGGGGTCATAGTTGTTAAAACCTTGGCAAGTGCCTGATAACCGTCTACCGCTATGTACTCGTTAATATCTTCCGGGTCGATAACGCCGCAGTTATGAAGTGCCACCCTAACCTGCTTCCTAAAAAAGTCCGTTTGCTCAAAAGGCTCGATTACGCCGTGCTTTTTAGACTCTTCATACACAAGATCATCAACTATGCGGCCTTTAAGCACATGCTCGGCAAAAATCCGCTCGATCCCTGCCTGATCCACCATTTGGTAAAATATCCCTTCAGGATAAACAACAACAACAGGTCCGAATGCACACAAACCGAAACAGCCTGTTTTTACCACCTTAACTTCCTCGTTAAGCTTGTGTTCTAAAAGCTTTTCATCTAAATATTCGATAAATTTATCGCTTTTGCCGGAGTGACAATTAGTCCCTGCACAAACTAATATATGTGAACGATACATTCTCTTATCTCCTCTACTCAAAGCCTTTAATACGGCCGTATTTACTGTACTCTACAACAGGCTTGCCCCCTACCACATGCTCGCCTATTATTTTAGTAACTTTCTGCGAATTCATATTAACATAAGTTACAGGCTCTTTACCAGGGATAATTACTTCCACAATTGGTTCATTTTCACAATTACCTTGGCAGCCTTTGTGAGCAACCGTTACATTTTGTAAATTCAGCCTGCCTACTTCCTTTGTTACTGCACTAAGGACAGCCGGTGCCCCTGCGGCTATACCGCAAGTTCCCATACCTACCACAACTTGGATATTATTAGGCACATCATGACGGATACCTATCTTATCTTTCAGCTTGTCTCTCATAGCGTTTAGTTCTTCAACGTTTGCTATTTTTTTCATAGCGTCCTCCTGTTCCTATATGCTTTCAATACAAATCAGCGACTATATCCTGTATATTTAAGCTTATAAACTCACAAACCAGTTCTGTAACCTTAGGGTGCTTTAATGTTAAATTTTCCAAAACAGCTTTTACGCTGCCGGTGGAAATATAAAATCTCTCATCCCCTGTTTTTAATATAAATTCAATTTCAATTTCTTCATTCAAACAAATAATATGACCTATGGCATAGCCGATATCCCCTAAAGGCACCCTGTCAATATGAGAGTAGACAAAAGAAGCTTTAACAACAGTACCCACTTTAGGCTTTGAAGCTATGGCAAAAGACCCCCCTGTTTGCTTTGCGCCCATTTCAAAAAAAGGTAAGCCAAATCCTCTTTTAGCTGAGGGTTTGCTGGTATAAAATGGGTCTAAAGCCTTTTTAAGAGCCTCGTCATCCATCCCTTTGCCATTATCTTTTATTTTGATTGTTAAACAGTCATCATTTTTATCTGCACTAAATATTATGACTATTTTATCAGCCTCTGCATCTATGGAGTTTTGGGCGATATCCCATATATGCATAGATAGTTCGCGCACAACTATTCCTTATATTTCGCCATTATTTCATCTATATCCTCAGGCCCTATACGCCCGTAAACATCCTCATTTACCAAAACAACCGGCGCAAGACCGCAAGCACCTACACAACGGCACGCGTCCAGAGAATAAAGCCCATCCTCTGTACATTCGCCGCCTTTTATGCCTAAGAGTCGCTCAAGACGCTCAAATATTTCCCCTGCGGCTTTTACATAGCAAGCGGTACCTAAACATACTGAAACCTTATACTTCCCCTTAGGATTAAGTGAAAACTGAGAGTAAAAGGTTACAACACCGTATACTTCCTCTAAAGGCTTGTCCAACCCTTTTGCTATCATTGTTTGCACTTCGATAGGCAAATATCCGTAAATATCCTGTGCCCCTTGCAGCAGCGGCATAAGTGCCCCCGGTTCGTTTTTGTTTGCTTCGATAAGCTTCATAAGCTCATTTTCCTGCTCTTTAGTCCCTTGGAAGGGGTTTTTCGTCTTGCTATTTTCCATAGCGTTTCATAGCCTCCTTTGGAGATTCAATTTCTTTATATATACTTAAATTCTTTTGAAACAGTATCAGATTGTTACTTGCAATTAATCTGATACTGTTTCAAAAGTTGGCTGCGTTGTGCAAGCTGCGCGGCTTATCCTTACAAAACAGTGCCATTTATGGTGCTGTTTTGTAAGGATTTCAGTATATAATGCTATCTTAACAAATATTTTTAGCAATTGCTAGTACCCTTGTTAAATTTTTGTCGCTTTGGGCGCGCAAGGTTCGACCCTCCTTGACCTAAGAGCGAGAGTGCTTCACACTCTCGCTCTTAACGAATCTTAGCGTCGGAATAAAATTACCCCCCCGCTTACGGAATAAAAATACCTTCCATAATTACCACCGGCACATTTCTATTGCCTGTAGTCCCGTCTCCCAGCCTGCCGTTAACCGTTGCTCCCCATGCCCATAAAGTGCCATCGGTATCTATTGCCATAGTATGCTCTCCCCCTGCGGAGGCAAAAACTATATTATCCATTATTTTAACAGGGTTTAGGGTATCAGCAGTTGTCCCGTCCCCTAATTGCCCATGTTCATTCCAGCCCCAGGCGTACAAACTGCCATCCGCTGTTACAGCTACAGTATGCCCGTGTCCTGCTGAGACCGATAAGACATTATCCATTATTTTAACAGGGGTGAGGCTTGTGTCGTCTGTACCGTCACCAAGCTGTCCCCACATATTCCAGCCCCAGGCATATAAAGAACCGTCTGTAGTTACAGCAGCCGTATGCCCGTAGCCTGTGGATACGGATACTGCATTATCCATTATTTTTACAGGCTCAGGGCGGTCTTCCAAAGTGCCGTCACCTAATTTCCCTGCGCCATTCCAGCCCCAGCCCCATAGGCTTAAATCATCAAGTATTGCCATAGTGTGATATGTGCCTGCACTGACATAAACCACGTTATCCATTATTTTAACGGGTGTGCTTATTTCAATCTCCCAATCAGTGGCTTCATCACTGCCGATTTGCTCGTGAATATTAGAACCCCAAGTCCAAAGGCTGCCGTCTGTAAGGATTACTGCCGTATGCCCGGCACCTGCGGATACAAACGCCGCATTATCCATTATTTTAACAGGGTTTGGGTTAAAAATCCCCTCGGTACTTGTAGGCATCTCTCCCCCAAGCTGTCCTGTGTAATTACTGCCAAAAGCCCATAGGGAGCCGTCCTCAGTTATTACCATAGTGTGAAAACTGCCTGCTGAAACCGCCGCCGCATCATCCATTATCTCCAATGGTCTTGTACTGTCAATATAACTGCCGTCACCTCCGAAGCCCCATGCCCATAAGGTATTA
Organism: Defluviitaleaceae bacterium; assembly: GCA_009779915.1. Lineage (GTDB taxonomy): Bacteria > Bacillota > Clostridia > Lachnospirales > UBA5962 > WRBA01. The sequence goes on along the minus strand of WRBA01000020.1, from coordinate 14,097 downwards.
TCTCTGCCAATTGCTGTTGTAAAGCCAAATTCACGCCCCCGCCCCGCGGAAACATAAGATACTCCTTCAAGTACCCCAACTTTATCCGGTCTGTAGGTTGTTGTCCCGTCTCCAAGCTGACCGTATTCGTTAGAACCCCAAAGCCATAAACTGCCGTCCATAGTTACAGCCATTGAATGGGCGCGGCCCGCTGATACAACGGCTACATTATCCATTATTTTAACAGGTTCACGGCTGGATACATCCGTCCCTTCCCCAAGCTGCCCGAAACGGTTCCAGCCCCATGTGTACAAGCTGCCATCCATAGTAACAGCAAGGGAGTGAGCCCCCATGGCAGATGCCTCCCGGACATTTTCCATTACCCTTACAGGCTCTAATGAACGCTGTGTTGTACCGTCCCCAAGCTGGCCAAAAGTGTTCATACCGCCCCAAGCATACAAAACTCCATCAGTGGTGATTGCCATTGTATGCCAATTCCCCGCGGAAACTGACGCTATATTGTCCATAATCTTTATAGGTTCCAGCCGCTCCTCCGTGGTGCCGTCCCCAAGCTCCCCAAATTGATTCCAGCCCCATGCCCACAGGCTGTTATCCCTTCTAATGGCAAGGGTGTGCCTATATCCTGCCGAAACGTATATTACATCATCCATTATTTGTATCGGACTGGTATGAAAACCCATGCCGCCGTACCCAATCTGACCTGTAGAGCCCCAGCCCCAGCCCCATAACACGCCGTCTTCGGTTATTGCCATAGAGTGATTGCCGCCGGCGGATGCCATAACAACATTATCCATTATATGGACAGGTGCCGTGCTTGTGCTTGTGGTACCATCCCCCAGCTGCCCTGCACCGTTAGAGCCGAAAGCCCATAGGGATCCGTCTTGTCTAATAACAAGGGTATGGACAAACATCTGATCTCTTTGAGTTGTTTCATCAGCTATACCTGCCGAAACTGATACCACATTATCCAAAACCATAACAGGGCTTAGACGCTGGAGATTAGTGCCGTCCCCAAGCTGGCTGCGGTCATTTAAGCCCCAAGCCCATAAATTGCCATAAGCGTCAACAGCATAACTTGAAGCAGCCCCTGCCGAGATTGGCATTGCCCTGATTTCCAATGCAATGGGGATGTTTAGCTCATTAGGGGTCGTATCGCATGCCGCAAGAGCCAGTATAAGTACAAGTGCCGGGATTATCCCAATGATTTTAATTTTTCTCATATGTCAAAACCTTTCATTTTTTCCTATATTTATGTGGAAATGATAACATAAGCAAGGGGTATAGTCAATGGAGGGGTATACAAGAGCAAACCTACTTTATTTCCTGCTCCAGTACATCAAATTCAGGTGTGTCAAAAAACTGTCCCAAGGTAATTTCCAACCCGTCACATAATTTCTTGATAGTAACGATACCTGGATTTTTACTTTTTGAGTTTAGTATGCTGTAAAGCGTCATAGGAGGCACACCGGAAATATTAGCAATGGCATTGATTGTCACTCCCTTTTGCTCACATAGTTCAACAATTCGCTTGGCAACTGCTTGTTTCGTATTCATCCTATATCAACCCCCAAAATATATCTTAGATAATTGTAATGGGGCTTATGATATATTATCTAAGATATATCTTGTATTCACTTATCGACAATAGCGGTTAATTCCAAAGAAAAAGCGGCACACCCTTTGATGCGCCCGCTTTTAAGGGGGAACTATACTCTATCCGGTATATCCGTATCTCCAACAAGCCAGTCCATAGAAACATTAAGTGCTTTTGCAATCATACGCAATTCTTGGTCAATAACATGGCGTTCGCCTTTCTCAATTCTCGAAATAATGATTTTCGTTATCTCCAGCCCTGATGTTAATTGAATTTTTTTCGCAAATTCCTCTTGGGTTAGCGGCGGCTTTAACATAGCACGACCAAGTCTGACCCTATCGCCGCATATATTGCCTTTCATGGTAAACATTGACTTCATGTCCAATCTCTCCCCAAAATATACAGTTTATATATTTTGTTTCCACTCTATTGACTTTACATTATTTATATGTATAATTGTTAATAGACTAGATATTTAATATACACTCTGTGTTTTTGAGTAAAATTATTTATTAATGGAAAGGGAGGTATGCTCATGCAGCAATTCACAATAGAGCTTGATGAAACCATCTGCCAATGGCTTACACACATTGCACAAGCCACAGGGCAATCTATCGAAAGTGTAATCTCAAACGGTACTAGCTGCCAAATTGAGGTTTTAGAAGAATATGCGGTCAAGTCGTTTACTTATCGGGAATAATGGTTAAAAGATATGTACCGAAATTAGCGTTCGCGCCGTCATTACGAGCCTAATGCGCGTAGCGTGTTGGGTCGCAGTCTCATCATGCAATACGTCTTAGCTTGCGACCTCGAGCTAAAGCTCTCCTCACAATAACGAACAAAAATCTAATTTCGATACATCTCTATTGCGAGGGCAACACGTAATGACGACCAAATTTCACTACAACCTTATTACGATCCGACAAAAAAAACAGAGACGGCAAAATAACCCGCCGTCTCTGTTTCTATACACTACACTGCATCCCTGCACTGCCAGCACAATCCCTTAAATGTGATTGCACACTCTTTAATATCAAAGCCTTCTGTCTCGTAAGCCTTTCCCATAACCTCGGAAAAATCCTCTTCCACATCAAATATCTTCATACAATTATCACATACACAATGATAATGGGTATGGCAATTATGATCATAATGCATAGAGCCTGTAAGGTTGCCGATGCTCATAATCTCCCCTTCCTCAGCCATCCGGCGCAGGTTTCGATAAACCGTTGCTTTGCCGATTGAGGGGGCAATGTTTTTCACATATTCAAAGACTTGCTCCGCTGAGGCGTGTATGTCAAGCTCTTTAAGCGCGCCATATATAATCTGCCTTTGAACAGTGTTTCTCTTACCCTCCATATTAGCTGAAATAGCGGTTAAGAAGACCCTGGAAAGCCATGCCGTGCCGCGCTTCATCTTTACACATTTCATGAACTGTATCATGTATCGCATCAAGGTTAAGCTGTTTTGCTTTTACGGCGATATCTTTTTTGCCTTGAGTGGCACCATGTTCAGCCATTACGCGCATTTCAAGGTTTTTCTTAGTTGATATATCCACAACCTCACCTAAAAGCTCAGCAAATTTAGCCGCATGTTCAGCTTCTTCAAAGGCGATACGCTTATAAGCCTCCGCAACTTCCGGATAGCCTTCCCGGTCAGCTTGACGGCTCATAGCAAGATACATGCCAACCTCGGTACATTCCCCCATAAAGTGAGCCCTAAGCCCTTCAAGTATTTCAGGGTCACAGTCTTTTGCTACGCCTATTCTATGTTCGTCCGCATAAACCATGCCTGTGCCTGACTGCTCCGTAAACTTAGAGGCAGGTGCCTGGCATTGAATGCATTTATCAGGGGCACTGTCCCCTTCATGAATATAACCGCAAATAGTACAAATAAATTTTTTCATAATATTCTCCTTTGAAAATTAGTTTTTAATGCTAATCATTCTCATTTTATCCAAAGTTTCCTTTTTTGTCAAGAGGTTTTTTATTTTTATATAGCCGTTTGATGAATATATGATATACTGGCATCGAGGAGTGATGTTATGGACAATTTCTCTGACGGAAATTTTTCAGAAAACTTTAAAAACCACCTGTTTGAAAGTATTACTTTAAAGGATAATGACTCGGTTTTGGATATTGGCTGCGGCAACGGCACTTTTTTAATGAGAATGGCTAAGCTAAAGAATATAGTAGGGTATGGCATAGATATATCTCCTAAAATGATTGAAAATGCGAAAGAACTCAGTCCCAGTTTTAATTTTGCCGTGTCAGACTGTGAAAATATCCCCTTTAGCGACAATTCAATGGATATTATTACTGTTTGTGCCGCTCATCATCACTTTCCTAATATAGGGGCATTTGCCAAGGAAGCTAACCGGCTGATAAGGGGCGGCGGCAGTATTTATATTGTGGATTTTTACCTGCCTATTCCCTTCGGATATTTTACAAATGTCTTTGCGCCTCTATCCGTAGAGCATGATGTTCAGTATTATTCGATTAAAGAGCTTGTAAATATTTTCTCAAGTGTGGGATTTCGTAAGGTTCGCAAAATAAAGAAAGGACATATCCAGATTGTTAGTCTAAAGGCGTAAGCATAGTATGTCTAAATTACAAGTCATAACTCCCCTTCTCCTCCTATATACTATACAAAGCAAAAATTAACCATAGGAGGACTGCATATGGCTGACGAGAGAAAATACACAGGCCGCCATCACATAAGTATCGATAGGCGTGAGCGGGTTGTAATAACAGGTGTTGTTGAGGTTATATCCTTTGACGATGAGGCTATTGTGTGCGAAACAGAAATGGGGGCTTTAATCCTTAGGGGGCACAATCTCCATGTAAACCGGCTTAATTTAGATGATGGGGAACTTGAAGTAGACGGCGAAATAGAAAATATAGGCTATGAAGACGATATGAGCCTGGGCAGAGGCAAAAACTCCTTATTATCGAGGATTTTCAAATGATACTCTCAATGAGTGAGCAAGTCTATACCTTCGCTTCCCTTGTGGCTGTAGGGTTTATAGTAGGCTTTTTTTATGATTTTATAAGACTTGTAAGGAGATTTATTAACCACTCTGCTTTGGCTTGTAATATTGAGGACGGGCTTTATTGGGTCCTTGCCCTTCTTGGGGTATTTTATTTTATGCTTAATAATTTTTACGGCGAAATACGCTTTTTTTCTATCATGGGCTTTTTTATTGGGATGGCACTTTATTTTCTCTCAATTTCTGCTCTTGTCCTTGGAATCCTTGGAATTATATGGGCATTTAGCGCAAAAGTAATAAAAACAACTATCAAAATAATCTTATATCCTATAAAAGTTTTGATTAATATTATTAAAATACCCCTTTCCTTTATTTTATTTTTATATAGAAAATATGGGGCTAAAACAAAAAAAGTGTTGCATAAGTCATCCAAATATGCCAAAATAAAGTCAAGGAAGCTCCGGCGGGATTTAAGTATTATTGTAAAGAGGGTATAATTTTTGTGCAGGATATTTGATGTAATATTTAGAATAACTCTTTTATCTCTATTTGTTTTGTGTATGGGGATAACTTTATTTTACGCTTATCGCGGCTTTAGCGAGCTTGAGCGTTTAAGAGCCTATGGCGACGAGCTTAGCAGCCAGCTTGAGTTAGAACATGCACAACACGACCGGATTATATTTGAGATGGAAGCCGCTATGACTGATACCCAAGTAGAACGCCTTGCGAGAGAGCGTCTTGGGCTTGTAATGAGTAATGAGATAATATTTATACATGAAAATGACTAGCATTACTTGCGGACACCACGCCTTCGCTACAGCAGAGTCTGCGACCCCTAAAACATATTGGAAAATATCTGAAGGTGTAACTGTAACATTAAGGAGCTGATGATATGTCAAATGCCTACACAAAAGGAGAGCTAAATTTGGCTTACGAAACTAAAGTTTTGCTAATTGCTCTTGCAAAAATTGTTAGAAAAGCGGACAGTGTAGAGGAAGTTTATAAAGCTATCGAGGAGATGGCTAATGCAGAGGGAGTTGTTTTAAAGCCATTAGATGAAAAGGATTGAGATTGAAGATTAATAGGTTCATATATACCGTAAACAACCCGCGCTCCAGCGGGTTTTCTTAAGAGATTAGGCGATTAACGATTGGTGATTATATGACTTACGATGTTGCAATTTTAGGCGGCGGCGCGTCAGGGATGGCTGCTGCGATAAACTTAGGGAAAAAAGGCTTTAAAGTCGTTATAATGGAGGCAAAACCAAGGATTGGGCAAAAAATTCTGGTAACCGGCAATGGTCGCTGTAATTTAACCAATTTGGAAATCAGCTGTGATAATTATCACTCTGAAAATTTGGAAATGGTTGAGCCGGTTATTGCAAAATACGGCACTAAGGAAGTTAGGGAATTTTTTGACTCAATAGGGCTATTGACAAGGAGTAAGGATGGGCTTATATACCCTTTGTCAAACAAGGCTTCCTCTGTTTTAGATGTCCTTAGAAATGCTCTTAGTAAGTATAAGGTTAATATACTTACTAATTTTGATATAAAATCCATAGATAAACACGGCGGACAGTATGGTGAGCAGTATTTTATAAAAGGCAGCCATCCATCTTCCTTGCAAGCGAGAAAACTTATTATTGCCACCGGGCTTAAGGCTCATGACGGGTCAGATACAGGGCTTAGGATATTAGAAAAGCTCGGACACAGCATAAAACCTCCTTATCCGGCACTTGTTCAGCTTAAATCTGACGACCCTTTCATAAGCGGGCTGAAAGGTGTTAAATTTATAGGTGAGATTAGGGTACTTAAAGGCTTTGAAGTACTGAAAGCTGAGCGGGGAGAGATACTTTTTACAGACTACGGCATTTCAGGCATAGCCGTTATGCAGCTATCCTATTTGTTCTCTTTATACGACGAGCTTAGGGTGGAGCTTGATTTTCTCCCCCATTTGGATTTTTATGAAGCTAAGCGGATTTTAGAATACATAGACGATTTTTACAAGGACTCTCCTGTGACCGCGGAGGAATATTTGGCTGGTCTCATTGATAAAAAGCTGGGTACAAGGATACTTAGATACTCAGGGGCTAAGGGTTTAGACCTTATAAACAGCTTAAAAGCAAGACCCATTAAAATATCAGGTCATAATGGGTTTAGAAATGCACAAGTTTGCGGCGGCGGCGCGGTTTTAAGTGATTTTGACCCTAAAACTTTGGAATCCAGGAAATTGTCCGGTCTATATGTCACCGGCGAAATTTTAGATGTGACAGGGGATTGCGGCGGTTACAACCTCCACTGGGCATGGGCTTCCGCCTTATATGCAGCTGACGCTTTAGGGGAAGTGTTATGAGCCTTAGAATAAGTAATATCACATTAAGTCTCGATTCTAACGAGGACAAGTTGGTTAAAAAAGCGGCACGGATCCTTGGCATATCCCCTCTTGCCATAAAAAATTTGGAAATTGTCAAAAAAGCAGTTGACGCAAGGAACAAAAAGAATGTTTTTTTTGTATACACAGTAGATGTTGAGGTCGAAAAACCTGAACAATACCTTCATGTAAAAAATACGGCAATTGTTGAAAAAATTATATACCAAGCCCCTAAAAGCCCTGTAGGTAAGACACGTCCTGTAATCATAGGGGCGGGACCTGCAGGTCTTTTTGCCGCATTGATACTATCGGAGGCGGGGTTAAATCCAATTATAATCGAGCAAGGCGCCCCGGTTGATTGGCGGGTTTCCCATGTTAATGGTTTTTGGGATAAAGGGCAGCTAAACCCTAGCTCCAACGTACAATTTGGGGAAGGGGGCGCAGGAACTTTCTCCGATGGCAAGCTCACAACAGGGATTAAGGATTTTCGTATACAAAAAATTATGGATGAGCTCGTAAATTTAGGCGCACCGGCGGAAATTAAGTATAATGCCAAGCCTCATATAGGGACGGACAAGCTTGTAGGCATACTCATAAATATGCGTAAAAAGATCGAAAGCCTGGGAGGGGAATATAGGTTTAACACACGCCTTACAGATATTGATATAGAGTGCCGGTGCATAAATTCCATCACTGTGGAGGACTTACTTACAGGTAAAGAAAGTCATATGCCTGTAAATACTCTAATCCTTGCACTCGGTCATTCGGCACGGGACACCTTTGAAATGCTGGAGAAAAAAGGCGTCCCAATGGAAGCTAAAGCTTTTTCTGTGGGAGTTCGTATTGAACATAAACAAAGCTTTATAAATAAAAGCCAGTACGGTGATTTTTGGAATCACCCTAAGTTAGGAGCGGCGGATTATAAGCTGAATGTGAAGGCTAAAGGCAGAGGGGTCTACACCTTTTGTATGTGCCCCGGAGGGCAGGTTATAGGAGCTTCAAGCGAGGCAGGGCGTCTTGTAATAAACGGCATGAGCCGGTATGCAAGAGATTCAAAAAATGCCAACTCCGCCATACTTGTAAGTGTCTCCCCATCGGATTTTAAGGGGGACAGCCCCCTGCGAGGTATGTATTTCCAGCGGGAGCTTGAAGAGCGGGCTTTTAAATTAGGCGGCGGCAGCTATTTTGCCCCGGTGCAGCTTTTAGGGGATTTTCTTAACCAGAAAAAAAGTACAGCATTGGGAGATATTACCCCAAGTTACAAACCCGGATACAAACTTACGGATTTGAGAGAGTGCCTGCCTGATTTTGTATATGAGCCCTTAAAAGACGCGTTAATCCAAATGGGCAAAAAAATAAAAAAATTCGACAATTACGACAACCTGCTTACGGCTGTTGAAAGCCGAAGTTCTTCACCTGTTAAAATCATTAGGGATGAAACTTGTAATTCGGAAGTTTTTGGCTTATTTCCTTGCGGGGAAGGGGCTGGATACGCCGGCGGAATAATGTCGGCTTGTGTCGATGGCATTAAATGCGCCGAAAGTTTGATAAAATTTGTTGACATACATGGCTTTAATAAGTAAAATTAGGATAGGAGGCTTGTACATTTCGAGCTTTTGTAGGCTTATAGGGTTATTTATAGCTGTTAGGGGCTGTTAATGAAAAAGTTTTTTGTCGCAATATGCGCTTTTATTGCTATGCTGGCGTTAATCGCCGCTTCGCCTCTTATGAATATTAGGGTTATTACCATTAATGGTAATGAAAAGTTTAGCAATCAAGAGATAATACGAATGGCTGAAATTGGTGAAAACACAAATATTTTCGCTTTAAGAACCTCAGCGGTAAAAGAAAACTTGTATAAAAATACATATATCAAGTATGTTAATATAGTAAGGGATTATAGAAATCTTAATTTGGAAATTAATATAGTTGAGCGGCAATTACGCGGGTACGTTAGATTTCGCGATAATACCTACTTGTTTATAGATAGATTTGGCATGGTTTTAGAGTCAAGGACTGCTTTTACCGAGCGGCATCCGGTTATTGAAGGGCTTAGATTCAGCGAGTTTAACCTTGGGGAATATCTTGTAGTTGAAAATACAAACGCTTTTGATACAATGTTGATACTGTCTCATTTATTTGAGCATTTCGACATAGCGCAGGATATAATTAGGGTTAATTTGTCAACAGATGACGAAATACATTTTTATTATGGAAATATTAATATACAAATGGGTTCGCTCCATAATATGGAACTTAAAATTATGACAATGATGGAAATATTGCCGACTTTGGAAGAATATAGGCATATCGGCGGGTTTTTACATTTACAGGACCCACTTAGACCGAGATTTTCTCTTTTATCATAGCCATAGCATAAATAGCTTTTACTTAAGAATTTGGGAGGTATTGTTTTGATTGATATAAGCGCTAACCAACGCGGTAATGCAAGGATAATAGTCATTGGAGTAGGCGGCGGCGGCTGTAACGCTGTCGATAGAATGATTGAAGACAATGTGGAGTTTATCGAATTTGTCGCGGTAAATACCGACCATCAGGTTTTGGAGGCATCTAAAGCTCCAATGCGTATACAAATCGGTGAGAAGCTTACAAGAGGTCTTGGTGCAGGGGGTGACCCTACTGTTGGTATGCGCGCCGCCGAGGAGTCCGAGGATGATTTGGCAAAAACCATTAAAGATTGTGACATGGTTTTTATAACAGCCGGTATGGGAGGCGGCACAGGCACAGGGGCCGCGCCGGTAGTTGCAAGGATTGCCAAGTCTCAAAATGTTTTGACTGTTGGCGTTGTAACCAAACCTTTCTCATTTGAAGGTAAAAAACGTATGAAAAACGCAGATGTAGGCATTGATGAACTTAAAAAATATGTTGATACATTAATTGTTATCCCTAACCAAAAACTTTTAAATATTGTTGAAAAAGATACTTCCCTGAAAGATTCCTTTAAAAAAGCCGATGAGATTTTACGCCAAGGGGTTGAAGGTATAGCCAGTATAATACTTCGCCCAGGGGTTATAAATCTCGACTTTGCCGATGTAAAAACTACTATGATATCAAAAGGCGTCGCTCATATGGGCGTTGGTCGCGCCTCAGGGAAAAACAAGGCTGAAAACGCAGCACGGATGGCTATTAACAGCCCTCTTTTAGAAACCACTATGCAAGGTGCCAAAAACGTCCTTATCAGTATCTCAGGGGACGAGGATTTGACCCTCTTAGACACTGAAATGGCAGCGGATATAATAAACGCTGACACTGACGACGATGCCGAGATCATCCTTGGTACTTCCGTAAACGATGATTTGGAAGATGAGGTTATCATCACAGTTATAGCCACCGGGCTTGAAGTTGACCCCTTTGAAAACAGAAACGACGGAACCATACCTGATTTTATGGGTCAAAGACCTGAAGGGCTTGGCTATCACTCTGAAAGATCTAATGTAGTTTCTGTTAATCCGGGGGGGCACAGCAGCAGTGATGAGCAAATTGAAATGATAAGACCACAACCCCCTGAAATGCGTCCTGTAAGAGATATGAACAGTGACGCAAGGTTTGTTATACCTGACTTTTTACAGAAAAAGAAAAAATAATACAGGCTAATGTCTATCATAAAAATGCTCCACCCCCATGGGTGGAGTATTTTTATGATGTTTTGCTATCTTTCTCTCTCCCATATCTCCATTTTATCCAAATTCTCCAAACATGCTGTTGTACAAGGGAGAGTTTTGTGATATAATAAGCAAAAGATTTCGATAGGAGGCTTCCTATGTCAGAATTACAAACTTTGGAATACAAGCGAGAGTACAATCAAAAGGCACAAAACACGATACTGGCATTTCTGAATACTGATGGAGGGACGCTTTATATCGGCATTTCAGATGATGGTGCAGTATATGGTGTTAACGGCAACATTGATGAGGAAGCAAGGAGCATTACAAATAGCTTTCGGGATTCTGTTACGCCTGATCCATCTGGTTATTTTAAGGTTGAACCCGAAATGCGTGATGGCAAGCACATCATTGTGGTGACCGTGGATCGTGGTTCTGCCATTCCGTATTGTTATGCAAAATATGGGCTTGTGCCGCAAGGCGTTTATGTCCGTGTTGGGAGCAATACGGTTATAGCTACTCGTGAGCATATCCGCCATATGATTAAGGATAACGACACAGGGCAATTTATCACAGAATTATCTATTGAGCAAGATCTCACATTCGAGTATGCAGATAAGGTTTTTATTGAAAAAGATATAAAATTCGGCAAAGAACAAAAACAATCACTTGGGCTTATTCGCCCCGATGGACGATACACAAACCTTGCTTTGATTCTTTCCGACCAATGCCCTTATACCACCAAAGCGGCAATCTTTGAAGGTGTAACTAAAGAGAAGTTCAAAGATCGTAAAGAGTTTGCAGGTTCGATTTTTAAGCAGATAGAAGAAGTCCATTCATATCTTCATGTGTTTAATCGAACCCGCAGCACCATCGAAGACGTGTATAGAGTTGACTCTCCGGACTATCCACCTGTAGCTATTCGGGAATCTTATATCAATGCCTTAATTCACAGAGATTATTATATCGAAGGCAGCGTTCTTGTTAGTATGTTTGATAATCGACTAGAGTTTATGTCATTAGGCGGCACTATGCCTGGTGTTACCTATGACTTAATGCTTACAGGTGTTTCAGTGACAAGAAACGAAAAGCTGGCGCAAGTTTTTTATCGTTTGAATATTATCGAAGCATTTGGCACAGGCATACCTCGTATCTTTGTGGCATATGAGAATAGTGATGTAAAACCTGAGATTCCTGTTATAGACGGCGGGTTTCTTATACGCATACCAAACATAAATTACGGAATTCTTCCACAAATGGCTCTTAAAATAATCTCGGAATTCTCGCGGTTTAATAATGAACAACAGCTCCTTACAGTATTTCAGGATGTTTCATTTACCAAAGGAGACGCTGCTAGAGTTCTCGGAATTAGTGCAAGCGGAGCATATAAGTTGTTACAAAGAATGATAGATCGAGGTCTGCTTGTTGCTCATAAAGAAGGTAATAAGTGGGTGTATGGTCATATTTCTAATCAAGAGGCGAATAAACAAATCTGAACTTGAAGAAAAATAGCGAAAAGGATGTGCAAATAGCCAATACTGTTGTCATATTAAACTGCTGCAAGTCTTAGGAGTAATGTTTGGAAAATTTCTGATTTAGTAAGTAATGTTTAGCAACAGCAGCACTAATTCCCTCAATAATTCAGCACCTTATATCTCCTCCACAAAATAAACGGATTCCAGCTTCAAAAACTCCTTAATCACGTCACTGTGTAAATGTTTCTTAGGCAGCCTAAGAGAAAGGAGTGCTGTAAGAGGCTCTTTTTCCGAGTTAAATTTGGATTTGGTAAACTCAATATGCAAAACCTGTATAGAGTTTTTCATAGCAAAGCTTATTACATCACTAAGCCTGCCTGCTTCCTTTAATTCCACATACAACTCCATATTACGAGAGCGGGAGGCAAGTTTATTGTCTAAATTATGCAGCACTGTTATAACCACAAAAATAAGTATCCCTGCCGCAAGGGCACCTTCGTAAAAGCCTATGCCTACAGTAAGCCCAAAGCCGGCGGATGCCCAAAGCCCCGCGGCCGTGGTTAACCCTTTAACTTGGTTATGGCTTGTGACTATAATAGTCCCCGCGCCTAAAAAACCTATGCCGCTTATAACCTGTGCCCCAAGCCTTGCCGGATCCGAGCCGCCAAAATGCATGGAAATATACTGATTTGTAAGCATTATAAGTGCCGAGGCGATACATACAAGCATATAAGTGCGAAAGCCGGCAGCCCGGCGTTTGGAGCCACGCTCAATGCCAATAATACCCCCAAAAAGCATAGCTAAAAGGAGCCTAAAAATTATTGAGTAAATATTAAATTCATTAAGTACTTGCCACCAAGCCCAACTATTAGGATCCATTATATATTCCTTTCCCTGAGCCGCTTTAGCGTGTTGACCGGAACTCTCCCTTTAGCTACCTTTGAAGGTTCTTACTTTTATCCCTATGGACAGCACGGGCATGATAGCCCTTTTCCGTTAGAAAATCACATAACCTGACAGCGGTTGCCACAGAGCGGTGTTTACCGCCTGTACAGCCAATGGCAATAACTAACTGGCTTTTGCCTTCACGTATATAAAGTGGCACGGAAAAGTCCAATAAACCCTCAATTTTTTCAATAAACTCCTGTGCTTCCTGCGAGTCCATAATATAATCCCTAACGGCAGGATCTTCCCCTGTATGGGGCTTAAGCTCCGGCACATAATGAGGGTTTTTAAGGCAGCGCATGTCAAAAACCAAGTCCGCCTCGGCAGGCAAGCCGTTTTTAAAGCCGAAGGATACACAGGTGATACTCATCGGCTTATTTTCTTTGCGCTTATCCAGTATATTCATAATCCGCTGGCGAAGTTCCGGCAGCCTGGTCTCCGAAGTGTCGATTAAATAATCCGCTTCGTTTTTAAGCTCTGACAAAAATTTGCGCTCCGCCTCAATGGCTTCACGCAAATCCTTTGCAACGGAGGAGTCCTCGTCAAGCATAGGATGGCGGTGACGTGTTTCACGATACCTTGAAAAAAGCACATCCGTAGACGCGTCCAAAAACATAATACTAAAATTGGCATGGTCTTTTTCAACCCCTTCAAGGATTAGACTAAGATCACCCCACATTTCGCGGCTTCTGGCATCTACTACTATTGCAAGCTTTTTAACATTTGCCGCATCCCCATTTTGACCGATATTAGCAATTATCGGCAATATTTTAGGGGGAATATTATCCACACAATAATAGCCGCAGTCCTCAAATATCTTGACAACAGCGGATTTACCTGCACCTGACATACCTGTTATGATAAAAAGTTCCATAAAAATCTCCTTGAATAGCCCTTGTCATTAAGGCTGTGCGAAATTGAAATTTGGTCGTCATTAGACTTGTAGCGAAACAGGTTTTTAAAGATGTGCTGTACACATATCGTCATTAGACCTGTTACGAAACAAGAGTGCCCAACTTCTCAAAATTAACAATACCGCAAACAAGGTTAACCCTAAGCAGCAAGTGCTTCAATTGATTGCGGTATTTCTCCGCAACAATT
>WRBA01000019.1 GCA_009779915.1 Defluviitaleaceae bacterium | reverse complement strand
TTTTTATGCTAAGATATAGTTTAAGTTCGCACCAAGTGCGAATTTAAACTTCAATAAGAGCATGAAAAACCCCAATGCTTCAATGTGGTTTTTTATGCTAAGATATAGTTTAAGTTCGCACCGGCAGCACGCTAAAGTGTAGGCGGCTCATAGGAGACTCATGTTAAAATCAAGGCATCCGGCACTATATCAAACTTATTTGAAAGGCGAAAGACATTATGAATACTGAGATTGAGATTGATGTTAAAGACCTTGCCTGTATGGCACTTCGTGCTAGAAATTTATCTTACAGCCCTTACTCTTATTTTAAAGTTGGTGCTGCTCTTTTATGTGCTGACGGCAGCATCTATACCGGCGCAAATATAGAAAACGCAGCGTATTCACCAACTGTATGCGCTGAGCAAACGGCTTTTTTCAAGGCTGTATTAGATGAGCATAGAAAATTTGCCGCTATATTTATAGCAGGAGGCTCAGGGGAGGTTGAAGATTTTTGTCCGCCCTGCGGTGTTTGCAGGCAGGTTATGAGAGAATTTTGTATTGATAATGAATTTAAAGTGTTTTTAGTAAAATCCGTAGACGAAATCAGAAAATATACTCTTTCAGAGCTTCTGCCCTTAGGTTTTGGTTCCGATTCCCTTAAAAAAGGGGGGGTTATTTAAATATGAGAAATATTGGTGATCTAATTCAGAGACATATAACTAATTATCCGGCTCTTGAGCTTGTTGATTTAATAAAGCTTACTTATCAAAACGAATTTGGTCCGGGTCATATGGTAAGCTATGATAAGAATGTGTGTGAAAGAATTTTGATAGAAATAGAAAACTGCAAACAAATTTGCCGCCCTAATTTTATGTCCGAATATATCGGCAATGGTTTGACAAGAGTTCATTGTGTGCTTTTTTCAAGGCTTTTCGAGAATAAGGAATTGGCAGCTAAAGTATTAGCCTCCATATTCGCCGAAAGTGCTTCTATCCACAAGGGTTGTTTTTACAGTTTCGCTGATAAGTTAGATATTCTTCTAAATCTTATTAAACATGGTCATTTAAGGGATGACGGGGAGTATAAATTTAAAAATTGGGCTTATAATTATCCAAAGTCCCGTAAAGAAATTGATAATTATATAGCTGATGATTATCCCGCTCCCAGCCATTCGGATGATTACAGGAAGTATTATCACCCTTGTTACAGGGTTGTTATAAGGGAGTTTTTGCAGTATGTAGATTTATTTAAGCTAATTGAGCCGTCCTTGGCTTTCGGGCGAAAAGTTATTTTAGGCATAGACGGCAGAAGTGGTGCCGGTAAGACAACATTAGCTAAAATCATTACCAATGTTTACGGCGGTGACTTTATATCCATGGATGATTTTTACCTTCCTCTTGAATTTAGAACCCCTGAAAGAATGGATATTCCGGGAGGTCATATACATTTTGAAAGATTTATAAAACAGGTTTTAAATCCTATAAAAGCATGCCACTCTTCTATCACATACGAAAAATATGATTGCCAAAAAGGTGAATTTTCTACTGTTACGTCAAACTTAAACTCGCAAGTTGTTGTTATTGAAGGCTCTTACTCTAACCATCCTTGGATAAGGGATTTATATTCTCATACTGTTTTTTTAAATATCTCGGATCAGACACAAAAAAAGCGTCTTTTAAAAAGGGGCGGGAGAGAAAGCTACCAAATACTCAAAAGCAAGTGGATACCTCTTGAGAATAAATACCACAAAGCTTATGACACTGATAAGGCATGTAATATATTATTTTAGCAAAATTTTTTATGCAAGGATGTGCTTGAAATTCTTAAGAGAATTTTTTCAACCGAATATATGGTTCCAAAAAACTTGGTTAGAGGTGATATAACTCCTTCCAAAGAAGCTTACAAAACCACTGTTGATATGGCTGTACCTGCCGTAGCTGAAATGGTTTCTATTGCTATAATAAGTATGATTGATATGGCTATGGTTGGTATGATAGGAGCTTTTGCCGTTGCTGCCATAGGGCTTACCACTCAGCCTCGTATGATTTTAATGGCTATATTTATTGCCTTAAATATCGGCGTCACCGCTATTGTCTCAAGAAGGAAAGGAGCCGGCGACCAGTCAGAAGCCCGGCTTTGCCTACGTACCGGGATTATTTTATCTACCGCTTTAGGTATTATTATCTCGATTTTGGCCTTCGTAACAGCAGATCCTTTCATGGCCTTAGCCGGAGCAAATGAAGACACTCTTGCCCCTGCCGCGGAATACTTTAGGATACTTAGCATAAGTTTCTTCTTTTCCGGTCTTTCTACAACTATTTGCGCGGCTCAAAGAGGTATAGGAAATACCAGAGTGACCTTAATGGTAAATTTGCCTGCAAATATTGTAAAAATAATATTCAATTTCCTTTTAATTGGCGGTAATTTGGGCTTTCCCGCTATGGGTGTTGCCGGCGCAGGATGGGCAACAGTAATAGCTTCAGTTGTTAGCTTTGCCTTAGCGCTACACTCTTTAACCACAAAAGATACATATTTGAAAACCTCAATTAAAGATAATTGGCGGCCTAATTTATCTATGATAAAACTTATATCTAAAATAGGCGGCAACTCTGTTGTTGAGCAGCTGGCTCTTAGAATTGGGTTTTTCTTATATGCTAGAATAGTGGCAAGCCTTGGTACAAGTGCTTTTGCCGCTCATATGATAGGTATGCAGCTTATGCAGCTCTCTTTTACCTTCGCAGACGGTATAGCTGCGGCCGCCACCAGCTTAGTTGGACAAAACTTAGGCAAAAACCGCCCAGATTTATCTATGATGTACGGAAAGATTGGTCAAAGATGCGCCCTTATAGTTGCACTGGTTTTGGGTGCACTCTCTTTTTCCATAAGAAATGTTTTTCCAATGATTTTTACTGATGAGATTTATGTTATTGCCCTCGCATCTTCGGTTATAATAGTATTAGGCTTTTTGCAGCCGCTGCAAACCAGCCAAATTGTTATGGCAGGTACCCTTAGAGGTACGGGTGATACACGATTTGTAGCTCTAACCATGCTTATCACAGTAACATTTATCAGGCCTTTTGTTGGCTTCGCAATGGTATATTGGGCTGACTTGGGGCTGCAGGGAGCTTGGATTGCAATTGCCTTTGACCAAATTGTAAGGCTCATCTTGCTTACTACACGTTTCTCCAAAGGTAAGTGGATGACTATAAATGTATAGTGGTCTATAAAGTATGCGACGCTAACATATCCCTTAAATTAATATATCCTAAGGAGTACTTTGCTTGAAAACTCACGACACAGCACCACAAATTGAAAAGTTCATACTAATAGGTCTTGAGGCTGAAAGCTTAGACGAGCTTTCGGAGCTTGTAATAACCGTTGGCGCAACTTCTATAGACCGGCTTGTGCAAAATAGAGAGCGTCCTCACCCGGCAACTTATATAGGCAAGGGAAAGGTTGAGGAGCTTAAAGACCTTATTTCACTTCATAGCGCAACAGGTGTCGTTGCTGATGATGAGCTTTCAAACAAACAAATCCGAAACCTGTCAGACGCCCTTGATGTTAAGGTATTAGACAGGACTTTAATTATATTGGAAATATTTGCCACAAACGCTCGTACAGCAGAAGCGCAGGCACAGGTTGAGCTTGCACAGCAGCGTTATCGTCTTTCACACCTTACCGGACTTGGTGTAAGCCTTTCCCGCCTCGGCGGCGGTATAGGCACAAGAGGACCCGGCGAGAAAAAGCTGGAGACTGACAGGCGACACATACGCCGCCGGATTGATGAGCTTAACGAGGAGCTTAAATCCATGGAAACCCATAGAGCAGTCCAGCGTTCCGCACGGCAAAAATCTGGAGAGTTTGTTATAAGCCTTGTAGGCTACACCAACGCGGGAAAATCCACTCTTATGAACGCTTTGACCGAAGCAGGTGTTTACGCTTCTAACAGGCTTTTTGCCACTTTGGATATTACAACAAGAGGGATCACTTTGCCCGGCGGTGCCCACGCCCGCCTTTCTGATACGGTCGGTTTTATTGATAAGCTTCCCCATCATTTGGTTAAAGCTTTTCGCGCTACTTTGTCAGAGCTTAAATATTCCGATGTTTTGGTTCATGTAGTGGACTCCTTTAACCCTGACTGCACTGATCATATAGCCGTGGTCGGCTCTGTACTAAATGACTTAAATGTTACAGATAAACCTATGATACTTGCCTTAAACAAGGCGGATTTAGGTACCAATATACCACTACCGTCTGACCCTTTAAGTGAAAAAACTGTTGAAATCTCAGCAAAAACCGGTCAAGGCATTCCTTCTCTCCTTTCTTTAATTGAGGAAATCCTAAACCAAAACCGCAAATTTATTGAAGCCCTTATCCCTTATTCCGAAGGGTCTCTTTTAGATAAGATCCGTCATTCCTGCGAAATTACACAGGAGGAATATGTGGAGGGCGGCGTATATATCAAATTTTTGGCAAATGAAGAGTTTACAAACAGGACTAAAGAGTATATGAAAAATTAAGAACCTGTGTTCATAGATGGATTGACTATAGTAGCTCTATGAGCATAGGTTCTAACCCCGGGAGGTTTACATATGAAAGAATTAGCGAAAGACCTGTATCTAAAGCAAAACAGAAACTGAGCGGAAGCGGTTTTACTCGCCGTGTGCGAGCATTATGGCATCGAATATTCCAAGGATACCTTAAAAGCCATCGGCGTTTTTGGCGGCGGCATAGGGGGTACTGAACGTCTATGCGGTGCGGCAGCCGGTGCCGTTTGTGCTATTGCCCTTAAATACAGTGATGGTGCCGCCAAGACAAGTATTGAAATGAGAGATCGCTCCGCCGCTTTTATGAAGGATTTTATGGCACTCTACGGCAGCGATTTATGCAATGTTATAAAACCGCTTCACTTTAAGGATGGCGTGCGCTGCTTATCTGTTGTTGAGACTGCTTGCGATCTCATCAAAAAACATATGGAGTAAAATAAACCTATGCAAATACCTGATGAAATACTGCTTAAAGTTGAAAAGCCGGCCCGCTATATCGGCGGAGAGATTAATATGGTGAAAAAGAATCCTAAAGAG
This sequence comes from Defluviitaleaceae bacterium, assembly GCA_009779915.1. Taxonomy (GTDB): domain Bacteria; phylum Bacillota; class Clostridia; order Lachnospirales; family UBA5962; genus WRBA01. The sequence continues at coordinate 33,738 of WRBA01000019.1, read as the reverse complement.
GTTCAAATCCGCTTTGCCTATGCCTTTCCTGACGTTTATGAGGTGGGTATGAGTCATTTAGGCTCTCAAATTTTATATTATTTAATAAATCAGCGAGAGGACGCTTATTGTGAGCGGGTATACAGCCCTTGGCCTGATATGGAAAAGCTTATGAGGGAGAGGAAGTTTCCTCTCTCCACCCTTGAAACTCATGATCCTCTTACCTTCTTTGATTTTATAGGCTTCACTTTGCAGCATGAAATGACTTATACAAATATTTTGAATATTTTGAACTTAGCAAACATTCCACTCTACTCAAAGGATAGATGGGATGATAATAGTTACCCCATCATAATAGCCGGCGGTCCCTGTGCTTATAACCCTGAGCCTCTTGCTGATTTTGTTGACCTTTTCTACATAGGCGAAGGGGAGGCTATGTTAGGGGCAGTTTTAGACACTTACGGTGCCTTAAAAAGTGCCGGAAAATCCAAACTGTGTATTTTAGAGGCTTTGGCTTCTCTGCCCGGAATATATATCCCCAGGTTTTACGATACAGCATATAATGACGATGGCACTATAGCCTCATTTACGCCTAATAATCCCAAGGCTCCCGGTATTATAAATAAGGTTCTTCTGCCTTCTATGGAGGAGGCTCCTTTTCCAAAGCACCCTTTAATCCCTTTAATCGAAAGCGTTCACGATAGGGTTGCTTTGGAGATTTTCCGCGGGTGTATGCGAGGCTGCCGATTTTGTCAGGCAGGCTTCATTTACAGACCCTTGCGTGAAAAATGCCCTAAAGAGCTTCTTGAGCAAGGGATAGGACTTATAAAAGCCACCGGATATGAGGAAATATCTCTCCTTTCTCTAAGTACTGGTGATTACAGCCATTTTAAAGCTCTGATGGATGAGCTTATTGACTACTCTAATGAGGCAAAGGTTAATATATCCCTCCCCTCTTTGCGTGTTGATGCGTTTTCCCCATCTCTTATGGAAAAAGTGCAGAAAAACCGTAAATCCAGCCTTACTTTCGCCCCTGAAGCGGGAAGTCAGAGACTTAGGGATGTGATTAATAAAAATATCACCGAAAATGAGATTTTTGAAGGTTTAAACCGTGCTTTTACAGGAGGCTGGTCTAAGGTTAAGCTGTATTTTATGCTTGGGCTGCCTTCCGAGGAGTTAGAGGATGTGGAGGCAATAGCTGAGCTTGCAGCAAATATATTGGAGAGGTATTATAAACTTCCCAAAGAGCTGCGCCCACAGGCACCAAGTATCTCTTTAAGTACGTCATGCTTTACTCCTAAGCCCCATACTCCCTTTCAATGGGATTCTCAAAATCCTTACGAGGAATTTATGACAAAGCAAAAGCATTTAAAATCCCGCATAAAAGATAAAAAAATCAAATATTCTTATCACGATGCTTATCAAAGCCTTTTAGAAGGGGTTATAAGCCGAGGTGACCGGCGGGTATCAGCTCTTATATACAAGGCATGGGAATATGGCGCGCGCTTCGATTCATGGTCTGACAAGCTTAATAAAGACGCTTGGAATAGGGCATATGAAGCCACCGGAATATCTATGGATTTTTACACAAAAAGAGAACGCAGCTTTGAAGAAATTCTTCCATGGGATCATATTAATATAGGCGTCTCTAAGGAATTTTTTATAAAAGAAAAGCAGAAGAGCCTCCAAGGAAAAACTACGCCAAATTGCAAAGAAGCTTGCAGTAATTGCGGTATTTTACAGTTTGGAAATAGTTTAGAGCCTGTTTAGTATCTCGCTTTTGAGAGGCTTTTGAAGAATTTTTTTGTAAGGCGCGGAAACGCCGACGACACATAATCGAAGATATTACGTTAGGAGGCGTTGACAAAGCATGATAAAAAAATTACCAAAAGCACGAATAATGGAGATACTAAACAGGCTCTTAGACGGAGGTATTTGTAATGTCCGTTAATGAGAAGGTAAAATACCGTTTAAAGTTCACAAAAAGCGGTAATGTACGCTTTATTGGTCACTTGGATTTAATGAGCCTGTTTAATATGGCTATTAAAAGAGCCGATGTGCCTATAGCTTATTCCGAAGGGTTTAACCCCCATCAGATAATCAGCTTTGCCTTGCCTTTAAGCTTAGGCTATTACAGCAAAGGCGAGTATGTAGATATATCCCTAAATACTCCAATAAGCTGTAAAACTATGGTGGGGTCTTTAAATAAGTCCATGCCTGACGGGCTTAAGATATTAGCCGCAAAGAAATTAGATATCAGTGAAAAAAGCGGTGCCTCTTTAGTGAGTGCTTGCGCTTATAGGGTATGTTTCCCTTCCACTGTCCAAGTCCCCACTGAAACAGCTGCCGATTTTATAAAGCAGGACAATATCGTAATCGAAAAAAAAACCAAGAAAAACACTGCCTTAACCGACATAGCTTCTGATATATTTAGCTTTAACCCTAAAATTACAAATGGGCTTGTGGAAGAGATAGAAATATGCATAAGCGCAGGTCCAAACCGCTCTATCCGCGCTGATTCGGTTATGAAAGCCCTGTTTGACTTTGCAAATAAGCCCTACCCTGAATATGAGCTTAGGTATATTAGAGAGGAAATGTATAGAGTAGGAGAAAACGGTTTTTCTCCTTTAATAGGAGGCAGCATTTGAAACCAAAGGCGTTTTATATTTGGATAGGTTTATCAATTTTATGTGCTGCAGGCATTTTTATATTCTCCTCAATAGAAGGGACAGAATCTGCGGCGGCAAGTATGACAATCGCCGGCTATCTAAGATTAGTTTTAGATTTGGATTACGATATTCTTAACTTCCTTGTCCGAAAAACGGCTCATGTTATAGTGTTTTTCATACTAAGCTTTTGTGTAACAAATGCTGTTAAGTATATAGTTCGCAGGGATCGTATTTTTTTGGTGGCTTGGGGAGTAAGTTCCGTATATGGAGTGTTAGATGAAATACACCAATATTTTGTACCTGGGCGGGTATGCGCTCTTTCTGATATGCTTATAAATGCCTTTGGTGCCTTTTTAGGTGCAGGTCTTGCCTATATGCTTTTTGTTAGGAGGCGCGAACAATGAAGCAAATACTCATTGATTTCTCCCCCTTTTGTATAAAATGTGCTTTGATAAACAATGGAAAACTTATAGAGCTTGCTGCGGATTTCCCTGACAAAGCCTCTTTAGCAGGTAATATCTATGCCGCTAAAGTTTCTGATATAGTAAAAAAACAATTTGCCTTTTTAACAATAGATGACGGAAAAAACGGACTCCTGCACCTTGATGATCATAGACAAAAGGGGATTCCCTCCCTTGTTAAGGGGGGAGCGGTTTTAGTACAAGTAATTCGCGATGCAATTTCGGATAAAGGGCCTATGCTAAGCTGTGAATTGTCTTTTTCCGGGCGGCATTTGGTACTTATAAAAAACCCTTTAGGTGAATCCTTTGTTAAAATATCTCAAAAAATCACTTGCTCTTCTTTGCGTGGTGAACTTAAGGAGCTTTTAGAGAGCCTTTGCCCCGAGGGTTTTAGCATTATAGCAAGAACTAAAGCGGCAGACGCTTCACCTGAGACTCTTGCAGACGAAATAAAGGCACTTCACGGCAACGCGAAAGATGTCATCGAAAAAGGTAAATATACAAAACCCCCGGCACTTCTTTACGGTAATGAGGAAATATATACAAAAACCCTTAAAGAGCTTTTGGACACAGATGTAGATAGGGTTGTAATTAACTCTCCGGCTCATTTTAATTATGTTAAGTGCCTTGCAAGTAACTACGCCAATTTTACAGATGTTCAGCTTTACACGGGAGATTTAACTATTTTTGAGGCGTATAGTATTGAAAACCAAGTAAACCGCTCTTTGCACCACAAAATCTGGCTTAACTGCGGCGGCTATATACTTATAGAGGAAAACCAAGCCTGTACCTATATTGATGTAAACACAGGCAAATTTTCCGGCAAAAAAGACTTTATCGAAACCCTCCATTTCGTAAATATTGAAGCAGCAGAAGAAATTGCGGCGCAAATACGCCTTAAAAATATTTCCGGCATTATTATAGTTGATTTTATTAACAGCCGCTCCCAAAAAACCGGTGACGAGCTTAAAGATGCTTTCGAATCAGCACTCCTAAAAGACCGGAATCCTGCTGTAATAACTGATTGGAGCGCACTTAATGTAGCGCAATTGACAAGAAAAAATACAAGACCGTCTCTTAAGTCTGTTTTTATGGATTTTTGCCCTATATGTAACGGTACAGGTCACAAGCCAAATACCTTATTTGCTGCGGATAAAATATATAAAGAAATTATTAAGATTTATTCCGGTGGTTTTTATGATAGAATAGAGATATATGCTCATGATGATATTGCTAAAGTTTTAAAAAGCGCAAATATAGCATCTGAGCTAAACCTTGAAATCAATACTGCACCTGAAAAGCCTCCCGGCTCCTACCAAATAATTAAGAGCAGGTTTTAAGTTCTTACACATGCATTAAACCGCATATGCTTAAATAAAAAGGTGATTTTATGGTGCGTATATATGATTTAAAGCAAAAGGAAGTTATAAATATTGCTGATGGCAGCCGTTTGGGCTTTGTAGTTGATATTGAATTTTGCCCAAAAACCGGTAAGATTGAAGCAATAATTATTCCCGGTGCAGGTAAAATGTTTGGTATGTTTGGTCATGAGCAGGAATTTAGAGTTAAATGGGCTGATATCGACCAGATTGGCGATGACCTTATCATAATTGATGCTGATCCTGATGATATACTGATAGAATTGTAGGAGATGAGCTTACGAGCTTACACAGTTCGCGCAGGTGCAAAAGCTTATTACTTTACATTTGCGCGAAGGAGGATTACAGATGAAATGCCCCTATTGCAGCTACATAGATTCAAAGGTACTTGACTCCAGGCAAATGGACGAAGGTGCAGCCATAAGGCGGCGGCGGCTTTGTGAGGCTTGTGATGAGCGTTTTACCACTTATGAGCGTATAGATACCATCGCCTTTTCTGTCATCAAAAAAAATGGTGAACGGGAGTACTTTGACAGGGCTAAACTTATAAACGGTATAATGAAAAGCTGCCATAAGCGCCCTATCTCCATTGAGCAGATAGAGTCTATTGCAACTTTAGCCGAACAACAGGTTATGGCATCTCTCTCAAGGGAGATTGAAAGTGTAAAGATAGGCAAAATTGTTATGGATAAGCTAAGAGAGTTGGATGAGGTTGCTTATGTGCGCTTCGCTTCTGTATACAAACAGTTTAAAGATATTGAAACTTTTATGAAGGAGCTTTCCGGACTTTTGAAGGAGAAAGATAATGAGACATTTAATCAGCATTAATGACTTAAGTACAAAAGATGTGGACGAGCTTATTAAAACCAGCGAGGATATTATTAAGTCTCCTGAGCTTTTCAGGGAAAAGTGCCGCTGCAAAAAGCTTGTAACTTTATTTTATGAACCAAGTACGAGGACACGGCTTTCTTTTGAAGCTGCAATGCTTGATTTAGGAGGCAGCTGTTTAGGTTTCTCCGATGCTGCTCAAAGCTCAGCAACCAAGGGGGAATCTGTAGCAGATACCATACGCACTGTAAGCTGCTACGCCGATATTGCCGTAATACGTCATCCTAAGGAAGGGTCTGCTATGCGCGCATCGGAGTTTTCCTCAATACCTGTTATAAATGCAGGAGACGGAGGGCGCCAGCACCCTACCCAAACCCTTACGGATATTCTTACTATACATCAAATTAAAAACAGGCTGTCCGGTCTTAAAATCGGTCTTTGCGGTGATTTAAAATTTGGCCGCACCGTTCATTCTTTAGTGGATTTTATGCAAAATTATCCAAATAATGAATTTATATTTGTCTCACCAAAAGAACTTCGTATACCTGATTATATATTGGAAACTCTTTCAAAAAACCATGTTAAATATGTGGAAACTACTAATTTGGATGAATCTATAGAAGAGATGGATGTTTTATATATGACCAGGGTTCAGCGGGAGCGTTTCTTTAACGAAGAGGAATATATTCGCTTAAAAGACCTATATATTCTGGACAAGTTGAAACTTAGTACCGCCAAAGATGATTTAACAATACTTCACCCTCTTCCGAGAGTTAATGAGATAAGCACTCAGATAGACAATGACCCAAGAGCTGCTTATTTTAAGCAAGCCGGTTACGGCAAAATCATTCGTATGGCTCTTATTATGAAGCTTCTGGAGGTGAAATAAATGAGCGATAAACTCCGTGTAACAAACCTCGAAAGCGGCATTGTAATAGATCATATAAAGTCCGGAAAAGGTATGGAAATATATAGGCTCCTTGGGCTTGACAGCTTAGAAAACCCAATAGCTATCATAAAAAATGTAAAAAGTCAGAAACATGGTAAAAAGGATATTATAAAAATAGACGGGAATATTAATGTAGACTACGATATCTTGGGCTTTGTTGACCCTAATGCCACTGTAAGTATCATAGAAAATGGGAAGGTTACCGGCAAAAAACCTCTCAAACCTCCGGATAAATTAACCGATGTAATAAAGTGTAGGAACCCCAGATGTATTTTAAGTATTGAGACCGATATGAAACATATGTTCGTTCTTGCTGACTCAAACTCCGGCTTATACAGATGTTTTTATTGTCAGCATCCACATATGGCACAACATTAGATCCATAGCAGCACCGTTTGAAACAAAGTTTCAAACTAAAAGTAATCGCCTTAACGATTACGCTATAAGGAGTGTGAATTTTAATGGAAGAAGGCAGTTATTGGCACCTTATTTTGCTAATATTATGCTTTATAATATCTTCTCTGTATACTATGTCTGAAGCGGCTTTTATAGCACTTAGCAAGCTTAAGGTAAGAAGTATGCAAGACGCTAAGGTCCGTGGCGCTGAACGGATTGCAAAAATTAAAGAAGACCCTGACCGCTTTTTAACAGCAATGTTAATAGGTGCTAATCTTTTTTACATTATGGCAACAAGCTTAGCTGCCATTTTGGCTCTTGACATTTGGGGAGAGGCTGGGATAGCAATTGCCGCTGCTATTATGACTTTCGTAACATTAGTTTTTGGCGATATAACACCTAAATCCCTAGCCGTAAGGAATTCCGAAGCGATAGCTCTCCGGGTTCTTCCTTTTGTAAGGCTTTCAATATTTGTATTTGCTCCTGTAATACCAATAGTCACATTTATTACAAACCGGGTTGTAAGCCTCTTAAGCAGAGGCGGTGCTAAAGGGCCTTCCGTTACCGAGTCTGAAATTAAATCTCTTATGGAAGTGGGTCATGAAGAAGGGGTCATTGTCGAAGAGGACAAAACCATGATAGACAATGTGTTTGAGTTCGCAAACACAAGTGCCGAAGATATAATGATCCCACGTACTGATATTTCCGCTTGCCGGATTGATTCATCCTATGATGATATTTACCAAATATTTAAAGATGATGGATATAGCCGTATGCCTGTTTATGAAGAGTCTATTGACAATATTATAGGTATACTTAATTTCCGCGATTTTATTTTTGCCGATAAGGAAAATTTTGATATAAAAAGCCTTTTGCGCGACCCTTACCTTACATATGAATCCAAGCCCAGCAGAGAGCTTTTAGCGGTGATGAGAGAGCAGCGTTATTCAATGGCTATTGTTTTAGACGAGTACGGCGGTACTTCCGGTTTATTGACCCTTAAAGATATTGTAGGCGAAATTATGGGGGAAATCGAGGATGAGTATGATGATCCTCCTGTGGAAGAGATAACCGAAACAGCTCCCGGAGAATATTCTGTTTTAGGGCAGGCTTTTCTTGAGGATGTAAGCGAAGCTATCAGCATAAATCTTGAATCTGAGGATTTTGAAACTATAGGAGGCTATGTTGTTGGACTTTTTGGTCAAATACCGGATGAAAGTGAATCCATTCAACATGAAGATATTGAGTTTATAGTTGAGAGAGTTGATAAAAACCGTATTGAAAAGCTTAAGATTATCCACAAACCACCAGCCAAGGAAAAAGAGGAAGAAGAAACTAAGCCCGATACAGTATCTTAAAATCTTGAGACTTTTTATGACCAGTTTCGTATATTATAAATAATTGATTAATTTACAAGAGGTGTTTAAAATGAACTTAGCTAAAAAAATGCTGACCTTTACTCTTGCCGCAACTCTTGCACTGGGAGTATTCGGTAACTTTAAAATGGTCGCTGCACAAACCAATACCAATCCCCTTCCTATATTAACTGTAGAGGAAGCGGCAAGAAGGGCAATCAGGTATAATTCCGGAATCGCCAATGCAGAGGATGATGAATCTGTGGCTGATGAAGTTGTCAGGCGTTCCTTGGAAGCTGTGTGGGATGCGCCTACAAGCATAGCCCGTACAAATGCTCTTGTTGGTCTTATGAACGCGGAATTATCCCGCTCCTTAAACCTTAGAGATATTAGGGCACAAAAAGAAAATGTTGAATTTCAAATCACAAGATATTTCAATACAATTTTGAACATGGAGGCAGACCTTTCCCTTTCTTTAGACAACTTGGAAATGGCGCGCCGTGATCTTTTAATATCCCGCTTAAAACTTTCTCTTGGCATGGTAAGCGAGCTGGATTATGAAACATCCGAGCTTGCCGTTACAAGGATTGAAACTAATATTGAAAGATTGGAAAGCTCAATAGACAGTGCTTTCAGGGATTTAAACAGTTTTATGGGTACTACAGGTATAAATCTTGACCAAAGACATGAACTTATTCTTGTACTTGAATATAACCCCCTTGAAACGGTTAATTTAAGCGGTCACGCTGAAAGGTTTGTAAGTGAAAGTCTTATGGTTCAGCGGGCACAAAATGCTGCCGACCTTGCAACCTATCATGTTGATAATTTTGTTACCCCTCATGACCTAAGGACAGGTATAATACCGCAAGGTTTTACAACTTATGAAGAGCGCGTTGTAGATCAAAACCGCGCACTTAGAAATCTTGCTGATACCAGGCAGCGTGTGCGGGAAAGTGTTATAACCTCCTACAGTAATTTGAGAGATATAGAGCTTAGTATAAGAGCCGCTGAAATAGAGCTGGAGCGTTTAACCCGACAGCTGAGCGTATCTGAAACAATGCTTGAGCTTGGTAGAATTACCCCTATTGAAGTTGATAGACTACGTCTTGAAATTTTATCAACGGAAAACAATTTGATGCAAACTATGAACAATCATACTATACTTAGCATCGCTTTTAATAGTCCTCTTATTCTTATGGGTCAATAAAATTAAACAATTTTAAAAGACTGCTGATATCAGCAGTCTTTTTTGTGTCAAATTTATAGTCAACACAGTTGTAATTACTCACAAATAGTAATATAATAAAAATACCTAATAAAGGAGGATATATAATATGAAATCAAGGCAAGAAATTAAGGCATTAGCAAAAGATGCTATGGGGCAGCAGCGGAGTACAGCTATTCTTCTCGGGCTTGTTTACATGGCAGTAACCTTTGCCTCGGGGGTTTTAGATGGAATAGTTGAGACTATTTCAGGTGGCATGGGAATAGCATACTGGATTGTATTCACAATAGGGATGCTTATAATCATTGTAATGGCAGTCAATATGCTTGGTGAATACATCAAAATATTTAACCGTGATGAAGCTAGTGTAGGTGCAATGTTTTCAGGTCTTGGGGTTAATTTTGCTAGAAAGCTCGGCGGAGTATTATGGATGAGCCTTTTTGTTACCCTATGGACGCTTTTACTCATTATTCCGGGCATTATAAAAGGGCTGTCTTACTACTTTACCTCTAATATTTTAGCTGATTGCCCTGATGTTAAGGCTACTGATGCAATAAAAATTTCTATGCGTATTACCAAGGATCATAAGATAGATATATTTATTTTTGTCTTAAGTTTTCTTGGCTGGTTTATTCTCTCTGCCTTAACCCTTGGTATTTTATACATAGTATATGTAGGACCATATTTTTACACAGCTGACGCAGGTCTTTACTTAGAGCTTAAAAACAAAGCCCTGGCCGAAGGAAGGATAACACAGGAAGAACTTAACGGTCACCCTTTGAGCTGATTATATTTTTAAAATCGACTCGTCAAATTTTTGGCAAGTCGATTTTTTTAGTTTTATAAAAATCCAGTGCAAACCCATAAAAAAATAATTGCTAAGATTTATAATCTTTGCATCGCAGATTTTAATCGATTTGACGAAAGTTCACTTCCGCCAAATCACAAAAGTTTGCAAACTTACCTTAAGAATCAGCGGTCAATAGTGGGCAAATGCTTCATGGGTTTGCCCTGTATAAAAAACGACCTATGGTTGACTTGTATACATCCCTATATTATAATGAGGGCATATATTTAGAAGTTTTATCCATCAAAAACCCTTTAGGGAGGAATTATTATGGAACGAGTATTTAATTTTTCAGCAGGACCTTCAACAATGCCTGAGTCAGTACTAAAAACCGCAGCAGCCGAAATGCTAAATTACAAAGGCACCGGCATGTCTGTAATGGAAATGAGCCACCGCTCCAAAGTTTTCATTGAGATTGCGGATAATACCAAAGCTCTCTTGAAAGAAATTATGAACATACCTGATAATTACAAAGTCCTTTTCCTCCAGGGGGGAGCTTGGACACAGTTTGGCATGGTTCCTCTTAACCTTATGACAAACAGTAAAAAAGCTGACTTTATGGATACAGGTAACTGGGCAGCGGAAGCTATAAAAGAAGCCGGCAGATTTGGCACAGTAAACATTGCCGCTTCATCTAAGGACTCTAATTATGACCATATTCCGCAGCTCGACCCTAAAAAATTTGACCCTAATGCAGATTATTTCCACATAACATCAAACAACACAATTTATGGCACAAGAATGACTGATAACTGGCCTGATACAGGTAATGTGCCTGTGGTTTGTGATATGTCATCAAATATTTTATCGGAAGTTTATGATGTGTCCAAGTTCGGGCTTATTTATGCCGGCGCACAGAAAAATATGGGACCTTCCGGCGTAACTGTTGTAATTATTAGGGATGATTTACTTACTCGTACTCCTGATAATCTTCCAACTATGATGAAATACACAATCCACGCGGAAAAAGACTCTATGCACAACACTCCTCCGACTTACGCACTCTACCTTGCAGGGCTTGTTTACCAATGGATTAAAGATTTGGGCGGCGTTTCGGCTATGCAAAAAATTAATGAGGAAAAAGCCAAAATTATTTATGACGCTATTGACAACTCCTCAATGTTTAAAGGTACTGTAGCTAAAAAAGACCGTTCGCTTATGAATATTACCTTCGTAACCGGCGATAAAGACCTTGACGAAAAATTTGCAAAAGAAGCTGAAAAACAAGGTATGCCAAACTTAAAAGGCTATAGAACCGTAGGCGGTATGAGAGCAAGCGTATACAACGCTATGCCTATTGAAGGGGCAAAAGCTTTGGCTGATTTTATGAAGAAGTTTGAAATGGAAAATAAATAGTATTAATCCCTGATTAAAACCTATTAATCAGGATTAGTACAAAAAATTATTAAGGTGGAAATTGATACAATGAATCAACTGTTAAATCTAAGAAAGAAAACTGTTTTAGCTGTTTTTGCAAGTTTAACCGCCGCTTTCTTTTTCCTCTCTGCTTGCGACGCTGCCGCTACGGCTGCTCCTGAGCCTCCTTCACCAGCAGGCAGATGGGAGTACTTAAACTGGATAGGCAGCGGACTGTTGCCCGAGCGGTTAAATGACGTAACCGGTGTCATTGAGTTTGATATTGATACAAGAGATTTAGAGTTTTTAGAAGACGGCACAGGGTGGAAAACATCCCATAATGAGGATGAGGAAGCCTATTTCTTCACTTGGTTTATAGATGAAGGAAGCGGGCTACTCATTATTGAAGAAACTATTTGGGATATGATTTACGAAATTGACATCTCTCCAAATGACCATTTTGGATATGTTTTAGAACTAAGCGACAATAATGAAAGTTTTTCCTTAAACCGTTTTTATCGCTTAGTGGAGTAATTGGAGGGCTGCTAAAGGTGGTTTTATCAAGGAAAAGTATAATCTTGGCTTCATTGGGATTTATAATGATTGCGGCTTTGTCGTTGTTTCTTGCCTATTCTCATACCCCCCTTATAGGTAGCTGGGAAGCTGAAAGCTTTATGTATGAGGGAAATGCAGCAAAACAAGATATAAGCGAAGAGGAGCGGATTGCTCACCGTGAAGAAATCTTCTCACGCCTCTTTGAATTTCACCCTAACGGCACAGGAACTCTTAACTCCTTGGAGCGCGGTATATACGAGTTTAACTGGACTACGGAAGGTAATCGCCTGATTATTGAGGGCAGCCTTGGCACAGAGATTTATAATTTTAGAGTTCATCGCTTTTTCTTCGGTGAAAATGCTATCCGTGGTTCTGTGTTGGAACTATCCCAAGATGAAGTATATTCTTCAAGAGTATATGGCTTTTCCCGCTTTGAAACACTTTCAAGACTTAGAACCAGAGGTCGATAAGCTACAACCTTGCTTTGCGGCTTATTATAAGCCACTTTGCACCGCTGGTTCTTAGAAATTTTTACCCATAAACTATCATGAGGTGAATAATGTATAAAATTTTAGCATTAAACAAAATTGCCGCTATCGGCACTGACCAACTTCCAAAGGATAAGTTTGAAATTGTATCGGAAGAAGCAAATCCAGCCGGAATACTCCTTAGAAGTGCTGATATGCATACAATGGAGCTTCCTGCCGCTCTCCTTGGAGTGGCAAGGGCAGGGGCGGGAGTAAATAACATCCCCCTTGACAAATGCGCCGACGAAGGTATTGTGGTATTTAACACTCCCGGAGCTAATGCTAACGCCGTTAAAGAATTGGTTATATTCGGTCTTTTAGCATCCTCAAGGAAAGTTGTACAAGGTATTAATTGGGTGCAAAGCCTTAAAGGACAAGAAGGGGTAGCTAAAACCGTTGAAAAGGAGAAAGGCAACTATGTAGGTCCTGAAATTATGGGCAAAACCATAGGTGTTATTGGTCTTGGTGCTATTGGTATATTAACCTCAAATGCTGCTTTGGCACTTGGCATGGATATTGTAGGTTATGACCCATTCCTTTCTGATGCAAATAAAGCTAAACTAGACCCTAAAGTTAAGATTGTAAAAAATATGGATGAGCTTCTTGCAGCCAGCGATTATGTGTCTTTAAACCTTCCGCTGAATAAGGACACTAAGTTTATGTTTAACGAAAGCTTGTTCGCTAAGTTTAAAGATGGTGCGAGATTATTAAATTTTGCCCGCGGTGAGCTTGTTTGTACCGAAGGGGTTAAAAAAGCTCTCGCCAGTGGCAAACTTTCAAGTTATGTTATTGATTTTCCTGATGAACATATGCTTGGTGTTGAAAATATTATTACAATCCCTCACCTTGGAGCTTCAACTCCTGAAAGTGAAGATAACTGTGCTTATATGGCAGCTTGTCAGTTAAGGGATTACATATTGAATGGAAATATTGTTAATTCCGTAAATTATCCTAATTTAGAACTTGAATGCAAAGGCGGAGTGTCTCGCATTTGCATACTCTCTAAGGGAGCTTGCGGTGACGAGCTTGCAAAAGCCGTTTCTGGGCTTGGCAAAGTTCTTGGCTCCACTGTAAAAGAAAATGCCGGCTATGGCTACGCTATATTTGAGCTGGACAGCAAAGTTTCTGATGTATCCGCTGTTGAAAAACTTGATAAAGTTGTTAAGGTAAGGGTAATTTAAGAGGCATTCTCTGATTTCTATGTTTTTCTTATTACCGCCAAAGGCAGTTAAACCCACAGACCGGGCTTTGCCCAGCCTGCGGAGAATCAAAAATTCGATATGTAACCGATGGAATTTTTAATTTATTCATACCGTAATCCTCGTTAAAAGCCCTCAAGGCAGGTCTTTAACGAAACAACTAATAGGAGGTACTCTATGGCAATTATCAGACCTTTTAAAGGTGTTCGCCCGCGTCCCGACTTAGCAAATACTATCGCGGCACTTCCCTATGATGTTATGAGCTCTATGGAAGCGCGGGAAATGGTCAAAGACAATCCCCTTTCATTCCTCTACATTGACAGACCGGAGCTGAATTTCCCTCCCGGTCATGATATGTATACTTCCGAAGTGTATAGGATGGCACGTACTGTTTATAACAAAATGAAATCCGGCGGTCAATTTATACAAGATGAAAAATCCGTGTATTATATCTACCGCCAAACTATGAACGGGAGAGCCCAAACCGGTCTTGTAGCCGCAACTTCCATTGATGATTATATGAACAATGTCATCAAAAAGCATGAGCTTACCCGCAAAGAAAAAGAAGAGGATCGAATCCGCCATGTAAATACCATGGATGCAAATACAGGTCCGATTTTCCTGACCTATAGAAATCAGCCTCAGGTTACAAAACTTATTGAAGACTGGGCAGCTAAGCATACCCCTGTTTATGATTTTGTATCTGAAGATAAAGTGGGGCATACTGTTTGGGTAGTCGATGATGCAGAGGTTATAAGCAAACTAACTGCCGCTTTCCTTGTTATTGTTGATTCCTTATACATAGCCGACGGGCATCATAGAAACGCTTCCGCCGTTGCGGTCGGTCTTGAACGCAGACTCCAAAATCCGGATTATACTATGGATGATGAGTTTAATTATTATTTATCCGTAATATTTCCTGACAGCGAACTTGCGATTATGGACTATAATAGGGTTGTTAAAGACTTAAATGGGCTTACTTTAGACGAGTATTTAGCTAAAATCAAAGAAAAATTCCAGGTGGAAGATTGGAGTAAAGGTGCTTATAAGCCTGAAGCTCGCCATACTTTCGGTATGTATCATGATAAAAAATGGTATAAACTCACAGCAAAACCTGAATTTATTGATGAAAATGACCCTGTTGAAAGTTTGGATGTATCTATACTTCAATCTTTGCTTTTAACACCGATACTTGATATACAAGATCCGCGCACTGATTTACGGATTGATTTCGTTGGCGGTCTTCGTGGTTTAAGTGAGCTTGAGCGGCGTGTTGACAGTGGTAACATGGCAGTGGCTTTCTCTATGTTCCCAACCTCAATGGATGAGCTTATGGCAATCTCTGACGCGGATAAGCTTATGCCCCCTAAATCAACATGGTTTGAACCAAAGCTTAGAAGCGGGTTGTTTGTACATGAATTAAGATAGGTTAAAATTAAAATATTAAAAACCCGAAACAGTTGTTAACTTCAAGCTGCTTCGGGTTTTTTAAATCTTTTTAATTTACTCAATACCCAACAAATTAACAACGCTATAGGAAATGCAATCCATGAGGCAATCCAAAAACCCAAAGCTATACCAAGGATCATGAGGATAACAGAAAAAGAGTAATATAAAATTTCAAAAACTGTGTCAATTGAGTAGTTTTTTTCTTCGCGAATAATTCCTATCAGTTTAATTGCACAAATAATAAGCCATGACAGCGGAAATGCAATCCATGCCCTCGTTATAAATTCAGCAATAATACCGGTTGCAAATATAAGCAGTAATACCCACGGCATATGGATTTTTTCAGCATCGCTGCTTCTTTTTCTTACAAGAGGGAATATAAAAATAAATAAAATCCATGTTATAGGTCCAGCCAGCCATGAAATGTACATTGCGCCGACAAGCACCGCGCTATATACCATTATTGTGGTAATCGCCATATAAATTGACTCTTCAAGCAAAGACTCAAAAGTATGTGTAAAAATTGAACCTTTATAGCCGCCTTTTTTTCGCGCATCAATAGTATCTTTAATAAATACGATTGTTGTTGTTAATAGAAACAGCATAGGCGACAAAGAGCGAAGCCTGTTTATGCTCATCTGATTTTGCACCAGCTCCTCATCCAAACCTAAGCTTCCGCCTAATATGCTGATATTAAATTCCGAATACAGTATTTCCGGAACAACTAAAAGAAAACCAACAATTATGCCTGTTATCGTAAAGGCATAATCCGAAAAATCCCATTTTTCATCATTTTTTATGTCATTGCCCTCCGGCATATTATCCCACCCCTACATTTGTTTTTCCAACAACGCTACACATTCCACATGATAACTCCTAGGAAACATATCATGTATCCTAAAATCCTTAAGCCTGTATCCACTCTCCAAAAATACTTCCAAATCCCTTACAAGACTTGTTGGCTTGCAGGAGACGTATATTATCCTCTTCGCCTCAAAGTTTATAATAGGCTCTAAGGCTTTTGGATGTATCCCTTCCCTTGGTGGATCTAGAATTATAGTTTCGGGAGTGCTTGTAAGTTTCGTGACTTCCTTAAGTACATCTCCTGCTATAAATTCACAATTTTCAATATTGTTGATAGCCGCATTCTGGATAGCGGCGTCTACTGCCGATTCCACAATTTCTATACCATAAACTTTCCGCGCTTTTTCACTTAAAATCTGAGCGATAGTGCCTGTACCACAGTATAAATCGAAGATATCGCCATTTTCATTTCCTTCCGCAAATTCTTTGACAGTTTTATAAAGCTCTTCTGCTCCAAAAGTATTTGTTTGAAAAAAAGAAAAAGGATATATTTTAAATTTAAGCCCCAAACATAAATCATAGTAATAATTATCCCCATATAAAACTTCAACTATTTCCGGCTTAACTGCATCAGCAACTGAATTGTTGATTGTATGGATTATACCACATATACGACCTTCAAGGCTTATTTCCAAGAGGGCTTTTTCAAACCCTTCCACCACAAGACCTTCTGTTGTTACTAAATTCACCAAAATTTCCCCTGTATGCTCACCTCTGCGTATAACTAAATGGCGCAAATGCCCTGTGTGCCTCGTTCTATGATAAAAACTAGCCCTTCTTTCTCTGAAAAAATCCCTTGTATATTTCACAATTTTATTAAAATCCTCATGGCATATATTACAATAGGAGCCATCGCAAACTTCATAATAGCTTCCGGGATTCCTAAGCCCTAAAGAAAGAGGTCCATCCTTGCACTCATCGCCAAAGGAAAACTCCATTTTATTCCTATACCCATATACAGATGGTGCCGGTTTAACTTCTGTAGTTTCCGGCAGTTCTATATTAGCTTTTTTAAACAAGTCTTTAACCATTTGCTCTTTTATATTAAGCTCGTCTTCGTAAGTAAGGGTTTGAAATGTACAACCACCACATTTATCCGCATTTGGGCAAAGAGGAGAGATTTCCTTATCACCTCTTTCCGCTATATTCAAGAGCTGTCCCTTGCCTTTTTTAACTTTCGCTTCAATAAGCTGACCCGGCAAAGCTCTCTTTATTTCTACATTTCTTTCCTTGCTGAAATCTGCACAAGAATCTTCCTCTTGTGTGATTTTTCTCCCTATTCCTATGTTGGGAAATTTGAATTTTTCAATTTTGATAAAAACATGCTTATTTTTAGCCATTTCTTTGTCCTTTAGCGTTGTATTTTTGTTTCGTATGTGGTATACTATGCGCATAAAAGAACAAGAGAGGTATTTTCCAATGAGTTTTGAAATTGGCAGCATAGTAGAAGGTAAGGTAGTTCGTATTAAGCCTTTTGGGGCGATAGTGCTTATTGGTGACAATATACAAGGACTTGTCCATATTTCCCATATTTCGGATAGCTTTGTGCAAGATATTAACAACCATATTGCTATCGGGGATGTTGTTAATGTCAAAGTTCTGTCTATTGACTCTAGTAATAACAGGCTCGCTCTTTCTATAAAAGAGGCTTCAAAATCCCAAAGCACCCCCTCGCCGGCACCTGCTAAACCTGTAATTGACACACCAAATGATCCAAATCAAACCTTTGAAGATAAGTTTAAGGAATGGCTTAAGGTTTCTAATGAGCGTCAAGCAGGTATAAACAAGCGAAATAAGCGCAGATAATATAAATACATAATTTTAATCTTAGTAAAAGCCCCTTATTTTTGGCAGGGGCTTTTTTGAATTTAACTTATATCATATTAACATATTCCCCTTACTCTTTCAACCTTTCATACTATAGTGAAATTACTTCAAAATACTAACAGAAAGATGCAGGTATTTTTTTGTAGATTGAGGAAACGGGTTCCCGGCATACCCGGGACGCTTGGGCGAGCAGGCTAATGCGGGTTGCGTGTTGGCAGGAACCGTCCAGCCCAAAGGTATGGCAGGAACTCGGTGACGATAAGATGCGAAAAAATAACAAGTTTTTATTACTATTTTGAGGTTATTTTACTATATATAGTCGACTTAAAATACAACTCATAAGCATGCATATTTTTAGGTTAATTCACTATAAATAGAAAATTGTTAAAAAATTCATTTTTCTTGATTGAACCGGTAGATTTTTGAACATAATATATGTTAGTTAAATCTGTCGGGAGGGAGATATTGTTTTGGACAAATTCATTATAAAAGGTTCTTCAGTTCTTTCCGGAAGCGTTCGCATAAGTGGTGCAAAAAATGCTGCGCTGCCTATTATGGCTGCTTGTTTATTAACTGACGAGGAGTCTATACTTCACGGCATTCCTCCTTTAAGCGATTGCCTCGCCATGAAGAGTATATTAGAATCCTTTGGGGCTATGGTTATATGGAACCCTCTAAAGCAATCTTTAATTATACGCCCGCAAGGTATAAAAACTTGTGAAATACCTTACGAACTTGCCACTGCTATTCGTGCTTCTTTTTTAGTAATGGGACCTGTTTTAGCTAGGTTTGGACAAGCAACTCTCGATATGCCGGGAGGCTGTAATATTGGACTTCGTCCCATTGACTTGCATCTTAAAGGCTTTGCTGCCCTTGGTGCAAAGATTGATATTGAACATGGCAAGACTTTAGCCTCTGCTAAATATCTTATAGGGGATAAAATTTATTTAGATTTTCCCTCAGTTGGCGCTACAGAAAATATTATGATGGCAGCTACTTTAGCTGACGGGTTAACCACTATAGAAAATGCTGCAACAGAACCCGAAATCGTGGACTTAGCTAATTTCTTAAATACAATGGGCGCAAATGTAAAAGGTGCCGGTACAAATACCATAAAAATTACAGGTGTTAAACATCTGCATGGAGCAAATTATACCATAATACCGGACAGGATTGAAGCAGGAACTCTCATGGCAGCAACGGCTGCCAGGGGTGGTGAGATTTTTCTGGAGGACATAGCGGGGGATCATTTAAAGCCTGTTATCGCAAAACTTCGGGAAATGGGCGTGGATATTTCTGAATCTGCTAATGGACTTAGGGTTAAATCCCCCGGTTTTATGTATCTCGACGCTACTGAAATCAAGACAATGCCTCATCCGGGCTTTCCTACAGATTTGCAGGCACCTTTTACCTCTGCTTTAGCTCTTGTTAAAGGAAATAGTATTGTTACAGAAACTATATTCGAAAATCGTTTCATGCATGTACCTGAACTTGTTAAAATGGGGGCAAATATTAAAATTGCCTCTAGATCTGCTCTTATAGAAGGGGTTGAGTGCTTAAGCGGCGCAAGAGTTATGGCTACAGATTTAAGAGCAGGGGCAGCTCTTGTAATAGCAGCTGCCTGCGCCGATGGAACAAGTGAAATTGAAAATATCTATCATATAGACAGAGGGTATTATAAATTAGAAAACAAATTATTAAATTTAGGTGTTAAAATTGAGAGGGTTTCTATAGATGCATCAATAGAAAAAGTTGTATAAAGGAAGTTATCAAATAAAATGCCCCTATATTTTATAGGGGCGAACATTTTTTCGACACAGTGGAACTATTTTAATTCATATTTTTAAACATTCCTATAAGTCTATCTAAATCTTCTTTACTAAAATACTCTATTTCAATTTTTCCTTTATCTTTCCTTTCTTTAATACTAACCTTCGTACCAAGGACACCCATCAATTCTTTTTCAATTGCTTTGTATAGACTATCAAATTCATCATCAATTTGAATTTTCTCACTTTTTTTTGGCAAATCTTCTTTTTTATTAATACTCTCTAAATGAGTACTAACTTGGCTAATATTTAACTGCTCTTCAATAATTTTTTCCCCTATTTCAAACTGGGTATTTCCATCATGAATCTCTAAGAGTTTTCTCCCATGACTTGCCGTGAGCCTTCCTTCAGCTATAAGGTTTTGAATACGTGGGTCTAGCTTTAATAAGCTCATTACCCCAGAAATACTTGCCCTGCTCTTACCTACTTTTACAGCGATATCTTCCTGTCTGAAAAAGAAAACATCACAAAGTTTCTGATAACAAAGGGCTTCTTCAATAGGGTTTAGGTCTTGACGTTGAATGTTTTCAATAAGTGCAATCTGGAGAGTTTCCATCTCGCCTAATTTTTTTATAATAACAGGGACTGTTTTTTGTTGAGCCAGTCTAGCAGCTCTCCATCGCCGTTCCCCTGCAACAATTTTATAAAATTCAGGATTATTTTCTATCTCTGTCACAATAAGAGGCTGTATTATACCAAACTGCTTTATGGAATTAGCCAGCTCTTCCAGTCCTTCTTCATCAAATCGCTTTCTCGGTTGATCTTTGTTAGGCTCAACCTTGTTTATATCCACTTCCAATATTCCAAAATCATCTGGATTTTTGCCTTCTCTCTCTCTAGAAGCTAAATCGACTAAATTTTCTTCCGCAGCAATTAGTGCGCCTAATCCTTTACCTAAGGCTCTTCGCTCTGCAGCCATCTTATTTTCTCCTCTCCATAACTTCTTCGGCAAGCAAGATATAGCTCTCTGCCCCTTTAGACTTTTCATCATACATTGTTATAGGTAAACCATGACTGGGGGCTTCTGATAGTCTTACATTACGAGGAATTATACTTCTATAAACATTGTTAGGCAGGTGTTTTTTGACCTCTTCAATCACTTGTAATGATAAGTTTGTCCGCGCATCATACATAGTAAATACAACGCCTTCCATCTCCAAATGAGGATTTAAGCGTTTTTGAACCAAGCTCACCGTATGAAGGAGTTGAGTTAACCCCTCTAAGGCAAAATATTCACATTGTATGGGAACAAGGACAGAGTCAGACGCTGTCAAAGCGTTAATTGTAAGTAAATTCAAAGATGGCGGACAGTCGATGAGTATAAAATCGTATAAAAATTTCGTATTATCTATAATTTTTTTTAAAATATACTCCCTATTTTCCATGCCAACCAGCTCTATTTCAGCACCCGCCAAATTCATATTAGATGGAATTACAAATAGATTATCCACAATAGTATTATGGATAACTTGTTCTATATATATTTCTCCCAATAATAAATTATATAGAGTTTTAGTTAATATATCTTTTTGTATTCCTAAACCGCTAGAAGTATTCCCTTGTGGGTCTGCGTCTATAGTCAGCACCTTTTTGCCTGCTTGTGCCAAACATGCCGAAAGGTTTATGCAGGTGGTGGTCTTGCCAACACCGCCTTTTTGGTTTGTAACGGAAATAACTCTTCCCAAATAAATCATCCTTAAGCAAATAATTTCAGATTTGATTATAACACTGTACAAACAAAAAAACCAGTGTTTTTTTGTTTTTTCTTTTAATCGAAACAAAACATTGCAGAGTCGCGCTCTGCAATCATGTCAACAACTTGACATTTTTGTAGAGTGCGACTCTGCAATGTTCTTCTCTTCAAGTGAGTAAATGGTTTTTTATTGGTTTTTATCTTTCCCTTGCTTAGATATAAATTTAGCAACAATATAACAGCCGACTACGATTACTAAAAGCCCTGCTGCAAAGGATAAGAAGTTAGATGCTGCCCCAAAAGCACTTCCTACCCCAGCAGGGATATATGCAATATCCATATTCATAAAAAATCTACCTATTCTTCCAATAATACCAAAAAGAACTGCTATTATAAAAAATAGTATTATCGACTTCTTGTTTTCTTTAAAAAATGATAAAATATCGTCTGAAGCATCAAGTACAACAAATCCCTCTGTCAATAATCGCCTAACTCTAAAGCTATCAAAAAGTGAGAAGCAAATCAAAATATAAACACAAAACATAAATAACCTTGTTCCAATTTCATGAGCAAGAAATATAAAGCCAAAGAACAATGTCATAATAAATAGTCCACGTTTCATAAGCCCAAGATACATATAATTAAGCCCTGGCACTGCCGAAAGAAGAAAAAGTAAAAAACCATTTTTTCTATATCGCCGTATTTGCCCTGGTCCTGGTCCATGAGAATAATTGTAATTATTTTGATAAAATTGCTGCTGGTGTTGATTGTGACCTGGCGGCGGTATTGGTATTGGTGGCGGCGATTGAGAAGTACTGCTCTCCTGAGAGCCCGCCCCCGCCATTTTAGTAACACAATCTTTACAATAGTATAAATTGTCTATATTAACAGAGCAATCTGCACAAATATGCTGCCCACAAGACATGCATATACCAACCGATACACAATCTGTATGCTTATAGCAATACATAAGATTCATCCTCTCAAAAATTAAAAATTGATTAGCAAAATTTTGCCTATTTGCTTATAAATACGGTCAAGTCAGCCCCAAGGTCTGTTAGGCTCTTCGTTAAATAATATATCTGATTAACTTAAGAGTGTTAAATTCACTATAAAAAATAGAGACTGATTAAAGTCAGTCTCTATATCTTTAATGTTACACATTTATTCAACTTTCAACTACTTCTCCCACTATTTACCTTCTTACTTCTCTATTTATCCTAACATTACTATGCTCATCAATCTCTACATTACACTGCATAACCTGAAGAAAAAACATAGTAGACACATAGCTTATCCCATCAATATTAATAATATTATGCCTTTGTCTAATTGTTGCATCTCTGGTAAGCGTTGTAAAAAACGTCCCACTGGATATAGTAACACTGCTAGTTGCCGTATCCCATCCTACAGTATACCCAAGGGCTTCCGCCACCTCTCTGATAGGAACAAAAACAACTCTCTGTGCCGTTGTAAAGGTTGGTGAACTCATTCTTTTTCCATTAACTGAAACAGTATTACGAACAACCATATCCCCGCCTCTAGGCACGCTCATATAATCCATTAAAAATGCTGGATTTGAGGCATCTCTTATCATATTGTCAAACAAAAGCCTGTCTGCGCCGAATACAAATGGATTTGAGGTTGCTACTCTTATTGCATATACATGATTGTCCGTTTCAGTTAGCCTTGTATAACCTAAGTTGTCCTGCCAGTCATCACGATTAAACACAGCAATTTCTAAAAGCAAAGCCCTGGAAGCAGCAATATTTGCCGGTCTATAATGAAATATAAGCCTCTCTAAAATAGGCTGAGGGTTTTGAAAAAATTCCCGCTGAACTTCAACATGCCTCCTCCACGCCGATGGAACATCGAGGGTAAAATTAACAACTCTCCCTCGTATCTGCTGATTAACATCAAGTGGATAGGCACTGCTTACTGTAGTAATTGCCGTAGCGTCCACAACTACTAATGTAAACACCTGAAATATCAATAAAAATGCTAACATAAAGCAAATTTTCTTCATTGGGGAAATCCTCCAACCGTTACCATTAACACCTATGCTCAGTTTTGCAGATTTTTCACTCATATGCACACATTATAACACTTTTATATCCAACCTTCAATCCTATTAAGGTAATTTTTACAAATTTGTTACAAATTTTTGTCTATCAATAGCTTTAAGTGCCCTCGTTCTCATCCTGTGATGTGTTTTTTCCTCTTTATTCTTTACAAATTTATTACGATTTTTTGCTTATAAGTGAGTTAACTTGTGGGGTTTTCACAAGTTAAAGCAGTATAAGTGCTATTCTCCTCTTATTTCATAAATCATTTCCCGTTTAAGATTATATAATTTCTCCGAAAGATCTACCGGTAAAATATTGGGCTTAAATAATCTTCGGTTTTCCTCCCACAAAGTCTCTTGGTCTTCTTTGCAGAAAGCAGCAATCTCCATAACACTTGGAGACTTATAAACACATTCCCCATTTAAAAATACAGGCACAAGAAGATTCTTCACCCAAAACTCCCCGCCTTTTAAAGTCATCTTTTTCCATGTGTTAATAGGATCAAAAATTGTCAAATCCTGATTAGCATCAATGATTTCATCATATAAACTAATTAAATCCGCTTTTACTTTTCCTGTAGCTTTATCATAAAGTCTAAATACCGTCTTAATTCCAGGGTTTGTAATTTTTGCAGGGTTTTCAGAAATTTTTATTTTAGGAACAACTTTCCCATCCTCTATAATTTCTGCAGCGAGCTTATATATGCCTCCAAAAGCCGGACATTTATCAGAGGTTATAAGTTTTGTGCCAACTCCCCAGAGAGTGATTTTAGCATCCTCCCCTTTAAGATTGGTAATCAAATTTTCATCCAAATCTCCGGATGCGCTGATAATAGCGTCATGAAATCCTGCTTCATCAAGCATCTCTCTCACTCGTTTAGATAAGTAAGCTAAGTCGCCGCTGTCCAGTCTAACGCCGTATGTTCCAATCTTAACTCCCGAATCTTTTAGCTCCTTAAAAACTTTTAAAGCATTAGGCATGCCGGATTTTAAAGTATTATAAGTATCCACAAGCAATAAACACACACTGGGATATAATTTCGCATATTCGCGAAAAGCCGTAAGCTCATCATCAAAGCTCATAACCCAGCTATGAGCATGGGTGCCGGCAATTGGTACATCAAACATACGCCCTGCTTCCACATTACTAGTTGCGGTACAGCCCCCTATCATCGCGGCACGTGCGCCGTAAATAGCCGCATCAGGACCTTGGGCTCTTCTAAGACCAAATTCTAAAACCTTATCTCCGGCAGCGGCATTTACAACTCTAACTGCTTTTGTAGCAAGAAGACTCTGATGGTTTATTATATTTAATAATGCGGATTCCAAAAGCTGGGCTTCTATAACAGAGGCTGTAATCCTTAAAAGAGGCTCCTGAGGAAAAACTACAGTGCCTTCGGGAATCGCGTATACATCCCCACTAAATTTGAAATTTCTTAAATAATCAAGAAACTCTTCCTTAAAAACTCCTTTAGAGCGCAGGTAAGAAATATCTGCCTCAGTAAAATGAAGACCTTTTATATATTCTATAGCTTGCTCAAGTCCTGCCGCTATAGAATATCCGTTGTCTAAAGGGTTGCTTCTAAAAAACAAATCGAAAACTGCTTTGCGTTCATGGGTATTAGTTAAAAAATAGCCTTGCATCATAGTAAGTTCATAATAATCGGCCAACATGGTTAAATTATTGTAGTACATTTACATTTCATCTCCTAAGTATAAATTTCTTAAATTTTATAATACCACAATCAGCGTGGACGTGCTATACTTATTAAAAAATTGTAACTAAGAACCAGCGGTCAATAAGCTGCAAATCTGCTTTTCGGCTTATTGACCGCTGGTTCTAAAAAAGAGGAGCGAACTTTATGATAAAAAAGCGGCTAGCAGGTATACTTTGCCATCCCACAAGCCTCCCCAGTCCCTTTGGCATAGGTGATTTTGGACAAGAAGCCTACGATTTTATAGACTTTTTAGTAAATGCCGGTCAAAGCTATTGGCAAATACTACCATTAACCCCTGTGGGATATGGAAATTCCCCCTATCAAAGCCATGGAGCTTTTGCAGGTAATATTTATTTAATAAGCCCTGAGCTTCTGCAAAAAAAAGGCTATCTTACCAAGCTGCAACTTGCAAACCCTCCTGATTTAAACTGCGATTATGTTGAATTTGACAGGGTTTATAAATATAAAAACGCCCTTTTTCAAATGGCTTATGAGAATTTCAAAAAAGATCCGGGCGCAATCAGGCCTTTTGCAAAATTTTGTGCGGAGAATACTTGGCTTCATGATTTTGCTTTGTTTGAAAGTCTATCGGAATTTTTGGGTCATCTGCCTCTTCATGATTGGCCAAAACCCTTATTTGATAAAGAAGTACCGGCACTTAAAAAATATATAGAACGCTTACAGGATGAAATAAATTACCGAAAATACCTCCAATTTGAATTTTACAGCCAATGGGACAAACTTAAAGCCTATGCAAATAAAAACGAAGTTAAAATTATAGGGGATTTACCTATTTTTGTATCAGGCAGCTCTGCGGATTATTGGGCTAATAAAGAGCTGTTTTTAAAAGATAAAGACGGGCTGCCTGAGGCAGTCGCCGGTGTACCTCCCGATTATTTCAGCGAAAGCGGTCAGCTTTGGGGTAATCCGCTATATGATTTTAAGGCTCAAAAGCAAAATGGCTACGAATGGTGGGTAAAGCGTTTTAAACATAATTTATCTATGTTTGACATTGTAAGAATTGACCATTTTAGAGGCTTTGAATCTTTTTGGCAAATACCTGCCAATTCTAAAACCGCTATAAAGGGTAAATGGGTCAAAGGGCCCGGTGAAGAATTTTTTGCGACAATTGAGAAAGAGCTTGGCTCCTTAGCTGTCATTGCGGAGGATTTGGGGATTATCACACCGGAGGTTAATAAACTTCGGGAAAATTTGGGCTATCCCGGTATGAAAATACTCCATTTTGCTTTTATGGATGGAGCTAAATCCAGCTATCTGCCACATAATTTTGATGACTCTAATACAGTGGTCTATACAGGTACTCATGATAATAATACTACTATAGGTTGGTATCATGAGCTGGACGAAAATATTAAAGATTTCGTGCGGCGTTATCTTCGTATTTCGGGGGATGATATTGCTTGGGATTTAATTCGCCTATGTTTTTCATCCTCGGCGAATACTGCAATTATACCAATCCAGGATTTAATGAGCTTAGGAGGAGAAGCACGTATGAATACTCCCGGGACAGCTGATGGCAATTGGGGGTTCAGGTTTAAAAAGGAAATGCTGAGTGATGATATAGCACAAGGGCTTAAGTATTTATGTGAGCTGTATAATAGATAAAGGAGGTTATTATATGATTACTACAGAAAGATTAATTTTAAGACGCTTTACCCCTCAAGATGAGGAAGTATATGCCGATATTTTAACAAAACCAAATGTCTACCAATTTTTAGGAACAGGGCAGGGCTTTACAAGAGATACAGTTAATAGGTTAATAATGACACACGAATCCTCTTGGGGTCATGGGCTTGGTACATATGCCGTAATAGAGAGGGAAAGTGACAAATTAATAGGTCATTGCGGTGTACGAGGTCTCCCCTGTGGTAGAAAAGAAATATTATATGCTTACGATGAATGCACTTGGGGGAAAGGCTATGCCACAGAAGCCGGAAAAGCAGTCCTTGCGGCACATAGCCCCCGCCCCCTTATTGCAGTATCATATCCTCAAAATCCTGCATCTATTGCTGTGATTAAGAAATTAGGCTTTCGCCATGTCGGGCAGGAGGAAATGTTTGGCAAGATATTAGAATCTTTTATATTAGACTGATTTTTATATAAGAAAAACCCTATCGGATTTATACTTAAATGCTTCTAAAACAGTAACCATTATAGCTTGCTATGAATCTGTTACTGTTTTAGAAGAGAGCTGCGCTGCTTTATCCACACAAGATAGTTGCTTTAGCTTTACTATTTTGTGTGGATTTCAGTATACTTTGCCGATAGCGTTTATTTTTTTATGCCCTGGCTTGCAACCCAACTCTGTCAATAGCCGCCTTAAAAGCCGGCACTGCTAAAATTGCCAAGGTAAACGCCGCTTCAGGTCCTATATAAGTTATATTATAGAGGGAGGAAAACAGCCAAACATTCATCCCTTCCGGGGCAAATATCGCAAAAAATATTACCCCTGACAAAACCGCACATAAAAGCCTTCCTGTAACACCTACTATGTAGCCTATTAAAAGTCCGTGTTTATGCTCCTTAAAAAGCCCCGAAAGACCAAGGCAAGCATACGCCAGTACATAATCCAAAAGCATTTGTGCCGGATGGATAATATACGGGTCAAATAAAAGCCGCAAAAACCCAAATGAAACAGCCGCAGCAAGCCCCGCTTTAAGGCCAAACCAATAGCCTACCATAGAAACAAAAACCATACTGCCAGCAGTAATAGACCCGCCCATAGGCATACGATAAATACGTATATTTGAAAGTATTACTGCAAGAGCCAAGCAAATAGCCGCATAAGTAAGGGCTTTTAGTGGCATTTTTGTATCTTTTCTAAAAAACAACAATAACACAAGCCCCATAAGTAATGCACATACAAATGCAACAATACTACCCATGTCTGACATAAAAAATTGCGAAAAAGTTTCCGCTGACATAAAAAACAAACCTCCTTGTATTTACCGCTTGTTGGTCTGCGCTTGCACCTATGCCAAACAAAAAAACCCTAACGAGAAATTAATAAACAAATTTCCCGCAGGGGTTACATTTGAAAAAGGCTGCTTTCCCTTCGCCGGCATTACCCGGATCAGGTTATAAGGGTCTAATCTCAGTCGCTTTCGCAACACCCCTAGCGGTTTGTAGTATTTAATTCTCCTTAAGGATAATATAATTTTATGTAAAAGTCAATATCAATTTTAATCTCAATATTCCTAGATTGACTTTTACTACAATAAGTACTACAATAAATATATTATAATTCCATAAGGAGGCTTACATATGGCTTGTAAAAATGTAAAAGAATGTCCCTGCCCAAAAACGGAATGTGAAAGGCATACAGTCTGCTGTGAATGTGTAGTTAATCACAAGAAAAACGGTAATTTACCGTTTTGTCTAAGACCTGAAGAACAAGCATAAGCATAAAACTTAATCAAAAACCCCTCTTAAGCTTGATTTATACAAACTTAAAAGGGGTTGTTTTCTTCTTTAATACTATTTGATTAAATGGGATAAAACAATCTGACCTATCCTATCAAGGGGTACTTGTTTTGCAACCGCTCCCATTTCAAAAGCAGCCCTTGGCATACCATAAACAACACAGGAGGACTCGTCCTGCCCAACGGTAAAAGCACCCATCTGCTTCATTGTTTTCATTTTTTCAGCACCATCCTTGCCCATTCCCGTAAGGATTATACCTATGGCATCTTTAGCGGCAGCTACCGCCACAGATTCAAACAAAACATCAACAGATGGACAATGACCGGACACCTTTCCCTGTTCTTTAAGGTCGATTACATAGATTGGACCTTGTTTAATAACCCGCATTTGCAAATCTCCGCCAGGAGCTAATAGAGCAACTCCCCTCTCAAGCTTATCGCCATGTTTTGCTTCTCTCACATGCATAGAGCAGTTCACATCAAGGCGATCTGCGTAAGATTTAGTAAAGCCCGGCGGCATATGCTGAACAATCGCCACTCCTGGCATATCTGCCGGAAAGGTTTTAAGTACACTTAATATAGCCTCTGTACCTCCGGTTGATGCACCTATGGCTATAAGGCTTCGCACATTACCAAGTTTTTGACCGCTTTTAAGTACAGGAGGCGGTAAAGCAGCACTCTCCTGCCGGTTAGCGTTCGGATATGATTTATTCCTTACAGCGGCAGCTATTTTTATAGCATCTACACAATCGGCAATAAAAATATCCTGAGTATAGCCCGGGCTTGAGTTTGGCTTTGCCACAAACTCAACAGCACCTGCTTGCATAGCGTCAAATACATTGCCTGATAAGCTGCTTATAACAATAGTACGAATCCTTGGGTTTTTAGGAAACAGCCTTTTTATAAACTCATTGCCCCGCATACCTGGCATTTCCATATCAACAGCTACAACATCAAGATCCATATTAGGAATCTTATCAAGAGCCGTTATAGGGCTGTCAAAAACCTCAACAATCTCAAACTCATGAACCCGGCTTAATGCCTGCCTTAAAAACGCCCTAAAAACAATGGAATCATCTACAATTGCTATCTTAATTTTTTTTCTCATTTATGTCAACTCCTGAAGTGGGTGCCATTAGCTGTCGTTAACCACCTGCCCGAAGGGCATTTTATTTTGCAAAGTAAAGGCACACAGCACAACCGCTTTTAATAAAACCACTACATCTTCTCCGGGGCAGAGATATTCAAAAGAGAAAGCCCTGCCTTCAAAACTTCTCTCGTGGCATAAACCACCATAAGCCGCGCTTCCCGTAAATCGTTATCAGCGGTTAAAATTGGATTTTCATGGTAAAAATAATTAAAGCCCTGAGCTATAGCCATTAAATGCCTTGCAATTATATAAGGCTCATATCTCTTAGCCGATTCTAAAATTTTATCAGGGTATGCGTAAATTAGTTTTGCAAGCTCTACACTAGCCTTATCTGTAATCAGCGAAAAGTCAATTTGGTTTTTTGGCTTATAGTTTCCGGTATACCCTGCCTTAACAAGGACTGAATTGGCCCTTGCCGCACTATATTGAACATAAGGTCCTGTTTCTCCCTCAAAATTCAATATTTTATCAAAAGAGAATGTAACATCCTTAATCCTATTGTTATACAAATCATTAAATATTATAGCACCAATACCTACTTGTTCTGCAATAATTTCTTTATCCGCAAGGTCTGGATTTCTTTCGTTGATTATTGCTAAAGCTCCGTCTCTCGCTTCGTCTAAAAGCTTGTCTAAGTAAACAATATTCCCCGCTCTGGTTGAGAGTTTTCCTGTATCTAAGCTAATCATTCCATAAGAGATATGTTCTAAATCCTTGGCATAATTACGACCCATAAGCTCCACAACTTTAAACCACTGGGCAAAATGGAGCTTTTGCTCAAGACCTGTTACATAAAGAGCTTTGTGAAAACTATACATATCATAGCGATCCTGAACTGCCGCAATATCTCTTGTAGGATACAAAGTCCCGCCGTCTTTTCTGAGTATGAGGCTTGGTGGCATATTCCACTCATCCAGCATAACTACCTGAGCTCCCTGGCTTTCCTGAAGCAGCCCTTTTTCCCTAAGCTCATCTACAACTACGCCCATTTTATCGTTATAATAGCTTTCACCTCTGTAGGAGTCAAAAGATATTCCAAGTCTTTCATATATCACATCAAGCTCTTTGCGGCTTACATCACATATTTCTTTCCAAAATTCCAAAGCCTCCTGATCACCGGACTCCATTTTAAGAGTCCAGCCCCTGGCTTCATCCTCAAGAGAAGAATCCTTTTCAGCTTCGTCATGAAACTTTACATACAACTCAACAAGGGATTCAATACCGCCTGAAATTGCTGCCCTGCGGTCACCGCCCCATTTATTTATAGCAACAACCATTTTACCAAATTGTGTACCCCAGTCTCCAAGATAATTTATACCAACTACATTATAACCCAAAAACTTAAGAGTTTTATAAATAGCGGCACCAATCATAGTAGTTCTTATATGACCTATATGCAAAGGCTTCGCAATATTCGGCGAGGAATAGTCAATAACCACAGTTTTCCCCTCTCCCATATTGCTGCTGCCAAATTTATCCTTATCTACAAAAACTTTTGTAAAGGCCTCCGAAACTATAAACTCCTTTTTAAGCTTGAAATTTACATAACCCGCTACAGCCTCCACCGATTCAATCATAGAAAGCTCAATATTTACATTAAGCTTTTCGGCAATATCCAAAGCAATCATAGGCGGTGCCTTTTTTAACACTTTTGAAAGCCTAAAGCATGGATATGAATAATCACCCATTTCAGAATTAGCAGGTATTTCAACAGCAGAAAAAATTTCATCAACATCTACATCTATTATACTGCCTATTTTTTTCGCCAGTTCATATTTAATATCCATTGGTATATTAATCTCCCTTTACCCAGTGTAAACTTTAAGTGCCCCCGGTACATTTTTAATCACAACAGGCATAGATGGTCCCGGTTCCCCGTCTACATCTGTGGCTGATTGTCCAAAGCTTTCTATTTTTATAAAACTGTCTTTAAAATGAATCACATTTTCATCTTCTAAATGCTCGCCTTTTATAATTTTTACAAGAAGCGCCGGAAGTGCCGAAAAACTTACAGACTTAAGGGCAACAAAATCCAATAGCCCATCAGAGGCCGAACCTTTAACCAAATCCGTAAAACCACCGGCTCCCGTACCGTTTAGGACAAGAGCTAAGGCAAGCTCCTCCCTAAATGTACCCTCAGAGTTAGTAATATCAACAGTTACAGGGGTAATTTTCGGAAGCTCCCCAAGACCTTTCATATAATACGCCATTTTGCCCATAAGGTTTTTAAGATCTTCATTAACAATATGGGAAATATTAGCGGGATACCCCAAAGCAAATACATTTATAAAATATCTATCATTAGCTTTCCCTAAATCAAAGGCTGTGATTTTTTCATTAACAATAATTTCAGCTGCTAAAACCGGATTTTTAGGCAAATTCAAATAAGTGGCAAAGTCATTGGCTGTACCTGATGGAATTATCCCAAGCTTTGATGACAGCCCCTTTTCCATCATTGCATTTACAACCATATTAACACTGCCGTCGCCGCCGGAGATAATTATAGCTTCATACTCCCCGCTTTTCATACTTTCTATGAATAAGCGAATAGAGTCGGTGCTTTCACTTCGGTGGATAGTCACCGTAAACCCTGCTGATTGAAATATGTCCAGCATATCATCTAAAGAATTTTTAAAGGTTCTATCACCTGAGTTTGGGTTATATATGAGAGCAAGCCTTTTCATAACTAAAGCACCACCATCATAAATTCTCTTAATAGACCTGCCCGTTAACCTCATTCCGCCGCGTTTTTGGCTTATTTTTCACTAAGACTTCGTCGAAGCTTCTTAACAAAATAAGGTTAGCGGACAGGTCTAATATCCTTACTATAGCTCTATACCTTGCACAGAACCTACAGGTTTCACTATATAATATACCCTTTATTGCATAAGAAGTCAATAAGGGCTGACAGTTCTGTAATCAATGCGCTTAAAAACCATAAACATTAGTATTTTGTCACCTGTCATCTAAATTGTATCATAGTACTTAGGCTGCTCCAAAATCTCCCAAACAAAAAATCAAGCACCAAATATAAGCCGCCCAGAAAGCACGCTGTATTTATTAACATAGCTTGAAAAGGTCTTTTACCTGCATCTATCACGACCTCTAAAATAAGCTGTATAAGAGCTATAAGAAATATCTGACCAATAAGCACAAAATAATCATTCAATAAAAACACGTCCTTTTGGGAGTTTTCTTCTATGCTTATTCTATGCGCTTTAAGAAAAGGCTAGAAGTCCTCTTGCTAAGCATATTACTCTGTGTTACTATAAATAAGAACCCGCGTTCAATAAAGGAGTGTTCGGATTTAGGCGAGGAGTAATAAAAGTGAAGATATTAGTAATAGACGGTCAAGGCGGTAAAATAGGAAAAATGATTATCGAGGGAGTAAAAAGCTCCAATATCTCTTGTGAACTTACTGCCATAGGTGCAAACGCAGTAGCAACTGCAACTATGCTAAAAGCAGGGGCTGATAACGGTGCCACCGGAGAAAATCCCGTAGTAGTACTAAGTCGTACTGCTGATATTATTATCGGTCCTTTGGGCATAATCGCCGCCGATTCATTATTGGGAGAAATTACTCCTATGATGGCTGCAGCCATTGGGCAAAGCAGCGCAAAAAAGCTTTTACTTCCTGTTAATTTGTGTAACAATATTATAGTGGGAACAAATGCCCAGCCTCTTTCAAAGCTTATAGATGAGGCAGTTGAAGAACTTTCAAAAATATGTTGTAAACAATAAAAAATACAGCCCCTAGTAATTGCCTTAAAAAGACAAGGTTTTTAAGCAAAGCCAATTGGTATAAGGTTAAACGCCTATCTTCGGAGATAGGCGTTTAAGGCTGAAGACAAAGTCTTCAGCCTGTCGTTAAAATGGCAAAGCCATTTTAACGAGGTACTTAAGGTATGAATCCGCCTGCAAGGTTTTGCTTCGCAACCCCCTGCGGCTGGTCGTCCGCTACGCGGACTGCTCGCC
>WRBA01000018.1 GCA_009779915.1 Defluviitaleaceae bacterium | reverse complement strand
TCGTTGTGTCTTTCTTCTTATTTTATGTTTTTTTTGTTTTTTTTTTTTGTTCCTCGGGGGTGGGGGGGGGGGGGGGGGTATTCAGAATCTTTATAATTTAACTGATTATCTTGGTCCTCCCGGCCTTCTTCTCCGCTTACATTTGTTTCGACTCCACCCTCCATGGACGAGTCTTCTTCAGCATTAGCAGAAGATTCATTGTCCCCTCCGGGGTCGCCCGGCTCGTTGTAGCTGCTGGTTACGCTTGCATTTTCTTCAAACTCTGTTGCAAACAGCGCAGAGGTGAAATTTGAGCTAACCAGCGTAAAGACTAGCAAAACGGCCATTATGCGAGGCATCATTTTGCTTCTTTTTGTCTTTGACATTTTCGCTCTCTCCTTTTTTATTATTTATGTAAATGCAGTATGCATATAACAACAGGACACTTTCAGGTCCTTAGTTTTGCGCACGATGTGGTTGTGCTTATAACAAAACTTTGGCGTGCGTATACGGGTTTATGCGTATATTCGCCCTGTTAAGAGGCTTCCTATTTGTTTTGTTCATACTGCAACACATAGCTTATAAAAGTTATCTATTCAAGAATAATATGTGGTGATTAAAGGATAATTCTATATCAGTCAAGCACATACTATAAAATGCATCGAAATATGGTATTCATTGGGTTTAACACTATTAATATACTATATCATAAGTATATTAATAGTGCAAGAATTTTTTTCAAAACTTTTAAAGCTTTATAAACACAGTAAAATTTATATATCCTTCAAGTTTGAAAATATCGCATATTAATTAAACACTATTTTGGTATAAATTAAAACTGCCCAGGGGTGGGATTTTTGAAATTACTGCCGGATATCCTTTTGGCAAAATTGCATCTTCTCTACTTATACAATATTATGAGATATTTAAAAACGCTTAAACTGTTCTGCTAAAGAAACCATTATTATACTGGGTTTGGTCGGACACATCATATATAATCGGACGCATGACTGCACACAGTAATTCCAAGGTAAGCCCGGAATTACTTATAACAACGCCGTTTGTCTATTCTTAAATATTTTACTGCAATTGCTTATTAATGCATACTGTAATTTATAAAAAAGATACCTGGTTTATTATGATAGTTTAATATTACTATATACTCATTTTTGAAGATACAGTAAAGACTAAATATCTATCGTTTTGTTTTGTCATTGTGTTTAGTCTTTTTTTATGATAAAATTAAACAAACAGAACATAAAATTAATTCGTATATCTTGAGGAAGGGGTGGGGCATGAATACAAAAAAAGGCAAGTTGTTGATGCATATTGTGGCGCTTTTGCTTGTTTTTTTGCTGTTAAATTCCTTTTTTCAAAATCTTTATGAAGAATTAGAGTATGCAGATGAAAACAACGGATATGCAATAAGTATCGCACAAAGCGAGGAATATGAAGAAAGCTGTAAAAATGATTTCGAAGAGGATGAAAAGGTTATTGCTGAAGAAGAGAATACCATAGAAGTTATGGAAAATGAAGAGTTGTATACAGTGTATGATGTAGTTGAAGTTACTAATTTTGAGCAGCTAAGTTCCCAAATACCGGACTTTGGAACTAGAATTATAAGAATAATGAATAGCATAACCATGACGCATCAGTTGATAATACCTCAAAATTCATATATAACATTGATTAATGGCAAGTCCTACGACATTATATTAAATAGGGTCGGTACAGATGGGGATTCTTTGCATTTTTCTGTCGGAGGAAGTCTTATATTGGGTGAGGAAAGTAATCCCTTTGCCGGTGATATTGTGTTTTCAAGAGAAGACGAACCCATAAGCATAGCGGATAGTATAAATATAGAATATGGTGCTGCATTGATTGTATATGGAGCCGAAGAGGGCAATTTAAGCGGTCAGGCTTTAGAACAGCAAAACCAAGTTCAAGACCATACCGTTACAGGAGGTCAACCGCAAACAAATATATTTGGTGCAGGCGGTATATTCACACTGCCAACTGGTGCTTTGCCTCCCGCAACAATGCTGCAAGAGCAAGCAGCATCACAACTAGGTTCAGGAGTGCCCATACCTGTTTCTGCAGCCGCTGCCGGACTTTTTGCGCCTGTTTTGCCATCGGGCGAAGCAGATGACGGAGGTAACGCGGGCGGAGAAATGTTTGGTAACGGGCATAGCGAAGAAGCGGAGACTGCCGAGCCTGAGTCTGAATTTGATAGTCAAGCGGATGATAACACAAGCAGCGAGGGCGGTGAAGGTAACGGAGATAATGAAAATAGCGAAGAACCTTCAGGACAGCCGCAAGATGAACAGGATTCAATCAGCCAAAACAGCGTTAATCCGCAAACAGGTGATAATCAAAGTTTTTTAGGATTTATGATAGCTGCTATAGGGTTTTTGCTGTCTTTGGGATGGCTTATTATTATTCTTGTTTTAAGGGTAAATAAAGACCGGGGTCAAGCATAAAGGAATATCGAAGAATATTAATTAATCTTGCATTTTATCCGATAAGTATGTTAGAATAAAATAAACAAATAAAAGGGGGGATGCTATGTATAAAAGCCCAAAACAAATAGATGTAAATGTCTTCGTAAAAAGGATATTTTGCTTGCTTTTGACATTTACTCTATTAAGTACTTTTGTACCGTTGCCGCAATCGATAGAGGTTGCAGCTAATGAAACGGCAGAAGGAATCTTTGTACTTGAAGCAAATGAGGAAGGCGAAGGTGCAGAACAGGAAAGTAGCTCTGGGACGGATATTGTGCCGCCCACACTCGAACTTACTGAGGATAATTCCGAAGAAGATTTGACGGAGACGCCAGAAGAAGGAAACGGTGACGTCGAAGAAGATGAAGAAGAAGCCGAAGAGGATGAAGAGGGGAACGCGGTACAGGCTCCATCTGCGCTTATAGATGTATCTGTATCGCTTCTGACTGCAAATCTTACAGGCACTGAACTGCAAATGCTTATAGATGAAGCAGGTTATGAAGAGTCGGGATATATTGACTTATACGGCGATATTTACGCCTATGACACCATCTATATACGCTATGGACAGGATATCATTCTTCAGGGCAGTTTTAACTTCTATGCCAGCGGCGGCGTAGATGCCGCTTTTGTGGTAGAGGGCAGCCTGTCTGTAACAGACGGCGTTTTTCATGGTTCAAGTACCAATGTAGGTTTTAATGTGCAGGGCGGCACTGTATATATGCAGGGCGGCGTTGTGCAAAACTTTAATATTGTTGCTTTTGATGCAAAGGACGGAGCTACTCTTAATATCTCCGGCGGCGATATTTGGTATAATGGTGCAGAAGGTTCGCAAGGTGGGGCTGTACACTCAGAAAACTCTGTAATAAACATCAGCGGCAATGCTGCGCTAAGATGGAACAGAGCCTCAAACGGCGGCGGTATATATGCATATAGCAGCCAAATTAATCTGCATGCCGGGCATATCGGAGAAAATCATTCCTATACAGACGGCGGCGGTATTTATCTGGTTAATTCTGCAATGTCTATGAAAGGCGGCTACATCAATAGAAATACCGCTGACAGCAATGGTGCAGGTGTCTATTTATCTAATTCCCAATTTACTATGGGTTTGGGTGAATGGAGTTCTGTATATGGAGAAATTTCAGAAAATACCGCACAAGGCAATGGCGGCGGTGTATTTATAACCGGCACTGCATCTTGGTTTCATAAGGCCGGTGCAGCTCAGTTGCGGATGAATACGGCATCAAACGGCGGCGGTATTCATGTAGATGGCTTAGATGTGCTGGAGCGCGTGCTTATAGGTTCGCCAAATGAAGTTGGTCATGGTGCTGTTTATGGCAATACGGCCACTTCGGGACCGGTGCCTTATAAATATCCCGCTTTATACGAAGTATACGAAAGAACAATACATAATGATTCTTGGAGTCTTAATAATTTAAGGGGAGAACCGCATCATCAGGGCTATAATAATGACGATATAGCCATTACAGGCGCACCCGGTTTTGAAAATGTTGTTACCAGACAAATGGACTCGCTGGACATTTCACAGACCGATTACCGCCTTGTTGGCTGGTTTGAAACAGATTTGCCGGGTGAAGCTTCTCCAAATTGGAATTATATAGCAGACTACAGGATAATCATGGCGGGAATTGTGCCCACACTTGATGTATATGCCTATGGATATGCAGAAAGTGAAAGAAGAGTATTGGGTGCTGTGCCAAGTGTGTTGTTTGAAGGAACGCCTATTTATGACGGCATGGAAGTTCCAAGGGATGCTGTATTTGCATTGTCATACGAGTTTGCGGTATATGAGGGTCATTTTTTCAACAGTATTGCGGTTTTGATTCCTGAAATGCTTGTAACGGAATATGCAGAAGCCATAGAATATGCAGGGCGAAATTACGAAGGCGGGTATTACACTGTCACTTTTGAAATGCCCGCCAGCTTAGATTTGGCTAATCTCAATGCATTGGAACAGATTACATTATTAAGCAGCGGAAGACAAGTTGCAGTTAACCTTACTGCACAAGCTATAACAGGGACGTCGCAAGGTGTTATGCCTCCGTGGGCCCCTCCTATAGCAGATAGCCCCCTTGGGTCGGTTCATAACTTTGGTCTTTTAGTCCTTGGCGATTTAAGGATGGATGCACAGGGTTATTTTCACTCTGAAAGCGGTGTTTTAGTTTCCGGAAACATTTATATGTATCATGGTAATACACTGGATTTCGGTGAAGCACATAAAGGCGTTGGCATGCAGCTGCCCGAGTATAATCCACGCTTGATAGTTGGCGGTGTTTTAAATGCCAACTATCCGTATACAGGCACAGGCATTCCACCCCAGATAGGGCCGTACAATACTTATTCCGTCATATTGCATGGCGGAGATATATTGATGCGTGATGACCCGCACCCCAATGATACTATTACAAGTAAGGGATATATTGGGACAGATAGCCCAACGCCGCATGGAACGGATGCGGATTCCGATGGATTTTATACAAATTGGAATACTATACCAACGGTATCCTCCGCAGAGATAGACAACTTCTTTAATGCAGCTCAATCAGATTTAAGTAATTTAAGTGATTTCTTTGTTTCTGATGAGATATTAGGTCTTGATAATGTAGTTCGCGGTGAGATTTCCGAATTTGTAGGGCCTTGGGAACCCTGGTATTTTATATTACCGGACGATACAGAAAGGTTTTCTCAATACACCATTGTGTATACAATAGAAAATCCCCAATTCCTTAACTATTCTCCTTACAGTCTTGTCCTTCCTTCCCTTAGCTTCCCAAGCTGGTTTGAAGGGAATTACATTATTAATATTTCTGTTGATAATCCATATAATGCGGATTTTATGGATATTATTGATACGCAGATAATAAGTGAAAGTAGTTTTGCGGATGGTTATGAACTTGCAAGAGCCTACAGCCACAGAATTATCTGGAATTTCGTAAATTCCGGCGGGGTTGGTGAAATCGGCACGAATTACGGGCATATTATCGGCAATATTTTAGCACCGCAAGCCAATTTTAATGCTCCCAGAGGCGGCTCTGTTAATGGTGAAATGGTCGTTAATGATTTTATCCATGGAGGGCAAGGATTTGAGATGCATACTACTAGCATTTTACAGCAGCCTGGCCGACCGCCTATACCTATTTGGCCCATGCCGCCCGGTGTTACAAACCCACCAATAGACCCCCCTACAGAACCTCCGGGAACTGTAGTTCCACCTATAGGCATTGTTCCGCCCGGGACTACAGAACCTCCCACGGAGCCGCCGGATATTACAAATCCACCCATAGACCCTCCAACAGAACCACCTACGGAACCTCCGACAGAACCACCGGGAATTGCAGTTCCTCCCATAGGTATTGTTCCGCTGGAGCCGCCGGATATTACAAACCCACCAATAGACCCCCCTACAGAACCTCCGGGAACTGTAGTTCCGCCTATAGGCATTGTTCCGCCCGGTTCTACAGAACCTCCCACGGAGCCGCCTACGGAACCTCCTGATATTACGGACCCTCCTATAGAGTTTCCTCCTGTTCCGCCCATCGGGACAACAGATCCTCCTACGGAGCCTCCAACAGAACCTCCCGTAGAGCTGCCGGACACCGATGAACTGGGAGAAAATGATGGTAACGAAGACTATCCGGGATACCCGGGAGCAAGTCCGGGACCACCGGGAGAGATTGGCATTTTGCCTGATACCGATGAGCCAAGCGAAGAAGAGGGTGACGAAGATTATCCTGGATATCCGGGAGCAAGTCCCGGGCCACCGGGAGGAAATCCACAAACCAGCGATAATTACAGCTTTACAGGTCTTATAATTTCAATAACAGGATTTGCAATTTCTGTTTTAGTAATAATTTTAAGTCAAATACAGTACAACAAAAAAACGAAGCAGTAAAGCTTCGTTTTTTTGTTGCCATCAAACATATCAAAACACCATATCTAAATCCAGAGGATACATTGGTCTCGGTGTTTTTACATAAGGAAGATTTCTTAGCTCAAGGGCAGTATCACCATCGGTTAAGGCAAGAATACTTAGCTTACTTATATCCTGATATTCCGGACTTAGATAACCTGCTTTTATGCCTATTAAATTGAATGATTCCGGTTCAAGACCAAGAACTCTAAGTGTTTCGGGGCTGTATGTAGCGCAGCGCTTATTGGAAATCGTAAATATTACGCCCTTTGACTGCATTACAGCATAAGATACACCGGATGATACAGCAAGGTTTATTAATTTAGCATCCAGAGTAAGACGCTCATATTCTTTACCGGAATAATAGCCGCCCATTGTAATAGTAAATTCATCACCTATTGCATGCGTTGAACATTCCCTATAAGCTGCCGGATCCGCTACACATGTATAAACCGCATTTTGTACTCCGCTTTCAATCATAAGACGCAAAAATTGTGTGGCATCTTGTGAAGCGCCTGCTGTCGGATTATCTGCCGAATCCGATATAATCACAGGAAATTCTGTAACCGAAAGAGCGGTTTGTATAGCCTGTTCCGGAAGCATAGCCTGTGTGCTGTAAACAAATTCGCTGCGCTTATCCCAAAAAATCTTTGCCATTTTATTTGCGAGTTCTTTCAGGTTTTCGTGGTCGCAAGCCCACCCTGTAACCAACGCCCCCGCGCCGCCAAAAGGACTGTCTGCCCAAGGAAAACCCATTACATATGACGAGCAAAGAACATTGGGCAGTTTATCATATTCTGCAAGTGCTTCAAATAATGATTTTGCAGGGTCTACACGGGTTTCGCTCTGCTCTCCGGAAACAAGAATGGGTATTTTAACAAAAGTATTTACGGTTTTTTTACCTTCTTTTAAAATTTTTAGCATTATATCTGCCGCACGCACCCCGGTATCAAATGAGTCGATATGCGGCGCAGTGCGGAAAACCGCATATCCGTCAGACAGCAAGACCATGCGCTCTGTAACGGTGGCATGCATGTCTAAAGCGCATACAACAGGGATTTCATGTCCAACAACCCAGCGAACCGCTTCAAGCAAATCTCCTTCAGGGTCGTGCAATCCGCAAACAGCCATAGAGCCGTGCAGTGCAAGACAAACTCCGTCCCACGGCCCATGTTTGCGCAGTTTTTCAATAATCCGTGATTTTATATATTCGTAGGCATCAAGCCTTACTGCGCCCGAAGGTATTGCTCTGGCAAAAAACAGCGGTGTAACTTCTTTTCCGGCCCCTGTAAGCGTTTCATAAAACCCGCTTGCGGAACTGTCCTCGCGGCCCCGATGAATAAATTCATCGCCATCCACAAGATTAAATGTTTCAATTCCTGTGGTTAATTTATTAAATGTATTGCTTTCATGCCCCATGCCGGCAAGCGCTATTTTCATTTAATTACCTCCAAATTGTGTTAATTCAAAACCAAGACCGGCCCCTTCTGCCAGCAGGTCCAGTAATTCCGTTCTTATTCTTTCAACGCCGGTAAGATGCATGTCCCTTAAAAATATAATGGGAACAAATTGATCTTCATGCGGTACATTGTAATACTCTAAAAACGCTCTGACTAAATTCCCATTATTTCCTGACCGCGTGTTTATACGCACTACATTAACAGGTATATTTTCGCCGTCTATTGCAACATACTCGGGCAAGGCATCTATAAAAGGCTCTAATTCAATGCATGCGGGACATACAATACGGTAAAAATAAATTATTGTATTATGCTCCGCATAAATTTTAAAGCGTTCGTGTAGGGGAGTGGGAGGATTTAATTGATTAAACACATATTCATTAACAAAAATGTCTTCACCCTCAACCAGAAACGCCTCTCTTATATTATTGCGTATGCTTTCTTCCCCTTGAAATAACCAGCTTCCAACCATCATTAACGGAAAATTGATATTATTAGTAGAATGACCGAAGCTTGCCATTGTCTCCTCAAAAAGCCTGCGTCCATTTGTTCTTGCTACATTTACAGGTATCAGCATATATGGATACATTTCGGAAACATCTCCTGCCATTTCGTGAAACAGTTCGTGGAAATCAAAATCATTTGTACAACTGGTGCAAATTTCATCATAAAAGTAAAAAATTTCAATTCTGTCAGGAAGATTGGAAGCAAGGTTTGTTTCGATATAATCCGTGGAAGTGCAGCCGGCAATGCAAAGCAGAAGCAGCCCTATAAAGGGTGCTCCTAACTTCACAATACGTCCGCTCATTTTTTTATCATCCTTATTACCGTGTCTATTTTATCCGGCAAAGCATAGCTTCCAAATGCATCCGAACCTATAGGCACATACATATAATCAGGATAGTTTCCTGTCGTCCATGAAGGTTTTATTTGAATTTCCGCTCCGCCATCCTCAAATTGAATGAGTCTAAAATCTTCTTTTTTCAAACCCTTTAACGGAATAGGCCCAACTGTATCTTCATAAACATGCAGGAAAATATCCGTTTCGCTTTCGGTTACGCATCCCCATGGCTGCTGTGATATAGAACTGACACAACATCCATAGATACTCGCACTGTTGCGCTCCATCCAATTTCCAACTTCGGTTAATATCTTAACACTTTCTTTTGGGATGCGCCCCTTGGCATCCGGCCCGACATTAAGCAAAAGATTTCCGCCTTTACTTACGCATTCAACAAGCTTGCGCACCACCGTTTTTGCGCTTTTCCAATCATGGTCATGCACAGCATAACCCCAGTGATTATTCAATGTAACACAGGCTTCCCACGCCACAGGTTCACCTTTTTGGCTCAATATACCTTCCGGCGGTATAATCTGTTCCGGAGAAACAAAATCGCCTGAATATTCGCTTGGATTGTCCGTAAGCAGAGAGCCGAAACCCTCGCCCGATGC
Source organism: Defluviitaleaceae bacterium (assembly GCA_009779915.1). Taxonomy (GTDB): domain Bacteria; phylum Bacillota; class Clostridia; order Lachnospirales; family UBA5962; genus WRBA01. The sequence continues at coordinate 36,582 of WRBA01000018.1, read as the reverse complement.
CTCCAGCCTGTTATCAATAAGAACATCCGGCTGAAGCGAGCGCACCATGCGCACAAGTTCAGTAGCCCGCCACTTTTCGCCGCTCATTCCTTCATAAGAAAAATCAAACCAAAGGACATCAAGTTTACCGTAATTTGTACAAATTTCACGCACTTGACCATGCATATAATCCAAATATCTATCAAAATTTTCTTGTGAGGCATGGTCTTTAAAGTCCTCGTTGCCGCGCATGGGGTGGATTTTGTCCTCATAATGCGGATAATCAGGATGGTACCAGTCAATCAAAGAAAAATACAAACCAACCTTAATGCCTTCTGCACGGAATGCATCAACATATTCCCGCACCAAGTCACGTCCGGCCTTGGTATTAGTGGATTTATAATCTGTCAGCTTGCTGTCGAAAAGGCAAAATCCATCATGATGCTTTGCAGTAAGAACTGCATATTTCATTCCGGCATGCTTGGCAAGCCTTGCCCATTCCTTGGGGTCATAACCCGTCGGGTCAAAAGCATCAAAATATTTTTGATAATCTTCCTTAGGCATTTTTTCAAAGCTGCGCACCCATTCACCTCGTGCCGGAATGGCATATAGCCCCCAATGGATAAACATTCCGAAACGGTCGTGCTGGAACCAGCTTAAACGCTTCCTATACTCATTCCAATCCATAACATCCTCCTATTAAATAAACACAAGGGAGAGAATCTTATAAAATCCTCTCTCCCTAAAGTTTGGTGTTAAAACAAGGTATTATTGTCCGTAAAGCAAGTCATAAGCAGCTTGGAAATGCTCTAGCAAAAAGCTGAGACCGGCATTTTCAAGCAGTTCAAGGAATTCATCATATTGAGTATCAATATCAAATACACCTGCAACAAATCCGGGAATCCACTGCCTGATAATTGAAGTGACATCGGTAAGCGGTACACTCATGTCACTTGTTTGGTCATCGGTGAATTTAACCGGCGGGAAGATTTTTTCTGAATTAGCAAACGGAAGCATTTGTTCGGTTGTCTGGAAAAGGAACGCTTCCAAACCTTCGGGATCCCACAGAGATATATTTGTGTCAAATGCTTCTCCCGCCCTGAATGCTGCTGTGCGGTTAGAGATTGTAAATTGGTTCCAGTGGTAGCTTTGCGGTTCGGTTTCTTGCCATGGCACCAAGATAGTATAAATTGCGGGATTGCCGTCAATACCATATTCTCCGGGTTCTGCCAAACGCCAATTGGTTTCGGCGGGACCAAAATATCCGCGCATTGTGGCTTCAAAAGTATATAACAAATCTGCCCATTTTACCAAAGCTTCGGCGTAATTTGAATCAGCGGAAATATAGAATCCGTTAAAACCAAGGTCATTAGTGTTTTGCGGGAATACACGGCGTCCGTCCGGGCCTGCAAATGGCATAACAGGCACATACAAAGGATAGCGATATCCGGCCATATCACTGAAAATTGCGCCATGACCTCCGGTTACCATGCCAACACGAGCAGTATCTCCTGATTCTACAAGAGCGATAAGAGCCGAACCGTCGCCTGTCAAAGAGCCTTCATGCAAAAGCCCTTCTCTAACAAGCTGATTAAGGAAACGAAGCCCTTCTATGGTTCCAGGCTGATTCCAAGGAGTTTTGACAACACCGTTATCCACGAATAGGCCCAATGTAGGCTGCGCCGGGCCGTTGCCCAATGTATGTGCATCATAGAATGTAAAAGCATTCATTATAAAATAATCCAAAGTGCTGCCCCAGCCGCCTGTAAATGTGCCGGCAAAAGGTATAGAACCTGGAATTTCATCACGGAAAGCTCGCAAAACAGTAAGCAGCTCGTCCGTGGTAGTTGGAATTTCCATATCCACTTCGTCAAGGAAATCTTGGTTAATCCACATTTTGTAGAACATAGTGCAGTGGAAACATTGATTGATATTTGGCATGACGTAAATTTCGCCGTCAAGCATGGTCATGATACCTTCATAATTTGGGAATTCCTCAAGAATTTCCATCAAATTTGGTGCATGAAGAGGAATTAAATCGGTTATAGGCATCAAACGCCCTTCACCTACGCCGAAGCGGTTGACATGTGCTTGGTTAAAGCCTACCACCTTAAATGCATCCGGATAATTTGCCGAAGTTAATTCAAGATTTAATGTATCAGCCCGGCCCTCAAGAGGAATTACTCTCCAGTTAACAACAATATTTGTCATTTCTTCCATCCACCGTGTCATGTCATTGTTATTCCAATCAAAAGTAGGATGTCCTGTTACCATAATTTCTACAGTGATGTCACCACGGTTTTGGACGATAGGGAATTGACCGGGGTCGGATATAGGCACCCCGCCCGAAGTAAGACCCATGCTGCCCCAATCTGATGTAATCACCGGCGTTGCAAGTGTATCAGCCGGCGTTTCTGCCGTTCCTGCTCCTCCGCCTTGTCCGCAAGCGGCAAGCAGCATAAAGCAGGCAATCAACACAGCCATAAAAGGTTTAAATAAACGTTTCATTTTTTTGCCCTCCTAATTTTAATTTTATTTTAAATATGTATTTCTTTTTTATATATCATTTGTGAAATCACCCTTTAACGGAACCAAGCATAATCCCCTTTACAAAATGCCTTTGCACAAAAGGATATGCCAGAAGCAGCGGTGCGCTGGATACCACTATAACAGCATATTTCACCAAATGCTGCATGGCTTGGCGGTTTACTGCACCACGTATGTCCGCCATCATTTCCGGGTCCATATTGCTAAGTATCAATATGTTGCGAAGCACTACCTGGAGCGGAAAAAGCCTTCCGTCACGGATAAAAATGAATCCGTCGAAGTAACTATTCCATATTGCAACACCGCAAAACAGCGCAATTACAGCTAAAATAGGTTTTGACAACGGCACAATTATGCGCCATAAAACACCTATTGCACTGCACCCGTCCAATTCGGCAGATTCTGTTAATTCGTCAGGAATGGAGGATGATATGTAGGTACGTATCAAGATAACATACCAAACACTCATCATACCGGGCAATATGAGCGCAAGGGGATTATCCATCAAACCAAGTGTGTCCGCTATCAATAAGAAGCGAGGAATCATGCCGCCCGAAAAGAACATAGTGAAGATAAAGAAGAGATTTAAGAACCTTTTTCCAACCAAGTCTTTACGGGACAGCGGAAAAGCTGCAAGAATACCCATAATTAAATTAAGAACAACACCAACCACAGTATATATAAGTGAATTTCTAAAGCCAATCATAATTTGGTTGTTACGGAATACGGCTGCATATCCCTCAAGAGTCGGATTAACCGGCCATAATACCACACGTCCCGTCATAACCGCTCTGCCATCGGAAAAAGACGAACTGACCACAAATATAAGCGGATACAGCACAATCAGCAGCATAAATATAAGTATCGTCATTATTATAATGTTAAATGACTTATCATCCCACCCATTACGCCATTTACTTTTATTCGTTTTTTCGTTATTATTTTGTAATGTCATTATACCAAGTCCCCCTTTCCCGCCTTTACCAAAGCGATGTTTCGCCAACCCTGCGCGCCGTGAAATTAGCAATAAGTATCAGTGCAAAGGCAATTATATTATTGAACAAACCTGCTGCGGCAGAAAAGCTGTAATTTCCGCCGGCAACGCCAACCCTCCATATATAGGTTGACAAGACTTCGCTGACGCTTAGGTTAAATGGATTTTGCATAAGGAATATCCTCTCGAAACCTACGCTGACCAGAGAACTAATGTTCAATATAAGCAGAATAGTAATTGTAGGCAGAATGCCGGGAAGGTCAATATGCCACACACGGCGCCATTTGTTGCATCCATCAACCTTTGCAGCATCAATCAAATCTTGGCTGATTCCGGAAAGTGCAGCAAGATAAATGATTGCGTTAAAGCCCATTGATTGCCAAATTCCGGTCCATACAAAAATATGCCGGAAGTATTGCGTTCTGGCCATAAAATCAACGCGGTTAAATCCAAGAAATTCTAATAAATGATTTACAACACCTGTTTCACGGGCCGTAAATTGCAGTATCATTGCAACAAGAACTACTGTCGAGATAAAAAACGGCATATATGTAACCATTTGCACTGATTTTTTAAAACGTGCAAAACGACATTCGTTTAGGCATATCGCCAAGATAATCGGCAAAGGGAATCCGGCAAGGAGTGAGTAAAAGGCTATGGCTACGGTATTTCTAAAATATTGCCAAAAAAGAGCAGAGCTGAAGAATTGTTCGAAATAGTGCAGTCCCCGCCAAGGCATCTGAAGGATTGGTGTTTGTGATTGAAAATCTCTGAAAGCTATTTGCAATCCCCACATTGGCATATAGTGAAAAATAAATAGATATGCAATGGGCAGCAACAAAAGCAGATAATAAGGAAAGCTGCGTTTAAGCCGCCTTTTAAACGACTGCCTTCGCTGTACTGATACTGACTTCATAGATGTCATACGCAATCTCCTCCAAGCAAAGTAAGCTGAGAACAACATATTAATTTTATAGTTAAAATAATTGATAGCATCTATCATTTATACTGACCAAAAGATACTAAAATCAATAGTCAAGATAGACTAATATAAGTTTAACATACTCCAATAATTTGTGCAATAGTTTTTTTATTAAAAAAAGTGCTTGATAATTATTTTAATCAATGACATAATTAATAAGAGTTATATTTTTAAAAACGAAGGGAGATTATGTAATGAATCGCATTACAATGGAAATATGCTGCGGCAGCTTTGAAGATGTATTAATTGCCCAAACTTCCGGTGCAGACCGTGTAGAGTTAAACAGTGCAATGTTTCTTGGCGGACTGACTCCTACACTGGGTTGTCTGATTGAAGTAAAGAAAAAAGCAAGCATCCCTGTCATGACAATGATAAGACCTCGTGAGGCAGGTTTTTTATATTCTGATTATGAATATGCCGTTATGAGGAATGATGCACGCCTGTTTATTGAACACGGTGCAGATGGGCTGGTATTCGGCTTTTTAAATCCTGACGGAACATTTGACAAGGGGCGAATGAAGGAATTTACTGACATATGCCTTGATGCCGGAAAAGAGGCAGTATGTCATCGTGCTTTTGATGTCACCCCTGACCCCTTTGCCGCACTGGATACATTGATTGAATTAAATATAACCAGAGTGTTAACAAGCGGACAGCAGCCAAGCGTCATAACAGGGGCAAAATTGGTTGCTGAACTTATCAAATATGCTGCCGGGCGCATAGAAATTTTACCGGGCGCAGGACTTGACCACAGCAATATGGCTGACTTTGTTAAAAAGACCGGCACGAATCAAGTACATTTTGCAGTTTCAACACTTAGGACAGAGCCATCAACAGCCATTAATCCCGGCATATACTTTGGCGGTGCGTTATATCCAAGAGAGGATGTTGTATCTGTTGCAGACGGCGAGGCAATAAGACTTACCGCATCTGCTTTGGGGAGGTAATGCATTGAATACAGAAAAACTCGGCGGCAGTTACATAAAAATTGAGAACCGCAAATTGGTATTTTCACATATTTTTAATCAGCCGGGCATATCACGCCCTCAAATTACAAATATGACAAAATTAAGCGCAGCTTCTGTCGGGCGCATTACTGATGAACTTTTAAACGAAGGCTTGATTAGAGAATATGATTCCGACTCCGGAAACGTAGGAAGAAGGCCCACATTGTTGCATGTCTGCGGTGAAAACATACCGGCTTTGGCAGTTGAATTGGACCGTAACAAGCAGGTTTGTGCTGCCATTGATTTGACAGGCAAAGTTCATTGCCGCATAGAGCGGGACTTTTATGTGCTTAATCACAGTCCGCAGGAAATATGCAATTTAGTGAGGGAAATGGCTGATGAAGTGATGTCTAAACCAAGTTTGTCAGGCAAGAAGTTCTCCGGCATATGCGTGGTTTTGCCGGGTCTTATTTGCATGGATTCCGGAAAGGTGCTTCTTAGCTCGCAATTTCGATGGAATGATGTTCCCCTTGGAAAGATGCTAAGAGATTTATTCCCCAAAATGCCGGTAGCTCTTGATAATGAAATGAACGCACGTGCGCTGGCCGAAAGTCTTTATGGGGAACTTCGTCATGAACAAAATGCAGTTATACTCGGTATAGGCTCAGGTGTTGGTGCAGGCATTATCGCAAATGGGCGTGTATACCGCGGCGACTGCAATATGGCAGGCGAGGTGGGGCATATACCTATGGACCCCAATGGCAAAATGTGTGAATGCGGCTGTTACGGCTGCTTGCAAACCTATGTTGCAGATTGGGCGCTTGTAGAGGATGCCCGGAGGTTTAGGCGCAATGCTGATATTAACACTATATTAAGGGCGGCGGAGGGCGGCGAACAGTGGGCAATATCCATCATTGAAAGATTTGTGCGTTATACAAAAATAGCCATATCGTATTTTACAAGCCTTCTTAATCCGGGCGCAGTTGTTTTAAGCGGGTCTTTGCTGGAAGATTATTCTGTTTTAAATGAATGGCTTTTGCGTGAATATCCTTTAAAGATGCAGGGGCCGTTTAAGACGTCTTTTCGTCTTTCTATGTCCGGCCTGGGGCGTGATGGTGGTATTATAGGGGCGGCTGTGCATTTGCTTTATAAGGTTTATGATGAGTATTTATAATTATGCAAGTGTTTTAATGCATCCCGTTCTGAAAACATTCCTCCCGTGTCAAGATTTGTTGAAATATTTGGGAGGATATGATACAATAAAATGCTGAGCCATAGAGCATAAAGGGGTGTGTGCATGAGAATTAACAGCGAAATAGTCAAAAGATTAAGAAAAAGGGCCGGCTTAAGCCAAGAAAAACTCGCAGAAAAACTAGGAATAAATCAACAGCAGATATCCCTTATAGAAAATGGGAAAAACGATATGGATGTATGGCAATTTATATTCTTTTTAGAAATATTAGGACAGCCAAGCGAAAACTTTTGGCAAATCTATCTGGATACTAAAGAATACGATGAATATCGTATATACAGAAAACTTAACAGAATGTTAAGAGACAACAAGATTGATGATATCGCCGAAATTCTTCCGGAATTTGAAAATGGGCAGTTAGCTAAGCGATCTTATATCAAGCAGTTTGCAGCTTATTTACGTGTTATTACCAACAGTAATATTAGCCCCGAACAAAAGTTAGATGAACTTTATAAGGTAATTGAGATAAGTATAAAGGATTTTAGAGAAACCGAAATATCAACATACCGCTTGAACTACAACGAAATTTGTATTATTAATGAAATTGCTATTAATTTGTTCGAGATTGGCGAGAAGGAGAGAGCTATAGACTTATTGAAAGGGATTATAGCGAGCAGGAAAGAAATTCAAGCTTCCGAAGAGGATATGGGGATTTTGTTTCCGCCGTTGATGGCTACTTTATCTACTTTTCTTGGCAGGGCAGGAAGAATTAGAGAGTCCTTAAAAATATGCAATGAAGCGCTTGATATAAGCCGCGAATACAATAACGCTCGTTGTGTTCCATCTATATTGTACAACATTGCTTCCGGCGAAGATTTATTAGGCGTGGACAAAAACAAGGTTAAAGAAAGACTTTTGGAGGCGTATTACTGCGCAAATGCTCTCGGAAGATATGTAACTGCTTCTGTAATAAAAAAAGATGCCGAAGAAAGTTTCGGCATCACAATTCCATAAAGCATAAATTACTTTGGCGGACGAATAACCTCTGGAGGTTCTAAGTAGTAAAGCGTAGATATTCCTTCATATCCATTTAATGCTGCTTCACCCTTTGTTTCTACCGAGTGAAGCGCAAAGCCGACCAACAGTAATAAAGATGATGCAAGCATGATTAAACGATAAGACTTGCTTTTTCTCCTTAGTTTCATAGCTATACAACCTCCTGCGATATAAAGTATTTAATAAAAATATATCAAACTTTGACAAGATTCCCCACATCTATTTTTATGTAAAAATAAAATGATTTTACATAAAAATAGATGTGGTTTTTTATGGGCTTTTGTTTTAGAATGAACTTACAAGACATACAAAATGCAGAATGAACGCAAGGATGTGATAACAATATATGAAATCATGAAAGGCATTCACCGCCACACAAATTTTTCGATTAATAAATTAATTAGATACAGAGGCTTGGTATCCGAAATTCAACTGAAAGCTGTCATAAAAAATATGAATGACCATATCAAGATAAATGGAGCGCAAAGAATAGGTAGTATCATTGTTGCCATTCATGTTTTACACATCGGAGCCTTGGATATTGAAGTGTTTCTGACAATAGACAAAGAAGTTCCTTCTACAGAGGAATTTAATTATCTTCCAATGCTAGAGATAGGAGAGTGTATCTCAACAGAATTTAAAGGTGTACCTTTTCAATTACCTAATCTTTATACAGAAATGTATTATTGGGCAAGGAATAGAAGTCTTGACATAATTTATCCGTATTATATTGTTTTTAAGTCTGACCCGGAATGTATTTGGGGTATGTGCGGGGTTGAGGCTGGGGTTTGGGTTGGGGTTGGAAAATGCAAAAACCAGCAATAAGAAAATGTTACAAACTATGGGAGGTTTTGAAATGATTCACGCTATAGCAAAAGAGCTAAAAATAAGCAATTATACTTTGTTTGCTCAAAAAGATGACGGAACATTGGTTGCTGCAAATACTTTAAGCGGAGCCATAATTCATATACATCAAGAGCCATTTTTAAGCCTTGTTCAAAAATATATGTCTCTTGAAAAAGATACAATTATAGAATACAATGAAAGCGATGAAATACACAAGCATTTTTATCAACAAGGCGTTTTTGTAGATGCGGATGTTGATGAATATGAAATGACATTGTATGGATACGAACAGCATATTGTTAGAGACACAACACTGAACCTCACTTTAATACCTACAAGGCAATGCAATTTTCGCTGCACTTATTGTTATGAGGACTTTCAAAATAAACACATGACAGATGATGTTTACGAAAATTTACTTTTATACATAGAAAATTCTTTAGAAAAGAAATTGCACCCCAAGGTTGTAATAGGCCTTTTTGGCGGCGAGCCCTTTTTGTTTTTTGATAAAGTATATAACTTTTTGAAAAAAGCTAAAGAAATATGCGAACGCTTCGACATTCCTTTTTCTGCCGGTGCAACAACAAATTTTGCTCTTGTGACGCATGAGCGTTTTGATAAGCTAATCGAAGTAAATTGCAAATCTTTTCAAGTTACAATTGATGGGCTTGCGAATACGCATGATATACGCAGACCACTTGTTGGCGGCGGCCCTACGTTTGATGCTATCATCTCTAATCTTTTATATGCAAGAAAAACTTTCTATGATTTTGAAATTTCTTTAAGAACTAATTTTGATGCGGAAGTTGTAGCTTCTGCAGAAGAATTTTATAGTTTTATTAAACAAAACTTTGATGACAATCGTTTTATTATTAGCTATTTAAACACTCAAAAATGGGGCGGGGCAAATGACGACAAAATTGAAGCGCTAGAAGGTGAAAACATAAATGAAGCTAAAAATAAAATTAGAGAAATAGTTTCAAAAATGAGCTTAATAGACAATACGAAGAACATGTTTTCTATACCTTTTCATAATCTTTGCTATGCCTCTAAGCCTAATATGTTTATTGTAGATTGTGACGGAATATTATTAAAATGTACGTTGCTGCTTGATGACGATATAAACAAAGTAGGTAAGCTTAAAGAAGGTGGTGTATTTGAAATTGAACATAAAAAACATGCCCCTTGGGTTTTGCGGTATAATGGTTTAAATGAAAAATGCAAAGACTGTAATATTTTGCCTATATGTTTTGGAAAGCCTTGCCCACTTGATAAAGTAAGGGGAATGAAGCTGCATTGCGACCAAGGGTCGCTTCAAAAAGATGTTTATGACATTTTGAAGAACTATTAATGTTTTCGCCTGTTTAGGTGTTTACATAAAAACAATAAAGAGGAGGGTTCGGGATGACTGTTATACGTGATGCGAATCAAATAACCGCAAGCGCTGGAAAACTAGAAAGTAACAACTGCCCAGTTAACAATTTCGCTGCTGGTTGTGGGAAGTAGTAATAATGCGATAAAGCAAGGCGCTATAAGGTAGCACCTTGCTTTATTTTTTGTTAAAATTTTATATAAATATATTTTTAAAGGAGGAATTATCGTGGAAAAAGAGAAAAAGCATATTAAATGGGCGTTTCAACACGCAAAAGGGGCACGTCATTATTTATATATGCTAAGTATCTTATCGGCAATAACAGCAGCAGCAAGTTTAGCCATGACTTATTTTACAATAGATATTGTTGATACTGTTATAGGCGAAACCGAGGGTAGCATAATTCAACTTATCTTATGGTCAACCATTGCCCTTGCTGTTTTGTGCATAACTTTATATATCAGGGTCATTTTTTTTCATAAATCTGCTAATATCACTCTTTATAATATCAGATCATACCTGGTGGAAAAAGTTTATACAAGAAGTTATAAAAAAATACAGAATAAACATTCAGCAGAGTTAATGACGGTCGGCTCAGAAGACGTTCGCGCAATTTGTAATTTTTTTCCTTCGTTTTTTGAAGAGGCGTTTTCTTTTTTATCTATAACCATTATGTCTATAGTCATGATGTTTTTAATTAATTGGGAAATAGCTCTTGTTGTTACGGGTATGATATTTGCTTCAGGGGTTATCATGCACTTATTTTCTCCTCTTTTAGAAAAAAGACATAAAGAGTTCACCGAAAAAGAGCAAGATACTCGCAAGAATTTACAAGAAAGTTTTATGCATATTTTTTTATTCAAAAGTTTTTTTATGATTTCAAATGTACTTAAAAAACATAAATATCTTTCCGAAATAAGAATGAAATTCGCTGTTAGGATGGGCAAATATGCATCTGTAGTTTCGTCATCTGGTCATGTTGTTAATACAGTAATGTCATTTATTGTGTATATTTTAGGTGGTGTATTTTTAGCAAATGGGCGGCTGTCAGTTGGCGAATTGCTGGCCATACTTGCTCTGCGCGGAAATTTAAATATGCCAATTTATGCGATAGTTCAATATGCAAACGAACTATCATCAACAAAAGCAGCCGTCTCACGCGTCAGAGAAGTGACGGAACTTCCAGAAGAAACAACACATCCAAGCACAAAAATAAAACAAATATCAAAATTATCTTTTGAAAATATATCTTTCTCTTATGATGAAGATTACAGCGATGAAGAAGCTGTTCTTTGCAACAACTCCCTGGAATTTGTTCCCGGACGAATAATAGGCATTGCAGGCGAAAGCGGCAGCGGCAAAAGCACCCTAACAAAACTTATAATGGGCTTTTATGACCCAAACAAAGGTGCAATAAAATTAACTGATACAGAAGGAAATGCCACACAGAATATTTTGCCATATATCAGTTATGTACCTCCAACAAACTATGTCTTTAACGGCACAATAGCAGAGAATATATGTATGATACATGAAATGGATAAAGATAAGATGAAGCAAGTTTCGATAGCTTCAGGCATACATGAATTTATAATGTCATTGCCCGAAAGTTATGACACAGTTATAGGCGAAGGAGCCACTGAACTTTCCAGCGGTCAAGGACAGCGCGTGGCCATAGCACGTGCATTATATCAAGACAGCCCAATTATGATATTTGACGAGCCAACATCCAATCTTGACAAAGATAGTATTGACGTAATTCATAATACCATGAAGCGCATAAGCAAAAACAAGATGTGTATTGTTATTACGCATGACGAAGTAACAAAAGATATTTGTGATGAGATTTATTTGATAGAAGATGGTAGCATTTCGAGTAAACAAAAACATCCGGCGTAATTGGGATGAGGGGTATATCTCTAGATTTGATGGCGTGGTTCGTATTTGAATAACTCTTGTTGACACTTCAAAACTATATACGCGTTGCGGTAATTTCAAAAATACTCTACATTAAATTTGAGTAAAGGAGACTTAAGTATGAAAAAGTATATTATCGGGTGGCGCAAGTACATTGTGTTTGCATCAATTTCAGCTATTTTTTCCAGCGGAGCTTTTGTTGTAGGCGGTTATATGCTTGGACTTTTAACAGAAAGTGCTTTAAACGGAAACTTGCAGATGATGGTTATATTAGCTCTTTTGGTTATAGCAACATACTTTGTATCGTTTGTTTTTAACATGCTCGGTATACATTTTAAACTTAAGAGCTCTGCAGGTATTGTTTCCGGCTTAAATATAGGATTTTTACGTTCTTTGTATAAAAGCACAATAAATCGTTTTCGCAAAAAAGATGATGCTTACTATATCAACATGTCAATTAACGACTCTTCAGTGCTTTTTGAAGATAGATATTATGCTATAGCATCTGAAATTGGTTTTGCTGTTCAAGCTGCCGTGGCACTATCTTTGCTTGCATTTATTAGCTTCTGGATGTTTGCTATAAGCCTAACATTTGTAGTTCTGCCTATAATTTCTACACGAATTTTTTCAAAAATTATACAAGAAAGAAGAATGCAAGTTTCCAAGGCTAAAGAGGGATATACATCTGTAGTTACAGAAGCCATGCAAGGCTTTGAAAACATCAAGCACAATCGACCAACAGAAAAATACTTTAAAAGATTTGAAAATATCGTTAATAATTTATATTCAAAATCAAAAAAGGATGCATTTATGCAACTTTTGGCTTATAGAGTAGGTTTTGAACTCACTACGTTTCTTAATCTCGCAGCATTATTATTGGGTGGATATCTGGTTTATGCCGGGCAAATGTCCGCCGGTGAACTGCTGGCAACCACTTTTATGTTCAGTCATGTTTCTGATGGTATCAGAAATTTCTTCTCAACTCGCACAGATCGCTTAGGTACAAATTCAATTAAAGAAAAATTCGAAAATGAGTTATCTTACATAGATGAGGACGAGAACTTAAAATCCCCACCATTCTCTTCTACACCTCAAATAAAATATAACAATGTAACTTTTGGTTTTGGCGAAAATACAAAACTTTACAACAATTTCTCTTATGAATTTAATCCCGGTTGCTCCTATGTCATTTTGGGCGAAAGCGGTAAGGGTAAATCTACGTTGCTTAAACTGCTTATGAAATATTATAAAGACTACGAGGGTTCTATATCTCTTGGAGGTGTAGATATAAGTGAAATAAACGAAAAAGAAATATTAAATTTGATAGGTGTTGTAAGCCAAGATGTACTTATCATCAATGATACACTCAAAAATAATATAACTTTGTTTGACGATATAAATAAAGATTTAACGCCTATACTAAAAAGCCTGTCTTTGACAGAATTATCCGAACGTGTAGGAGATACGCCTTTGGGTGATTTTGGCGATAACATATCAGGCGGGGAAAAACAAAGAATTTCTATAGCAAGAGTTATTTACAGGCAGCCAAAAATAATAATATTTGATGAGCCAACAACGGGACTTGACCCAGAAAACACCAAAATTATAAATGATTACATATTATCTTTGAATGGCGTTACAAGAATTGTCATAAGTCATGATTGGGACGAGGAGTATATCTCTAGATTTGATGACGTGATTCGTATTTAAATAACTCTTGTTGACGCTTAACATTTTTTAAACACCTAACAAAATCTGTTTTTTATTAGGTGTTTTTTAAAAAAATAACCATTGACTCTGGAGTTGCTCCAAGCCTTATAATTGAATTAATTAATTCTCCTACAACAAAAACGATGATTTTGTTAGGGAATATTAAAAAAATATGAGGTGAAATCATGAAATTAGTTTTCAATGTAATGTTAAAAGGGCCAAAAAACAAAGTAATGCTTTTTGTATATTTTATTTTATCTTTTGGTATAGGTTTCTTAATGCTACAAAGCAATTCCTTGTTGGGCCAAGTCTTCAATTTAGAGTTTCTGGCGCAAGACATAGCAAGCGTACTTCCATCTTTTTTATTGGTAGTTTTTCTGTTTGCCTTAACTTTTTGTATATCAAACTTCAAGACCTATCTTTCCCAAAAGTTAATTTGGGATTGCAATGTGAAAATAAAAGAGTATTTTATATTAAAATTACTTAAATCTAATAACAACTACTTTCACGATAAGCCTGCACCGGGGGTTTGGTCTAAGTTACTTACATCAGCATCTAATGCTACCAACGCCTTTCTAACGGGTATTGACGGTATAAGCTATTTTATTAAAGTTATATTTTTGGGGATTGTTGTCTTTTCGATAGATTTTTACGCAGGCGTATTTTCCATCATCGCTATGCCTTTATATTTTGTTGCTACAAAAGGTTTTGGAAGTTCTTTTATGGAAATTCAAGCAAAGACTATGGAAAATAATAAAGAAACCAGCATATTTGCAGAAGAAGCGATTAACGGCGTGTCTAATGTTAAAACAAAAAATGCTTATGGCTTTTTTACTGACCGCATAATGAAACTTCAGCATATAAACGCAAGACTTTTTAGAAAAATGAATGTATCACAAGTGGTGTTGTCAAGCATTGGCTCTTTTTTCAATATCTTAGCTCCGATTGTGGTTGTATTTCTTGTTATGCAATTCTCTGACGCCGATAATATTAATGCAGGTGGCTTGGTTGTCTTGTTTATTAATGTGCCGCAGTTTGTAGGCGCATTTGCCGGGCTTAACAACGTATTTATTAATTTTGCTTCCTTTAAGCCGGGAATCGAACATATAAAAGAATTAATCGCCGTGCCCGAAGAGCCTAACGGAAATATTGTTATTAATGACTTTGAATATCTAGAATCAAAAGATGTTTCGGTTCAATACGGAAACAGAATTATAAATGTACCTGATTTACGCATAAACAAAGGGGAGAGAGTTATGTTTATGGGCGAAAGCGGCATAGGTAAATCGACTTTGCTTAATATAGTTATGGGCATTTTGCATGATTACAAAGGGGATGTTATAGTCAATGGCATAAACTTAAAAGATATAGAGCTATATTCTTTAAGAAATGTTTTTGGCATAGCTCTTCAAAATACTAATGTTGCAACACTCACATTAAAAGATAATATATTACTAGGAATAAAGGGTGTCTCTAATAAGCTAGATGAAGCCATTAGTTTGTCAGAGTTAAAAATGCAATATGAGGAAAAAGGAGAGCAAATACTAAATTCAAATATTATGTCCGGTGGTGAAAAATCACGCTTAGGATTAGCACAACTTTTAGTTAGGGATTATGATATAATTTTGATAGACGAAACATTTTCTAGTATAGACGAGGACATGGAGTCACTTATCATCGAAAGGTTATTTAGTGAGTATCCGGATAAGACTTTCGTATGTATTAGCCATCGGGCTTCTAGTAAGAGATTCTTTGACAGAGTTATTGATTTTGGTGAATAAATCACGAAGGAATCGGCTGCATGTCAAAAAGATATTTCCAAAAAATCCAAAAAAGATATTTAATGTAAATACGCCGAACCAAAGGCTGCCATCTAAATTATTTTGGATGGCAGCCTTTGGTTCGGCGTACCCCCCTCCCAATTTGCAGGACAAAACTTTATTCATTATAATGGATTGGAAAGAGGTATTAAATTTGTAAGCGTCAAAGCTGATGTTTTTAATACACTAACTAATTTCAGGCAAATAGGAGTGATAAAATTTTATTGATTGGTTTGCTTGCTTATTTGATTGTGGTAGAGCCTATTCAAACCATTTATATAGCTGAAGAAACTTATATACCGTTGTTTGTTTGAAATAATTTTCGATTTTATAAACAATTATTTAAAATAGTATTGACTTTTGATAAATCAAATGCTATAATCCAATTAGTGTATAATGCTTTGCAATTTTAATAACACCGAAATGGGGCATTGCTTATGATGTATAATGTTGAAAACACAAGCCGCATTATAACAAATGATGACTATCCGGACAAAACCCGGGTGGGGTATGTTAGAGTCAGCACTGTAGACCAAAATGAGGCCAGACAGCTTGAGGCCTTTAAAGATTTAAATTTATACAAAATCTTTGTCGAAAAAATTTCCACAAGGGAATCTAATCGTCCCATGCTTCGCCGGATGATGGAATATATAAGAGATGGCGACACCGTGTACATCAAGGATTTTTCCCGCCTGGCGCGCTCTACTAAAGATTTGCTGGATATTACAGAAAGCCTTTCCAAAAAAGGTGTCAAAATAGTCAGCCTTAAGGAAAATCTGGATACAGAAACACCTACAGGCAAGCTTATGCTTACCCTTATAGGAGCCATATACGAATTTGAAAGGGAAAATATACTTGAGCGTCAGCGGGAAGGAATAGCTATCGCCAAAAGCCAGGGTAAGTTTAAAGGACGCAAGGAAATTGACCGTCCCGGGCAGTGGGAAGAAATATATAGCCTCTATAAAAACCGTGATATAACAGGTACGGAAGCCATGAACCGCTTGGGTTTAAAACGAAATACCTTCTATAAGTTTGTGAAAAAAGAAAAAGATGAGGACAAAGGTTCATCAAAAACACCAGAAACTGCAAAGGTTAAAGCTACAAAAAATTAAATTCGCCTCCTTTTGATTTCCTTATATTTTCAGTCAAAAACCATCTTCTTTGGGCAAAATATTCCTAAAGGAGATGGTTTTTATGTGTAAGCCTAAAATTTTTACCGCGTTATGCTTATTGTTATGTGTCTTATTTGGAGTACAAATCCAAGCAAGCATTCCGGAAGGTATATATTTCACTATAGAGCAGAAAGATAATGGGCATTTAGTAACTATTACCAATATAGATTCTGAGCATCAAGGGAATTGGCGCATTGCTATTACGGGAGAAAACTCAACATATTTTCGCATAAATAATCAAAGGGCCGACTTTATCGACCACAGCAGCCACTATGTCAGCCTTCCCAACAACTTGGCCCCGGGAAGCAATTGGTCTTTTTTACTTACCGCAAACGGCCTTGACTCAGGCAATTATACAGTAGACCTTACATTATGGACCACCCAAGGCAGGCCGCAACATCCTTTTAACGGCACAGTTTTGGGGTCTGCCACACTTTTTGTTACTGTAAATGAAGACAAAGATAAGCCGAAAGAAAATGATGAGGAAGAAGATGAAGGAGACAGCAGTACAGAAGAAGATATTCCAGAAACAGAACATCCATATGAACCCGAACCAGATGATCCTCCTTACACAGGAACAGAAACAGAGCCAGAAGTCGTTATTCCAGATATTCCTGAAGTTCCCGAGATTCCTGAAGAACCGGATTATATACCTAATCTTCCTCCGGAATATCCCGAAGAAAATGTTGTTTCTCCCGAAGAAGAAGTTACTGCAGAGAAAGAGTTTTTGCCCCCGGCTTCAGCACCTTTAGCGCCCATTATCATTAATGAGAACCGAAGCTATGAAGAAGTTCAAGAGATTGAAACAGATGAAATACCCGGTCCGCAAAATGCAGCCGTGTTGCAAGAATTGGGTAATATGTATGAGCCTGAAAACTATATAGAATATGAATTTAACCAAGTTCAAGATAAAAACGAACCGGCCCCGCCCATGCTTGCTCCGGAAATGACTTCTATATCAAATCCGATACAAAACCCGCAAACATCAGATAATAAAAATATAGCATTGCCCATTTTATCTCTTTTTGGGTTAATTTTCTTTGCCGTAATGATTTTTTGTAAGAAGTTTATATGATTATTTAATAAGCATACATATATCTGTATAATTATACAGATATATGTATGCTTATACAGATATACTCATACATATAGATTCATGAGTATATCTGTATGTGGATGTTTATATATGTATACTTATATATGTATAACAACATCCCTTGTGCCTGCTCTTTTTTTCTCAGCACTTACTTTCTTTTCCCCATCCCCCATATTTCTTACGGCTTGAGCCAACATCAATTTTATGCGATTAAGCTGATTTACTTCGGATGCCCCCGGGTCATAATCTATTGCCACAATATTGGCCAAGGGATAGTGCCGCTTTAACTCTTTTATCATTCCCTTGCCGGTCACATGGTTAGGAAGGCAGGCAAAAGGCTGGGTGCAGATAATATTACTTGTTCCTGTGTGCAAAAGTTCTATCATTTCCGCTGTCAAAAACCAGCCTTCGCCGCTTTGGTTTCCTAGGGATAATATAGGCTTTGCCATATCTGCCAATTCAGCAATGGGCTTAGGAGCATAAAATCTGCTGCTCTGATTTAAAGCGGCCACCATATGTTTACGGCAGTATTCTATAGAGGATATAGCAACATTTGTAATAAGTTTTTTAAGTTTGCTTCCCCCTAAATGCTCGTATTTAAAGTTTGAGTTAAAGAAGCCATATAAGAAAAAGTCCAATAAATCCGGAACAACAGCTTCTGCTCCTTCATTTTCAATAACACTAACTATATCATTGTTTGCAGTGGGGTGGTATTTAACCAAAATTTCGCCAACAACGCCCACTTTGGGTTTAATTACATCCAAAATCGGCAGAGTGTCAAAGTCGTTGACTATTTCATAGCAGTTCTTTTTAAACGACCCGGCATTGCCGCTTCGCACATCCAGTTTGGCTATTTTGTACCACTTGTCATACATAGCTTCTGCAATACCTTTTTCTGCTTCATAAGGCCTTATTGCATATAGTACACGGCTTAATAAATCCCCGTAAATTAATGCCTTTATAGCCCTCGTTATAGTAGATAAAGAATAATTCCACCCGGGATTTTTTTCAATCCCTCCGGCCGAAGCAGATATAACAGGCACATGCTCCATGCCGGCTTTACGCAATGCCCTGCGTATGAAGCCTATGTAATTTGAAGCACGGCAGCCGCCGCCGGTCTGAGACATAATTGTAGAAACATTATTAATATCGTAGTCTCCGGATTGAAGAGCTTTCAACAACTGCCCCACCACTATTATGGCAGGATAACATGTGTCATTATTTACATATTTTAGGCCAATATCCACAGCCTCTTTGTCTATAGCAGGCAGCATAGCTATATTATATCCCGCTGCCGCAAAAGCTTCTTCAACCAAACCAAAATGTATGGGAGCCATTTGCGGACAAAGTATTGTATGCTTTTTGCTCATGCTTCTTGTAAAAATAACCCGCGAACTGCGTTTTTTTGGCTTATGCGGCATTATGCCTTTTTTCTTACGTTCTGCAAGAGCAGCAAATAAAGAACGAATTCTTATTCTTGCAGAGCCAAGATTATTCACTTCGTCAATTTTCAAGCAAGTATAGATTTTGCCTGCGTCTTCTAAAATTTCTTGAACTTCATCAGTTGTAACCGCATCTAATCCACATCCGAAAGAATTAAGCTGAACCAATTCTAAATTAGGATGGTTCGCAACATAAGCTGCTGCCGAATAAAGGCGAGAATGATATACCCATTGGTCACGTACATTTAACGGCCCATTGTCATGAGCGTTAGCCAAATGGGAAACCGCATCTTCCGGCAGCACGTCTACACCATAAGAAGCAATCATTTGTGGTATGCCGTGATGTATTTCCGGGTCAATATGATACGGACGCCCAGCCAGCACAATTGCATATTTTCCGCTTTTTTCTAGTTTAGACAATATTTCTTCGCCTTTAGCTTGTATGTCCGCTTTTACCTTATCCGTTTCGGCCCAAGCGGCATCAAATGCGTTTTGTATTTCTTGCTTGGGAATTTGTGCAAACTCATTGCACAGCTCTGCAAGCATAGATTTTTTGTCGTTCAGGTTTATAAAAGGGTTGCGATAGTCAATATTAAGCGTGCGTATCTCGTCTACATTCGTCCTTATATTCTCGGGATAACTTACGACAATGGGACAATTAAAGCAGTCATGGGCATCTTTGTGCTCTTTTTTTTCATAAACCACACTGGGATAAAATATCATGTCAACACCCATATTTATTAACTCCATCACATGCCCATGCACTAATTTTGCAGGATAGCAGACAGACTCGCTTGGCATAGATTCCAGGCCCTTTTCATAGACATTTCTGGAAGATTTGGGGGAAAGAATCACTCTATATCCTAAATTGGTAAAGAAGGTATGCCAAAAAGGGTAATTTTCATATGTATTAAGAGCCCTTACAATGCCCACAGTCCCCCTGCTTGCTTCTTCCGGCAACAGCGATTTATAGTCAAATATACGGTTGTACTTATACTCAAAAAGGTCTTCCCCTTTTTCTATTCCGCTTCCCGCCTCTTTTCCCAGTGGTTTTTCACATCGGTTTCCGGAAATAAAGCGTTTTTCGCCTGTAAATTTGTTGATGGTGAGAAGGCAGTTATTTTCACACAATCTGCAACGTGTCATTACAGATTTAACTTCCAGATTATCCAGTTCTGCAGCGTTTAAAAGACTGCTTTTTGAAGTCTGTACAGCTCTCTCTTTTGCAATGATGGCAGAACCAAAAGCACCCATTAATCCGGCAATATCCGGACGAATGGCTTCTCGTCCCGCAATAGCTTCAAATGTACGTAAAACCGCATTGTTATAGAAGGTTCCGCCTTGTACCACAATTTTTGTGCCCATTTCACTGGGTTCTGTAATTTTTATAACTTTATGTAGAGCATTCTTTATTATGGCATAGGATAATCCGGCAGAGATATCTGCCACATCAGCACCTTCTTTTTGGGCTTGCTTTACCCTGGAATTCATAAATACTGTGCATCTGGACCCTAAATCTATAGGATTTTTTGCAAAAAGGGCGATATCGGCAAAAGCCGGAACTTCCATGTTTAAAGACTTTGCAAAGGTTTCTATAAAAGAGCCGCAGCCAGCAGAACACGCTTCATTTAGCAGTACATTGTCAATTACCCCGTTTTTTATGCGGATGCACTTCATGTCCTGTCCGCCTATATCAAGAATAAAATCCACATCGGGAGCAAAATGCGCAGCCGCCTTATAGTGTGCAACAGTTTCAATTTCGCCGTGGTCAATATTCAAAGCAGCTTTAATCAGCGCTTCACCGTACCCGGTTACACAAGACCCTTTGATGGTTACGCCTCTTGGCAGCAGGCTGTATATTTCTTTTACGGCTGAAATAACAACCTTTAAAGGACTACCCATATTACCCGAATAATAAGAATGCAGAAGGTCGCCATTTTCTGCAATTAAAGCCAGTTTTGTAGTGGTAGAACCGGCATCTATACCCAGATATACGCCGCCTTTATATGTAGAAAGTTCCCTTTTAGGCAATATGGTCATGGAATGACGAGCCACAAATTTTTCCAGTTCTTTTTCGTCTTCAAACAACCTGTTTAAACGAGCAATTTCATGTGTTATTTTTTTATTGTTTTTGAGGTTATGCAATAATTCATTAAAAGTATATGTACCGTCATTTGCCGTAAAGGCGGCACCCATAGCCACAAATAAGTGAGAATTACTTGGTATTATGATATTATCTTCACTTAGGTTAAGGGCCACTATAAACCGTTGTCGCAATTGTTTTAAGAAATGCAGGGGTCCACCCAAAAAAGCTACATTTCCTCTGATAGGCTTGCCTTGTGCCAGTCCGGATATAGTTTGACTTGCTACAGCTTGAAATACAGATGCTGCCAAATCTTCTTTTGCAGCTCCTTCGTTGATAAGGGGTTGTATGTCGCTCTTGGCAAAGACACCGCAGCGTGCGGCAATGGGGTGAACAACTTGGTGTTTTGACGCCAATTCATCCAGACCCATGGCATCTGTTTGCAACAGGGTAGCCATCTGGTCTATAAAAGAACCTGTGCCGCCGGCGCAAATACCGTTCATGCGCTGCTCCAGACCTCCGGTGAAATAAATAATTTTAGCGTCTTCTCCGCCTATTTCTATAGCTACATCGGTGTTGGGCGCAAGCACTTCCAGAGTTCGGCTGGCTGCCACCACTTCCTGAACAAAAGGAACCCCAAGCCATTCGGAAATGGATAGGCCACCTGAACCGGTTATTTGAGCCGAAAATACCTCGCCTCCAAACTTATCGAAACCGTCCTTAAATAAGTTTTCCAGAGTTTCCTGTATGTTTGAGAAATGCCTTTCGTATCTATCAAATATTATTTTATTATCAACATCCACAAGGGCCAGCTTTACTGTTGTCGACCCAATATCTATACCTAATCTTAGTTTATTATCCATTCCTTCTCCCTCTACCCCTTTTAATTGCTAGGCTTATTATAACAAATTTAAGTCCATAAGTAAAATATAATATTGCACTGATTTATCGGCTTTACGGCATATACTTCTTAGTTGTAAATTTTTCTATGAAAGTTTTGTAATTACTATTGACTTTTAACTTAGCTTGTCATACTATGTATATGAGCATACAGATATGAGGATGCTCATAAGTTTATATGTATATCTTTATACATATAAACTTATACACATACATATAAGTTCATGTTTTTATCTGTATGTGTATATATGTTTTATAAAACCCTAAAATCAAGGAGGTGTCAATTTGAAAGAAATTATTTCTATCATTAACCAAAAAGGCGGGGTAGGTAAAACTACAACCGCACATGCTTTGGGAAGCGGCATGGCTGCCAGAGGAAATAAAGTGTTATTTGTAGATTTGGACGGCCAAGGAAATCTTAGTCAGACTTTAAATGTTGAAAACCCAAAAAATTCTGTTTTGGATGTACTTTTGGGGAAAATATCCGCTAAGGATGCAATATCTATTATCGGCACTAATGCACTTCTGGCATCCAGTCCTTTGCTTGCCACATCCGATACAGTTATTGTGGAAGTGGGCAAAGAATTTAGATTAAAAGAAGCTTTATATACTATAAGTGATGACTATGACTACGTTATTTTGGATACGCCTCCGGCCCTCGGTATTCTAACGGTTAATGCACTTGCAGCATCCACCGGTGTTATCATTCCTGCTCAAGCAGATATATACAGTTTGCAAGGCATAGACCAATTAATGGGGACTGTAGATATTGTAAAAAAATATTGTAATCCCGAATTAGTTATAAAGGGTATATTACTTACCAGATATAATTCCCGTACTGTTTTAACACGCGATATTACAGAAATTATACGATATAAAGCCCATGAATTAGGTGCCAAATTTTATTCCAGCCCTATCAGAGAGAGCATTTCTATAAAAGAAGCACAGGTGGGAAGAACGAGTATTTTTCAATACTCTCCAAAGAGCAATGCAACAGAGGATTATGAGGTTTTTATTAAAGAAGTGTTGGAGGATTGACTATGAGTAAAAAGAGTTTTAAAAATAACCCCGCATTGCAGTTTATGAGCAATAAAGCCGAGTTTTCTGAAAACACATCCCAAGAAAAAGAAAGCAAAAAACAGACTGCCGAGGAAGTTTTTGAAAGAACTTCTGGACAAAAAGTTGAGCAAGAAAAAATTTCACATAAAGACATTCATAAGCTACCCGATTCTCAAAAAATGAGTTCTCTTGGTTTTAAAATCAACTCTATGTATATCGAAACCAAGAGCAAGCGCTTTAATATGCTTATGCGTCCATCTATGTTTGCTCAATTAAAAAAAGGTGCCGAAGAAAAAGGTGTAAGCATAAATGAGTTTATAAATATTATTTTGGAAGCGTATGTGTTTAATGAAGACAAAGACATTAAATTTTAAATTTTGCTTTCTGCCAGTAATTTCTGGTTTCAGAATTTAAAAGCCTGCTTTTATAGGCTTTTTTGTCGTATATCACTTAAAGCTCCAAAAAGGCTATTGAGAGCGATTTTATTTTTTACGCGAACTGAAATTCATTTTGAGCATATAAATTGATTCTATTGTGCTTTACGTAAAAAATATGGACAGCGTGGCCTAACATGTATTCTTTATTTTTTTCTTAAAATACAATTTACCATTTTTGGATATGGAAAATATTTAATTGCTTTCAGACAATATTTTTCACGTGATAATTTTTCACGTTAACTTTATTGCCAATAAAACTTTGCTTTTCGCTATTACATATCATATCTATATTTATCTTTCTTGTTTTATACTTGTTTTATACTTGTTTTCGGCATCCTGTAATCCGCTGCTGGAGCGGGATTGCGGGCACAACTTAACGAGATTCATTTGCAAACTTAACGAGATTCATTTGCAAACTTAACGAGATTCATTTTCTTTAAAAAGAGTAATAAAAAAATTTCTCGTTAAATTAATTAAAAATTGTTGGGAAAAAGTTAATAATATATAAATGAATTAAAAATGTTGAAATTACAAGGAAATAGTATGTCTGATATGATTCAATTAACGAGATTCATTTGTGATATAACTAGAGATTTTAAATTACTTGTTAAGTTATAATATAATTGTTGATAAATTAATGTTGAAATTGTGTAAAAGTATATAAAAGACATATAAAAAGCGAATATTTCATGTGATAAAAATATGATTCTTTATATGAGGTGTGAAAAGCTATGTCAAAAATTAAAGATGTTTTTGTTGTCACCAAGAGAAATGTTTTGAATGAAATTAAAGTTAACTCTATGTCGTTACAAGAATTGAGGTTTTTTAGCATTTATCTAAGCAGAATAAATCCCTCTGATGTAGGAACAAGGATTGTGCGCTTTCCCTTGGAGGATTTTAAAACTGTAATGGAATTGGGCAGGATTAATATTGAGCATATGAAGACGGTAACCAACAGTCTTTTGGCAAAAGTGGTAAATGTGCCGAATGACTCTGGAGGGTATACCGGGTTTCAGCTTTTTAAGCAATGTGTGGTGGACATAGACAAAAAAGGGGAATGGTATGTAGAAATAGATGCTCATGACAGGGCGCTTCCGCTGATGTTTGAATTTAAAGACAGATATTTTTCTTATAAACTTTGGAATGCCTTGCGCCTTAAAAGCGCCAACCAGTTAAGAATGTATGAAATTCTAAAGCAGTATGAAAGAGTGGGAGAGAGGGTTATTCATGTTTCTGAATTAAGAAATTTATTGGGCATTGAACAAAATGAATACCCTCGTTATGGAGATTTTAAACGATGGGTGCTGGAAGCTTGCCGCACAGCGCTTGCAGGGAATACGGATATTTCTTTTACATATGAACCTTACGGCAAAAAAGGGCAGGGCGGAAAAATTATTCAATTAAAATTTAATATTGAGAAAAATGAAAGTTATGTTGACCCTATATCCCTTGCGGAATTCTTGGAAAAAGGGAAATCTCAAGTTATAGAAATGCAGGATGAAACTGATGAAGAAAACTGCTCTAATCCTTAAAGATTTAGGTTGCATGAAGCCTATGGATGGTATATACTGATGGGAGATGACTTAGAAAAACAATATTGTCGGAGGGCATTATGGATACTACCAGAGTAAGTGAAGTTGCAAATGTCATTGTGAAAAATGTAGAAACGGTTATTTTAGGAAAAACCGCAGAAGTGCGTCTTGTGATTTCCGCTTTTTTGGCCGGGGGACATGTGCTGCTTGAAGATGTTCCCGGAACGGGTAAAACCGTTATGGCCAAAGCCCTTGCTAAATCTTTTGACTGTGCCTTTTCAAGAGTTCAATTTACCCCCGACCTATTGCCGAGTGAACTTACAGGGATAAATTTTTTCAGCCCTAAAACCGGTGATTTTACCTTTAGAGAAGGTAGCTTGTTCAGTAATATTATTTTAGCGGATGAAATCAACAGAGCTACACCCAGAACTCAATCCGGTCTGCTTGAATCGATGGAGGAAAGACAGATAACGGTAGATGGTACTACATACGAACTTCCTGCCCCATATTTTGTAATAGCTACTCAAAACCCGGTTGAAACTCAGGGCACTTTTCCTTTACCGGAAGCTCAGTTGGACAGGTTTTTGGTGCAGCTAAGCCTTGGATATCCGGAAAGGGATGAATCTGTTGATATTTTAAAACGATTTGTGTCAGAAGAACCGTTGAAGGAAGTGCGCCCGGTATGTAATACAGAATTGTTGCTGAACCTTCAAAAAGACATAAAAACTGTTTATATCCATGAAGATATTTATAAATATATAGTTGACCTTGCTCAAGGTACAAGGGCACATGAAGCTGTTATATTGGGGATTTCTACAAGAGGTGTACTGGCTTTGGCAAAAATGGCTCAGGCCTGGTGTGCAATAAACGGACAAGATTTTGTGACACCCAAGGATGTGCTATATCTTGCCCCATATGTCTTTTCTCATAGAATAATGCTTAAAGGCGGAATGAGAAACAGAGGGCATGTGGTGCGGTCGGTTCTTGAAGAGATTGTAGATAACACAACGGCGCCGGTGGAAGAATGGAGAAAAAAATAATCCATTGAGGAGGTGTTATTTGCGTGATTATAATATTCATGGGTTTTGTGGTGTTGGGGCTGGTTGCTTTGCAAAACTATTTATATTATAAATGGTGGGATAAAGGTCTGACCTTAGATATAAAATTCTCTGCCAAGGAAGCTTTTGAAGGGGATACGCTTTTTATTCAAGAAGAATTGTCAAACAGAAAGTTTCTGCCATTGCCTTGGGTTTTTGCTAAATTTCAGTTATCCCGCAATTTAAAATTTGAAGGAGCTGCAGGAAATTCGGATGCGCATTATCAAAATGATTTATTCAGCGTTATGATGTATCAGAGCATAAGACGAAGAATATCTTTTGTTTGCGGCAGACGAGGGTTTTACCGTCTGCGCAATATAAATTTAATATGTAGCAACCTCTTGCACACCAAACGTTTTAGCCGTGATATACAGTGCTTCTCTGAACTGACAGTGTTCCCAAAATTGCTTGAAGAACATGATAAACTAGATGTATTATTTAGGAACTTGGACTCAGCATTACTCTCCAATAGCTTAATAAACCCTGACCCTTTTGAATTCAAAGGAATTAGGGAATATCAATTTACAGACCCTCTTAAAGATGTGAACTTTAAAGCATCGGCGGTTGCCCAGCAGCTCATGGTCAATATACATGCACCGACATCCTCAAAGCGTTTGGAAATAATACTTAATTTGGAGTATTACAGCTCCTTTCCTAATCTTGAACTTTATGAGCAAGCCATACGATTGTCAGCCACTGTAGCTGCAAAATTCGTTTCGGAAGACGTAAAAGTAGGTCTTAATACTAATGGGAGGGACCTGTCTACAGGGGAAAACATACGTATACATTGCGGAGGTACAACGGCCCATCTATATTCTATTTTTCAAGCTTTGGCACGCATAGACACAACGCTTAGGGCAAAAAGCATTGCGTCTTATCTTGAAAATATTCAGGACGAGAGCGTAGTGTATTTGATTATTTCCAGTTACCATCAAGGTGATTTTGTCTCGGCTGTTGAAGACATGGAAGCTAGAGGAATAGCATACACGGTGGTTTTGCCTGTACAAAAGGGCATGAAAGTTGATGTTGCAGAAAGTGAAAAGGTGAAGATATGGGAGGCGCTGTAAGTAAGCGACTTATTTTAAATCTGCCGTAAAACACCATGTACGATGTACATATATCAAAAGAATGGAGGTAAAAACGGATGGGGAAAAGGCAGCTTTTGAAGGATTTGCTGTCAAACATGACGGCGTTTATTTTAATATACAATTTCTTTGCCTTTTTTTATATAATGACGCACGGAGAGGTTCCGTGGATACATTTGCTGCTTATAGCTCCATTTTTTTTCCTGCTTTTCTTACGTAAAAAGCTTTGGAATTTACCTTTATTTTTATTTCTGCATATTTTATTTATAGCAATTCCCATTATATTTTTAAGTGGCCTTGAAATGGTCAGTATGGTAAGTTTTTCTGTTATTTGTGCAGTGTATTCGGTAGTTACAAGAATGAAGGCAGAGTGGCCTATTCAAGGTAGCACTGCAGTATGGGTAATAATATATCTTGCCGGAATATTTATGCTCTTAGATGTATATGACGCTGTTGTGCCTGGCGTTAGTGTGCTTTTGGCGGTTTCTGCGGCTTTGATTCTTATGTTGACAATTCTTTTTGTGCATATGGAAAATATTGAATTTAGTCTTGCAATATTACAGGTCGAATACAAGCAGACCACAGGAAATATACTGCATTCTAACAACACTGTAATAACTGTATTTTTGGTCATTATCGGATTTTTTGTTATACTTTCTGTCTTTTTCCCAGTAAATACTGCAGTACCTTTTTTGCTAAGTGGGCTTTGGGCGGTTGTGCAACAAATATTACTGTGGATTGCTTTCGCAATTGTTACCATTTTTTCTTTCTTTCTTCCTGACATAACTTTTATAGAAGAAGGGGTGGAGGATGTTGCGGAGGTCGTTGAAGAAATCCCGGAAATATACTATCAAGAACAAAGTGTGTTTTGGCAAATATTAGGGAATATACTATCTTTTATTGTGATTACGATTTTAGTATTACTTATATTATTTGCTTTGATTACAATAATCGTTAAACTATACAAAGCTTTTGCTATCAAAAACCGAAGTGAAGACAAAAAATCGCTTATGCCGGAAGATACCCTGGGCAAACTAAAATTTGTTTTAAGTGATTTAAAGATATTTTTACCCCGTTTTGGCACTGGGATAAAACATCCCTTGCGAAAGGCATATATAAAGAAAGTTAATGGCCACATAAAGGCAGGGATTCGGATTTTAGAGTCCTATACGCCGGAAATGATTGCAGATAAGATTCGCCCGGAAGAAAATATTGATGAATTAACGCAAAGATACGAAGAAGTGAGATATGGAAGAAATTAATTTTTGGAGGAATATTAAATGAAAAGTAATAATAAATCAATAAAAAAATCTAAAAAGAAAAGCAATATTGTTCTGTATATAGCTATCTTTGCTATAGTAGGCTTTGGGGCTGCCTTTGCCTATTATGCCTATGATTATTACATGTGGTTGAGAGACGGACGGATTGCCCAAGAAAGTTCTGATGCCATGCGGGATATGTTTTCGGACCAAATGCAAAGCATCAATGATATTGTGGCCCTGTCTGTTCCGCAGACCGAATCAGAGGATTGGGAAGAGTCTACAGAACCTATGTTCTTTGGAACATCACCTTTGGATGAAGCAAGGGCTATGATGAACAATCCTGATATTGTTGCGTATATTTATATTGATGGCACTAATATAAATAATGTGGTTGTGCAAGGGCCGGACAACTCGCGATACCTTTATGTGGACGCATTTGGTAATTCTAACGCAAATGGGGCTATATTTATGGATTATCGCAACAATATAGATTTTTCCGACCCTAATACCGTTATATACGGACACAATATGCGCAATGGCACTATGTTTCATAATTTAAGATATTATATGGACCGCAGTTTTCTTGATGCTCACCCGCATATAAAAATCATAACAGATGACAATGTAATGATTTATGAAGTATTTTCGGTATTTTCCACTCGCATTGATTTTTATTATATACAAGTGGAATTTGGAAGCCAAGAAGAATTTGGAGAATTAGTAGATGAAATAATTCGCCGAAGTGTGCATAATGTCGGTATAACGGCGAGCGCAGATGATAATATATTGGTTTTGTCTACCTGCACAAATGCAGAAATAGATACCAGATATGTTGTTGTTGGCAGGCTGGCGCAGACTATAGAGATTGTCAGGTAAATCAAATTTCAGGGAGGCCTTTATGGAATATTATACAATCGAAAAACTCCATCCTTGGCTATACGGAATACATGACCCTATGGATGTGTATATGTACTTGGTTGTAGGCGAAGAAAAAGCATTATTATATGACAGTGCATATGGTTTTGCGCCAATTTCGCCTGTCATTCGAAGCATTACAAATCTGCCATTAGAAGTGGTGCTGAGTCATGGGCATATTGACCATGCAAACGGGTCTTATCAATTTGAATCGGCCTGGATTTATGAAGATGATAAAGAGTTATGCTTAAGGCACACAGGCAGGACAGCTAAAAAAAGGGCTTTGGATGGTGCGGCCTCTAAAGGGATATCTTTGCCTGAGAACTTCGATGATGATGCCTATATACATTCAGGCGCAGGGAATTTGAAGGACATGAAAATCGGACAAGTATTTGATTTGGGCGGGCTATGCCTTGAAGTTGTAAAAATGGAAGGACATACTCAAGGGTCTGTTGGTCTTCTGGCACAAGAAAAAAGAGTATTGCTGACAAGTGACGGCGCAAATCCCCATTTATGGCTGTTTTTGGAGGAATCTACATCTGTTTCTGAATATATTGCTATGCTTGAGAGAAGCTTAAAGTTAGAGTTTGATACATTTTTTATAGGTCATTCCGGAAGGGAATTTAATAAAGAATATTTCAATAGATTTATTAGTGCAGCCAAAAATGCCGCACCCGAGAAAGCCGTACCTTATGGTGCACTTCCTGAACGGAAAGGAATGATATATCATGAGGATGATGTTGCTATAGTTTTTAGTAAAGATAAATTGCAAACTAGTACAAACAAACAAATATTTTAACTAAAACCCTTTTTAATTATCTGGTTTTTTCTAATGAAAAGACTTGACAATTGTTTTTTAAAGTTATATAATATAAAGGATAAATAATCACATGACAATACAGTCTATTGATGTAAACTATTTTTAAGGAGGTTAAAATTTATGAAAAAGGTTCTAAGATATTTAACGGCTGCTATGGTGGTGGGCCTCCTTGTATCTATGGGCGGGCTGCATACACATGCTGCTCCGGCAAATCCTTTCCCTTTTACATTTTATCAAGCTGACGGAAGCCAGATAACCTTATTTTTCCGAGGAGATGAATTCTTTTCTTGGTGGGAAACTCCGGATGGTTTTGTTACTGCATATGATGAAACAAGCGGTAATTGGCGATATGCAGAAGTATACAATGGGCAAATACTGCCTTTGGGCCAAAATATAGGCGTATCCGGCGCAGCAAGAATTCAAAGGGATTCTATTTTGCCATTAATTGAAGCCGGATGGAGATTTGATCCGGGAAATCCTATGATAGAGTTTTTAAACGGCGAAGTGTTAATAGACCACAGAGAAGCGGCTGTAACCGCATCTCCTGTAGCAACACCTGCTCCCATAATAAATATACCTATTCAGCCAATACAACCGGGACAGCCTTTGCTGCCGCCCACTATACCCGATTTCCCTAATATAATGCAGCCCCCGGGCGGTTCAGGTGGCTCGGGAGTTACTGACGGAACAGGACCGCAGCCCACACCTACCCCTACGCCCGGAACAGGCGGCGGAGTTTTGCCGAGTTTTGCGGTAAGAACCACAACATTTAATCAAACCGGACCGTCCTTTGGCCCGCCTATGCCGGCTATGGCTTCGTCCAATATGGTTTTGGCGGCTAATGCTGCCACTCACATACAGACAAATCAGCGTCTGCTGGTACTGATGATAGAGTTTGACGATATGCCCATGGTAGAAGATTCTGCCTTTTACCACAATAAATACTTTAACACAGCGCCGGGAGCTATTTCCGTTGCTAACTACTTTAGAGATATGTCCGGAGGCAGGAATATATTTGTTCCCGCAGGCAATGTAACCACAGGCGGCACATTTGATGCAAACGGTTTAAGCATTACTATCACTCCTTCAACTCATAGCGGGGTTGTTCGCGCACATGTGCACACAAATCACCCTGTAAGGGCTTGGGCAAATCCTACCGGGCATGAGACTGTAAGGGATACTGTATCCGCTGTTTTGGCGGCTGTATATGAAAACACAAACTTCGATTTTGGCGGTGTTCAAGTTGCTGCAATCTTTGCCGGCGGCGAAGCGGCCGACGGCGGATATAACCCCGGAGGACATATCTGGGCTCATGCATGGCAGTACAGAGGTTCTTATGTAGGCCAAGCGGGCTGGCCGCGTTATATGGCTTATGGCGAAAGACAGCGCGGCGGACATGTTATGGGAATAGGAACTGCCGTGCATGAACTGGGTCATGTTCTTGGTCTTCCTGATCTTTATGATATAACAGGACAGTCCGAAGGCATAGGTCCATATAGTGTAATGGCATTCGGCAACTGGGGCAGAGGCCCGCAAGACGTGGCGGCAGGGCATAGACCCACAGCTTTTGACCCCTGGTCTTTGATACAGCTGGGATATATAAGGCCGACAATCATTTCTGAAGGGCAATGGAGAGGGAATGTAAACAGTTTTAACAGCGGAAATCACAATGTGTTAATGGTAACCAGCCCGGCAAGCAGCACGCAATACTTTCTGGTAGAAAATCGTCATATGGACAGCACATGGGATGCGGGACTTTCCATGTGGGTTACAAATCCTAACACTCCGGGAGGCATTATTATTTTCCATGTGGATGACGCCATGTGGAGCGAAGACCCTAGTGTTCCAAGACGCAACAACAACAATGCACATCATCTGATGGTAGATGTACGTGAGGCGGACGGCAGTAATCTTTTGGCGGCATCTATTGTACAATGGGGAGCAAAGCAAGACCACTTCTTCTCTGCCGGACAATTCAACACTTTTGGCGCAGACACAAATCCCAATAGTCACTTCCACAGCGGCTCAGGTAATCCCGGAGGAAGAAATGTAGCAACGGGTGTAGAAATTATTGTTCATAGCAATAGAGGCGATGTTATGGAAGTAGAAATTAATCTTGAGAGTTCCGGCGGAGCCTTGGGTCCAAGGATTATCGGCTCTATGGCCGGTATATCAGGGACTGCTGCTATGCCTCAATTTGCGGGCAGCGTTGCACCTCAAAATCATGCCAGAATTCAAAATCAAATTGCTTTGGGGGCCAATATACCTACACTGACCATTGCTAATGATGCTGCCTTTACGATATATGCTGAAACACTGGCAATGCTGGTTGCAAATGCATCTGATTTAGCTATTAATTCAAATACCAACAGCTTGATTTTGCCTACATCTCTTCTGGGTGAGCTGCTGGATGCGGGCGGGCGTGTATACAGCATAACAGTTGCAACTACAGGAGATGGCGTTCATATATCTATAACTGCAGACGGCATTCCTGTTGTCACACAGACCATATCCTAAAATTAAATCTAAAAGCACTTCCCTAACTGGGAAGTGCTTTTTTAATGATATACATATATCTACATGAGTATATTCGTATACAGATATACTCATGTAGATATATGTATATAGAAATAGAGGATGGGGCTTTATTGCCCCATCCTCTACCGACAGGGCGAATGCTTACCCTGTCTTTTTGTTTTGCGTACTTATCTCGTTAATTAAAGATACTGACCAACTAACCAATTCGTTATTGACAAACTGCTTTGTTACTTTTTTCTCTTTGTAATAAGAGCAAAGAACAATGCAGCCATGGAGAGGCCAAGACCCGAAGCAGAAGCTATAAATCCTATAAAACTTTGGTCATCTCCTGTTTGTGGATTTGGAGGCGGCGGAGCCTGAAGTGGTGGGCCTGGCTCGTCATCCTCATCTTCCGCTTGCGGGAAATTCGGGATTATAGGAGCAAATAATGGCGGAGCCGGCTCGTCTTCTTCCGAATTTACCTCTTCAGACAATGCAAATGGGGCCGGCGCAGAGGGTGAAGGAAGTCCCGGAGCAAATGTTACAGGTGCAGGCCCGGGATCCGCAGGAACTAGAGGATTAGTTGGAATTGTAGGTTCGGCAGGTTCAGCCGGATCCGTAGGAATAGTAGGTGGATTCGTTGGCGGCTCGGTTATTGTAGATGGTGTAAATCTCCAAAGAGCATCAATAACAATATAATCTGTTCCCTCAGGCAACAAACCAAAGTTTATAACGACAAATGCGCTTTGTGAAGCAAGGGATACAGCACCGGCAGCAGAGCCTAAAGCATTACCACTTTCATCAAAGAAACGGACAATAGAAGAATCCCATTGTACAAAGCTGACGTTGCGCGCGGTAAAATTTGTTAAATCAACAGCACGTCTGTTATTTGCTGCATTGACGGGCATAAAGTTAACAGGATAATTTAATGTTCCGAGCGCAAAAAAACCTCCGCTTATACGTGAATCTACAGGGATGCGATTGTAATTGGCATCAATCTGGAAATGGTCCACATATATACGGATTGGTGATGGTGTTAATGTAACAACAGGCTCTACAGACCATAATGCATCAATAACAATATGGTCAACATTGGTTGGAAATGCACCAAATACCACATTGTGTCCTGCTGTAGTCAAAGTATTATTGCTAAAGGCAACAGAAGTAATGGGATAGGGAATAACAGACTCATTATTTTCGTCATAGAAACGAATAGCTGTTGTTGGCTCCCATTGAACAAATTCAACAGTTTCAAACCTATATTCGTAGGCTTCATGGAAATTGTTCAATGCATTGACAGCAACATAAAGCACTTCTGATACCACATTAAAATAATTTTGCGGTATGCCGTTAATATGTTTCTGTTCAATGTTTCTAATCAAGTTTCCTACGCTATATCTGTCTTCATTAATTTGACGGATACGGTCTGTGATATCATCATACTCAACCTCAAAATGATCCACAAAAACGGGGATTATTATTGGCTCAATAGGAACAAAGGTTTCTTCCAACTCTATAGACCACAATGCATCAATAACAATATAGTCAACACCGGTTGGAAATGCACCAAATTCTACACTGTTTCCTGCTTCGGTTAGGGAATAGTCAAACTCATAACCAACAGCATCACCTGCACCATAGAAGCGAACAGCCGCTTCCCATTGAGCAAACAAGAGTGCTCCATAAGAAGTAATGAAATTATCAGCATAACCAGAATCAAAATTATATTGCGCATCAATAGAAACATCAAGCACATATGTCACTTCGGGTTCCCCGGATGGTATACCGTTAATTAATGTTTGGACACTGGTTCTGGTTAAATCTCCGACATGCCATCTTCCAATGTTAATTGTGTCACCGTCACGCAGACGATTTGTAGTTCCGTAAGAAACTTCAAAATGGTCTACGTATACAGGGATTTCAATTTTATCGGGAATGGTGGTTTCATCTAGGTAGATAGACCACAATGCATCAATAACAATATAGTCAACACCAGTCGGAAACGTACTAAATTCCAGACCGTTTCCTGCTTCGGTTAAAGCGTGGTTAAACTCATAACCAACAGCATCGCCTAAACCATAGAAGCGAACAGCCGCTTCCCATTGGGCAAATTCCAATGGTCCATAAGCAGTAATGAAATTATCGTCATAATCAGGAGAATAGAAATTATACGGCGCATCAATAGAAACATCAAGTACTTCCGATACCACATTAAAAACATCTTGCGGTATGCCGTTAATGTACTTTTGTTCAATGTTTCTAATCAAGAACCCTACTCTATATTGCCTTATATTAATTTGACGGATACGGTCTGTGATATCATCATGCTCAATCTCAAAATGGTCCACAAAGACGGGGATTCTGATTGGTTCGACAGGAACAAAGGTCTCGTCTACCTCATCTGTTTGCCAATACACATGAATAACCACATTACGGGCCGGCATTGTAAAACCCCAGCCTATTGGGCCTTCATTAATATTGATGTATCCTTCTCCGGGCCAAGCTGTTTCATAGGCGCCGAGTTCTGGATATCCGGGCTGAATTTCATATTTAACAGCTGTAAGGTTTTGTCTTCCTTCCGGTACAAAATCAGTCGGAATAAATTCCGTTCTTACCTGACCTGCATCTGAAGTCACTCGTTGCCCTGACATGCGCTGGTAGATATAACGGTCGCCGTTTCGGCCTGTTCCTGATGCTGGCGGGTTAAGTTGGTCTGAACTTTTTTCGTAAAGTTCTTGTTGGGATATATCCCAGAAATGTAGGATGTATACATTGTGAGGAGTGGGGGTTGGAGGTGGAAGAGGTTGTGTTGGCGGAGGTAGCATCCCGTGAAGTTCAAGTGCATTTCCGCCGAAAAGCATAGCGCCGGGATGGCTTCTAAGCCAATTCGGCATAGGATTACCGAATCCTAACAAGGTAACAACTTCCCAACTTGAAGGAACTAGGACGGGTGGAATACGATAGTTATATCCTATAACCCACTGGGCTGAAGTGGCAAGGCCAACACCGCCGACATTTTGCATCTGTGTGTTTGGCCTAAGAACTGCCGAGCCGTGGCTAAGTGCCGCACTAACCCAGATTCTTGTTCCTTGAAAAGCAGGATGTCCTGCTTGAATTAATTCGCCGTGCTGAGGAGCAACGATGTTTCTAAATGTAATACCGTTATTACGCCCTACTTCGCCGCTGCTAAATGCTCCGCCGGGCAATACTCTTTCGTCCCCTCCTCTTCCTACAAAAACACCGCCGCCTGTGCTGTTGCCATCAAGTGTGATGCTGCCGGAAATAGTTACATTGTGGCCTAGTCCGGCAAAAATGTGCCTATTGGGGCTGACAGTCTGACCCGGAGACTCGGGATTCATAGGGCTGAATAATACTACATCGCTGGTTGCAGTAATAAGTACATAACCTTGATTTGGGGGAATTACAATTGTTCTGTCTAAGTGAACATCGCCGTACAGACCTAAATCAGTTAGGTCAACTGAACCATGCTCTGCGAGTGCATCTTCAATTTGTTGAGCAACGGAAACCGCTTCTTGAAGGATTATAAGCGCACTGCTTGCAACTATAAGAGCAGTAATACAATCACAGTATTCATCATAATCACAGTATTCATCGCATTCACATGCTTCTTCATGGTCGATTATGTCATCATCAGCGTCGTCGCACTCACAATCTTCGTCGTCGCAGTCCTCATCATTTACATAATCGTAGTTGTTGTTATTTGATTCACCTGGAGTTTCGGGGGGGGGGGGGGTATTCAGATTTTTTTTAATTTAATTAATTATTTTGTTCCTCCCGGCCTT
>WRBA01000017.1 GCA_009779915.1 Defluviitaleaceae bacterium | reverse complement strand
GTCGGCTCTTGGCCGCCGTAGAATGAGAAACCGCTCCACAGCATCTGCTGATAGTATAGGGCTGTCAATACAAATCTAAACGAAAGGAAAGTATGATGAACCCTATGTTTTCATTATACAAGATTGAGATATTATAAGTGTTGATTACTTCAATATCTATAGAGTAGCTGCAAAACTATAGTCCTGATAAAAAACAGCCTCTCCTTGTATAGGAGAGGCTTAGATTATAGAAAAAACCTGTTAAATGTTTTTAAGCGTCGCTGACTCTACTGCGCCGAAGGCGTTGTGTCCGCAAGCCGGGCTTTGCCCGGCTGAAGACTTTGTCTTCAGCCTTAGCCTCTCCTTGCACAGGAGAGGCTGTTTTACTTAGCAATCAGTTTTATCTATCAGAGTTGCTTTTAGTTTCGCAAGTAGAAAGCTCTCCAATCTTGTTATACTTTCTAATGTACTTTCTACGGAATTGTTAATGCACAATAGTTCTTTTATTGTTATGTTTGGGATTTTAAGGGCGGCTTTCACTTTTTCTGCTTCTGCACAAATTAAATGAGCAATTGCTTTTTCTTCTAAAGCTATAGAGTAAATCAGTTCATTAATAGATTGTTCGAAGGTATGGTCGAATAAATTATCCGTACATTCTTCAATTTCATTTATGTTATCAGTAGGCATAATATGTTCTCCTTATTGTTTTATTTTGTTTTATTGTATGCCAAGCCTATTGAAAAGGTGAATAAGCAGCTTGGAACACGCTTTATAGCTTGTGCATATTATAAAACAGGAGGTGGCTAAAATGTCTTTGTCATCATTTAGTAAGCACGAATTAAATATAACAAAGGAAGAAGCGATTACCGCTATAATAGCCTCTATAGCTAAGGAAGAGACCGCATTAGCAAGCATAATGG
Source organism: Defluviitaleaceae bacterium (assembly GCA_009779915.1). Lineage (GTDB taxonomy): Bacteria > Bacillota > Clostridia > Lachnospirales > UBA5962 > WRBA01. The sequence goes on along the minus strand of WRBA01000017.1, from coordinate 49,772 downwards.
AGGCAGAGAGCGAGAAATTGCGTTATGCCATTGAAAAAATCAAGCCTTGTGACGAGAATATGATGTTGCTGCTAAAACTTAACCAGAGTGTGGACGATGTTATCGGACATATAGTGGATATGCAAATTGTTTTGAAAAACAAATTGCGGCTGGCATTAGGGCATTTGCCAAAACCGCCATGCCCGCCTTGTCCACCATGCCCGCCCTGTCCATGCCCAAAGCCATGTCATAAATGTTTTGCTGTTTTTTCGGCATGTATAAAATATTGCTGGTCTGGGGGAAAAACACTTAATTTACGTGAAGATTTTTGTTTTGAAAACAACAATTTTTGCTGTCTTAGAACAGAGAAGAGGCATTGCGATTATTTTATTGTCTTGCCGGCAGATAAAGGTTTTAGAGCGGAAATTGATTTTAATTTGCGTAACCTGTGCAAAGAACCTGTTGCTATTGAGTTAAAACAAGAGGCAGGCGGAATTACACTTTTTAGCAAAAAATACAGTTTTGGCGAAAATACTCAGAAGATAGAAATACGTGATGTACTTTATTTTAAGTCCGTCAGACAGCAAGATAGCCGAATATCTTTTAGATTACTTAGCGAAAAAAGTATTGAAATAAAAAAAGCTATTGTAAAGTTAACATCCAGCCATGAAGCGGCTGTTTATGAAAGAAAGGGAGAATAATGGCAGGACAATTTGTAGAAGTAACAAACTTTCAACTGACAGTTAATGGGCAGTCCATAGATACTATACACAATATGATGATGGTGAAAATATTAGTTGAATACAAAGGCAGTCCTTTAGGGATTTTTGCTGGGGATAAAATTGTAATTGAGCTTGACAATTCTGTAAATGAAGTATTTGGCATAATCGGTTTTGGTAGAAATGTCATTAACATACATGGCGATGGCGACATTGGCGTGGTAGGTACACGAACATATCGCAATGACCAAAATGGTAATTATTATTTGGAAGTAGAGTTTGACCAGGGGTATTATAACTATTTCAAAGGAGAAATGCCGGACAATATCAAAGGCTGGCTGGAGACTTCGGTATATGTCTTATATAAAAGATGGGTGCAGGAGCCAATTGCCACCCTTATGACTATAGTTATAAATGGTGTTACCATTCATAAAAATATCAATGTTGAAATTGGCGGCGGACCTTTGCCGGAGCGGTTGGATACACCCGGTCCAATCATCGGAAAATCCGGAAGGTATGGGGCTTACAGCGGGAATTTAGGCGATTTACCGGAGGTTGAGTTTAATGATTATCTGAATTTTGAACCTATTCGCTGGAATTTGCAAGTAGGATATCAAAATTTAACATGGCGTGATTTGCGGGGAACAGGCGGCGATTCGTACTATACAACCGACGATTCCCTGGAATATTCTAACAGCAATCCTAGAGGAGAAAGATATCAAAGTAATGATGAATCATACCTTATGCCTTATGCCAAGCAGTTAGGATACCCCATAGATGCCCCTTTCCATAATGAAGACTGTGTCCTTGAGGATTATTTGGTTATGGGTCCATTTGATGGTAAAATTTGCAGTTCACATGAGTATGTAAAAGACTCCTTGCGTATTATACGTGTGATGGGCAGAGAAGTAAACACATCCTGGTGGGGAAAAGACGCTTTTAGGGTATTGGCAGATAGTAATTTCCTAAAATATGACCCAAACGAACCAATAGACAGATACCTAAACGAGCTTATTTTCGAAGGCTATAGAGGGCTTACTATTAATGAGTTTTTGGAGCAAATGCATTTAGAGGGACAATTTTTAGACAAGTATACGGCAGATGATATACTGTCCTTCGCTCATGTAAACAATGGAGAGGCACCTGGAACACCTGACCCGGATGACACAAATCAAATCCCTTATTTTAAATTGTTGCTGGGCAATATGCATTTTAATAGTAGTACAGCACAAACTGTAAATTTAATCGGATTTGACAACAGCACGGTTTTTGAAGACATTCCTGCAAAAAACCTCCCTTATGCTTATTTAGTATATTACGATACAAAGGCCATAGAAGCAGTATTTAATCATGATGGTTTTCATTATAACAATTCCGCGTCATTTAAGTTTAGTGATGAAATCCGAACTGCCTTTAGCATTGATTTATGGATAAAACTTGAAGATGGCAGCGGTGGCAGCGGTAATACAACGGAAGTTAGAATTAAAAAGTTAAATGAAAATGGGCTGCCCCTTGCCAATATAGAGTTTACTTTAACCCAGACAAATATTTTGCCGCCCCATATACGACGAGCATATACTACCATAAATGGCACGGCATCGTTTACTTTGCGTGCAGGAGAATATACTCTAAGTGAAGAAGATACTTCGGGTAAATATGAGGCTTTGGCTCCAATGAATTTTACAGTACGCGATACCGATATGGATGAATTATTCAACCTTAGAAGAGCCCTTGAAGGAACAGGATATAAGGATTGGGATAAATTAGGCTATCTAAATGGGGTTAATATAATCACAAATCGTGACGCGGATCCACCAGACCCGCCGGATCCTGATATTTGCAAAGTAATTCCAAGTGTTATTATGTCAATAGCAAAGCAAGAAACGGCACTTGCCTGCATTTTGAAAGCCGAGGCAAGCAAACTGCGGGATATTATCCGTCGTGATGGTGTCACTTATGAGGAGCTTATGGAAGCAAATCGCTCCCTTATTCAGTTTATTGATGCAGCAACAAGATTTGAGATGGTGCTGTATGCAAAGTTGAATGCTTTGCCTATTAAAAAATGTTTGCATAAAAAAGATCAAGACACAGAAGAGTAGTACAATTTTAAAAGCGGCAAGTTTTATGCTAAAACCCTAATAACCGATTATTTCAATTATTTCATTTCCTCTCATCATTAGGGGCGCATATAGGCTAGCCAACTCAAAATCCTCATTATTCGGATATAGAGCTGGCTAGTTTGTTTTTTACAGTATAACCATTGGCAGTAAGCTCCCCAAGACCTTTATTAAAATTTTCAGCTTTCATAAGAATATAGTCTGTATCGTATGTGTTGATATAACGAATATGCTGATTCCCGCATCTGCTAATATATTTGAAATCTTTGCCACTACTCCAATTAACCCAAAATCTAATATCCCTGATACTCGGATTGCTTTCCAGCCGCTTTCAACTTCTATTGTATTTGCAGGAATATAAGCGGATTTACAAACGAGGGAAATTTCATCGGTGGTTTTTGCAACAAATAACAATTCCCTTGAGAAGTCTATTTGTTCAATACTTGATACTTTACATACAGAAAAATCACCTTCTATTTTTTGCAATTCCATATTTATCTCTCCTATTTTTATAGTAATTATAACATATATAGTCAAATTGACTATAAGCTCGCTTTTTTTACAGGGCAAACCCATGAAAAAATAATTACTGAGATTTGTAATTTGCATCGCAGATTTTAATCGATTTGACGGAATTTATTTCCGTCAAATCGCAAAAGTTTGCAAAGTTTCGTAGGCATTTTGCAAACTTACCTTAAGTTCCTCGCCGAAATCCTGATTTCGGCGCAGGGCAAACCCTTCATGGGTTTGCCCTGACTTTTTTTATATAAATTATTGAAATATCGTGCTTTTAGTAGTATACTGTAGTTTAGAGAGGTGATTTTATGACTATTAAGCGGGCACTTTCTTTTGTTATAAATACAGCTATTAGTTTAACTATGATATTGCTTTTAGTATATTTTATTATGAATTTTACAGATTTCTTTTTTAATATGGGGAGAGATTTGGCAGATGATTTAACAGGGGAGCTGCCAGATAGAGTTATAACTTTATCTGTGCCGCAAGACTCTACGATATCAGATATTGCTGCGCTTCTGGAGGATGAGGGTATAATTAGGTCGGCTTTGTTTTTCAGGCTTGAATCTATTTTAAAAGGCAATCGTCAGATTTTTGATGAAAATCAGGTTACAGTCAGTACGGATATGAGTTATAATCAGCTGATATTCGCTTTTCTTGAGCGGCATATAATAGCTGAAAATATAATTGTTACAATACCTGAAGGTGCTACAGTGGATGATATTGCCGCTTATTTGGAATATAGGGGTCTTGTTTTAGCAGAGGAATTTGTAAGAGCTTCAAATGAATCTGTATTTAATTTCCCTTTCCTCAGATATCTTCCTGATGTGTCTGAAAGGTATAACAGGCTGGAAGGGTACTTGTTCCCTGATACTTATTTTATACCTGAAAATGCCACGGCTGAGGCTATAATCCATCAAATGCTTAGCCGTTTCCAAGAAATTTATAGTATATATGCCGCTGAAGCCTATGAAAAAGGGCTGACTATGGACGAGGTAATCATTATAGCCTCAATAATAGAGCGTGAAATCCGCGTTCCTCGCGAGAGGGAGCTTGCATCTCAGGTAATCCATAACCGCCTGGCTATAGGGCAAAGGCTTGAAATGTGTTCGACTGTACTTTATGCCCTTGGGGAAAGTCGGCGCAGGCTTTTATATGTAGATTTACTGACAGTATCAGACTATAACACATATATGCACGGTGGTTTGCCTATAGGACCTATTGCAAACCCTGGGGTTGCGTGTATTAGAGCCGCCCTTCGCCCATCGGAAGGGGATCTTCTCTTTTTTGTACTTATGGATGAAAATACAGGTGAGCATTACTTTGCTAATAATTATGCGGACTTTTTAGCGGCAAGGGCAAGATATTTAGATTAGTGTTAACACACCCTGGATAAGAGGTTAATCTTGGAGATACTTGAGCCTAATATAAAAAAGTATATTGATAATGTAACAAAGAGATTTGATGGTGAAGCAGGGGAGCTGCAGGAGTATGCATATCAGAGAGGGCTGCCTATAACCAGACCCCAAACCGCAAAATTTATATCAACGCTGCTTGCGGCATTAAGACCAAAGGATGTATTGGAAATTGGCTGCTGTATTGGTTTCTCGGCTGGTCTTATGTCAGGGTTTTTAGCTAAAGGCGGGCATATTACAACCATAGAGCGTTATGATATTATGATTAAAAAAGCACGGGAGAATATAGAGCATTACGGCTGGAGGGATAAAATCACCCTTTTAGAAGGGGATGCTAAAGATATGCTTAAATCTCTTACAGTCGATGATAGAAAATTTGACTTTATATTTATGGACGCAGCAAAGGGACAGTATATAAACTTTCTGCCGGACTGTATTAAAATGCTCAATGTAGGCGGTATCCTTTTAGCTGATGATATATTAAAGGATGGTTATTTGGCTATGGAACGCTCCCAAGTGCCCCGCCGACAACGTACAACCCATAAGCGTATGCGGAAATTTGTATATGCCCTAACCCGTACTGATGGGCTTGAAACGGCTTTGCTTACTGTAGGCAGCGGACTTGCAATGTGTACTAAACTTAAGGACGATATATCTATAAACACAAAAGGATTTGAAATTGAATATGATGAATAAAAAAATCGAACTCTTAGCTCCTGCAGGGGATTTGGAGAAGCTTCATGCGGCAATAAATTACGGTGCCGATGCGATATATATGGGGGGGAAATCTTTAGGGCTTCGCGCTAAGGCTAAAAATTTTGACTTCGGTGAAATTGCCGAAGCCGTTTTTTATGCCCATTCCCACAAGGCTAAAATTTATATTACGGCAAATATTTTTGCCCATAATGATGATTTTGAAGGTATTGAAGAGTATCTTTTAGAGCTTGGTAAAATTGGGGTGGATGCTTTGATTGTCTCTGACCCTGGGATTTTTTCAATTGCTCACAAGGTTTTGCCTGAAATGGACATTCATATAAGTACCCAAGCCAATGTTACAAACAAGCATTCGGTGGAGTTTTGGCAAAATCAAGGAGCAAAGAGGATAGTCCTTGCGAGAGAGCTGTCTATTATAGAAATTAAGGAAATCCACGACAGCATAAAGACCATTGATACTTCATTTGAACTGGAGAGCTTTGTCCATGGTTCTATGTGTATATCTTATTCGGGCAGATGCTTATTAAGCAACTATATGACAGGAAAAGACGCAAACCGGGGCGAATGTACTCATCCTTGCCGCTGGAAATATAATTTGATGGAAGAAAACCGCCGTGGCGAGTACCTGCCTGTATTCGAGGATGAAAGAGGTACTTATATTTTCAACTCTAAGGACTTGTGCATGGTGCCATATTTACCGGAGTTGATTGAAGCGGGAGTTGAAAGCCTTAAAATAGAAGGGCGTATGAAATCGGCTTACTATGTTGCTTTGGTAACGGGGGTTTATAGGCAAGCTCTTGATGATTTTTTGAAAGACAGCGAGCTATATACAGCTAAAATACCTTATTATCTTTCGGAACTTAAAAAAGCAAGCCATAGGGATTTCACAACAGGTTTTTACTTTGGCAAAACTACCAGTGGCGACCAAGTTTATACAAACAGCTCTTATGTTAAAAATTATGATTTTGTAGGGATTGTTAAGAGTTATGACGAAGAAAATAACTTAGCGAAAATAGAGCAGCGCAATAAATTCTCTATCGGTGATGAAATTGAAATTATGAGGACAAACGGCGATGTTTTCACCCAATTAATAGAGAAAATATATGATGAAAAGATGGGCGAAATAGAAAGCGCGCCCCATCCCCAGCAAATTGTTTATATTGAGACAATAAAATCTGTAGGGAATTTTGATATGCTGAGGAAAAGGTTATAGGCGCAGAAACTCCATTATATCTGTCGCCTTAGGGGGGCAGCCGGGTACATACTTTGAAAAACCCTGTGTGCAATTGCCTATACCAACGCCGTCTACGCTTTTGCCCTTAAATCCTTGCCCTATATGGATATTGACCGGGGCTTTGCCTCCTAATCTATGAAGGGCATAAATTAGGGAGGAGTAACAAGCTGAGCAAGGAGCATCTTCTCTAATCAAATGTTTATATCTATCGGCTGCGAGACTGGTTTTTGCCTTTACAGCCGGTTTTTTATCTGGATTTAGCTCTAAAACTTTGGTTTTGGGTGAGTAAAAGCTACCCAGCCCCAGTTTTTTGCCATGAGATAAATAGCCTATTTCATCAGGTGTATAGCCTATAAGCTCGGTACAAAATGAATCTAGCAAAACAGGGTTTTGCCCCAGTATAATCCTGTTTGACCGGACAGGATTACCGCCTTCTTCAAAGGTTAAATCGCCGCAGATGCCATCAACTACACAGTAGCCGGTTTTTATTAGGGCATTAAGTGCCGCAATAGGCTTGTGCAGCCCCATTGAATGAAAATTCCTCTTTTCATTATCAGGTATACAGCCTTTTAAGTTTTTCATATTACAAGTCAGCCGGGTTTGGCAATGGGCCTTTAACACGGGGACGTTTATTAAAAAATCTGTCTTGAGTGCCTCATTGCAAACATTAATTTTATACTCACCGTGGGTTAGGGTAGTTACTTGGTCAGCTTTCAAATCAACAAGGGGAACGTCATATTTATGAGATAAATCCTCATATCCGCAAGCTTTAAAGGCTCTCTTCGTAGTTTCTCCAACCCAAGAACTTTCAATGATTTTTATGTCTGCTACTCCAAAGTCCTTAAGATAGCGGATTATTCCCTCGACAACCTCAGGGTGGGTAGTCGCACCGTCGGACGCCGGGCGCGCCACGACTAAATTAGGTTTTATTGCTACGGACATATTTTTGCACAGATAAGTATTAATATCAGAGGCGCATAGAGCGTCATAGGTATCTTTTACTATATCATTTATATATGCAATTACTATCATTTTAAGCCACCTCAAACTATAAAACAGGCTGCCTAAATCGGCAGCCCATAAGTAATTTAACTATTTCTCTTCTCAAGTTCAGCTTTTCTGTAAGCTACAACTTTATCCTGTACATCTTTTGGTGCCTCGTCATAACGCTCAAATTCCATTGTAAATTCGCCGCGACCTTGGGTCATTGAGCGAAGGTCAGTTGGATATTTAAACATTTCAGCAAGAGGAACCTCCGCCGCTATAACCTGCTTAGATCCCACCTTATCCATACCAAGGATACGTCCGCGGCGCTTGTTCATATCCCCCATAACGTCTCCTGTATAATCATCAGGTACAGTAACTGTTGCCTTAACAATAGGCTCAAGAAGAGTAGGCTTGGCTTTCATAAAGCCGTCTTTAAAAGCGAGAGAGGTAGCCATTTTAAATGCAAGCTCCGAAGAGTCAACGGCGTGGTAGCTGCCATCGACTAAAGTGGCTTTAAGCCCGACAACAGGATAGCCTGCGAGAGGACCTGCTTTAACATTTTCTTGTATGCCTTTTTCAACGGCAGGGAAGTATTGTCTAGGTACAGAGCCGCCGAAGATTTTTTCTTCAAATATATAATCACCTGCTGAGTCGCCGGAAGGCTCAAACTCTATGTGAACATCACCGTATTGACCGCTGCCGCCGGATTGTTTTTTGTACTTGCCCTGAACTTTAACTTTGCCTTTAATCATTTCCCTGAAAGGAACGATAGGCTCCGTAAGTTCAATTTCAAGTTTGTATTTGTTTTTAAGCTTTTGAACCAAAACGTCAAGATGGCTGTCGCCTATGCCGTAAACCACCGATTGCTTGGTTTCGGTGTCTATCTTAAATTTTAATGTTTTATCCTCATCCAAAAGTTTGGAGAAAGCCTGAGAAATCTTATCCTCATCCCCTTTGTTTTTAGGCGCAACAGACATTGACATAAGAGAAGGGGGAAGTTTAACAGCAGGGTATTGTATCGGTGCGTCTTTAGTGCAGAGAGTGTCAAAGGATTCGGAGTTTGAAAGCTTCGCCAAAGCACCAATATCGCCTACCTTAAGCTCGTCCACAGGCAATTGCTCTTTGCCGCGCATAACAAATATTTGACCGCATTTTTCGGTAGAATCTTTCCTTGGGTTATACATTTGCATATCTTTTTTAAGAGAACCGGACATAACTTTAATTAAGCTGAGCCGTCCAACATAAGGGTCAGCAATGGTTTTAAATACAAATGCTGAAAATGGTTCAGATTCAGAAGCTTTTCTTACCATTTCCTCATCATTTTTAGGGTTAATGCCTTTTTTCTCAGGAGAAAATTCAACAGGAGAGTGGGCGAAAGTGCCAATACCTTCAAGAAGTACCCAAACACCTAAGTTTTGAGTGGCAGAGCCGCAGAAAACAGGAGTAACACTACCGTCAAGCAAGCCGGCTTTAATACCTTTTTCTATTTCATCAGCGGTAAAAGGCTGGTCGTCGAAGAATTTTTCCATAAGCTCATCGTCTGTTTCGGCAACGGCTTCGGACAGCATTAAATGCATAGTTTCTATTTCATCTTCCATGCCTGCCGGAACAGAACCTGATTCATATTTTGCACCTACAAATTTACGCCCTTCTTTCGTAATGGCGTTAATATAGCCGGTGAATTTATTGCCTTCTTTAATCGGAATTTGGATAGGAGCGATGCTTTTGCCAAACATTTCTTTCATACTTTCAACAACGCCGTCAAAATTGGCATTTTCATCATCCATATTATTTAGGAAAATCATTTTTGGAATATTGGCTTCAGTAGCTAACTCCCATGCCTTTTCAGTGCCAACTTCAACGCCGGATTTAGCGGAAACAAGTATAAGTGCCAAATCGGCAACAGCAAGAGCCTGCCTCACTTCCCCCGTAAAATCGAAGAAACCCGGAGTGTCAATAAAGTTGATTTTAACGCCTTCCCATTCAATAGGTATCATAGAGGCGTTGATTGAGACTCTGCGGCGAACTTCTTCGGCTTCATAGTCTGATACGGTATTTCCTTCGTCAACTTTGCCCATACGGCTGGTTACAGCCGTTGCGTTAAGTGCCGCTTCCATAAGAGTGGTTTTGCCGCACCCGCTGTGGCCTAAAACCACTACATTACGAATATTATCAGCGGAATAAACTTTCATACATTACCTCCTAGTTGGTTTCTAGTTGTAGCATATGTAAATGTTTGACTCGACTTTTCCTTCGAAAAAGTCTCGTGAGCCTGCCTGCTTTGACTCGACTTTTCCTTCGAAAAAGTCTCATTGAACCCGTAGGTAGAAACGCTTCACTCCGTTCAGCGTTTCTTACTTATGTTCATATTATACCATAAGATTTTATTTTGTACATAGCAATATTGACCCCCAGGAAAAATAAAGTTAAAATAATAATAACAGTACCACCAAATATAAATGTAGGAGTGGAGTTTATGACTTATAAGTACAGAGAAGAGTTAGGTAATTTGAAGCCCAATATATCCCCTAAAGTAGCGGATGCGCCCGGAAAAGTTCATAGGCTTATGGCTAATGAGAATCCATACGGCTGTTCTCCCCTTGTTAAAGATGCATTGATTCGCTCTATGGAGAATGGTCCGTCTAATTACCCTGATGGCTATACTACTGATGTGCGTATTGCCATTTCCGAAAAATATGGTGTAGATAAAGATGAAATTCTTTTTGGAAACGGTACGGATGAAATAATTTATATGCTTGGCAAGGCTTTTGTCGCACAGGGCGATGAGATTGTTACGCCGGCGGTTTCATTTACCTCCTATATCCCCTCGGCGGTTTCTATGGGCGGGAAAATGGTTTATGTACCTATGAAAGAGGATCATAGTATTGATTTGGATGGAATTATAAATGCGATAACTGAGAAAACTAAGTACATAGTAATAGTTAATCCTAATAATCCTACAGGTACGGTATTTTGTGAAGATGAGCAATACGAGTTTCTAAAAAAAGTGCCAAAGGATGTTTTGGTTATTTTCGATGAAGCTTATGCTGAGTTTTACATGGGTGAAAATTTTCCAAACACCTATGCAAAGCTTAAAGAATTTGATAATCTAATAATCCTTAAAACATTCTCAAAAGTATATGGGCTTGCATCCTTTAGGATTGGGTTTATGATTGCAAATAAAGAGATAATTTCTTGGGTGTCTCGTATTAAAAATGCATTTAATGTTTCGGCTCAGGCTATGGCTGCCGCCGCCGCTGCGGTTTTAGACAATGAATTTGTGAGTATGGTGAGAGAAAACAATTCAAAATGTATAAAATACCTTTGCGGTGAGCTTGATAAGCTAGGGTATTCATACATTCCGACCAATACAAGCTTTATAATGACTGATATGAAGAAAAATTGTATGGAAACAGTGGCGGCACTAAAGGAAAAAGGCTATTTAGTACGCCCGGGAAGTGATTTTACTATGGATAATTATATCAGGGTCAGTATAGGCACTATGGATCAGATGAAAGGATTTATAGAAGCTTTTAAAGAAATCACAAAATAAGGAGGGTTAAAATGAAAATTTATAGAGCAAAAGATTACGACCATATGAGCCAGATAGCGGCTAATATACTGGCAGCACAGATTGTTTTAAAGCCTGATTCATGTTTAGGGCTTGCCACAGGGGGGAGTCCCGTAGGGACTTATAAAAAGCTTATTGAAAAGCATAAAAACGGTGATTTGGATTTTGGCAAAGTAGTAACAATAAACCTTGATGAGTATTGCGGACTTTCTAAAGATAACGACCAAAGTTATGATTATTATATGCGTGAGTATTTGTTTAATCATGTTAATATTAATTTCGGCAATGTAAACATCCCTAACGGTCTTGAGCCTGACGCGGCAAAAGAATGTAAACTCTACGATGAGATTATAGCCAAAAACCCAATAGATGTACAGCTTTTAGGTATAGGCACTAATGGACATATAGGTTTTAATGAACCTTCGGCCGAGTTTAAGTTCGCCTCCCATCATGCACAGCTTGCGGAGGCTACTATTGAAGCAAATAAAAGATATTTCGATAGTGAGGAGAAAGTCCCTAAAACCGCTTATACTATGGGTATCGGGCAAATAATGCTCTCAAAAAAAATAGTCCTTATAGCCAGCGGCGAAAGTAAGGCGGATATAATGTATAAAGCACTCCATGGTCCAATAATGCCTCAACTGCCTGCATCTGTTTTGCAAATGCATAGGGATGTGACAGTTATTGGGGATGAGGCAGCCCTTAAACATATAAAACAATAGACTTGTTCTGAAATTGGCTTTCGTTGGCTTTTCGAGGGTTTTTTTGTCAGCCGAGAAGGCACTGACGACGCATTCTCGGAGATTGACTGCTAGGAAGTGCCGACGAAGTATGTCAGAAAACAAGCCGAAAAGACAGTGAAATGTAATTTCAGAACAAGTCTAAAAAGGTGGATTAAATTGGAAAAGAAGAAATTAAGCCTTTTACAAAGGCTTACGGGTTTTCAAAGTAAAAAAAACAAAAGAGAGCGAAAAAAAGCTTCCCCATTGCCGGAATTTATTAGCCAGCCTCCGGAAAATGATTATATTGAAAAAATATTCAGGCTGCCGTTGAGTGAAGGGCGATGTAAGCTAAACCTTACAAGCATATATGGCAATATTGTTATTTCCGGTTATGAGCGGGATATGGTTTGTGCAAAAGTAATGTATAAGCCTAAGAAAGGCGATGGAGATATAAAGTTTACAGCAGATATAGAAGGTAAATATTTCCTTGACTATGATGAAGATAACTTTGTCTCTGTATGGGTTGAAGTTCATGTGCCGCCACGGCTTTTTAGGGAAATACAGCTTAAAAGTTACCATGGTAAAATACTTGTTACGGGAGTTTCTACCGGTTTTCTTTCTTTAAAAGGCTCTTATGTAGTGAATAAGTTGAAGAATGTTTTTGCGGTTGACTTACTTGTGGAAACCATTCAAAAAAGCACTCATTTGATTAATGTTTCCGCACTCAATGGAAAGATAAATGTGTCAAATGGTTCTTTAAATACAACATGCCTTGATGTGAAAAATTTGAATATTAAAGCTAATAACAGCCCCATTGCTATAAATGCAAGGTATGACAGGCAAGACATTTACAAGTGGGATATTAAAAGCCGCTTCGGAAAGGTTGATTTACATTTGCCTAATAAGCCGGGGCTTGGCTATTATGTTCTAGCTGAGGCTAGGGCAAACGGTGTAAAAATGGCTCTTAGAAATATGGATATTTTAATAGGCGGGCATAATTTTATTGAAGCGAGAAGTAAGGATTATAAGGACTTATCCAAAAAAGTCAGTTTAGAGCTTACAGCAATAAAAGCACCTATTGTTTTAAAGTGATTGTGATTAGTGTGTGCCCTTTAATCATTTTTAAAGATATTCCATCCCATATTACCGACAAGGTAAATTTACTAATTAGTGCCCTTTTTGAGTGTATGTCCATACTTTGGCTGCCTACACTTAAAAAGGGTACTAGATTTTCTAATACCTTTTCATCTGCTTTTTTACCGGATAAATTTTTAACACCGCATTTTTTAACACATATGTAATAAAAATCAGGCTTATCGGAGCGTTTTTTGGTGTTAAATTTTGAGCCGCATAAGCCGCATTTAATTACCCCTGATAAAAGGGCATAGTCGTTTTTAACTATAGGGGTGTTTAAGAAGTTATATATTTCTGCCCACTTCTCTCCTTTAATAATACCTTCGTGCTGCCCGACAGATATTATCCATTTGGCAGGTTCCAGTTTTTGATGAGCTTTTCCCGGCTTTTGTAATGTCTTCTTATAAGCCATTATGCCGTTTTTTCCGTTGAAGCTGCTTATATCCGCGTATATTTGCAGCCCCATTTCATTTAGGAAGTGGTAAGCGTCTATATCAGCTTTCATATATATCGGATTTTCCAAAATCCCCTTTATTGATACAGATGTAAAAGGCTTATTATTCTTTGTAGTAAAGCCTTTTTTATTTATGCAGTCGGCAGTTTTGACGAGAGAGCGGTTATTTTGAAATATTTCAAATACAAGATTTACAATTTCACCTTCTTTGGGAATCAGTTTTAAAATTTGCTTATACTTATTATTTTCCATAACTTTTACCGACTGATACCCAGTTGGGGTAACGCCCCCCAGCCATCTGCCGTCTTTAGCCAGCTCATCCATATTATCTTTTATCCGCTCGCTTATGGTCTCTCTCTCCAGTTGGGAAAACACCGAGGCAATATACATCATGGCACGCCCCAGGGGTGAACCTGTATCAAACTGCTCTTTAATGGAGATAAAAGCAATCCCTAAGGAGTTTAGTTCATCTATCAATTTAGCGAAATCACTAATATTTCGGCTTATACGATCCAGCCGATAGCATATTATTGTATGAAATTTATATACCCTAGCCTCCTGCATCATCTTAATAAACTCAGGACGGTTAATATGGGCGCCTGAAAAGCCCTCATCTTCGTAAATATAAAGCCCTTCATCTCTGTAAATTTCAAGGAATTTGGACTTAAGATAAGTCTTGCACATTTCTATCTGGTTTTCAGTACTTTCACCTTTCCCTGTAAATTTCGACTTTCTGGAGTAAATTGCGATTTTAAATTCATTTTCCATATATTAAATTTATTTAGGGTGTGCTATACTTATACTAATTAATTTTTAGGGAGGTGTTTTTTTGGTCACGACAAAAGAGTTCTTAATCAGCCTGTGTAACTCCACAGGTGTTGCCGGTTTTGAGTTCCAGCAAACAGCCGGTCTTGTCAGTGATGCATTTAGGGAGTTTTGCGATGAAGTATGGACAGATACTCTCGGCAATGTAATTGGTCACAAAAAAGGCAAGGGTAAGTTTAGTGTGCTTTTTTCTGCTCATATGGATGAGATTGGGCTTATGGTCTCAGGTTATGAAAAGGGCGGGTTTCTGCGCTTTACCCCTATAGGAGGCTACGACCAGCGTTCCTTAGTGGCACAGGAAGTATATGTACATGGCAAAGAGGATGTTTACGGTATCATAGGGGTTAAGCCCCCTCATATTACTACGGCGGAAGAAGCCAAAAAAGCCCATAAAATAGAAGATATGGCAGTTGATACCGGACTTGATGATGAAAAACTGAAAGAGCTTGTGAGAATTGGAGATGTTATTACGCTAAAGCGGGAAGTTGTTGAACTTCGCAATGAATCTATAGCAGGCAAAGCCCTTGATGACCGTGCAGGGATTGCGGCACTTTATCAATGTATGAAGGATTTACATAAAACAGATTGTGACATAGATGTTTATTATGTGGCTTCGACTCAGGAGGAGATAGGTGCAAAAGGTGCGCTTACAGCGGTTTATGAGCTTAAGCCTGATATAGCAATCGCTCTTGACGTATGCCATGGGCTTACACCGGATGTGGCTGAACCTAAAGGCAAGAAAATGGGGGGCGGTCCTGTTATTTCAAGAGGTATAAATATTCATCCAAGGGTATTTGAAAGCCTTGTAAAAACAGCAAAAGACCACTACATACCGTTTCAAAAAGAGGTGCTGCCCGGCCCTTCAGGTACAGATGCTATGACTATGCAAATCGCTGGAGCAGGTACAGCATCAGGGGTAATTTCGTTCCCCCTTAAATATATGCATACCTCTGTTGAGGTAATGAAAATGAAGGATATAATGCTAACATCTAAGCTTATTTCAAACTATGTACTTGATTTATGCGGCAAAGATTTGGAGGAGATGCTATGCTTATAAAACGATTGACCGATGCTAATGGCTTGCCCGGTTTTGAATGTGAGGTCAGAGAGATTATAAAAGAAGAGATAAAGCCTTATGTAGATGAAATGTATACGGATCGCATGGGCAATTTAATAGCGGTTAAAAATAAAAATAAAGCCGGTAGGCATATAGCTCTCTCCGCTCATATGGATGAGGTTGGTTTGTGCGTAAGTCATATTGATAAAGATGGGTATATAAGATTTCACTCATGGGGTGTTGATGCCAGGATATTGCCTGCAAAAATCGTTAGAATCGGCAAGGATAGAGTGGTAGGAGTTACGGGAACCAAGGCAATACACCTCCAAGATCCTGAAGAGCGCACCAAAGCCCTTCCGGTTGACAAATTGTACATAGATATAGGAGCAGAAAGTAAGGAAGAAGCAGAAAAGCTGGTTGAACCGGGTGATTTTGTAGCTTTCGACAGTGAATATGTGGAGTTTGGCAATAAAGTAAAAGCCAAAGCACTGGATGACAGGGCAGGGTGCCTTGCCATTATTGAGATGCTTAAATCCGATTATCCACACAAACTTACGGCATGCTTTGTAGTACAGGAGGAGGTTGGGCTTCGCGGCTCGATTATAAGTGCTTATCAAATAGATGCTGATCTTGTACTTAATCTTGAAGGCACTATTGCCGCTGACACAATGAGTATTAAAGAACACCAAACTGTTAATATCCAGGGAGATGGTCCTTCTATCTCAATGATAGACAGGACAAGCATCTACCTTAAAAAGTATATAGACGCTCTTACCGAAGTTGCGGATAAAAACGGTATACCATACCAATTTAGACGTTCCCAAATGGGTGGTACCGACGCGGCTAATTACCATGTGGCACATGGCGGCACTCCTGTTGTCGGCTTAGCCGTACCATGCAGGTATATTCACTCTCCCGTTTCCATAGTGGATAAAAGGGATTTGGAGAATTTCTTAAAACTTACTCAAAAATTTGTTTTCGCCTATGGAAATGGCGAGATTTTATAGAGGAGGATATTTATATATGAATGAAAAATTATTAAAAGATATGTGTCAAGCCTTTGGTCCCTCAGGTTCTGAATGTGAGATAAGGGCTATAATAGAAGCCGAGATTAAAAATTATGTAGATGAAGTAACGACGGATGTCTTAGGCAATCTAATTGCCCGTAAAAAAGCCGATGCTCCTAAAATGATGCTTGCAGGGCATATGGATCAAATAGGGTTTTTAATAAGCCATATTGATGAAAAAGGTTACTTAAAATTTGCCAATATCGGCGGGTTTTCCGAGTATGCTCTTTTTAATCAAAGAGTTAAGTTTAAAAATGGTACTATAGGTGTTATACGCTCCGAGCGTGTTGAGAATATGAAAGCCGATTTTAATATGGAAAAGCTGTATATCGACATAGCGGCTTCAAGTAAAGAAGAAGCGGAGAAAAAGGTGAAAATAGGGGACACTTGCGTATACTGCAATGAAACCTATGTTGATGATAATATTATTATGACCCCAGCCCTTGATGATAGAATAGGCTGCTATATAATGATTGAGGCTGCTAAAAAACTTAAAAACCCTGTTTATGACACTTATTTTGTATTTACAGTTCAAGAGGAGATTGGGCTTAAAGGCGCAAGAGCGTCAGGTTATACGGTAGACCCTGATTATGCTATATCCTTTGACGTAACAGGCTCATTTGATACGCCTAACGCTTTAAAATTCCCATCGAAAATGGGAGATGGCGCGGCTATTAAAATTAAGGATAACTCCCTTATTTGCTCGCCGGATGTTGTTAATTTTATGGAAAAGGTAGCGAAAGATAATAACATACCTTACCAGTTTGAAATTTTGACTATTGGCGGCACAGATTCAGGTGCTATACAAATGACCAAAGGCGGTGTTAAGGCTGGGGTTGTTTCCGTGCCTTCAAGGTATATCCATTCTGACAATGAAATGTGCTCTGTTAAAGATGTGGAAAACTGTGTGGAGCTTACAGTTAAGATCCTTGAAACTAGGATAAGCTAGTACCAGTATCATGAAAAGTTTAAAAGGACTTAAAAGGTGGTATACGAGAACAGTTTTTGCGGCATTAGCCATAATTCTCTTAGGCGGAGTTATGCTGGAGAGCTGGCTTGGCTGGTTTCTTATTTTTGCCAGTTTAATAATGGCAACGGCGGCTTCCATAGTGTTTTGGCTTAAGTACAGGTGCCGAAGATGCGATACATCGATTCCCGCAAAGGCACATATTTTTGCGGATGATCCGGATTATTGCTCTGGCTGCGGCAGTAAGATAGATTGGGAATAAAAAACAAACACCAAGATGCGAAAAACCAGCTTGGTGTTTGTTTTTTAGTAGGAGAGGTGTAATATGAAAAAAGTGAGGAAAATCAACATTTATACTGCTTCAACCTGCGAAAAGCCCACAAATTAACCCACTATATTTATCTCAATCTAGCATTCCATGCTTCCTCTACGGTGTTTTGATTGTCTCGTTCAAATGCGGCATTTCCATTATGAGGTCTGCTGCCAAGGAAGTGTAGGCAAATATGCCCATTCATACCGTTAGTTTCTATAGAAGTTTGCCCGCCGTGAGGCATACCGTTAATAGAAGCGGCATATGTACGACCGCCTACAGTGACCCAAACCGGTCTTTGTGTCCATTCCCATCTGCCGCCAAAGGTTTGGAGCATTATATCAGTATCCTGCTGAGTCAAAGGCACAACATCAGCATGAGAACCGTTTGAGAAACTATGTACGTAATATCTTAAGCCGCTTCTTAAATCGAGTACTTCAATAGGTGTGAGTTGAGGGAGCGTTTCCCTAAGTTCCGACCAATGGACATTTTCAACTCGTGAGGCTAAAACAGAGCGAGCTTCACCTACTGCAAGAAAATCCCTTCTTATTATAAATTCGCTGTTTATATAGCCATCTGTACCATTTATAGTTACCCTAGACCAGCCATTCGGTTCATAAGATATATTATCAAGTATAAGTCCTGCCGGCAATACTTCAAAAATATAACCGTCAAAAGAGCCGTTAGCCCTGAAATTTACCCTTGCGCTGGTTATGTAAGTTATATCCTCTAAAGAAGGTTGTGCTATAACAGGTGCTTCGTCAGGCGGTGCTTGTACAGGTACTTCGTCAATAATCGGCATTTCATCAATAACAGGCTCAACAACAGGCTCTTCATCGCAAACTATTATTATAAACTCGCTGTTTACATAACCCACAAGATCATATATCTGCACTCTTGTCCATCCGTCCGGGTCAAAGTAAAGTACATTTAGTTCATAACCATAAGGTATAATCTTAAAAATTTCAGCCTCAAGAGAGCCGCTAACCCTAAAATTTACCCGGGCACTGGTTATGTAAGTTGAATTTTCCGATTCGGCTTTAACTGTAGCCGGCAAGGCTAATACAGAAAATAAAATTAAAATTGTTAATAGTATTAATCTTTTCATAGGCACTTTAATCTCCATTTTGAAAGTTAGCTCATTAATAAGCATAATTTAATCACATTTTGTAAAATTTAACACCATTGTAACAAATAGGAAATAATTTGTCAATATATTTTTTTAAATTGATTTTTTTATGGGAAAACATTATAATAACGGATAAATGTCCATAAAAGCGCAAAGGATGGTAGAAACTATGAATAAAGAGACTTATTATGTAACCACACCGATTTATTTCCCTAACGATAAGATGCATATCGGTCACTCTTATACGACTGTTGCGGCAGATACTATTTCAAGATATAAAAAAATGCGGGGCTATGATGTGAAATTTCTTACAGGCCTTGACGAACACGGGCAGAAAATCGAGCAAACCGCAGCTGGGGCTTCAATCACTCCTCAAGAGCATGTGGATAAAATTGCTGAGTTTACTAAAAGCTTATGGAAACTTTTGGATATTGAATATGATATATTCATGAGAACCACTTACGACTTTCATGTAGAAGCGGTTAAGAAGATATTTAAGAAGATATATGACAAAGGAGATATATACAAAAGCTCTTACGAAGGCTTATATTGCACACCTTGTGAGACTTTCTTCACCGAACGCCAGCTTAAAGATGGTAAATGCCCGGATTGCGGCAGAGCTATTGAAGCGGTTAAGGAAGAGGCTTATTTCTTCAAACTGTCCAAATATCAAGATGCTATTATGAAACATATAGAGGATAACCCTGAGTTTATCCTGCCGGTATCCCGACGTAATGAGATGGTTAATAATTTTATTAAGCCCGGTCTTGAGGATTTATGTGTTTCGCGGACGTCCCTTAAATGGGGTGTGCCGGTGGAATTTGACCCTGGGCATGTGGTATATGTCTGGATAGACGCTCTTTCAAATTATATTACGGCACTTGGCTATTTGTCAGAAGATGACAGCGAATATAGAAAATATTGGCCTGCACAAGTCCATTTAATGGCAAAGGAAATCGTCCGTTTCCACTCGATAATATGGCCTTGTTTATTGATGTCATTGGAAATACCGCTGCCTAAGCAAATTTTTGGACATGGCTGGCTTTTAATGGACGGCGGCAAGATGTCCAAGTCAAAAGGCAATGTAATCGACCCTGAAATACTTGTGAACAGGTACGGAGTAGATGCTATACGTTATTATCTTATGAGAGAAGGGGTTTTTGGGCAGGATATACCTTTCGATAACGAAGCTCTTATAATAAGAAGCAATTCTGACTTAGCTAATGATTTAGGCAACCTTTTATCTCGTACTGTTGGTATGATAGACAAATATTTCGGGGGAAAACTGCCGGAAGAGCAAAAAGGCAACGAATTTGATGTGCAAATTAAAGAATTAGTCCGTACAACGCTCAAAAACACAGAAGAATTTATGGATAAACTTGCTTTTAATGATGCTCTTGCCGCAATCTGGATTTTTATAAGAAGGAATAATAAATATATAGATGAAACAATGCCATGGGTTTTGGCGAAGGATGAAGCTAAAAAGCCGGAACTTGCCGGAATAATGTATACTTTGGCGGAGAGCCTTAGGGTTATTTCTATATTAATAGCGCCTTTTATGCCAAATACCCCAAAAGCTATATATGAGCAGCTTAATATTACCGACGATTCGATTAAAACATGGGAAAGTATTTACGAGTTTGGTAAACTGCCAAAGACTGTCCAAATACAAAAAGGGGAGATAGTATTTCCTCGTATTGACCTTGAAAAAGAAGTTGTGGAGCTTGAAGCGATACTTGAGGCGAAAAGTGGGGCAAAACCTAAGGAAGAGCCTAAGACATCTCCTGCTAAAGATATTATTACAATTGATGACTTTGCGAAGCTGGATTTAAGAGTCGGGCTTGTACTTGAATGTGAGAAGCTTGAAGGCTCTGATAAACTTTTAAAGCTGCAAATAAAAGTAGGAGAGCGGGTTCATCAGATAGTCTCGGGTATAGCCAAATATTACACCTGCGAAGATATAATAGGCAAAAAAGTTATTGTAATTGCCAATCTTAAGCCTGTAAAACTTAGAGGCACTTTATCCGAAGGCATGATACTAGCGGCAAGTGATGATAAAAATATCGAAGTATTGTTCGCATCAGATAAACTGGCAGAAGGAACGGTGGTAAGTTGAGATATTTTGAATCCCATGCACATTATGATGACGGCAGGTTTGGAAAAGACCTGCCATCAGTGATTAACGCCTGCAAAGAAGCCGGTGTGGAGTATATAATAAACGCCGGAGCTGACTTAAGCAGCTCTAAAAAGGGCATTAAACTCGCTGCACAATATGATTTTATATATGCAACTATTGGGGTGCATCCGCATAGTGCTAAAACATTAAGTGAAGATTCTTTTTGCGACTTGGAGAATTTGGTAAAATCGCCGAAAGTTGTTGCCATAGGGGAAATAGGACTTGACTTTCACTATGACCACTCCCCAAGAGACATCCAAAAAAAGTGGTTTATACGCCAGATGGAGCTTGCTAAAGCTTGTAATTTGCCTGCGATTATTCACTCGAGAGAAGCTTCTGAGGAGACGTTTAATATAGTTAAAAATGCAAACTTATCAGATAGAGAAGGGCTGGGAGCCGGAGTAGTTCACTGTTATTCAGGCTCTTATGAGATGGCAGTTAAATATGCTGAATTAGGCTATTTTATTGGCATTGCAGGACCTGTGACCTATAAAAACGCGAAAAAACTTGTCGAAACTGTGAAAAAAATTCCAATAGAACGAATTTTAATAGAGACGGATTGCCCATATTTATCTCCCGAACCTTTTAGAGGTAAGCGAAATGATTCACAAAATTTGAAATACATATGTGAAAAAATTAGTGAAATCAAACAAATTACCGTCGAAAAAACAGCAGAAATAACTTTGGAAAATGGCAAGAAATTATTCGACATAAAATAATTATTGCCGCATTATTACAAATGTGTTAATATATGGGTGTCTTAATGTGACGCATACGAAACATATTGGATAGGCTTTAATATCCATACTAAATTTTACTGTGTGCGCGCCCATAAGGAGGAAAATAATGGCAAGAAAAATTCAAGTGGTATTATTTCTGCTTGCATTAATGGCTATATTTGCAACAACAGCAAGCGCAGATAGTGCTCAGCCTAGAATTGTTAGGCTTACTACCGGCACAGAATCCCAAGGGTTTACTACCTTTGCAACTACGGTTGGCGAGTTTTTGGAAATTCAAGGTATCCGTCTTAACAGTAAAGATATACTCAATATGGACTTGGATGCGGCATTACCTGTAGGCACAACCACTAATTTGAACCTGCGTAGAAGTTTTTTTATAAACATTGTTATCGATAATGATGAAATTTTTGAATACGAAATAGGTCCCGCTCAAAGGGTCGGACATATAATTGCGGAACTTAGGGAAGAGTTGGGTATTGATTTTGCCCATAATGGTTTATTAAATGATGTTATTATACCTGAATCTACTCTATATTTAACTTCCCGCACAATTATGGAGTATATTTTAACAACAAATGTTCAATTTGAAAGAGAAGTTAGAGGAGTCAGAGGGCTTCTTCCAGGTGAAACTAAGATGTTCCAGGAAGGGGTATTTGGAGAATTAACAACTGTTATCCAAGTAATATATGTAGCTGGTGAAGAAGTTGACAGGTCGGTTGTAAGTATGACAAAAACCCGGCAACCGGTTAGGGAGATTGTATTTGCAGGGGAATATGACGGAACTGTTGTAGAAACATTAGCTTCAGCAAGATTGGCACCGGGTACTGTTATGAGTGTAAGCGGTATTGTAAGCGGATTCGACTATGTATATTCTGTTATTATGGAGTCTACTGCATATTCGGCTCAGCAGCCGGGGCTTTCAAATTATACAGCAAGCGGTCATCGTGCGGTTAGAGGGGTTATAGCGGTTGACCCATCGGTAATACCTTTAGGAACCTGGGTTTATGTTGAAGGATATGGGAGGGCACTTGCCAGCGATACCGGCGGTGCTATAAGAGGGAATAAAATTGATTTGTGCTTTGATACTGTTGCAGAGGCTATTCAGCATGGCAGGAGAAACGTAAGAGTATGGATTTTAAGAGATTAATATTAATATTAGTGAATGAAGAAAAGCCGATTAAATAGTTTTCTAACAGCCCTGAAAAGATGTTTTTTAGGGCTGTTTTTTCGTATCTTATCGTCAAAGGGAGAGTGCGCTTACAGCAATCATCGCCGCGCTGCAACCCACGCTATGACGGCTCAGGAACTCGTTTCCTAAATCTACAAAAAACATCTACGTTTTTCTGTTACTATTTTGAGGTCATTTAACTATATTTGGAGGAGGAGAGGTATGAATTTTTTAATAATATCAGGCAACCCTAAAAACATAGGTCTTTGCCACGAGATCACAATAGCTGCTTGCAGTGGTGCAGCGGCAGGAGGTGCGGACTGCCAAATTGAATATACCAATGATATCCAAAGATGCAAAATGTGCGGCGATGGATGGGGGATTTGTAAAAACGAAAACAAATGTACCTTTGGTGTAGATGATGGATTCGATAATTTACATAATAAAATAAAAAAAGCAGACGCCATATGTTTTATAACCCCTGTTTATTGGTGGGATGTATCAGAAGGGCTTAAAAGCTTTCTAGACAAACTTAGAAGATGTGAATTTGGGCAGGAAGGTGCCTTATCCGGGAAGCCTGTGCTTTTAATTGCTTCTCCCGGCGGCTCAGGTAATGGGCTTATAAACTGCTTTGAGCAGATGGAGCTTTTTTGCAGACATACAGGGGCAAATGTATTTGATTTTATAGGCGTTAATAGATGGAATAAAGATTATAAGTCTATTTGTGTCTTTGAAGCGGCTAAAGCCCTTGCCTGCGGGCGAAAAGTGGGGGATGATGTTTAGTGACGGCTATTAAATTGATAGTTACAGACCTTGATAATACACTGCTTAGAAAAGACAAGGGTATTTCCAAGTATACAGCCCATATTTTCAAGCTTTGCCGTAATAAAGGGATAAAAATTGTATTTGCCACAGCAAGACCGGAGCGGGCGACAAGAAAATTTCAAAGTATCGTGCCTTGCGATTATATAATTTCAAATAATGGTGCCACGATTAACTGTGGCGATAAGATGATAAAAAATTTGCTTATCCCCCCTGCGGTAGTAGATGAGGTTATGGCAAAGTTTTTATCCTCGAAAGAAATTTCACTTATATGCTTGGAAGATGGAAAATCTCTACACACAAATTATAGCGGTCCACCTTGGGAAGATGGATGGAATCCTGTATATACCAACTTTGCCGATGGGGTTTATCCGGATACGCCTAAAATTTCGGTGGAGTGCAAGGATTCGGAATTTTTACCTAAGCTGATTGAACCCTTTCCTGATTTACATATGTATTTCAATAATGGTGAGGATTGGCATCAAATTATGCATAAAGACGCTGCTAAATTAAACGGCATACGCCATATTGTAGAAATGCTTGGAATTAGCTTAAGTGAAGTCATAGCATTCGGAGACGATTATAATGATGTAGAAATGCTTAAAGCTTGCGGCATTGGCGTTGCTGTCCAAAATGCAATTGACCAGGCGAAAGCCGCTGCTGATTATATCTGCGAGTCTAATGATGATGATGGAGTGGCAAAATGGCTTTTTGAAAGGATAATTAATGGATTTATAAATGACCCGGTTAGTGTGGCATTTCATAAAGCGAAAGATGTGGCGGATGAGCTGCTTAAATACGCTGTAATTGCGGCGCGTTATGAAGGCAAATGGATTTACTGCCGCCATGAAAGCCGTGATACATATGAAATTCCTGGTGGTCGAAGAGAAGCAGGGGAGCAAATCGGTGATACCGCAAAGCGTGAATTGTGGGAAGAAACAGGAGCTTGTGTATATTCGCTGGAGCCTGTTTGTGTATATTCCGTAATATGGGATGATAAGCCTTCTTACGGTATGCTTTATTTTGCTGAGGTTCACAAACTTGAGTCTTTGCCTGCCCATTCTGAGATTCATGAAATAGCTTTTTTAAACTCTGTGCCTGATAAAATGACATACCCTAAAATCCAGCCGCTGCTTTTTGAAAGGGCGCAAATATGGCTTGAGGACAAAAAAATCACATAAATCATAGACTTTGTTGCAAAACTATGGTATTATCGACTTTAAACATTGTCAAACTTTGTAAATGAAGGGAAGTAGAAATTTATGTATACCAAACTATACGATGCTTTTAGAAATCCTAAAAACTTTATAGGGAAAGAATTTACAACTGCCGGCTGGATTAAAACTATCCGTGATAATAAGAATTTTAGTTTTATGGAGCTTAATGACGGTAGCTTTTTCAAAAGCATACAGGTAGTTTTTGATAATAAACTTGACAATTTTGAAGAGGTAAATAAACTTGGGGTAGGCTCTAGCGTAATAGTTTCAGGGAAATTAGTTGAAAGCCCGGGTGCCAAACAGCCCTTTGAAATTCATGCGACGAAAATCGACATTGAAGGCACTTGCCCAACTGATTATCCTCTTCAGAAAAAGCGTCACTCTGTTGAATATTTACGTACAATTGCCCATCTTCGACCTCGGACGAACACATTTTCGGCTGTATTTAGGATTAGGAGCTTGGTAAGTTTTGCCATCCACCAGTTTTTCAATGAAAGGCGTTTTGTTTATGTCCACACCCCAATAATTACAGGGAGCGATGCCGAAGGTTCCGGCGAAATGTTCCAAATAACCACTATGGATATTGATATGGACAAGCTGCCGAGAAAAGATGATAAAACAATAGACTACAAGGAAGATTTTTTTGGGAAAATGGCACATTTAACTGTTAGCGGTCAATTGCAGGTGGAATCTTTCGCTTTGTCTATGCGTGATACTTACACATTTGGACCAACTTTCCGTGCGGAAAATTCCAATACCCCGCGCCACGCAGCCGAATTTTGGATGATGGAGCCGGAAATTGCCTTTGCAGATATTAACGACTGCATGGATTTAGCTGAAGATATGATAAAATATGTTGTAAAATACTGCCTTGACAACGCCCCTGAGGAGATGGAGTTTTTTAACAGCTTTATTAGCGAAGGGTTACTTGAGCGGCTTAATAATGTGATAAACAGCGAATTTGGCAAGGTTACTTATACGGAAGCTATTGAAATATTGAAAAATTCAGGTGTGGAATTTGAATTTCCTCCTTATTGGGGCTGTGACTTGCAAACAGAGCATGAGCGCTACCTTTCGGAGACGCATTTTAAAAAGCCTGTATTTGTTACCAACTATCCTAAAGATATCAAAGCTTTTTATATGCGCCTGGACGAGGACGGAAAGACTGTTGCGGCCTTTGACCTTTTGGTTCCCGGTGTTGGGGAATTGATTGGCGGCAGCCAAAGGGAAGAGCGTTATGACAGGCTTAAAGCCAGGATTGAAGAAATGGGCATGGACGCCGAAGAGTACTGGTGGTATCTTGAGCTTCGTAAATACGGCACAGCAAAACATTCGGGCTTCGGTCTTGGTGTGGAGAGATTTATTATGTATATTACAGGTGTAAGCAATATTAGAGATGTTATACCTTTTCCAAGGACGGTTAATAACTGCGAGTTTTAGGGGGAGGGTTATAGCTGTTCGTAAAGCAAGTGCAAATGACAAGGGCTAATCAGCCTTTATCATTTGCACTTTTATATAGCTATTGATTAATCTTTTTTTAGTTCTTTCAGTTTAGTATTTAGAAAGCTATGTATTTTTTTGAAATCATCCGAAATGCTACCATCTATATTCCTTTTATTCTTTGTCATTAATAATTCTTGAATTGCTTTATTGTAAACGTTTTTTGAGTATTTTTTACTATGAAATAAACTTTGTTGAATCTGCAATCTTTGAGAAGAAGTTAGTATTGATTCCATATTTTTTTTCCATTTTGCATCAATATCCTCTAGTGTATAAATTTTACCTTCTACCATACCTCCAAACAGTTTTAAATATCTTTCTTTATTATTTTTGGCGGCACTACCGTCAGAATCAAGTAAAATTATGAAATCAGTACCCCACGCATAGAGAAGTGAAATTAAAGTATCAACATTATTGCCTGTCATGCCAGGCATCAAGCAAATTTCATCAAGTTTATTTTGCACTTCGAAAAAATACTTTAGAGTATAAAAATCATTTTTACCCTCAACGATTACTGATGGGAGGCACATATCCAGCTCATTAGGGATATATTCAAGCAAATCTGAAATAGGTTGGAAATAGCTAACGTTTTGAGGATATTTATCAACGTAGGTTCTATATTTATAAAGTTTTATATTAGTATTTTTTGCACTGAAAGTTTCTAGATCATCTTTTTCAAGAGCATCGTTTGATACCACATGAGCACCTTCCAGCCAATTAAGGTTAATAAGATTGCGGCTATGGGTAGTATATATAATTGTGCATTTATTACTAATGTTTTCGAGGCTTTTTAATAATTGCTTTTGTGCTTTATTTGAAAGGTTTGCAGCAGGTTCATCAAATAAAAAAACAATATGCCTATTTTCATTTTTTCTAAAGCTTCTAAATTGTGTTACCAATAGAAAAACAAAGAACCATCTAAAACCGAGAGAACGCTCACTCAACTTAAAGCCCCCATCAGGTCCTTCAAAGTCAAACTCAAGAAATACACGCTTATTTTTTTCCACAACCTCAGAGTAAATATTAATGTTAATTTTATTATATTGAGTATTACTAAAGACTTTTGTCCATTCTTGCAAAATCACTTCTGTTATCTTTCGACCCATTTCTAAAGCTGTTGCGCGCAAAAGCTTTTCATTATTATTTATTGCTCTATCTATTATATGTTCTTTAACATTCATATTATTTTCCATTGAATTTAAAATATCTTGGATGAGTTCTCGAATAAAAATGTTTTTTTTATCCTTATCAGTACTTGTTAAGCATATTTTATCAGGGAAATCAAAAAAGGCAGTTTGAAAATACAAGATTTTAGGCATTTTAGTCTGTAAAAACTCAATTGTTTCATACCATACTTTTCTATCATTAAGATATAAGTCGAAATATTTCCTTTGTTTTTTTGATTTGACGTTGAGTTCTGTATCCCAAGTAAAATCTGATTTTTCATATTCTGAGTTTTTATAAAAATACTTTTGAGTTATCTTTATTTCGCTTAGGTCTTTTTCTAGAGTGTAGCTATGTTTTTCAGTTAAAAAACTCCTTAATGTATCATTATCATTTTTATCAACAGACAATGTTGACTCAATGCTAATTGTTCCATTAAAATTTGCTTTTTCTTTTACAGGGATTAAATCTTCAAAATTTATATTGCTACCAACTAAATCTTTTTCATCATTATATTCAAAGTAATTAATTGCTTCTAAGATTGTAGTTTTACCACTCTCGTTTATTCCAACAAGTGTATAAACGTTGTTATGAGGTGATTTTGACAAGTCAAATTCAACATACTCTATTCCTTTAAAATTGCTTATTTTTATTTTGGTTAAATCCATAAATAAACCGCTCCCATCTTTTGTTTAAAAATCGAACCAGTACTGTTATTTGCTACGAAAAAATTTTCGGAAGGTATTAATTATGTAATTTTAACAATTTTTTACAAATCTGTCAACAACAAAACAGATAATTCGACACAAAGCGATGAGGGCGATTTTTACATAAAAACTGACGCAAAATTTAAAGCCTTTTGCGTCAGTTTCTGCAATTTATATAGTGGAAGTCTTACAAAATCGCTACACATATAGCGATTTTGTAAGACTAGGCTGGGCCGCTTGTGCGTTGCCCAGCCTACCTTTAAAAGAGTAGCAAAATTTTAGCGAGCTAAATTTTGTTACTCTTTTAAAGCCACTATAATATATTACTTACTAAGCCGGATATGTCCCTTTTGAAACCAAATCAGGGTCAATTTTATATTTTTGCGCCTGTCTGAATTTAAAGAAATCCACAGCTACTTTAGGGAAAAGGGCATATGATAGCACATCTTCAGGCTGTTCTTTATATTCAGCCATTTCAGCCTCAAATTTATGTAGGGACGGCTGGGATAATTCTTTTGGCTTTTCGGTTACCGGCTGTTCGTCCCCTATGATTTTTTTCCTTATATCATCGGAGATAGGAACGGGGGTTTTGCCGTATAAACCTCTTACGATATCCTTTGTTTCGTTAGGTACAACCTTATACCGCTCCCCTGAAATTACATTCATAAGAGCTTGGGTGCCTACTATTTGGCTTGTAGGGGTTACAAGAGGAGGATAGCCTAAATCAGCACGAACCCGCGGCACTTCCTTCAAAACTTCCTCGTATTTATCCTCGGCCTTTAAATCCTTAAGCTGAGAAACCATATTAGAGAGCATACCGCCGGGTACCTGATATACAAGAGTGTTAATATCCACACTAAGTACTTTTGTGCTTAAAAGCCCGCTTGCAAGAGCCTTTTCACGAAGAGGCATAAAATACTCAGTTATATCACGAAGCTGCTCTTGCTTAATACCGGTCTCATAAGGCGTGCCGTCAAGGGCGGCAATCATAACCTCGGTAGCCGGCTGACTTGTACCAAGGGCAAAAGGTGACATAGCCGTATCGATTATATCAAGCCCTGCCTCAATTGCTTTTAAATAAGCCATACTTGCGGCACCGCTGGTGTAATGGGAATGAAGCTCAACAGGCAAATCAGTAATTTCTTTAATCCCCTTAACCAAATCATAAGCATCTTTCGGCAAAAGAAGCCCTGCCATATCTTTAATGCATATAGAATCCGCTCCCATATCAACAAGCTGTTTTGTAAGGTTCATAAAATAATCATGAGTATGAACCTCACTTGTAGTATACGAAATACAAAGCTGGGCATGGCTTTGCAGTTTTTTAATAGCTTTAACAGAGGACTCCAAATTCCTAACATCGTTAAGAGCGTCAAAAATCCTCATAATATCAATACCGTTTTCAACGGATTTATAAACAAATTCCTCAACTAAATCATCAGGATAGGCTTTATAGCCTAATATATTTTGCCCTCTAAAAAGCATTTGAAGCTTAGTTTTTTTGCAATGTTTTTTAAAAGTACGAAGCCTTTCCCAAGGGTCTTCCTTTAAAAAACGCAGGCATGCGTCAAATGTAGCTCCCCCCCAAACTTCCAAGGAATGAAAGCCCACATTGTCCATTTTTTCAAGAATGGGAACCATATCTTCTATAGGCATCCTTGTTGCGATTAAACATTGGTTACCGTCTCTCAGTGTGGTATCCATTATTTTTACGGGTCTTTTAGCAGTTTCCATAAGAGACCTCCTATTCGATGGTCAAAAGAACATCCCCGGCATTAACCGGTGAGCCGGCGGCAGTCACAATAGAAGTTACTTTTCCGGCTACAGGGGCAACGATTTCATTTTCCATTTTCATAGCTTCAAGTATTGCTACAACTTGATGTACAGAAACGGTATCGCCAGTATTAACCAAATATTTCATAACTGTGCCGGGCATAGGTGATTCAACCTTTGTGCCGCTTCCAGCGGCAGGAGCGGGTGTTGGGGCGGCTACAGGTGCCGGTGCAGCAGCAACAGGAGCGGGTGCAGGTGCAGGCGGCGGCGCAACAGGTGCAGGTATTGGCTGTGGTGCGGGTGCAGGTGCAGGAGTCATAGGAGCTTGTACTACAGGCATGCTTGTGCCCATTGCTTCGACAGTTGCGTTATATACATTGCCGTTTATAGTTATTTTGTAATTTCTCATACTAATCTCTCCTTTTATTTTTATCTTTTATAATCTTTTATGATTTTCATACCTTGCTGTGGCAGTCCAGCGTTGATCCCGCCTGCTGTGTTTATATTTTTCAACTGCATGAGCGTGGGCAGGTGCCACTCGTGCAATATCTAAAGCTGCGGGAGGTGATATGCCGGTCATCTCCCCGGCTTCGCTTTCATAAGCCGCTATTGCCGCCATAACAACAGCTGCCATCTCCTCGTTAGATGACGGGGCAGGGCTAACACTTACTTGTGGAATCTGCGAGCCCTGAGTCATACACTGGGGCGTGCAATATATATTCACCGGAGGCAGTTCTTTTGGCTGACCTCCGCCAATTTCATCAATTCGTTTTCTAAGGCTTAGGTATAACCAAATACTGCAGATTATAACCACTATAGCCACAATATAAATTTCAACCATATAAACCCCTCCTAGTTTTCGTCACCGGCATTTTAACATGCCCTAAAAGCAAATACTGCCATGTTTTTTAGGATGTTTAGAAACACGTTTAGTTGAAAGATGATCGATAGCGCGTATTATGTATTTCCTAGTATCCTGTGGTTCAATAATTTCATCGACATAGCCCTTTTTTAGGGCACAATCTGTGCTTGTATCAGGGACGCCTAAGACCTTTGCCGCTTCCTTAGTAAATAGGGCAAGATTCGCGCCGGACCAAGCATACACCAAATCGGCACCTATAAATTTAGAGTTGAAAGTAAGACCGGAAAGCCCAATAGCATCCCCTATAATTATATTTATTTTCGGCACTGTAGCATTTGATAAAGCGTAGCTTAGTGCCGCAATAGCAGATATATCATGCTTTTGCTCTGATACACCTGTTTTAAAGCCTTTAGTGTTTGTAAAAGTTACTATAGGTATATTAAATGCATTACTAAAAGCCGCCAATTTTGTAAGTTTATCAATAGAATTTCTTGAAAGCTCTCCACAGCCAACGGCAGTCAAAGTGGTGCAGCCGTCAAAACGGGTAAGGAAAGCAGCAATTTCAGAGCCGTAGCCTGCACCAAGCTCAATATATTCATCATTGTCGCATAATGCATTTATTAATTCTACCGGAGACATACCAGCTGAAAGAGAAGCAGTGTCAAATTCCATATCATTACCTACAAGAATAGGCACCTCTTCCAAATTATTAGAGGGCATGAAGCTTAAAAACTGCTTAAAGCCTATATTCATAGCTTCTTCATTGTCAAACAAGAAATTAAGCTGACCGCTTTCATTAAAATGGTAAGCAGCACTCATAAAATTATCCAAACCGACTGACTTAATATCTTCCGCTGTATTAGGGCTTTGGACAAATAACCGGCTATCTTTAAGACCAAAAGAAAAATCAGACAATCCGCTTATAACGGCATTCGCCCCCATACATTTGCCATAAATTAAGCTAAGCTGCGGTATAACGCCGCTGGCATTTGCCATGGTGCTGAATATCTCACCGTAAGAAGCCAAAACATCCATACCGGATTCCATACTAAGCCCTTCAGAGTCAAGTATGGAAACAATGGGAGACCCCATAGAAACAGCCATGGCATAGATTCTCGAAATTTTTTCGGCATGACTTATTGTGACAGAACCGTATTGACAGTAGATATAGAGCGGTCTGGTATCAATAGTTGCAAAACCAGCCAATACATTGTCATCACTCATATAAGCCCCGATTTGGGAAAAACTTCCAGGGTCCGTAAGCTTTTCAATTTTTTCATATGCTTTTATGTACTCGACCCTCTGGAATTTTGTTCCATCAGCCATAATCACGACTCCTCCAATTTATATTTTTGTAAAGCAGCGAACAAAGCGTAGGAGCTTGCTTACCCCCCACATATAAAAGTATAGCATGCACTATACAATTAGTCAAAGATTATTATGCGGATTTGCAGGGCAAACCCATGAATGGTTTTACCTTCGCTGAAATCAGGATTTCGACGAGAAACTTAAGGTAAGTTTGCAAAGTTCCTATGAAACTTTGTAAACTTTTGCGATTTAACGGAAGTGAATTCCGTCAAATCGATTAAAATCTGCGATGCAGAGATAACAAACCTTAGCAATTATTTTTTCACGGGTTTTACCTGTGTGGATTTGGCTTATTTTTCCAATTTTCCAAAATTGCAGCAATCATGCGTATTCCGGTTAATATAGATGTCTCAGGTCCGATACTCCGCTCTTTCCCTAAGGAGTCTGCATCAAAATAAATTGAGGCTAGAGTAACGACAGGTACTTTCCCCGTTTCCATTACTATGCGTATATTTCTAAGCAGAGACCATATATCCGGTCCATTTGGTTCAGGTGTGTTGTGATCGGGTACATATTTTGAATCTACAATATCCGCATCAATATGCAAATACAGGGCATCTACCTCCTTAGCAAGGGCATTTACCTTTTTTGCCCAATTAAATTCATCCAAAAATTCGTCCGTATTTAAAACTTTGAGGCTCATATTACGCAAATTATCCGCTTCCTCTTTATCAAAACTGCGTGCGTCGCAAAGAAGGGCAAACCGGTCATCAAAAGGAGGATTGAGTCCGCAAATATTGCACCAATCCTGCATACAATAACCCAGCATTACAGCAAAAGGCATACCCCCAACCATGCCGGAAGGGGATGTTTCCGGAATATTAATATCTCCATGGGCATCAAGCCAAATCACTCCAAGCTTTGCTGTTTCAGAAAAAGCACGGCGGATTCCTCCGGCAACGCCAGGTGCGTGAAGGCATGTTCCCCCTGTAACAAATACACCTTTATCTTTTGTAATTCCTTCATACACGGAATCCGAAATTTGTTTAGTATAAGCCTGATACGCCTTATTGCCAATCGGCACGGTTTCTGCGTTAAAGCCTATCTCATCAATCTGAACCGGCACTCCCGCCTTATTATAAACGCCGGACAGATGGTAATCATCAAGCTCTCTCGGTCTATCGATACTGTGCATTTTGCATAATACTTCTAATCCTCTTGTTTTTTCATCAGTCCCTAAATATACTTTTGAGGCATGCATAATTTCAATAACTTTTAGTGAATTTAAAGGGTCCATTTTAAATCCTCCTTGGTATTGAACTGTTTTTTAAAAGTATATCATGAATTATTTTTTTTGGCGACTTTGATAAATAAAAAATTATAATAGAAATCCGTATAAGTTTATGCTATACTAAATTACGTGGTATGTAGAAGCATTATAAAAAAACAACTATTTTGGAGGTAAAACAATGACGGAAAGATATGGATTTAACAAAAATTTGGCACAAATGCTCAAAGGCGGCGTAATTATGGACGTTTCCACCCCAGAGCAAGCCAAAATTGCCGAAGCTGCTGGTGCCTGTGCGGTTATGGCATTAGAGCGTATTCCGGCTGATATCCGTGCGGCAGGCGGTGTTTCCAGGATGAGTGACCCTGCAATGATTAAAGGCATTCAGCAAACGGTCTCAATTCCTATTATGGCTAAGGTTCGTATCGGTCACTTTGTGGAAGCGCAAATATTACAGGCTATCGAAATTGACTATATTGATGAAAGCGAAGTTCTTTCTCCCGCTGATGATGTATATCATATTGATAAAACTCAATTTGATGTGCCTTTTGTTTGCGGTGCTCAAAATTTAGGTGAGGCTCTCAGACGTATTCAGGAAGGGGCTTCTATGATTCGCACTAAAGGTGAGCCGGGTACAGGGGATGTTGTACAAGCTGTCCGCCATATGCGAGCTATACAGTCGGAAATCCGTATGTTGACCTCAAAATCTAAGGACGAGCTTTATGACGCCGCTAAAAAACTTGCCGTTCCTTACGAACTTGTACAATACGTTGCTGAAAATGGTAAACTGCCTGTTGTTAATTTCTCCGCAGGCGGTGTAGCTACACCGGCTGACGCCGCTCTTATGATGCAATTAGGCGCACAAGGGGTGTTTGTAGGCTCCGGTATTTTTAAATCAGGTGACCCTGCTAAACGTGCGGCGGCTATTGTTCAAGCCGTAACTAACTTTAAAGATGCGAAGCTTATTGCAGCTATTTCCGAAGACTTAGGCGAAGCTATGGTAGGCATTAATGAAGATGAAATTCAAGTTTTAATGGCAGAACGCGGAAAATAGGAGGAGAGAACCTATGAAAATCGGCGTACTGGCATTACAGGGGGCTTTTATTGAGCATATCCGTATGTTTGAAAGTCTTGGCGTTCAAACTGTGGAAATAAGAAAACTTGCCGATTTCACTGAAGATTTGGACGGCATTGTTTTTCCCGGCGGCGAAAGTACGGTTATGGGTAAGCTTCTCCATGAGCTTGAGCTTATGGAGCCGGTTAAACAAGCCTTACAAAAGGGGTTGCCGGCTTTTGGCACCTGCGCCGGCTTAATTCTTATGGCTAAGAAATTTGTTGACTCTAAATTTCTCCATTTTCAGGTTTTGGATGTAGTTGTCCGCAGGCACGGCTTTGGGCGGCAATTAGGCAGCTTCAGTGCTGAGCATGAGTTTGTGGGGATTGGCACATATCCTATGGTGTTTATCCGTGGTCCTTATATTACGGAAGTAGGGCAGGGCGTGGAAGTATTGGCTAAGATAGATGATAAAATCGTAGCTGTGCGCCAAGGTAATTTATTAGGCGCGGCTTTCCATCCTGAATTGACCGACGATACTCGCGTACATGAATATTTTTTGAAAATGGTTGAAGAAGCGTTGAGATAATACGGAAAAGTGTGTAAGTCAGCAGAATGGTTAGCTTTAAAAATTATTATCTGAATATTAAAGGCAGGGCACCTAAGAATGCTCTGCCTATTTTCTTATTGCAAATTTAACCTAACCAGAATATATTATACTTGGGTCATTAATATTTTGATTGTTTATATCATCGGTAGTTTTTATTTTTAAACTTCGCATTGAATCTAATAAGGATTTTGACACTTTATTGCCTTTTGTTACAAGCGGCTCATCAAAAACATATTTATGGGCAAGTTTATCCTTACAGACATACCAATCGATAAATACAGCAAGGGGTCGGTCACCATCATATTTTCTCTCAAAACTCCTATAATTTAGAGCTTTACAAGCAAAATATATATTATGGTATTTTTTTATATACTTCTCTATCGGTATTAAATTATTAATTACGTCCTGTGTTGAGTTTACATAGTCTATATTTAAAACATAATTCGCAATACCTGAGTCTTGTACTTTTTGTGCGCCAATATAAGCGTTTCTTTTATCATAATCTAAGTTGGTGCCCGCATATATATCAATAATTTGCTCTTCAGTTAAGAGCATTTTGCCGGACAAATTACCACCGGGCTTATTTACCAGCTCAAACTTCCAGCCTAATGTAATAGAGCCTTTACTTGTCTTTCCATATGAATTTTTATATATTAAAGGGCGTTCAATAAAATGCCTTTTTATCGAAAGCGTAGAATTAATAACTACATCCATCCATATCGAACCGAATAATTGCTCTGCTCTTTTGGCGGTGGTTTTATTTTCAAGAAAGTCAGCATTCTCCTTCTTGAATGATATTTTTAACTCGATGTATTGCCCTGAATTGCTTTTTGCGCCAACATAAATATCTGTTTTCGGCTCGCCGGATTTACAAGTTGGCTTGCCGCAATCAACTATAGTAAAACATTCACCGTTTAGCCTAAAGCTTTCTCCGACTGATAAAAGAGAGTTAATATATCTCTCGGCATTGCCAAAATGCATCATTTTTTATTCCCCTTGTACTAATCTGTATTAAATCTTTAACAGCTAAAACCACTATAAAATTTATAAAATGCAGCCTTATGTGTACTATAATAAAGTAAGGCTGCATTTTTTCTGATTAAATCTAAATAGTAATTTTCTTAAACGGTTTTAACAACCCTTCAATAGTATCTCTCTCCCTTATAAGAATCGGCTGCCCGTTTTCTCGTATCAACACCTCAGCCGGACGGAGCCGGTTGTTGTAATTTGAACTCATTACAAAGCCGTAAGCACCGGCGTCTAAAACGCCCACAACATCCCCTTCAACTATTTTCGGTAAATTGAGGTTTTTAGCCACTATATCCCCGGTTTCACAAATATTGCCTACAATAGTCACCTCTTCCAAAGCAGTGTCGGAGGAGCCTGATTCCCTATAAACTTCAACATTATGCACAGAGTCGTACATAGCAGGTCTAAGGAAAGTGCTCATACCTAAATCCGTGCCTACATACTTATTGGGACCGTTAAATTTCGTAGCATGAACACGCCCCAAAAGTACACCGGATTCGGCGGAAATATATCTGCCGGGCTCTATTTTAACTACGATTTCTTTGCCGTAGTTTTTAATAAACTCATTGATAAATGCATCTAATTTAGCACCTAAAGATTTAAGATCAAGTCTTTTCTCCCCTCCTTGTTTATCGTAAGGGACGCCAAAACCGCCGCCTAAATCTACAAACTCCAAATCCTTAAAGTTCACAGCAAGTTTAAACATATTTGCGGCACCTTCGAGATACGGAGATTCGTCCATAAACAAAGAGCCTATATGGTGGTTGATGCCTACAAGCTTTAAATTATACTTCTCTACAATAGCTTTAACCTCAGGGGCATATTCAGGATTTACCCCAAACTTTGTTTCAGACCCGCCGGTTACAACTTTTTCATGATGCCCGGCACCTACTCCCGGGTTAAAGCGTACAGCCACTCTGCCACCGGGATTTGTCCTGCCGTATTGCTCAAGTTGTGATAAGGAGTCTACACTTATTGTAACATTTTTATCAATTGCGAATTTCATTTCATCCACTGAGACATTATTGCTGATATATAGTATGTTTTCCGGCTTAAAGCCTGCCTCAAGCTCCGCCGCGATTTCCCCTGCGCTCATAGCTTCAACATCAAGACCTTC
This sequence comes from Defluviitaleaceae bacterium, assembly GCA_009779915.1. GTDB lineage: Bacteria > Bacillota > Clostridia > Lachnospirales > UBA5962 > WRBA01. The sequence continues at coordinate 12,320 of WRBA01000017.1, read as the reverse complement.
ACTGCATACAATTTGCAGAAGAGCTATGCTGGAATTAGCCTTAGCTGAATAATTAACCCTAAAATTTTTGTAGGTCGATAAATTTTTCATTTCCCTTGCACGTTCTCTGATAATCCCTTCGTTGTAAACATAGAGCGGCGAACCAAAGTCATTAACAAGAGATATAGGGTTTGTATTACCATAAAAATTACACTGATCGGTTACAGTCGAATTTAGTCGAATCATAACATCCTCCTGGGGTTATTATATGCTTATAGTGAGTTAACTTTTAGAACCCTGAAGCTTGATTTACAGCTTTTAAAAGTTAAACCAGTATATCAACATAAGTATACAATATTTAGCATAAATTTTCAAATAATCTTTTGTGATTTTTTTATCTGTGATATACTACCTAAGTATGAGTAAAAATTAAAGGTGATTTTTTTGAATATAATTACAAGCTCTCAAAATTATTTGGTTAAGAAACTTAAAACCCTTGCCACAAACAAGGGCAGAAAGCGTTTTGGCGAATTTATAGTCGAAGGCAATAAATTCGCGCTTAATATACCGAAAGAATGGGAATCGGTAAATACAGTGTTTTCGGAGAGTTATGCAATAAGCAACGAGGCTCAAATAAAAAAAACAGGCAATCCTGTTATTTTGAAAGACCATATTTTTTCTTCTGTTTCCGGCACTGTAACTCCGGCCGGAGTTTTGGCAGTTGTTAAAATAAGGGGATTTGAGTTTTCGGACATACTTTCCTGTCCTAAAAAATTTATTATTATAGCTTGTAATTTACAGGATCCTGGTAATATGGGTACTCTTATAAGGACGGCAAATGCCGCAGGGGCGTCAGGGGTTTTGGTATCTAATGACAGTGTGGATATATGGAGCCCTAAGGTGGTACGTGCCACGACCGGGTCTATATTTAATATACCTATTGTAATAGGCGATATAAAATCCATGATGATAGGGCTAAAAGATAGGGGCATAAGTTTAATAGCTGCCGACTTAAATGCGAAAAAAACCCCTTATCAGGCTGATTTAAGAAAACCTTTGGCTCTAATAATAGGGAATGAGTCACAAGGGTTAAGCGCGGATATGGTTGCTTTATCTGATACAACTCTTAAGCTGCCTATGGCTTTAGGGGTGGAATCGTTAAACGCTTCTGTTGCAAGCGGCATACTTATGTATGAGGTATTAAGACAAAGGATTGGGGCAAACGCATAAAAAAATAATTGCTAAGATTTGTAATCTTTGCATCGCAGATTTTAATCGATTTGACGAAAGTTCACTTCCGTCAAATCGCAAAGTCACCTTAAGCTCCTCGCCGAAATCCTGATTTCGGCGAGGGGCAAAGGATGGATAATAATTGAAATAACGAAATAAGCCATGCTATACTGTGGATAATTAATTCTAATAAAAAACTTAACCGGGAGGATGTATTATGAAATCAGCAGTTGCTATTACACAAGAAATTGATAATCTTGAATTTGCCGCAAAAGAGCTTATATCTCAAATTAAAGATAAATTGGACTTTGGTAAAAATTCTATCGGAATTATATATTGTGACGCAGATGTGGATGTGGCAAGCCTTGGAGAGCTTTTAAAAGGGTCTTTGGGTATGGATATAGTTGGGCTTACAACTACAGCCACGATTGAGAGAAACAACGGCTATAATGATATGGGTATTTTACTTTCTGTAATGACTGGAGATGATGTGGAGTTTTCTGTAGGTTCTACAGGGGATCTTAGTAATGACAGTTTTCCTGCAGCTATAAAGGAAGCTTATAAAAAAGCCCGTGCCAATACTCAAAATGATCCTAAGCTTATTTTAACCTTTGCCCCTTATATTGCGGATTTAACATCGGAAAATTATGTGGAACTTTTAGACGAAGCCTCAGGCGGCATTCCTGTTTTTGGCGGTGTTGCCACAGATCATTATGACCTTCAATATCAAAAGACTTTCTTTAACGGACAAGCTTTTGCCCGAGGATTGGTTTTTTTACTTTTGAGTGGGGATATTAAGCCTGTTTTTGCTATGAATCACCATTTTGGAACAAAGGTAGAGAAAAAAGGCATGATTACCAAATCCACAGGAAACCTTGTTCAAAGAGTAGGGGATCAAACTTTCAAAGAGTATGTTTCCTCAATAGTTCCGGTTCCTGATGAAGAATTGGTTATCTATCATTTCCAATCAACGCCTTTTGTTATGGAATTGCCGGACTTTGAAAAAGATGAACAGCCTGTTGTGAGAGCTCTTGTTACAGTTGATCATGAAAATGGAGCAGGCAGCTTCCTTTCAAAAATGCCGGAAGGCTCCATGATTTATTTGAATGAATTTCAGCGTAATGAATTAAGGGAATCCTGTAAAGAAGCTCTTTCAAATATCACTAAGCGAATGGATGAAAACAAAGGCTATAAGTATAGTATGATGTTTATCAGCACTTGCAATGCACGCCATTTACTTATGGCTGATGCCAAAAATCTTGAAAGCGATATTTTAAGCGAATATTTAGGTCCATTCCCTGCTGAACTTAACGCCATGGGCTTCTATGGATTTGGGGAGATATGCCCTACAGGAAAAAGGGCTGACGGCACGGCTAAAAACCGTTTCCACAATATTTCCTTTGCGGTATGTGCTATTTAGTTTGGCTAGGGCGTGTCGACAATAGACTTTGTCCGTAACCTTCCTGATGATTTTCCGCCACTCTTCGTCGGTGACTACTAGCCGCTGGAGCGTAGCGAATACTCCTTCCAGTATGCGTCGCCCGCTACCCATTAAAGCAGGCTTTAATGGGTTCCCGCTCGTTGTCACCTCCCTAACGGCTTGCTTGCAAGCTGTTGTTGACTAAAAATCATCGACGGAAGGCTTCGAACAAATTTATTGTCGACACACCCTAACACATTAAAATTAAGGTAGATAGTTTAATGGATTATAATCTTTCCCAAGAAGAAATTTCAAATTTAATAGCGGAAAACAGAATGCTTAAGCGCCGTGTAGAGAGGATGACGAAAGAGACAAAAAATCTCATCGCTCTCCACGAGCGTACAGTTAAGCTGCGTGATTACAGTGAGCGGGAACGGCACCTTCAATACGAATATAATACATTGCTTTTGGAAAACGCCCCGAATATGATTTTTATCCTGGATTTCGGGATGCGTTTTCGTTTGGGTTCGAGGGCGTTTTTGCAGTTTTTAGGATGCGAAGACCCTGGACTGCTTATCGGTTTATCTTTTGAGGAATTGTTTGGCGATGTTATGCCTGATGATTGGGTCAAATCAACCTACACCTTGTTCTCGTCTGCGATGAAAGACAGGAAGTTGATACAATACAATGATGAGATGATGATTTCACAAGAGAGGAAGGTTTTTTCTGTTGCCGTAGGACCTGCTATTGACTCGGCAGGCAATATTATGGGGCTTATCTGCTTAATACATGATTCAACCGAGCTTGTTAGTATGAAAGAGACTGCTGAGGCGGCAACACAAGCTAAAAGTTCTTTCCTTGCAAATATGAGCCATGAGATACGTACCCCTATGAATGCTATTATTGGTATGACAAACATTGGGCAAACCGCTGTTGATATGGAGCGGATGGTTTATTGCTTTAGCAAAATTGAGACTGCATCTAAGCATTTACTTGGGATAATTAACGATGTACTTGATATTTCTAAAATTGAAACAGGCAAATTTGAACTATCACCTGTCAGCTTTAGTTTTGAGAAAGTATTGCAAAAGGCTGCGGATGTTATTAATTTCCGTGTGGACGAACGCAGGCAAAAGTTTTATATTAATATCGACCAAGATATACCGGATACACTGATTGGTGACGATCAAAGACTTATACAGATAATAACAAACCTTTTATCAAATGCTGTTAAATTTACGCCGGATGAAGGTACTATCCGCCTTGATTCCAAGTTAATATGTGAAGAATGCGGTATATGCCGTATTCAAATAAGTATTGAAGATACAGGCATCGGTATTACTGAGGAGCAAAAAGCCCGCCTTTTTAGGTCTTTTGAGCAGGCGGATGCATCTACAACACGCAGATTTGGCGGCACAGGTCTTGGTCTTGCTATTTCAAAGCGTATAGTGGAACTTATGGGCGGCGACATATGGGTGGAGTCGGAGCCGGATACAGGCTCAAAATTTATATTTAATATTTTAATGGAACGAGATACCACTGTAAAAAAACAATTACTTGACAGTAGTATTAATTGGAAAAATATCCGTGTTTTTGCTGTTGATGATGAACCGGAAATTCGCGAGTTTTTCATGGCATTTTTTGAGCATTTGGAGATTGGCTGTACAGTTGCCGCAAGCGGTGAACAAGCTGTTGAAATCCTTGAAGCAGATAATGATTACAATATTTATTTCATCGACTGGAAGCTGACCGGTATGAATGGTATTGAACTTGCAAAGAAAATACAAGAAAAAGCAGCACAAAACTCTATTGTTATTCTTTTCTCATCTATAGACTGGTCTTATATAAAAGATGAAGCCGAGGCAGCGGGAATTGATAAATTTCTCCCTAAACCTTTGTTTCCTTCAGCAATACTTGAAATTATCAATGAGTGCATAGGTATTAAAAATGAAGTGAAAGAGGAAGATTTAATCGGGCAGATAGATGATTTTAGCGGAAAAACAATAATTTTAGCTGAAGATGTAGAGATAAACAGGGAAATTGTCCTTGCCCTTTTAGAGCCTACAAACCTTATTATAGATTGTGCGGAAAACGGCATAGAAGCAGTTGAATTGTTTACAAAAGCACCTGATAAATACGATATGATATTTATGGATATTCAAATGCCGGAAATGGACGGTTACGAAGCAACACAGACAATCAGAGCTTTGGATATTGACCGTGCAAAAACTATTCCGATAATCGCTATGACGGCAAATGTTTTTCGTGAAGATGTTGAGAAATGTATGGCAGCCGGGATGAATGACCATGTAGGCAAGCCGATTGATTTTGACGAAGTTCTGGAAAGGCTTAGGGGTTATTTGGGTTAGAAAAATTCAACTTGCGCCTATCATCATGTACACATATAGTAGTGATGAAGAAGGTGGCTTGTGTTTGTCTAAATCTGTTTAAACAAGCACAAGCCACCGGTCAAAATAATAGATACAGGGAGGAGCTATCCCTACATATCACCATAAACCCCTATCTCATTAAACCATGCCTCGCTGCTTACGTCGGTAAAAGCGTGGGATGCGTCATATGTGGAATCTTCAACAAATCCACTGCTTATAATAGTAGCGTTTTGGGGGTCATTAGGGTTGACCCGCAGCTCACGGGACATGTTAATATTCCAAGAGCTTGAGCCGATAGCAGCATCTGTAAGAGAAAGGGTAATCCGAAAATACCCTACTTCATCAAGAGTCCAGAAAGTTTCGTCAAAAGCATACCATGCTATGCGACCGACTGCATTAGCTCCTGTCCATGAATCTTTTAAGCCATAGTTTAAGCCGTCTCTACAAACCATAGCTACATTCCAGAGTAAATTAAATTCCTCTATTTCAGGCAATTCAAAACTAACCAGATATAGACCGTCTCTTTCAAAGAAATTTACTGTGTCAAACACACCAATGAGAGCTTCTGCAAGTAAGTCCTGCTCGATTAGCCTAATTGGTTGATTTGGCTCATCTGATTGAAGAGCTGATTCCTGCTCTTCACTTTCTTCCCCATTGGAAGGGAGATTGCTATCTTGCGAAACCTCACTGTTTTCATACAAATTTTCTACAAGTTGATTGTCTAAAGGTGGGTCGCCATAATTTCCGGCAACAATATCCAATGCCACAATAAAAATTAGTCCTACGATAAGTCCCAATACGATGAATTTCCAGTAGCTTTGAATAATGCTCATAATCAATGTCCTCCGATTTAATTTTCATTAATAAACTCGTCCACAATAAACCGTGGGCGAGCTTTTGTTTCAAGATAAATTTTGCCTAAATATTCCCCAATGACCCTAATTGCAATTAGCTGAATACCACCTATAAACCATACAGATGAAAGTATAAGTCCGACCCCTGCAATAAGCATAATAATGCCAATTAACATAAGTATCGCACCTATTGTTCCTATAAACCTAATTGGGGCAATTGAAAGACTTGTTATGCCTTCAAAGGCAAATGTAATCATTTTTTTAAGAGGATATTTGCTCTCACCTGCAAAGCGTTCCCCTCGTTCATATTCCACAGTTGTGCTTTTGTAGCCTATCATTGGTATTATACCTCGCAGGAATAAATTTACCTCCCTAAATTCGCCTAATCCCTGCAAAGCCCTTTTGCTCATCAATCTATAATCTGCGTGGTTAAATACAATTTTTGCCCCAAGGAGTTCCATTAATTTGTAAAAGCCTTCGGCACTAAATTTTTTAAAAAATGTGTCAGTATCACGCCTGCTTCTTACTCCATAAACAATATCAAAGCCTTCGTAATACTTATCAAGCATCCTATCAACAGCACCGATATCATCTTGCAAATCAGCGTCCATAGAGATAGATACATCAGCATATTCAATAACAGTCATAAGCCCGGCAAGAAGGGCGTTTTGATGACCGCGGTTACGGCTTAAATTTATGCCAGAGAAAACTTTATCATTTATATGAAGCTCTTTTATAATCTCCCAAGTTGAGTCAGTGGAGCCGTCATTTACAAAAACAATCCGGCTGTTTTCGGCAATTTTTCCTTCACTAATCAAGTTATCCATTTTTTCTTTTAAACGTTTAGCGGTTTCCGGCAAAACTTCTTCTTCCTTGTAGCACGGTACAACTATATACAGTATATCGCCCATATAGCCCTCCTGATGCACTTGTCTTTATATGTATGATAACATATGAAAAAACTCTTGTATAGCGTACATATTTTTGTTATAGTCAAGTTTGAGTATATATTGACTATAGTGCAGCTTATGCACTATTGCCATATAAGAGGATGTGTTTCTAGTGCATATAGGAAGCTGTACTTTCTATCTTTCCATACCATGGGCAAAATCTTTAAAAGATAAAAGACAATGTGTAAAAAGCATAGTGGAAAAAATGAAGAATAAATTTAATATAAGTGCTGCTGAAATAGGAGAAAATGATAATCATAATATAGCACTTATAGGTTTTGCTTGTGTGTCCGGCAGCAAAGTTCATGCAGAAAATATGATTGATAATGTAATGAATTTTGTCGAAAACCATACAGAGGCGGAAGTTTATGGAATAGAAACAGAGTTATTATAAAAGAAAATTAATTGCATTTCGTAATAGGTCGTGTTAAAATAAATAGTTGGAATAACATAAGCTAAAAGAGGAGGCTCATTTGATGAGTAGCAAATTTGAGATAATTGGGGATAATAAAGTTAAAATTACATTTGTAATCAGTCCGGATAAGTTTGAGGAAGGTATAGAACTGGCGTATAAAAAAAATCGCGGTAAAATAAATGTTGACGGCTTTAGAAAAGGCAAAGCTACAAGAAAAATTATAGAAGCTCGTTTCGGTAAAGAAATATTTTATGATGATGCTATAAATGCGGTAATGCCTGAAGTGTACGAAGCAGTTATTGATAAATTAAATCTTAAAGTCGTATCAAGACCTGAAATAGATGTAGAGGAAATTAATGACGAAACTGGTGTGGTTCTTACGGCTACGGTATATACCAAGCCTGAAGTTACTGTAAGTGGGGATGTGTATAAAAACGCGCAGTATACCCCTGTAAGTACCGAAGTTACCGACGACGATATAGATGCTGAAATTTTAAAAGCGAGAGAGCAAAACTCTCGTATGGTAAGTGTTGAGCGGGCTGTTGCCGACGGCGATATAGTTACTATTGACTTTGAAGGATTTATTGATGATGAAGCTTTTGACGGCGGCAAGGGCGAGGATCATAATTTAACCATAGGCTCTAAAAGCTTTATAGGTGATTTTGAACAGCAGCTTATAGGCGCGAATGTAGGGGATGATTTGGAAGTAAATGTACCTTTCCCGCAAGACTATCATGCGGAGCATCTTGCCGGTAAGCCGGCTATGTTTAAAGTTGAAATTAAAGATATAAAAGTTAAGGAGCTTCCTGAGTTAGACGATGATTTTGCCCAAGATGTATCTGAATTTGACACTTTGGAAGCATATAAAAACTCCATAAAAGAAAAACTTACTGAAAATAAGGAAAATGAGGCTAAAAGTAAGAAAGAGGATGAAGTTTTATCTTATATAATTGAAAATACTCCTATGAACGTGCCTGAGGTGATGATTGAAAATCAAGTAGACCAAATGGTAAATGATTTTGCCAATCAAATCCGTATGCAAGGTATGCCTGTTGAGATGTATTTGCAATATATGGGACAGAGTATGGCTTCTCTTCGTGATAATTATAAAGCAGGTGCCGAAAAGCAGGTTAAAGGCAGGCTGGTACTTGAAGCTATTGCTAATGCAGAGGGATTTGAGGTAACGGAAGAAGATAAAGAGGGCGAAATTGTACGTATTGCTGAAAGCTACAATATGCCAATAGATAAGCTTAAGGAAATTTTGAGAGCCCAGGATAGGGACGGTCTTGACGATGATATAAAAGTAAATAAGGCATTGGATTTTATTTCCGAACATGCTAAGGTAAGGTAAAGTAGGGTAATTTGTTGAAATTGGGAGGTAAAATATGAGTTTAGTACCATATGTAATTGAGCAAACTAACAGGGGCGAAAGATCTTACGACATATATTCAAGGCTTTTAAAAGATAGGATTATTTTTTTAAGCCAGGATGTAAATGATGTAACGGCAAGTCTTGTAATAGCCCAGCTGCTGTTTTTGGACGCGGAAGACCCGGATAAGGATATTAATTTCTATATTAACAGCCCGGGAGGTTCTGTTACGGCAGGGTTTGCCATTTATGACACCATGAGGCATATTAAGGCGGATGTTTCGACTATTTGCGTGGGTATATGTGCCAGTATGGGGGCATTTTTACTTGCCGGCGGGGAAAAAGGCAAAAGATATGCCCTGCCTAATGCCGAGGTTATGATACATCAACCATTAGGCGGCGCCAGAGGTCAGGCTACGGATATTAAAATCCACGCGGACTGGATTATGAAAACCAAGACAAAGCTAAATCAGATATTATCCGAAAACACAGGACAGCCCCTTGACGTAATCGAAAGAGATTCGGATAGAGATTTCTTCATGTCTGCGGAAGATGCAAAAAATTATGGGTTAATAGATTCAATAATTATGTCGAAAAATAAGTAATAGTAAGTATATTGGAAAATCTTAAAGGAGATGTATATGGCACCTAAATCAGACAGCAAAAAGCAGTTTAGATGCTCATTTTGCGGCAAAACCCAGGAACAGGTACGAAAACTTGTTGCAGGGCCAAATGTTTATATATGCGACGAATGTATTGAGCTTTGTAATGAAATTCTTGACGAAGACTTAAACGATTTTATCGATTTTGGTGATGATTTTAAAATTCCTAAGCCTTTGGAGATTAAATTAAGGCTTGATGAGTATGTAATCGGGCAGGATAACGCGAAAAAAGCGATGGCTGTAGCTGTATACAACCATTATAAGCGTATAACCCGCGGTACTGTGGATGATATTGAGGTACAGAAAAGTAATATATTAGTTGTAGGTCCTACAGGGGTAGGTAAAACATATATGGCACAAACTATGGCAAGGCTTTTGAATGTGCCTTTTGCGATGGCTGACGCGACTTCTTTAACAGAAGCGGGCTATGTAGGCGAAGATGTGGAGAATATTCTCCTAAAACTTATACAGGCTGCGGATTTTGATATTGAACGAGCACAGCAAGGGATTATATTTGTTGATGAGATTGATAAAATATCAAGAAAATCCGATAATCCTTCAATTACTCGTGACGTAAGCGGTGAAGGGGTTCAGCAGGCTTTGCTTAAGATACTTGAAGGCACAGTGGCCTCTGTGCCGCCTCAAGGCGGAAGAAAACACCCCCATCAGGATTTTATACAGATTGATACTTCAAATATTTTATTTATTTGCGGCGGAGCCTTTGCAGGACTTGACCAGATAGTGGAGCAGAGGCTTAATAAAAAAATAATTGGCTTCGGGGCTGAAACTAAAACTAAAAAGCAGAGAATGGAATCGGAGATATTAAAAAGCTTAGAGCCGCAGGATCTGCAAAAATATGGCATAATACCTGAAATGATTGGTCGTCTGCCTGTTATAGTTACACTTTCCGCGCTAAGTGTTGACGCCCTTGTATCTATACTTACTGAACCTAAGAATGCGATTATCAGGCAATTCCAATATTTATTTGAGCTTGATAATGTTTATTTGGACTTTGAAGAGGATGCCCTTAAAGCCATAGCCGCAAAAGCAATAGAGCGCGGCACCGGTGCAAGAGGACTTAGAGCTATTGTGGAAGAGTTTATGACAGAAATAATGTTCGATATACCTTCTGATGATACTGTAGAGAGGATTGTTATAACAGAAGGATGCGTTATTGGGAGCGAAAAGCCTGTTGTTACTCATAATCCTGACAGACAGCCTATAGTGCGCCCTAAGAAAAAGAAATCCCACTCAAGGGCAGCATCAGTAAGCTAGACTAGCAGCAAATTAATAAACTAAACAAGATGGTATCGCGTTTTTTACGTGATACCATTTTGATATTGATATAGGTGTTTGTATGTATAATATTGGCGATATTGTTCAAATGAAAAAAAATCATCCCTGTGGCGGTAAAGAGTGGGAAGTTTTGCGGATTGGTATGGATTTTCGCATAAAATGCATGACTTGCGGTCATTTAGTTATGCTTTCAAGGGTGAAGTTTGAAAAAAGTGTGAAAAAGATAATTTCCCAGGCAGATGGTAATTGACGGTTGATGATGTACAGGAGGTATAGTATGTTTTTATGTACTGAATGTTTTATACAAAAAGACGGCAAGACTCTCATGCTTCACAGAAATAAAAAAGAAAATGATATTAATAAAAACAAATGGATAGGACTTGGGGGCAAGTTTGAAATTGGTGAATCGCCGGAAGAGTGTTTAATTAGGGAGGTAAAGGAAGAAGCTGGTGTAATCCTTAATAAATTTAGGTTAAGGGGTATAGTGACATTTAATACAATAGCAAACAAATCAGATGATTTATACTATATTTTCATATATACAGCCTCTGAATATACCGGTGAAATAGGTACTTGTGATGAAGGGGACCTCCATTGGGTTGATAATGATAAAATCCTTGACCGGGAACTGTGGGAAGGGGACAGACTTTTTTGGGATTGGATATTAAATGAGAAAGGACTTTTCTCAGCTAATTTTATATATGATGGGGATAAGCTTGTTAAGGATGATGTTATATTTTACTTTTGATGGAGGGATGATTATAATGATTAAAGATATTTATTATCAAAAAGGCTATCCGGATCCTGTATTCGATAATGCTTACGTACTTAGCCTTGTGAGGGTTTTCATACCCGAGGCAAAAGAGGTAACAGGTGTAGATGAAACAGGAGGGGAGGCGCGTACATATGCAATTGATAGTGATGTAATCCTAAAAGTCCAGCGGCCTCAGCAGCTTAGGCTAAGTACCAGCCTATCGCGCGAAGTTTTCTTTTTAAAGCAATTAGAGGGAAAAGAGGGTGTCAATGTGCCTAAAGTCCTTGGCTACGGCAAGGAAGGTGCCCTCGAATATACTGTTATGACAAGAATGCCGGGTACTGCCGTAAAATACACGGAGCTTACTCAGGAACAAAGGGAAAATATGCTGTTTAACCTTGGCAAAATGCTGGTTTCCATACATAATGCGGATATTAAGCAATTCTATGATAGCAGGCTGTTCCCTGATATAGATAAAAACCCGGAAGACATTAAAGAAAGGCTGGACTATCTCTTTAACAGGCTGCTTACATTAGCGTCTCAGCGTCTTGAAGGCAAAACAAGCCCTAAAGAAATAGATGAAGCCAAGGTACAAGGAAAGTCGCTTATTGCAAAAGTAAAAAATATATGTATTGTACCTTGCCACGCAAATCCAGGACCTGAACATACATTTGTTAAAGACGGCAAATTCTCAGGGGTTATTGATTTTGGAGATGCTTATATAAGCCATCCTATTTTTGATATGCGCCGCTGGCCTATAGGTGATAGGGAGCATGTAATAAACGGATATATGAGCGCAGCTAAAGTGGATGAGGACTTTAAGCTGGTATGTGAAATTTCAACGGCACTTGATACTATTTTAAAGGATTTAAACGACAAATATAGTCGTTTAAGACCAAAACGGTCTTAAACGAGCCTCGAGAATTCGTACATTTTGTTTGCAAAATGTACGAATTTCGGGGCGTTCATAAACTTTAAAACAGCAAAATGAGCAAGCTCATT
>WRBA01000016.1 GCA_009779915.1 Defluviitaleaceae bacterium | reverse complement strand
TCGGCGCACTAAAATCCTTATCTCTCTTCTCAGACACGGCTTTTGCCATCATATCCCTTAGGATTCTCTGGCTTTTGCCGTTTATCTTTCTTTTCTTCTTCCCTATTTAGTTTCCATGGTCCGATTTGCATTTTTCACGCAAAAGCGCGTGCCTAGTCATATTATCATACCATTATTATTATGTCAAACATTTTTGAAAAAAAAGTGTAAAATTTTTCGTAGGGTACCATCTTTCTATTAGTATTTAAAATTTTGATTTGTAAATTATAATATTGTGGCTCAAAAAAAACGCCACATTAGGCTTTTGTTTTTACTATGTAGCAATCTGGTCGGAGCAAATATACATTTTTAAGTGTATTTGCACAGATTAGAAGTCACAAACGAAATCAATCGCCTACTAAAATTTAGTTAGGAGGAAAAATTTGTGAACATGAATAAGATTTTGCTTGCATCCGGTCTTTGTATCATGCTTATCTCTACCGGTTGTACTACAAACCCAACCACGAGATACCGCGCAAGCCTTAACGATGGAAGACTTCAAAGTCCTGTGACAAGAAGCTTTGATGGATATAGAAACCATAACAACTTCGCACGCAATAGATTTGGAAGCCCTATAGGTCGCGGTTATAATGTTAGAAATTTTTCTCGTATTGGCAATAACGGCAGTAATATAAATGATTATGCCCGCGTTCCCAGTTTAAATTCGAGAAATACAAATGTAACAAGAAATACTAATACTAATACTAATGAATTTGATAGTGTAAATGAATCTAGAGAAAATAGAAGGTCACATAATGTGAATGTAGGAACCGAAAAAACTGAGACCAAGACCACAAATAAATCTCTAAAAATGGCTCCTGGCAAGGCTTCCGAAAAGCACGAGAAAAAAGAAGGCGCTCATATAACTCGTAGAGCTCATACAGCTCAAGAAAATCATCAGGTTAAAAGAGCTCACACGCCTTCTACTCCAAGACCTTCCAGCAACAGGGTTTTAACCAGAGGCGTAAATGTACCGGGCTATATTCCGAATGTTGATAATAGAGAGACTGCTCTGGATAGAACAAATAACTTAGGCAGAAACTTTAACTTTGGCAGATATAACAATTATACAAGAAACAATGGACTCGTTAGAAATCACAGAAGAAGCAATGGTTATGTAAGAAATTATAATAATGGCAATGGATTAATCAGGGATTATCGTTTTAACGATGGTCTTAGACATGACGGCTTTGCGGAAAATCATTATTATAACAACTGGGATAATGGCTTATATGGCGGTTTAAACGAAGGTTGGAATAATGGATTTAATAACGATCTTGTAAGATATGATAGAAACAATGGATTTGTAAGAAGTCATGGATTACGGAGAACTAGAGGTACTGCGCCTCATAATTTTAGTAATGGAGCCACTTTTGTTGGACCACATTATGCCGGTTTAGGTATGATTGCCGGATCATAATAATTTAGTAGCTTTAAACAACAGACTGGGGATAAAATCCCCAGTCTTAGTTTTCGGATACTCTTTTTTTATAAACATAAAGTATAGATAAAAGTGCCAGGAAAAACACACCTGCAACAGCAATCGCATAAATATTACGAACAGCAATTAAGATTGCTGAAAGACCTGATATTGCAGATATAGTGTAGAGTATAAGCACGGTTTGTTTTTGATTATAGCCTCGGTCTATAAGCCTGTGGTGAAGATGTCCTCTATCGGCTCCCATTATTGGTTTTCTGTTTATCGCTCTGCGAACCATGGCAAAAGTTGTATCTAATATAGGTAGTGCCAAACATAGTACTGCAATTAAAACAGCCAAAAGAGCATAGGATTTAAACACACCTAATATAGAACTTACGGCAAGAACATAGCCTAAAAAAGTTGCTCCCGTATCACCCATTATTATTTCAGCCGGATTAAAATTACGCGGCAAAAAACCTAAGCAGCTGCCTGCAAGGGCGGCCATAAGAGCTACAGCAAGAGGTGAGCCTGTTAAAATGCACAAAATCATAATACAAGTTGCACAAATACTTGAAACACCTGCGGCTAATCCGTCTACTCCATCAATGATATTTACAGCATTAGTTACACCAATTATCCAAAATACAGTAAACGGACCGGAAAATCCATCTAAATATGCCGGAATCGGCCATGTAACCAGGTCAATAGTCGTACCTGTAAGAACCACTATAAATGCCGCCAATATTTGTACCGAGATTTTTATTTTAGCACTTAGCTGATATATATCATCAAGCATACCAAGAACTACAATTATAAGTGCGCCGGCAATAAAGCCTGCAAATTCTATTGTACGGATTTCTTCTTTAAAAGGAGAGAGTATAAGCATAGTTACTACAAAGCCTAAAATAATGGCAAGCCCGCCCATTCTTGGAATAGGTTCTTTATGAAGTCCTCTTTTTTTAGGATAATCTATAGCCCCAAGTTTTATAGACATACGCTTTGCAAATGGCGTGGTAAGGAGGCATATGCCAAATGCACAGGCAAATGCTGCTATATATAAAAGCCAATTATGTTCGTATACGAATATTTCCACAAAATGCCTCCTACTATTTGACTCATGGTTTTAAAATAAGAAGTTACAGAGATTTTTTATTTCTGTTTTCAATAATTTTAGATATAAGTGTTTCAAGTTCCTTGGCGCAAACCTCATATATATCAAGCTCACTGCCAAAAGGGTCTGATATATCAGTTTCACTCTCGCCTGCATATTCCGAAAGAGTATAGACTTTCCACATATCATTTGTCATTTGTTTTACATATTCGGCATGAACCTTTGTCATACAAAATATTACTGAGGCTTCCTCCACATCATTTTTTGTTAATTGCCTTGATGTAAACCCTTGAAGAGAAAGACCTTTAATTTCCAAAGTTTTTCTTGCGTTTTCATTTAAAGTACTGCCCGGTGCGACTGCTATACCGCAGCTCTTTGCCAGGCAGCCTGTTTTAAAGCTGTCCCAAATAGCTTCGGCCATAGGGCTTCTACATGTATTGCCTGTACAAACAAAAAGAACCGTATCCAAATCAACAATATCGCCTGAGGAGGCTTTTCTTAAACGGTTCATCATAGCCCGGTTTATGCCTGTATCATCAAGCCCATGAACAAAGACTCGTTTGATACCATCTTTATCTATTTGACGAAGAGCCGCAAATAATGTTTCAGGCTCAAGAGAGTATGTTTTTAGGTTTTTATACTTCTCTAAATCTTCTTGACTGGCAAGAATGGCGCAAGTTCCACCAATTTCTCCAATTTTTTGCCTTATATATTTTGATATGCGGGCTTTTCTCTTAGATATTACTACAGTGAGCTCGGCTTTGGGGGCATAATGCCTATATTTCATACCGGGGGCTTTGGGGGCTTTATCATCCTCAAATATAATTTCAGGATAAATTTCCACCGTACCTAAAATATCCTCCAGCATTTCCAAAGTTATTGCGCCGGGTCTTAAAAGCATGGGCACTGTCCCGCTTAAGTCAACTATAGTCGATTCTAACCCAACAACGGCATTGCCGCCGTCTAAAATCATATCTATTTTTCCGTCCAGGTCACTTTTAACATGCCCGGCAGTAGTGGGGCTTGGTCTTCCGGATATATTTGCTGACGGAGCGGCAATTGGAGTCTTCGCTTCTTTAATTAAAGAAAGTGCTGCCTCATTATCAGGCATACGAACAGCCACAGTACTAAGCCCTCCGCTTATTACATCCGAAACCGTAGTTTTTTTTGTAAAAATCAAAGTCAAAGGTCCCGGCCAGAACTTTTCCATAAGCTTATTGGCTTTATGACCGGGTACTTCTACAATATTCAAAAGACTTTCCATATCAGCAATATGGATTATGAGCGGATTATCCCTCGGACGCCCTTTTGCTTCAAATATGCCTTTACAAGCCTCACTATTTAACGCATCCGCCCCAAGACCATATACAGTTTCTGTCGGGAATGCCACAAGACCGCCCTCTGTAATTATCCGGGCAGCCTCTTTTATAGCATTTAAATCATTTGCGCTTTTAATTTTAGTCATTAAGACCACAACACTTTTTGTATTTTTTGCCGCTGTCACATGGACAGGGATCATTCCTGCTTATTTTTTTATCTTTTACCACAGTTGTAGAAAGCTTTTGCTCTTTAATCAAACTTTTTTGCTTGTCCAAATCAAATATATTTTCCCATGACTTTAAAGTATAGAGATGTTCAGCTTTATACTCTACCATTTTTTTGAGCAAGCTTTCAAATTCAAAAGATATTTCTATTTCCGTGTCAGATTTTGCATCTTCCATACTAATCTCTTCATTTAAAGCCTCTGAAATTCCATCAAAAAAGCCTACAACCTCAAATTCTTGCATATTATGGGTTTTGGCAAATTCGCTGATTGTTGTTTTTATTTTGTTTTGCTTATTATCAAGCAAATACTCATAAATCACTTGCTCCCTGGGCAGATAGGTTTTCCAAAACGCCTCTGCGGAGAAACCTTGCTCCCCTTGAGATTTATTTGTCCATTCTTCATATAAAGTCATTTTATATTTCATCTCCTTAATCTAATCCTAATCGCCCGATTACAATAACAATATCAAAGCGGGGATTTAAAGACGGGTCGTATATTATATTGCTGTTTTTAAGTATATCCCTAATATCACCGCCCATGCCTCGCCTTGAGACAAAAATACGGTTATTATCAGCCCGCACTCCTTGATAGTCCCCAATAGCGGCTACGGTAAGCCCGTTCATCTCCAAAAGTTCCTGGGCACTTCTTGCAAGACCTGAAACATTGCCGCCGTTTAATATTTGTATCCGCAAATCTTCGCTGGTTTGTTCGTTTACTACAGCTACGCCTAAAAGTACATCCTCAACAAGTTCGCGCACGGCAGGTTCATTTAATATTACAAAGTCCGCGCCGCCAATAATTGCAGTATGTGTATGCGGCAACGTGTAGGTATTAATATTATCCGCATTAAATGAACCAATAAAACGAAGGTAGTTTGGTATATCAGTAAGTCCGAAATTAGTATCCACATAGTTCATAGCCACTGTAAAAAATGCCGGAATATTTGACATTATATTCTCCACACTCATAGCCTGGCTTATGAAAGCCCTCAAAAACTCCTGCTGGGTACGCATACGTGCAAAGTCATCCCCTGCCGGATAACTCCTAAAGCGCACCATGTTTAAGGCGTTATATCCATCTAAAAGCTGGGGTCCCGGTTGAAGGTCTATCCGCAAATTTTGGAGGGGATCATGGTAAAACATACGTATAGGCACATTAAAATGCACACCGCCTATTTGGTCAACCAGAAATTTAAAAGCATCCAAGTCCACCCGCACATAATAATTCAGTTCTATGCCCAACAGTTCCTCCACTTGCATCATCAGAAAAGGTGCGGCTAATTCTCTGTCCGCCAAAAGGGCAAAATGGTGTACTTCATTAAGTTTCATTACCCCGCTTTGAGGTGCCCAAGCTCCCATCGAGCGAAGCTGTGCAACCCGCTCCGGCGGCATTATCACATGAGAGTCCCTCGGAAGGCTGACAAGATTAATTTCCGATGTAACCGGATCAAAAGCGGCTACCATCATTGTGTCCGTTCGAGTATCATCAACACCCATTATAAGGGCAAAGGATCTTTCCGGCTCGGGTCTGTTAAATAAAGTGTTTATTATGCCGCCCGGGCGGTTTTCCGTAATCCCGCCCCTTGCCCTGGTACTGCCCTCACTTATATAATCCGAATCCCCATAAGGGCTGCTTGCCAAAAAGCTAAATCCTGCCGCTGCCACTACAAAGACACCTAAAAAAACGCCCAAAGTCGTAAGTAATGTACCTACGAACAGGCCGACTTTTGTCTTTTTCCTCTTCTTTTTGGTTGGACGCATTCTTTTTTGCTCCTTAAAAAAGACTATACTTACTTTATTGCTCATAGTTTATCATACCAATGGAGATTAGGAAATAATTCAGTAAAATATGTAAAAAAATCGTAAGATAGTTAGGGTAAATTGTAAAAAAGGGGCTTGCAAGCTCCCAGAGCTGCAAAGCCGCCTTTTATGGTCAAATGCCCCCAAAACAGTAACGCTAAAGCAACTTTTTTAGAAGAATTTAAGTGTAAGCTACTTTAAATAGGCTGCAACATCATCCTCCGAGTGGTTTGGGATCATCCTCGCCGTGACTTTTACGCCTTTTTCTATCATAGCTTTTATATCCTCAATTTCCAACGGCTGGAGACTTACGGTGTTTTTAATTTTCTCCCCTCCCGGTTTATGGGATACATTGCCAAGATTAACCACATCCGCCGCTAAGCCTTCGTCTATGGCACGGCGGGCGTCAGACACATTTCTAAATATGAGAAATACATTGTCAGACTCGTATTTACCCTCGTTAATATTAGCAACAGCCTTTGAAACCGACAAAAGGGAAAGCTTAACCCCCGCAGGGCACGCCATTTTCAAAAGAGATATTTCCATTTCGTTTTTTATGACTAAATCATTGGCAACTATAATCCTGGTACAGCCAAGATAATTAGTCCAGACCGACGCTACCTGACCATGGATTAAGCGTTCGTCAACCCTAATGTTTTTTATTTTCATATATAGCCCCCTTAATTGTAGGCTTTCAAAGTATCAAATACAGAACATCGTTAGGATACGCCGTATCTTAACAACAAATTTTATGCAAAAATCCCAATATTATGCCCAACTATACCAGCCACAACTAAAATCAGCATAAGCCTCGCAGGAGTCATCCATTTTTTGCCTAAAAGCCAATAACAAACTAAAACAACACTCAAAGGTACTATTGCCGGGACAATATTGTTAAGCAAATCTTGAAGGGACTGATTAACCACATTGCCCGCATAGTCTGTGCCGATATAAAATTCAATTGCAGTCCGCACATTTACAATTGAGGCGATTAAGGCACCTACAACCGTAAGACCTAAAATGCCGGCACCTTCTGTAAATGTCTTCATACTGGCGGCAAGGTTCATGGCAACTCTTTTACCTTCTCTATATCCGGCATGTACAAGCCACCATCTTACCCAAAGCCTGCCAAATGAAGCTATTACAGTTAAAAACATCATCCAATAATTGCCAGCCATTGCCATTTGTGCAGCCATAGCCCAAAATACTGCCCTAAATATAGTATGGAAAATAGTATCCCCAATACCTGCAAAAGGACCCATAAGACCGGTTTTTAAGCCTATTATAGCGTCAGGGTTTGACATGCCATGTTCTTCTTCAAGAGCGGCATTTGCGCCGAATATTACAGCACTCATCCTCGGCTCTGTATTAAAAAATGTCATGTGGAGATTTACCGCCTTATGAAGATCCTCCGGGCTATCTTTATAAACTTTCTTAAGAGTCGGTATCATTGCCCAGCAATAGCCAAGCCCTTGCATAGCCTCATAATTCCAGCAAAGTTGGAGACTCCACGTACTTCTTACGAATAATTTATCTAAATCTTTTTTTGTCAGCTTATAAGCTGATGTATCAGAATTTATCGCAGGATTACTCATCTATCTCCACCTCCACATCATCGTTACTTTGACCCCCGTTGTTAGATGCAAGCGAGCCAGCCATGTCTTTTTTAACCATAATATAAATCCCTGCAAGGCAGAAACCAATAAGAGCAATTGCAATTACATTATACGGCACTGCTCTGAAAGCGAAAATTGTAAAGCCAATAATAAGGAAATAAAAATGTTTCCTAAGAGGCAAGTAGCGCATAAGTATAGCCATACCCATTGCGGGAAGCATACCGCCTGCTGTGTTAATACCGTTCATAAGCCAGTATGGCATATTTTCCAAAACGAGATTTACAAGAGGCTCCCCAAAAGCCAAAACAAGGAAACATGGAATAACGCGAGATAAGAAAGTTGAGGCAGCACCTGCATACAGCATCGGAGTTAAGCGGTTATAGCGTCCTTCCTCGGCAAAGCGAACCCCCATCCTAAACCAAATAGTATTAAAAGCTCTCCTAGCAATATCCAATTGTATAAGCACCATACCAACAGGAATTGAAATGGCAAGACCAACGCCCAATGCCGCTTCCATTGACATTGAACCCGCCGCGCTCGCATAAGCCTGTGCCGCAAAAACCGTTCCAATAATCGCCCCTGTTATAAAGTCAGGTACACTCGTTCCGCCATATGTAATAAGACCTAATGCCATAAGCTGTAATGTACCTCCAACCATAACACCTAAAGTCAAATTACCTGTTAAAAGACCTGCAAATGCCCCGGCTAAAAGAGGTGCGTTTAATGTGAACTCAAAAGACGCTGCGTCAAGCCATGCAAGTCCGGGATACAATGATAAAAGAATTAACGCAATAAAACCAAGCTCCATTTAATCAGTCCTTTCTTTTTGTTTTGTAGAGTATAGAGCGTGTTGATTAATACCTTTTTCCTTCAGGGAGCCTCCTTCCTACTGGTTTATACAACTTCTTAAGATTATATTCATAATTTATCATATTTTATTTGCTTTGTAAATAGAATGTAAACTTTTGGGGAGGAGAGGGGGAGCCGCGCCCGCGCCCACGGCGCGGTAAGGAGTGCGCGCTTTGCGCGCACTCCCAGGTGAGCTTCGCTCACCGCGCGGCTCCCCCCTCAACAAATATCATAAACCTTCGCCTTATTTCATACAATAATTGTACCGATACAATTTAGGAGGTTTAGTATAATGGAACATTTCGATCTTTACAAAGACATTGCCACAAGAACCGGCGGAGATATTTACATAGGTGTAGTAGGACCGGTCAGAACAGGGAAATCCACATTCATAAAACGTTTTATGGATGAGATGGTTATTCCCAACATAGAAAATGATTACTCAAGGGAAAGAGCCAAGGATGAGCTGCCCCAAAGTGCTACCGGAACCGCCGTTATGACTACAGAACCCAAGTTTGTACCCAATGAAGCCGTATCAATTTCATTGGAGCGCAATGTGGCTTTCAGGGTGAGGATGATTGACTGTGTAGGCTACTTAGTACCCGGAGCCACAGGCTATATGGACGGCAATGACCAGCGTATGATAAGCACTCCCTGGAGCGAGGAAAAAATGCCTTTTGAAGAAGCGGCTGAAATCGGCACGCGAAAAGTCATTAATGAGCACTCTACAATAGGAGTTGTAATCACCACTGACGGTTCTATAACAGAGATTCCCAGAGAGGACTACATAGAGGCTGAGGAGCGGGTTATCCATGAGCTTAAAGCCATTGGCAAGCCATTTATTATGATTCTCAACACTTTAAAGCCTTTCGCATTAGAAGTTACGGAACTTTCCGCGGAGCTGTCCTTAAAGCACGGCGTGCCGGTTATCCCTCTAAATTGCGCCCAGCTTAAACAAGACGATATAAACCATCTTATGGAGAAAGTTTTATACGAATTTCCTCTTAAGGAACTCCGTATTCACCTCCCGAAATGGATTGAGACCTTGCCTTATGAGCATTGGCTTAAAAAACATATTATTGACTTTGTAAAAGACGGACTCGGACATATTACAAGACTTCGCGAGCTTCGTGAAAATGTTATGGGCGTCCATGAAAGCGACTTTATTAAAAAGGCTTTGGTTGAGCGGATTGTAATGGGAGAAGGCTCGGCGGATATTGAAATCACCGTAGATTCGGGGCTGTTCTACAAAGTCCTGTCAGAGACTACAGGCATGAATATCGAAAGCGACTATCAGCTTATTTCCACAATTAAAGTCCTTTCGGAGGCTAAGAGAGAGTATGACAAAGTTAAATACGCCCTTGAGGAAGTCAAGCAAAAAGGCTACGGCATTGTTACCCCTGTCCTTGAAGAAATGCGAATTGAAGAACCTAAGCTTGTAAAACACGGCTCTAAATATGGGGTTAAAATCAAGGCCGCCGCTCCTTCTATACATCTTATCCGCGCCGATATTGAAACGGAAATTAGCCCAATTGTCGGCTCCGAAGAGCAAAGTTTGGATTTAATCGAGTTTATTTCAGGCAAAATGGCTACTGACCCGGGAACTGTTTGGGAGATGAATATGTTTGGCCGTAATATGTATGATTTGGTGAAAGATGGTTTGCAGACTAAATTATACAATGTGCCGGAAGATGCGCGAATCAAATTCCAAGAAACTTTGCAGCGAATTATTAATGAGGGTAAAGGCGGGCTTATCTGTATCATTTTTTAGTGGCGGTTCGGATTTTCCGAACCGGGTTAAAAAATTTATTGATGAGATTTTGGACAGCAGTTTGTATTCCGTATACCGGACAGACAATCCGCAACTGGACCCAAGGCTGGATCCAAGACTTAACAGCCCTGCATTTTGGTGGGTTGAGTATAGGATGTTTTAGAAAATTGGCTGTTGACAAAATCAACAGCCAATTTTCCAGTTTCTTATGAATAATCAGCTTGTGTGCAAAAGCACCTAAGCTTCTTTACTATACAAGATTCTCAACACACCCTGCCATGCAATACAATTTAAATTTTGCCTCTATTTTGCCGTCAATGCTATATTTATCGAATAGCCCTTTTAAGGCTAAGCAATATTCGTTGAAGCTGTCATCTTCCATATTTGGCGCATAGGACGCTGACAAACATCCATGCAAAAACTCATCAAAACTTTGATAAACAACATATTCAAATGTTTTATTCTCATACATACTCTCTTGAAAAGGCGGGGAATTATTTGGCACTTTACCTAAAACAGACTTTTTAAATTTCTTATCAATTTCAAGAAATTCATCGCTATACACATCCTCACTGGGAGCAAGCCGTGTAATCATAATATTCTGACTTTTCCCACAATTTCGAACAATTCTCTGAAATTCAAGGATAACAGCACTTCTATCAAACCACATATAAGAATTTCCGCAAAATATTAAATCAACTGAATCAGATAAAAGACCTGTACCCTCAGCTGTATTATCAATTGGGTTGCAATTTGTAAAACTCGATAAGTTACCTTTTAGTATTTCCATCATATCTTTATCAGGCTCAAGGGCAAAGACTTTATTGCCCCTCTCAAGAAATCTTTTCGTTATCTTCCCTGTGCCTGCCCCAATATCAGCTATAGTGAAATCCTTTGTAACACCAATTTCATTATATAGATAGTTAAAAAAAGCCTTGGGGTAATCCACACGCCCAATATCATAGCTTTTAGCTTTGTTAGTATGAGTATTCACAGTTTGTTCCTCCATATTAATAAAGTAATTCCGCAATATCAATAACAAACTTCAACTTGCAATCAGCTGGCGCATCCGACTTATTGCAATGATAGGCAAACACATCATACTCCTCCGCCAGAGCTTCCAATTCCTTATAATATACATGCTCAGACCTTTGTATAAAAGCCACTTCATGAAATACGGCAATATTGTTATGAGAAGCCTCCTTTAAAAAATCACGGGTAACATTTATATCTCCTAAATCCCCTGAATAGTAAATAAGCCGGTCTCCACAGTCAAAGTAGTAGGCAAAAGATTGCACACATTTAACATGTTTACCTAGGGTATCAATAAACCCTACTCCTTCCACATCTCTTACAGGCACAAAATCAATATATTTATCAAGATCGCCGCCAAGAAAAATTTTTAGATAATTTATCATCTCTGCCTTATATTTCTCGTTGGGATACAGCAGTTTGATATTAA
Organism: Defluviitaleaceae bacterium; assembly: GCA_009779915.1. Taxonomy (GTDB): domain Bacteria; phylum Bacillota; class Clostridia; order Lachnospirales; family UBA5962; genus WRBA01. The sequence goes on along the minus strand of WRBA01000016.1, from coordinate 44,451 downwards.
CTTTTCTCCTATTCGTCCAGTGTAAAATAGCCGGATGCACACCTGCGGCATGATCGCCGTGTAAATGCGTCAGCAGCAAATAATCAATCTCATCAATAAGCCCTTTTTTTGACAGCCCTCCAAAAACAGTATAGCCGCAGTCAACAAGAATTTTTTTATCCCCCAGTGCTACAATAGCAGCGGAATTTCCCAGTTCATAATCATATATGCCAGCTGTACCTACAAATTTTATTTTTGATGAAATAGCAATACTGTTCATAATAAACGCGCCCCTTATCATTTTTTATAGCGGCTATTGATTATAAGATGCCTAACTTATCGCAGCCCCACTGTGCAAGCTCTCTCAATCGCTCATCTTCATGATTACAATGGTCTTTAATAAGCTGATAATACTCCTCTTTGCCTAAATTAATCATACTCCGCAAGGCATTTACTCTCCAACGCCATAACCCTTCTTTGCCACCATAGAAAAACTTAGGGTTTACAATATTCATATATGTATCTTCATCCATTGTCAGCAAATTTTCCGGTTTAAAATATTCTTCAAGCTCCCCAAGAAGAGGGAATTCTTTCTCTCCCTTAAACCTATCCTTATTTACAGGGCAAGCATCCTGACAGGCATCACAGCCGTATATCCAGCAGCCCATATCCCCTCGCATTTCTTCATCCAAAATATTATCCGCACTAAATGAAATACGCGCTGCACATTTTGCCATATCCATAGAAAAACTATCGGAAAGAGCACCTGTAGGACAGGCTTTAATACATTTTTGACATTTTTCACTGCAATTAGGCAAATAAATATCCTCCGGCATAGGATCATAATCCAAAACTTTATCAACAACCCACGCATTTATACCAATATAAGATCCATGCTTTTTTGTGAATATAAAGTTGTTATGCCCAAATTTCCCAAGCCCTGCTTTAGCCGCTGACCATCTCATAGGCACAGGACTGTCTATAAGCCTTAGTTCCAGGGCTTTCAGATATGCCTCAAACTCTTCTTTTGCCCTATAATTATAGGCATAAGGTATCCTGTTGTCAAAGAGGAAATGCTTTGCGATTAAGCCTTCTAAATTTCTGGGGACTTTATAATCAGTAATCCCTCCAACACATACAATGATTGATTTTGCCGACTCGTGAAGTGTTACAAAATTATAAAATCGCTCATAAAACTTCTTTGAGTAAGGAAATTTGCTGATCCTCTCATTTAAATACTGCTCGTATTCATCAAAAGCTTTTGCCGGTATAATCCCACAGGCATCATACCCCAGTTCTACCGCTTTTTTTCGTATATCCGATTCCGGCATAATTATTCCTCCTGTAATTTTAGGCTTTTACTAGATTATAACAGATTTCGCAAAAATTAAAAACTGGCTGTAGTAAATAATCCTTTGCAATCTTTCTCTCCAGTGGGTATAATTATACTGTGGAAAGGGGCGTTGTCCATGAGCAAAAATAATATACCAAAGGTCTCAGCCACTCTCTCTTTAAAAGATATTGCGGGAGCCTTAAAAGTACGCCTTGGTATAGGGCGGATGAACTATATGGTAGAACCGGGGCTTTACGCCATAGGCAACCCTGACGGCAGCTCTCCTGTCCTTGTAAGTGCCAATTACAAACTGACCTTTGACATATTACGGAAAAATCTTACAGATTTTTCCTGCTGGCTTTTAATATTGGATACAAAAGGTGTAAATGTTTGGTGCGCCGCAGGAAAAGGCACGTTCGGTACAGATGAATTAGTAAACCGAGTTGAAATTACCTGTCTCTCAGATATTGTTTATCATAAAAGGCTGATACTGCCTCAGCTTGGTTCCGTTGGCGTAAACGCCCATGAAGCAGCAAGGCTCACAGGCTTTTCCATCACTTACGGCCCTATACGAGCAAAAGATATTAAAGCATATATTGCAAACAGCTATACAGCCACAAAAGAAATGCGCCTTGTAGAATTTAATTTTATGGAGCGGCTTGTACTTACACCTATGGAGCTTGTACCTGTTTTGAAAGCATCTTTTCCTATAATGGGCATTATATTTTTAACTAACCAATTTGCAAAAAGACCCTTTGTAAAAGGTGATATAGCCGCATATTTTGGAGCTGTATTTAGCGGTGCATTTATTACGCCTCTGCTTTTACCCTATATTCCAGGCAGGGCTTTTGCGTGGAAGGGGTGGCTAACAGGGTTATTTACTACTTTTGCTATACTCTGTAAATCAAAGGGCTTTACAAAAGGCAGCCGGTTAATGTCATTTGGGCAAATATTGTTTTTCCCTGCCTTATCTTCATTTATCGCTATGAATTTTACAGGGAGCACTACATACACTTCCCCTTCCGGTGTTAAAGAGGAAATGAAAAGGGCTTTGCCTATTATTTTTTCTTTCGGAGCTTTAGGGGCGATTATAATTCTCTGTTCACATATTTTTGGAAAGGGGAGAAGGTAATGACAAAGCATAAATATTTAGAGGATGTGACAACACTTACTCTTAATACAGATAAATGTGTAGGCTGCGGGCTTTGCGAAATAGTTTGCCCTCATGGGGTTTTTGAAATGGCAAAGGGCAAAGCGTATTTGGCAGATAAAAATTCTTGTATTGAATGCGGTGCCTGTGCCCTAAACTGCCCTGCTAAAGCCCTGAATGTTAATCCTGGAGTTGGCTGAGCTGCCGCCTTTATACAAGGCTGGCTTACTGGAAGTGAGCCAAGTTGCTGCTCTTTGGAGGATAATTGCGAAAAGAGGTAATACTTATGTGCCGTACAATTATTGTAAAAAATGCCTCTGTCCTACAGGAGGATGAATTCATAACAGCCGATCTTCTTTTGCAAAATGGCGTTATCACTGATATATCGCCTAAAATTTCGGCTAACCATGATATGCTTATTATTGATATGGGGGGATGTTATGCCTTACCCGGTTTTATCGATATTCACACCCATGGTGCAATCGGTATAGATGTTGCAAGGGCAACCATGGATGAGCTTGCGGCTTTGTCCGGTTATTTTGCGGCTCAAGGGGTCACAGGGTGGTTTGCCAGCCTATTTGCGGATACGGAGGAAGGTCTAAACAGGAGTATTGACACACTATGCTCTTATGCGAAAAACGCCTCTTCCGGTGCCCCTTTACTGGGCATTCATTTAGAGGGCTTATTTGTCTCTCCTGCACATAGAGGAGTATTTCCTGAAAATCTTCTGAAAACAGGTGATTTAGCCCTATTTGAGCGGTTAAAAAACAGAGCGGCCGGTATGCTGCGTTATATAACTTTAGCACCTGAAGTCGATGGTGTGTACGATATGATTGAGCCAATATCTCGTTCAGGAGTTATTGTGGCTTTAGGTCACACCGGTGCGGATTATGAGCTTTCCACGGAATCTATAAAGAGTGGGGCAAAAAGTATAACACACACATTTAACGCCATGAAGCCTTTCGAACACCATGAGCCCGCTATAATCGGCGCCGCTCTTGAAAGTGATGTATATTGCGAAACTATCTGTGACGGTTTTCATCTTCATCCGGCTACCTTGCGTATGATGTTAAAAACTAAAGGCTATGACCGTATCATAGCCATAACAGACTCTAATATGGCAGCAGGTATGGGTGATGGCAGATATAGATTAAACGATGTGGAGATAGTAGTGGAAAACGGAGACGCAAAATCAGCCATAGACGGTCGAAGGGCCGCAAGTACACTAACGATGATAAAAGCCCTTAAAAACCTTAAAAGTTTTACAGGACAGCCTGTTAATAAGCTATCTAAGCTCCTTAGCGCAAACCCTGCTGCACTGATTGGACTTGAAAAAAACAAAGGGCATATTAAAAAAGGCTTTGATGCTGACTTGGTTTTTATAAACCCGGTTGATGAGGTTGTTTTGACTATAGCAGACGGACATATTGTATATAATAAATTAGGGGAGATTTAATATGAGAGATAATTTATTAAAAATGGACATACAGACCTTTGGCAAATATTTTGATCATACTCTGCTTAAGCCTTCTGTTTCGAATGCCGATTTTGAATTGCTTTGCAAGGAAGGCATTAACTGCAATGCCGCAATGCTTGCCATTAACTCGGCGGCTGTCGGGCTATGCAAAAGACTTACAGAAGGACATAATATTCATGTAGGTGCCGCCATAGGCTTTCCTCTCGGGCAAACCACTGTGGAAACAAAGGTATTTGAGACAATGGATTCTATTAATAACGGCGCAGACGAAATTGACTATGTTATTAATATTGTTGAGCTTAAAAGCAAAAATTACAACTATATAAAAGATGAAATGGAAAGAATTGTTACCTCCTGTAGAGAACATGGTATCATTTCAAAAGTTATTTTTGAAAATTGCTATCTGGACGATGATGAAAAAAAGAAGTTATGCGAAATAGCAAACCATGTAAAGCCTGATTTCATAAAAACTTCAACAGGCTTTGGCACAGGAGGCGCAGCTACATCAGATGTGGCACTTATGCGTGCTTATGCTGACTACCCCATTAAAATCAAAGCCTCCGGCGGCATAAAAACTTTTGATGATGCGGCAAAAATGATAGAGGCAGGTGCAGAGAGGATAGGTACGAGCAGTACTGTTGCTATTATGGGGGAGTTTGTTAATTTGCGCCAATAGCAGAATGTTAAGGGTAATTTTTTCTGCCAAACTCAAACAACTTTTTCAATTGCCAAGCCTAAAAAATCAAATTCACTCAAGACCTCTAATATTTCACTATCAGTATATTTTTCGCCCTTAATCCGCTTAACTCCGGCAAGAATGCTCTGCTCATCTTTGCCTGAACCATGCTCGTATGCATACACAGCAGTAGCGAGCAATTCAAGTCTTTTTGCAGTCCAGCTTTTCTCTTTGCCTATATAGTGATTTATAATATTTTTAACGCGCTCTTCATCCACCTCATCCACCTCTTCAGATAAGGATACAGCACTTTCCTTGTCAGGTACTAATCTATGACCGTATTCGGTATATTTCATCTCAATTATGCCGTTTGCAACCAAATTCGTAACATCAGAATCCAGTTCGGCGCTATACGGACCATAAAAGTATAAGTGATAATCATAGCCCAAATAAACACCTGATTTTTGGATTAAATATATCATTTTGTGTAGTGTTTTCTTTACAGGCGGTTCAGGAAGATTGTTGCTTATTTGTTTTATAACAAACGCAGCATTGTTTTGCACTATAGATTCAATCATAACACATCCTCCTCATAACTTTCATTTGGATTTGGAAAGTAGCTTTTAACAATTTTTTTGGCTTTTTCTTTTTGATTTCTATCAACATAAATTCTGCTAATACTTATGAGGCTGTGCAGCCCCTGAAGCAGTACTGACTCCTCAATTACATTAGTCGCAGTATCACTATGCGAAACAATAACAGGAATGCCCTTTCCATCAGGATCGTCATATCTTCCAATTGCCGGCATTTTATGAGGCTCTTTTACTGCCTTGTCAATCCAAACAGCGTTATTGCCTAAATTCTTTTTTAAATCGTCATATATTTTATTAAGCCACTGAGTCTCTTTTGTTGAATTGCTATGTGTTGATGTTTGATAAACACAGCTTTTCAAATCTCTATTCTTAAAAGCAATTGCACTTTTATTGCCACTTCGAGCCTCAGCTTTTAGCATATCAATAATATTATTATCGTCATATTGCATATATGTGTTTACAGAAAAATCATGCCCTATTTCTCCAATATCTAAACTTTTTACTGCTTTTACCAGTAAGTAGTCCAAATATCGGCGTGTTTTATGAAAATAGACTTGAATAAACATAAAATACCGAGCTATTACAAACTCCTCGAACACATGTATACCACTCTGTTTAATTGCTAATTGATAAACATTATATTTCTCATTATTATATACAGTTAAAGACGATATAAGCCTATCTACGTCATAACGACCATAGTTTACTCCGCAATAATACGAATCCCTTAATAGATAGTCCATTTTATCACAATCTAATTCGGAATTCATAAATCCTCTAAGTAACTTGAAATCCCTAGGTTTATAGCGAGAATCTTCCTCTGGGTTTTCTTGCTCATAAATCAACCATAGCAATTCAGGAGTTATCTTATATTCTTCTGTGTTATTGCCAATATTTTCAATATTGTCTAATATAAACTCATCACTTATCTGCTTTATGTAATCTGCAATTTCTGTTTCACAAATAATTTTCATGGTGAAATACTCATGCTTAATTTTTCTTTTGCCTTTAGTATCTTTCGGATCTATCGCAAATATTTCTTCAAAGGCATGAGAGAAAGGAGCGTGACCTAAATCGTGAGTAAGAGCAATTAATCTCAGGATTTGCCGATACCACTTTGTATCTATCTTATTGTTAAAAAGTTCTCCACCATCATTCATAAGTTTAAAGTTACCTACAGCAGCATCGAAAGCCTTAGAAACCAAATGCATAACACCAATAGAATGGGCAAAACGAGTATGCTCCGCCCCAGGATAAACTAAATAACTTGTCGCAAGTTGGCGGATATTGCGCAACCGTTGAAATGGGGCAGAGTCTATTATTTTCATTTCCTGATCAGAAACTTCAATAAATCCATGTATTGGATCTCTAATTTTTACCAATAGACTTTCTCCCCCTTCTCACTTTTTAATTATATTTAAAAATCAAATGTCTGTCAAACTACTTTAACACCTTTCCTCCAGTAAGATATGACCTCTCCATACAAAAGTATTGATTCTTTTTCATAATATCAATGCGCCCTTCCGCTTTGTAATCATATACTAACAGCCGTTTCTAAAGCTATTTCCATCATAGCTGTAAAAGCAGATTGACGCTCTGCGCTTGTTGTGGCTTCACCTGTTACTAATGAGTCTGAGATGGTAAAAATACCCAAGGCGTTTTTAGAAGCTCTTGCCGCGTTCATATATAGACCGGATGTTTCCATTTCAACACATAAAACCCCAAGTTTACACCATTTTTCATTGGCTGTTTTATCGTCATCATAGAAAATGTCACTGGATAAAATATTGCCTACATGATAGGACACTCCGTGGGCTTTGGCTTTTTCTACACAAGCAGAGAGAAGCCCATAGCTGGCTATAGGAGCAAAATATCCCGGTAAATTAAACTGTCTGCTATAATCGGAGTTAGTACAAGCCCCTTGAGCTATAACGATATCTCTTACCTGTACCTCCGGCTGCATAGCGCCTGCGGTGCCTATTCTTATAATATTATCAACATTGTAAAAATTGAAAAGCTCATACGAATATATGCCCATACTGGGAATACCCATACCTGAACCCATAACGGAAATATCTGCTCCTTTATACTTTCCGGTAAAGCCTAACATGCCTCGAACACCGTTAAATTGTGTAGGGTTTTCCAAAAAATTTTCAGCAACGAATTTTGCCCTTAAAGGGTCGCCGGGCATAAGTACGGTTTTTGCTATATGCCCGCTTTGGGCTTCAATATGCGGTGTTGGTATCATGATTAATCCTCCTATAATTTTGTAAAAATGCAATGTCAGTAAGCTGCCCTTGAATTTTTACGAGTTTTAATGTCGGTATGAACTGAAAGTTCCGGCATTATACTTAAAACTTTTAGTTCTCCTCTACTGGGCAAAGCCCAGTCTGCTAATTTACGCGCTTCGCGCAAAAGACTTTTATTTTCTCAATAACCCCAGCAAACTTTCTCCATCTACTTCCCCTGCTGTCCCTAAATGGTCAAGTACAGTAGCGGCAACGTGACCAAAACCTTCTTTTGTGCCAAAATTCACTCCTTGCCGCAAATTCTCACCATATATGATAAGAGGCACATACTCTCTTGTGTGGTCAGTACCTTTTGTAGTAGGGTCACAGCCATGGTCGGCAGTTAGGTAGAGTATATCATCTTCCCCTAAAAGTGAAAGTATTTCGGGCAGCCTTGCGTCAAATTCCATAAGAGCATTTGCGTAGCCTTCCGCATCGTTTCTGTGCCCATAAAGCATATCAAAATCCACTAAATTAATGAAAATCAATCCCTCATCTGTACTTTTCATTGCTTCAAGGAGTTTATCCACCCCATCCATATTACTTTTGGATGCAGTGTTTTTTGTTATGCCTGCACCTACAAAAATATCATAAATCTTGCCTATTCCATGAACCGAGAGACCCTTTTCAGCAATAAAATCAAGCATCGTCGGGGCAGGCGGGGGCAAAGAAAAGTCATGGCGGTTTGCAGTGCGTACAAATTTGCCAGGAGAGCCTATAAATGGTCTTGCGATAACTCTTGCAACACCATGAGGCGGTTTTAAAATATCTCGCGCGATTTGGCAGTACTTATACAAATCTTTAAGGGGTACAATTTCCTCATGGGCTGCTATTTGGAAAACGCTGTCTGCTGAGGTATATACAATCAAGTCCTCACTTTGCATATGTTCTGCCCCAAGTTCCGCTATAATTTCTGTTCCTGAGGCTGTGCGGTTAGCAAGGGTTTTTCGCCCGGTTTTTTCCTCGAAAGCTTCTATCACATCCGGAGGAAAACCATTTGGATAAGTTGGAAAAGGGTCTTTTGTTACAAGTCCGGCTATTTCCCAGTGACCGGTGGTGGTGTCCTTACCCTTGGACTTAGCCATCAAGCGGGCATAAGAACCTGCGGGGCTTTTGGCACTTATATCCGAGCCATCTGCTAAAATCCCGCACCCTTCAATATGGGAAAGCCCAAGTTTAATCAAATTAGGCAGCTTCATAGAGGGTACGGCTTTTTTTATATTCATTAAAGTATTTGCCGCCTCGTCACCGTACTCGTGAGCATAAAAGTCTGCACCTATGCCCGCACTATCCAGTATTATTATAATGGATTTCATTTGCAGCTCCTTTTTATAAGTATTCCACACCTGCTTTAGAAACAAAGGCATAGATTAACTTAATTTGAGGTGGTTTAGTTGAATCAAATTTTATAGCTTCCATAAATTTCTCAGCGGCTGCTTCTATTTTGGAATTATCGCTGGTGTAGAAGGTGGCAAGAAGCTCCCCTTCCTCCACATAGTCCCCGTATTTTTTATGAAGCCAAATCCCTGCGCCGTAGTCAATCTCACTATCTTCTCTTTCACGCCCGGCACCTAAAACAGAAGATGCTATGCCTGCAGAAAGGGCGTCCATTTCACAAATATAGCCTGTACGAGGTGATTTTATTTTATGGATAATCGAAGCTTTTGGAAGGTTATCAAAATTATTAAAGTCAAGCTTACCTCCTTGCGCTTCCACCATTTCCATAAATTTTGCAAGAGCGCGACCGGACTTAAGGGCTTCTTCAACAAGCTTTACGCACTCCTCTAGCGAGCCTTTGTCCGCCAAAAGCAGCATATGTGCCGCTAAAAGCTTGCAAACAGAGGCTAAATCGGCATCGCCGCGACCTTTAAGCACCTCAACAGACTCAATGATTTCCAAAGTATTGCCTATACTTTCCCCTAAGGGGATATCCATATTGGTAATTAAGGCATTTGTTTTTTTGCCGGCAAACTCACCGATATCAACCATTATTTTAGCAAGTTCTACCGCCTCACCAAGACTTGTCATAAATGCGCCTTTGCCGGTTTTTACATCCAAAAGTACAGCATCTGATGGGGACGCTATTTTTTTGGACATTATACTTGCCGCGATGAGCGGCATGGAATCCACCGTACCTGTAACATCCCGCAGGGCATAAAGCTTTTTGTCGGCAGGTGCGATATTCTCTGAGGCAGAAGTAATGCAAACGCCTACGCCTTTAACAATTTCGCCAAACTCCTCACGGTTAAGGGCTGTTTTAAAGCCCGGAATTGCTCCCAGCTTATCGATTGTGCCGCCCGTATGCCCAAGTCCGCGACCACTCATTTTTGCAACTGAAACGCCGCAAGCGGCAACAATTGGGGAAATTATGAGTGTCGTTTTATCCCCAACTCCGCCGGTAGAGTGTTTATCCACTTTTATACCGCCAATAGATGGCAGACGAACAAGTTCCCCTGAGTGAGCTATTTTTAAAGTTAGCTCAGCTGTCTCCCTAGGGTTCATGCCTTTAAAGCAAATAGCCATCAGGAGTGCAGACATTTGGTAGTCGGGAATGATGCCGTTGGTGAAGCCGTCTATTATGAAGGAGATTTCATCGGCAGATAAGGGTTTGCCGGACTTTTTTTTGTTGATTAGGTCTATTGTTCGCATAGTAGCTGCTCCTTTGTGAGGGGGGGGGGGGGCGCCCGCGCGTACGCGCGGGTTACGGCGCAAGGCTATGCCTTGCGCCGATTAGGCGAGCGTAGCTCGCCGCCCCCCCTCTTCTCCCATCAATCAATCATATACTCTTTTTTCTTATCCGGTGCCCCATCCAGCTCCTTTTTCTTCTCTTCATATCCGGGGTGCCCCATCATTGCATAGGTAGCATTTTTCCCTTCTTCTACCCCTGGCTGATCAAAAGCGTTAATATTCATAAGCTCTCCCATAAATCCGGTTGCAACTTCAAACATATACAAAAGCTGCCCTAAAGTATGAGCATTAACCTCCGGCAAGGTAATGGTCATATTCATTTTACCGGATTTCATAATGGCAAACTCTGTAGCCATCTGCTCAGTTTTTAAAAGTGCCCCATGGGTATGCCCTCCTAAAAATCCAATATTAGGCATATCCCCAAAAATCTTAGGTATCTCTATATCCTCATGAAATTTATCAACTCCAACAAATACCACAAATTTATCAAAGGGCCCTTCGGCAAAAAGCTGTACCTGAGCGTGCTGGTCTGTTGCCCCAAGGGCTTTTATAGGCGTCGGCCCCACATTTACCACATTACCGTCATTATCATATTTCTTCCCTAAAGACTCTGCCCAAAGCTGTACATACCAGTCGGAAATATATTTAAGCTTGTCCGCATAAGGCATCATTACGCATATATTCGCCCCTTTGCAAAGTGCGGCATAATTAAGTGCCGCATAGGCATAAGCAGGGTTTTCAAACACCTCATCCTCATTACAAAGTTCATCCATAAAAGCGGCGCCTTCAAGAAGCCCTTTAATATCAATGCCGCAAATAGCCGCCGGTAAAAGCCCTACTGGAGAAAGCAGGGAAAAACGCCCTCCGACGCCTGTAGGGATTATAAATGTCTTATACCCTTCATCTGCGGCTATTTTTATGAGATTGCCCACTTTAGCATCGGTAGTTGCAACTATGCGTTCTTTAGCCTTTTCTTTACCTATTGCGCTCTCCAGCATTTTCTTTACAATCATAAGCTGGCTCATAGTCTCAGAGGTGGCACCTGATTTGGAGACTACATTAAACAAGCATTTGCTTATATCCACCACTTGGAATAAATAGGTAAGCCGCTCAGGGTCAACATTATCGGCGATATAAAATTTTGGACCTCTCTTACCTCTCGGCAAATCGTTATAAAAAGGATGTTGCAGGGCTTGATGTACAGCCATTGGTCCAAGTGCTGAGCCTCCTATGCCCAAAAGGACAAAATACTCTACCTCATCCCGGATTTTTGCCGCATAATCCAAAATATCCTTAACCACTTCATTTTGATTGTGAGGTAAATCCCTCCAGTCCATAGCACCATTTGCCCTTTTTTCCTTCATAGCGGCAGCAGCAGGTGCAAATTTAGGGGCAATTTTTTCAAAATCTTTCTTAGAAAGTCCATATTCCCCTACAAATTCTTCCATCATATTGTTATAATCCAACCGCAGTTTCATCATACAAAACCTCCTAGTAGAGTTATTACTCCAATAATAACACTATTATTAAAAATTTTCTATATTTATATCTTTTCCATTAGATAAAAAGATGATATACTCTGTAGAGATATTTTTTAAATTGGGAGGTTTGCATTTTGTTTGGAACGTGGATATTTGATTTTTTACTAATCGCAATGGCAATCGTAGGTACTGGAGTTGTAGCTTTTTACTTAATTAGTAAATGGAGCTACAAAAAAATGGAAGAACATCAGACATTGATTGAGCGGACACGTCAAAGTGCCACTATATTCGTAATAGACAAATCCCGGGGCAGGTTAAAACCGGGTATTTTACCAAAAGCTGTAATGGACCAAATGCCAAGAAGTTCAAAATTTCTCAAAATGAACTTTGTGAAAGCAAAAGTCGGTCCTCAAATAGCTACTTTAGTATGTGATAAAAATATTTATAACGCAATTCCTCTTAAAAAGAATGTTAAAGTTGAGGTTTCAGGCATCTATATAGCATCTATGCAAGGATTAAAAACCAAAGAAGAACTCAAAGCCATTAAAAAAGAGAAAAAAGAAAAAGCCCAAAAATAGGAGGGAATATTTTGGAGGATTATAAACAAAAGTTTATTAATTTTATGCTGGAATGCGGTGTGCTTAAATTAGGGGAATTTACTCTTAAAAGCGGCAGGAAAAGCCCATATTTTGTAAACACCGGAAATTATAAAACAGGTATGCAAGCCGCTAAATTAGGTGAATTTTATGCGGATGCCATAGTTGAGCATTTTGGGGATTTAAAAAACCATTTCGACTTTCTTTATGGTCCCGCTTATAAAGGTATCCCTTTGGCTGTCGCTACGGCTATCGCCTTACATAATAAGTACAATGTAGATATCCCTTATGCTTTTAACCGTAAGGAAGCCAAAGACCATGGCGAAGGTGGAAGCATAGTAGGGCATGCCCTAAAAGAAGGGGAACGGACTCTTATAATCGAAGACGTTATCTCTGCCGGAACAAGCGCAAGGGAATCTGTTGCCATCTTAAAATCCTACGGCGATATTACAGTAAATAATATGATAATTTCTGTTGACAGAAAAGAAAAAGGGCAATCCGGCAAAACCGCTTCTCAGGAAATTAAGGAAGAGTTTGGCATTAATGTAATTTCCATTGTATCTATTGCGGATATACTCGATGCGCTGGAAAGCGGCGCAATAAGCGGCATGGCACTTGATACAGATATGAAAAAGCGAGTGAAAAATTACATGGATGAGTATTGTCTGCTTTAGGGAGTGAATCATATGTTTTTATCCAAACTTATTGGCGAGATGATGAGCTATTATGGGAATGTCCGCTTAAGCGAACACGCTGTTAAGGCATATGCTTATGCTGCCAGCATAGGCGAAGGGGAATCCCTTTGTGAAGATGATATGCTCATTTTATCTGCCGCCGCTATACTACATGATATTGGTATACCTAGAGCAAAAGAACTTTATGGAAGTGCAAAAGGCGAATATCAAGAAAAAGAGGGTACTTTGCTTGTCCCTGATATCCTAAGCCGCGCAGGTATGCCTGATTTTATTACTGAACAGGTAGCATGGCTTGTTGGGCATCATCATACAGAGGAGCTGGCTAAAGATAATTTTCTCTTGCAAATACTGATAGAGGCTGATTATTTAGTAAATTTCGCCGAAGGCAACCGCCCCTCTGAGGCACTACAACAGGTTTACAGAGACTTTTTTAAAACAAATACAGGCAAACAATATATGAAAGGGCTGTTTAGTCTCCAGTCTTGACAGTAACTGTCCCTTGATTTATAATTATCAAGCCTTATTCGCGGACATGGCGGAATTGGCAGACGCGCTGGTTTCAGGTACCAGTGGTATTAATACCTTGCAGGTTCAAGTCCTGTTGTCCGCAGAGTTTAACGCATAATCCGAACCATAAGCCGACCTAAAATTGATTGGTAAGTGGCTCGAAAGTTCATGACCCTTATCCCATGCGGATGGGGTCATTTTGCAAGGCTAGTAATAGACATGGTTTATCAAACAACTATAAATAAGGAAGGACATGGTAAAATGGATAAGCCTCGTGTATTTATAAGTTCTACAATATATGATTTTTATGATTTGCGATCAGCTTTGAAATATTGGTTGAGTGAAGCCGGGTACGACGCCCAACTATCTGAACATCCAGATTTCTCTAAAGATTCTTCGCTGAACTCTTATGATGCATGTTTGAATAGCATACATAGTTGTGATTACTTCATACTTTTAATTGGAGGTCGCCGCGGAGGCACACTCACGGATTGTGATAGTATTAGTATTACAAGAAAAGAATATCGTGAAGCGTATAAGCTTGCTATGGAGGAAAAAATAAAAATAGTTACTTTCCTTCGGAAAGGGACTGCGGACAGGCTACATGAGCGAGAAAGTATTGCGATAGCACTTGACGGGGAAGGCAATGAAAATAAAAAATCCTCGTCTTCACATTTTAAAACCGATATTTGGATTCATCCAAGTGAATATTTACAAGACCCTTACCACACAAAGAATTTCATCGACGAAGTTACTAAAGGAGCTGAGGGTATTGCCATAAAAACAGGCTACAATTGGATTAATCTCTTTGAACAATTTTCTGATATAATTACCGTTCTAAAAAATGAATTAGGGTTTAATCTTCCTCTCTCTCGAATGATATCTAAAAATAATGTAGAGAAAACAATATTACGAAACATGAAAGGCATTTTACAAAAGTTTTCGTATGCAAAAACCGGTGATGATCTAAACTGGTTCCTAATGATTAGAGAAGAACTCTACACGTTTATGCAAGAGCATGAAAAGGCGCAAGCGTCATGGTATAGAAATATTACCTTTACAAAAAGTAAAGCTTTTTTGGCAAGTCAACTTGTTTCTTGGCACAAAAATGGCGTTGACATGATAGATAGCCATGCATTTGAACAAGCACTATCTAGCGGAAATTATTTTAAGTACAACCGTGAAGCAAATAAGTATGAAGATACAAAATTTGCCAAAGCATTCCGAGATATGCATTTAGAGATAGGGCTACTCAAAGATAGAGCAAATTCAATTGATAATGCTCTCATAAATCGAATAGGCGAAATCATAAAAGGGATGGGTAATCGCCAGCAAGAATCATATGATTTTGATGTTATGGATTTACTTATGGTTCTGAGCGTCTATGAAAGCAGATACAATATCGTTGAATTATCAAGATACCTGCTGCAATTACTAAGAAATGAAACCAATGAATTGCCCTATCCGCACCTTCTTAGAGGTCGAGCGGAATTATCAGAAGAGCGAGTGAACGAACGAGAAGTTTATGAGTTTCTAAACTTAGACAACTAAAAGTTCAAAAATTGTTTGCTTAGTATAACATTAGCTGCTTTCATAAACATTTAATATCTTATCTTTCAAATAACAACTTAAGGAGTCTATATGAACATAAAACTAATAGTAACTGACCTTGACGGCACTCTCCTGCGAGAGGACAAAACCATCTCCGACTATACAAAATCCGTGTTAATCAAGTGCCGTGAGAAGGGCATAAAAGTAGTTTTCGCAACAGGCCGCGGCGGGACAAACGACCAAATAGTCCCGGCGGAGTTTTTTGACGGCAGGATTAAAGCTAATGGTGCTGTGGCTAAAATTGGTGATAAAATTGTATATGAAAAACTAGCCTCATACCATATTGCCCGTCCTCTTCTTTTAGCGTGTGAGGAGCATGGTCTTAAAATTGCATTACAGGCGGAGGATATGACTTATTCAAATTTTGTAACTTCCGATACATTTTCGGAGATTACAAATTATACGCTTGTTGACATTTCCACTCATGCTGTAGATACGGAAAAAATTATACTCTACCCTGTGGATAAAGCCTTTGTTGAAAAACACTGCCCTAAAGAGCTGTACCTTACCGTGTCTCGTGACGGATTTATAGCGGTTATGCATAAAGAGGCAACAAAAGCAAAAGCCCTTTCGCATCTTGCAGGTTTGTGGGATATCGAACCCTCCAATATTGCCGCTTTTGGGGATGATTTTAACGATCTTGATATGCTTTCATATGCCGGCGCTGGTGTAGCTATGGGAGACGCTATGCCGGATATAAAAACTGCCGCTGATTTTGTGACCTTAAGTAACGAAGATGATGGGGTTGCCTATTGGATAGAGAAAAATATATTGTAATTGTTATACAAAAAGCCCCATCCGCTAAAGAATGGGGCGTTTTTTAATTCTAAATAATATATTAATTATACTTACGCTTTCTTGCTGCTTCAGATTTCTTCTTACGCTTTACGCTGGGCTTATCGTAATGCTCTCTTTTGCGAACCTCGCCCATGATGCCTGCTGTAGCGCATTTCTTCTTAAAACGGCGAAGCGCGCTGTCAAGGGATTCGTTCTCTTTTACAGTTACCTCTGACATGAATTTCCCTCCCTCCGGTTACGTGTTACGATATCTACAATATCTTTCTTTTGCACATCGTCTAAAATATTATACATAAAAAAATTGCACTCGTCAACTACTATGATGTATAATGTGTGCATAATTAAGAAATGCATAGCATTTCTTTCCTTAATTGCACAACAAAGCTTTGTAAAACAAAGCTGAGTCAATGTGCATAATTAAGAAATACGCAGCATTTCTTTCCTTAATTGCACAACAAAGCTTTGTAAAACAAAGCTGAGTCAATGTGCATAATTAAGAAATGCATAGCATTTCTTTCCTTAATTGAACAACAAGACCTGTCTCACGGAGGTTTATCTTGCCCCAGTTGGCCTTTAGCCCAGATTTACTCTTAATGCTTAATATCTTTTTTGCCGCTGTAATAGTCTTTTTAGAGCGTAAAAACCCCGGCGCAACATGGGCATGGCTTATGGTTGTGCTATTTCTGCCTTATATTGGCTTTGTCATTTATTTATTCATTGGTTTGGAAGGCCGAAAGAGAAATACCTTCATCATAAAATCCCAAATGGATCGCGAACTTTTCATATCTTATGCCCAGACAGCTTTTTACGCCGACAAAGTAAAAGATATCGAAGATAAATACGGTGCTTCTGAATGTGTTTTTGAAGACTCTCAATGGGCAAATTTTAACGGCTTAGTTTTTCTGAATTTCTGTGCCGGACTTGGCTTTTTATGCCACAATAACAGAGTTGACTGCTATCATGACGGCAATACTAAATACGAGCAAATGCTAAAGGACATACAATCTGCTGAAAATTTTATCCATTTACAATATTATATTGTGCGAAACGATGAACTTGGTTATAGACTTATTGCTGCCTTAACTAAAAAAGCCGCCGAAGGAGTCGAGGTACGGTTTTTAGTGGACTGTATGGGCAAACCTTCAGGCTACAAAAAAATGTTCGAACCTCTTACCCGCGCCGGTGGTCATTTGGACATATTCCTCCCTATGTATTTTATAAGGATAAATTACCGCAACCATAGAAAAATTTGTGTTATAGACGGTAAAGTAGGTTATATTGGCGGTCTTAATATTGGAGATGAGTATTTGGGCAAGTCTAAACGCTTCGGCAATTGGCGGGACGCTCATATAAGGATTTATGGCAACAGTGTAAAAGAGCTTAATTTGCGCTTTATTATGGATTGGAATTATACAAGGGCTGAAAAAGAGCAGAAATTGCCTTTAAATACTAAATATTTCCCTGTTATTGAAGACTTTGACGGAATAAAGATGCAAATTGTCTCAAGCGGTCCCGATTGCAGATGGCCTAATATACGAGACGGCTTTATAAAGATGATAACTGCCGCAAGAAAGTCCATTTATATCCAAACTCCATATTTTGTGCCTGATGACTCTATTTTTGAGACATTAAAAATTGCAGGGCTTTCAGGGATTGATGTTAGGATTATGATTCCCGCAAACCCGGATCATCCTTTTGTATATTGGGCTGCACTGTCTTATCTTGATGAACTGGTAGCCGCCGGTGTTAAATGTTACAAATATCATGACGGCTTTGTTCATTCCAAATTAGTTATGATTGATGGGCAGGTAACATCTGTCGGCACAGCAAATATTGACATTCGTTCTTTCAAGCTTAATTTTGAGATTAACGCTTTTATTTACGATAAAGAAAAAACCGCCGAGTTTGAAAAGCAGTTTTTAGAAGATATAGAGCATTGCGCCCTTATTGATAGAGAATTTTACGATATGCGAAGCAATTGGAGCAAGGTAAAAGAGTCTGTTTCCAGGCTTATTTCGCCTCTTTTATAATCAGTCACATAAAATTCTTAAAAAAACTTAATAATTTTAGCACTCACCACCCTTGATGGCTAACAAGATTGTGTGTTATACTATAGGAAGAATTTGGTAACACTATTAATCGCAGGGAGGGCTATTATGAAATGTAACAGATGTCATCACAATGAAGCCAGTGTATATATAGAGCAGAGTATAAACGGAGAACTGACCAGTGCCCATCTTTGCAGCGAATGTGCCTTTTCGCAAAACATGAATGTAGGTACAGGTACCCCTCCTAATCAGGCTTTTCATGCCATACACAGTTTTTGGTTTGGACCGGAAGGCTCTTCCAAAACCTACAAAAGCCAGAGAACAGGGGCTAAAATTTGTGATATTTGCGGTCTTTCTTTTAATGAATTTAAAAAAACATCTATGCTGGGCTGTGCTTCTTGTTATAAGGCTTTTGAGCCTGAGCTTCTTGGAGTCTTTAAAAAAGTACAGCCAGGAACCCGACATATTGGTAAAATCCCCAAGGTTATGGGCAAAACTTTTATGAAAGACAGAAAAATAGCCGCATTGGAGCTGGAACTCCAGGGATTTATAGCCTCCGAGGAGTATGAGGAAGCAGCAAAAACAAGAGACCAAATCCGCCTGTTAAAATCAGAAAGTCAAAAGGGGGGTGCGGCAAATGAGTAATTGGTATGAGTCTATGGAAACTGATACATCACCGATTATATCAAGCCGTGTAAGAC
This sequence comes from Defluviitaleaceae bacterium, assembly GCA_009779915.1. Taxonomy (GTDB): domain Bacteria; phylum Bacillota; class Clostridia; order Lachnospirales; family UBA5962; genus WRBA01. The sequence goes on along the minus strand of WRBA01000016.1, from coordinate 25,830 downwards.
TTGCAAGAAATCTTGAAGACTACCCTTTTTCCGCATGTATTACAGAGGCACAATCGGCAGATATGATAACCAAAGTTAAAAAAGCCGCACCTGACTTTAATTTTATTGAGCTTGCAAAAGAAAATACGGTAGAACAAATGAGTATGGTGGAAAATCATGATATCAGTCCGGAAATTTTATCCATAGGCACTAAGCGGCCTGTAGGGCTTCTTAAGTGCGATATTCCAAACACAGTCATAATGCTTGGGGAAGAGGATCATATACGAATACAAGCTATAACTCCCGGCGATGATTTGGAGAGTGCCTATAAAAACGCAGCAGAAGTTGATGACCGTCTTGAGAGTGGTTTGAAGTACGCTTACCACAAGGACTTTGGCTATTTAACCAGCTGCCCAACTAATACAGGCACAGGGCTTAGGGCTTCATTTATGGTTCATATTCCTATGCTTGAAAAAACCGGTAATTTACAAAGGATTGTAACAGGGCTATCTAAGCTGGGTATGACTTTTAGAGGGATTTACGGGGAAGGCTCTAAGCCTTTTGGAAGTATTTACCAATTATCTAACCAGGTTACCCTAGGTAAGTCCGAAGAGGAAATTATAAATACTCTAAATCATACTTGTGAACAGCTTAAAGAAAACGAACATATTCTTTTAAAAAATGCTTTTATCAATAAACCAATTGAAATGGAAGATATGATTTTTAGAGCTTTGGGACTCTTAAGCCATGCAAGAAAGCTAACTGTAAATGAAGCTATGGAAAGCCTGTCTGCAATTAGGGTTGGCATTTTATCAGGTATATTATCAAAAAAAGAGATCGACCGCCCCATTTACTCTATTATGATGAATATTGAGCCTGGCAACCTCCAAAAACGTGCCGGCGCGCATTTAAGTGAAAATGATATACGTATAGAACGAGCAAAATATTTAAGAGAGATCTTTAAAGTATAAACTTTAATAAACTCGATGGGAGGAAAATATGCAACCAAAATTCACACAAAAAGCGAAAGAAGCTATAGAATATGCCCAAAAAAGCGCGGCAGGGCTTGGGCATAATTATGTTGGCTCAGAACATTTGCTGTTAGGGCTTGCCGCCATAAGCCAAGGTGTAGCAGGAAAAGCCTTAGAGGAGCAGAACATACACGCCAATCAAATTGAAGACAAAATCGAAAGCTTTATGGGTGCCGGCAAAGGCGGCGAACCCAGTGATTTTACCCCAAGAGCCAAGCGGGTATTGGAGCAAAGCTTGTCGGAAGCTCTTAAAATGGGGACGGGCTATGTAGGTACGGAGCATCTTCTCTTAGCCATATTAAACGATGGGGACGGGGCATCTGTCCGTATACTCTCCTCTCTTAATGTTAATTTGATTAAGCTAAAAGGAGATATTTTATCAATGATTGGGGAAGGAGACGGGACAAATGTTGCCGCAGGCGGTATGCCCATAAACACCAAACCATCACCTAACCGCAAGTCGGAAACTCCTACACTAGACCAATTTAGCCGTGATTTTACATTGATGGCTTCCCAAAATAAATTTGACCCTATTGTAGGGCGTGTCAGAGAGATTGAGCGTCTTGTACAAATTTTATCCAGGCGCACAAAAAACAACCCTGTTCTCGTAGGGGATCCGGGAGTAGGTAAAACCGCTATTGTAGAGGGATTGGCTCAGCAAATTATAAGCGGCGCAACCCCTCAAACTTTAAAGGATAAGCGGGTTGTATCCTTGGATTTATCCGCAATGGTAGCAGGGAGTAAGTATAGAGGTGAATTTGAAGAGCGTATAAAAAAAGTTATGGCAGAGGTTACAAAAGCCGGCAATATTATCCTTTTCATAGACGAGCTTCATACTTTAGTTGGAGCCGGAGCTGCCGAAGGTGCTATTGATGCTTCCAATATCTTAAAACCCTCTCTTTCAAGAGGTGAAATTCAGGTAATAGGCGCAACTACAATGGATGAGTATAGAAAATATATCGAAAAAGACGCGGCACTTGAGCGGCGTTTTCAGCCTGTAACTGTAGATGAACCCTCGGAGGAAGAGGCAATCCAAATGCTTCTCGGACTTAGGGACAAATATGAGGCTCATCATTCCGTAAAAATTTCCGATGAGGCTATAAATGCGGCCGTTAAACTCTCAAGCAGATATATATCTGATCGTTTTTTACCTGATAAGGCAGTTGATTTGTTAGATGAAGCAGCTTCCAGGGTTAAGCTTAAAGGATTTACATTGCCCCCGGGGCTTAAAGACCTTGAAGAAAGGCTTGCGGAGCTTGAAAAAGAAAAAGAGGAAGCTATAAAAACTGAAGAATTTGAAAAAGCAGGGGAACTAAAGCGGGAACAAGGTAAAATCCGCACTAATTTGGAGAAAGAAATCCAAAAGTGGAAGGAAAAAAACGAAGGTATCGAAGCTGCCGTTACGCCTGAAGATATTGCCACCGCTGTTGCCGGTTGGACAGGGATACCCGTCCAGCAGCTTAAAGAGGAGGAAAGTGCGCGACTTAGAAATATGGAAAAAATCCTCCATGAGCGCATAATCGGTCAGGATGAGGCTGTTAAGGCCGTGTCAAAGGCTATTAGAAGAGGGCGTGTTGGACTTAAAGACCCTAAGCGGCCTGTCGGCTCATTCCTGTTTTTAGGTCCTACAGGAGTAGGTAAAACCGAGCTGTCAAAAGCCCTTGCGGAAGTTGTTTTCGGGGATGAATCCGCTATGATTAGAGTTGATATGAGCGAATATATGGAAAAACACGCGGTTTCCAAGCTTATAGGCTCGCCGCCGGGCTATGTTGGCTATGATGAAGGCGGTCAGCTTTCCGAAAAGATAAGGCGCAAGCCCTATTCTGTCCTTTTATTTGACGAAATCGAAAAAGCCCATCCTGATGTGTTTAATATCCTTTTGCAGGTTTTAGATGATGGGCATATAACTGACGCACATGGTCGCAGAGTAGATTTTAAAAATACGATTATCATAATGACCTCAAATGTAGGGGCTAAAAATGCTGTTGAGAACAAACGGCTAGGCTTTGTGGCACAGACTGATAGAGAAAAAGATTATGAAGATTTAAAGCGGATGTTTAATGATGAAGTTAAAAAAATGTTCCGTCCCGAGTTTATTAACAGAATTGATGATATAATAGTATTCCATCAACTTGATAAAGATCAGGTTAAAGATATTGCCCAGATTATGATTAAAGAAGTGACTAAGCGAGTTAAAGTAAGCTTGGATATTAAACTTGACCTTACAAAGGCCGCATTAGATGAAATTGCCGAAAAAGGCTTCGACCCGACCTATGGCGCAAGACCTTTAAGGAGAGTTATCCAGTCTAAGATTGAGGATTTAGTTGCGGAGGCTATACTTGACGGAAGTATAGAAAGCGGCTCCACAATCAGGATAGACTTTACCGCCAAAGGTGAGTTTAAAATCAAGCAGCGTTGAGTGAATTATAGGAGGACTGACTATGAGCTATCCATTTTTTCCGGTAAACAAAGCAAAACAGCAAGAGATGGACAAAGCAACTAAGGATATAGAAAAAATTCTTAATCCCCAAGAATATTCTTACAAGTCCCCTACAGAAATGACAAAAGGGGAATACGAGGAATTTCTTGAAACGCAAAACCAGGAAAGAGAAGCCCGTATAGAAGCAGAGAAAGAAAGACGGCGCAGTGCCAGGATACTGGTATATGCTTGCCTCATCCTAGGTATTGCCGGCTTAGTCTTTGGTCTTTACAGTCATGATATTGAAAGCCTGACAGGCGGCTGGGTTGCCGTAATTTGCAGCAGCTTGGGAATTATTTGCCTGATAAAGCATTTTTTTGGTCCATATGGGGCTAGTATCGGCTTTTGGGGTATAGTTGGCTTTATTTTATGCTTTTTTGGAATTATGAACGGTTTTGCGGCAATAGGCTTTTCAATAACGCCATGAAATCAACCGTAGCCGTATGATAAAGGTGATACTTCGTTTAAAGAAGTATCACCTTTTGTCATCTATGGGCAATGGTCAACAGAGTAGCAAAGACACTTTTCAAGATAAGTTGTTGAGTGTAATCAATACGTAAGTCATACCTAACGATATATCATAAGTTCAAAAAAACACCTTTCACCTACGTGACTTATTGTATGTAGACTTATTGAGTTCGTATAATAAAATTGTTATGGGAGGAAGATTCGCATGAATATTTTGCACACTTTTGCAAGGAACGTTAGAAAATATAGGCTAGCTAATGGTTATTCGCAAGAAAAACTTGCTGAATATGCTGGACTTCACCGAACTTATGTTAGCGCGGTAGAAAGGTGTCGGCGTAGCATCGCTTTAGAAAACGTCAAGAAAATTGCTGATGCGTTGCACGTTGATGTTTATCAGCTTTTTATTGATGACCATGAAGAGAGGGAGCAACAAAAATGAGTTATTTGTTAAATATGTTAAGGTTAGAAAAAACACGATAAGTACCAGTAAAATAGGCTATGCTCTCAACGCCTGTACTTCTATTTTACACCAAAACCGCCCTGAAATGGGTTGGGAATCGCATCCATTTTAACGCGGATATGTACTGCTAATGTTTCGCTTTGCACTATTATGAATTTTCTTTTGCTTCGCTTTCTCTTTTTTCTAACTCCTTTATTTTGTCCAACTCTGCTCGCAAGTCAAAATCAGAAATGTCACGTTCATCATGGAACGCAAGCAAGCACATACGGTCATATTTTGTATATATTTTTCCTTCACGCTTTCCAACGGCGATTATTGAATCAACGGTATTTTCCAATTTTCGCTGATATTCCATACTTTCTTTTGCATCTCGTTCAGCCCTTGTCAGACGTTTTCTTGCCAACTTAATCCCTCCCGGAAAATTACATATATTTTGCATTAAGTCAAATCACTTTTGCCTAAATTACAGTTTTGGCATAGCGTTTGTAAATTGTCTATTTCAGTTTCCCCGCCTTTTGCCCACGGCGTACAATGGTCTACGTGTAATTTTATTGTTGGGTCATTAGAAGGTGCAACTCCACACATTTGGCATTTGAAATTATCGCGTTGCATAACCTTAAATCTTAATCTAAGGTTTATATCACGGCTTGTTAAACGCCCCTTATTTTTGCTTTCAAATTTTACATCTGGTGATGAAACCAACCCCTCATTATTCACCCATTCAATAAATTTCGTTAAAGCACCACCCCAACCGCCAAAAATACTAAATCGGTTTCTCGAATATTTACACAATCCATTTTTAATATCTGTTGTAGTCGGTTGCCGTCCAAGTTCTGTCCACAGTCTAAGAATTTCGTTTAATAATTCTTCTTCTGTAATTTTTTTGTTATTTTGATATTTGCTTGTTTCTACTCCAATTAAAGCAACCGCCGTGCTCCATCCAATTTGCTTGCAAATGGTTGTACCATCAGCAAGTGAAGAATCTACTGTTTTTCGGTACTCCCTATAAAGTTTTTGTGTAACTTTTCCGCTGTTTGCGTCTGCAACTCGTTTCAAATCATTTAATAATTCTTCATCTGTGCGGCTTCGCACGTATTTTTCGATTTTGTATTCCACATGAACGCCCCCCGTAACCTTAATCATTACATCATAATTATACTAAAACCTGTCCAATTTTACAATCTAAAAAATGGCAAGGTTTCACCCCTGCCACTCTACAATCTCCCCCTGTTTCGGCTGCGAAGCAAGCAAAAGCGCATATAGTTTCAAATCCTCTTTGTACCCCTCGAATGTGTCAATTCTCGTAATATCGTAAAATATTTCTTTGTAACGGATATAACAATCGGCGGCATTTATATCGTTATGCCAATTCACCGTAAAAAACATTTCTTCTTTTTGCTGTAATTCCTGTGAAGCGTAATACTCCCCCGCCGATAATTGCCGAACATACGCCCACAACCGCCCCAAGGCTTTTTATATGCACCAATTTCAGAAAGGAGCGTTCCCATGCACAACCAAAATTACACCCCGGGTATGCCAGGAACCTGTTTCCTCAATCTACAAAAAAACACCTACGTTTTCCTGTTACTATTTTGAAGTGATTTCACTATACAAAAGGCAATGGTGCATTAGTCAGCGCAGATGAAAATGCTCGGCACGTCTGCTAAAAACTACAGTTAAAACTACTATCATAATCAGTATGATGACTATTAGAGCAGCAGCGGCAAAAGGTGTCGATTGGGGATAACCTTCAACACCAAATAAATTAACCCCAGAGCTTAAAATTTGCCATATCCCTTGAGTTAAAATAATACTTAGCAAATTTTTAGAATACAAATATGCGGCACAAAATCCCGCACCTATAACAAAGGTATTTATAAGCTGCATCAAATCTATACTGCCGCTTAATATATTAAATGGTATATATATAATTAAATACAGGGCTGATGCCATAAAAACGCCTTTTACTCTTTCGCTTTTAGTGTTACTAAATTTTATCAACAGAGCCGTAACAAGAAGCCCTCTAAAAATAACATTCTGCATAAACGCAGAGGTGATTTGCATAAAAATGATTGCCGGAAAAACCTTAATCTCTTCAATGCTCACATTCATATACTCCATGGCATTTATAGCAAGTGATAAACCTAAAAGAAAAAAAGCCATAACAGGTATAAGGACAATTAAGCCCTTTCCAAGTCCTCTTAACCTAAATACATGTTTGAAGCCATTAATTTGGTTTATTACTCCAAGTAAAATTACAGCCAAGATAGAGAATATAATGTTAACCATTGAAATTGCCAGCGATAATATCTGTACTCCAAGTTGTTCAGACTGCCCTTGAACAAAGAATGTAGTGACACCCCAAAAAAACGATATTGCTAATGCTGAAATTATGCTATAAAATACAGGTCGACATTTGGCTTTTTCTATCATAGCTCCTCACCCTTTCGTCACATCCTTAAGCCATTTACCGCTAGGCACTCGCCAAAGTACCAGCATAGTCTTAAAAAACGAATCAATCCTAAGTATTATAAACACAATCCAAACAGGCCAGCCTAAAATAAGCCCTGTGACAGCCCCTAGAGGAATTGATATCATCCACATAAAAACTACATCCGCTATCATAACAAACTTGGCATCCCCGCCGCCTCTTAAGGGCCCCATTAAAGTGCCGTCAGCCACTGCCATAAATATTACAAGTACCGAAATAATGTTTGTCAGTTGGAAAGCATAGGCTCTTGCCGTATCTGAAAGTTCGTAGAAATTAACAAAAGGCACTCTTATTAGCTGAATAATTATTAATAAGAAAATCCCTGTTAGGAAGTTTAGGGCAACCATCCCTTTCGTAATTTGACGGGCTTTATCGTAATGCCCTTCGCCTATTGTATTGCCTACGATTACCGAGGCGGCACTTGCACAGCTAAAGAGTATCATCCCCGAAAATTGGAACAAAAGCCCGCCTATAGCATTAGCCGCAACAAATTCCCGCCCGATGCGACCTATTATAACATTTACTATAAAAAACCCCGATGCCCAAAACACCTCATTCATAAGTACAGGAAAGCCATGGCGCATAAAGCCTTTGCCCACACCTCTGGTGCGCCCCAGTAAATTACTTAGGCGAAAAGCCAGTTCTTTATCAACTTTCAATATGTATGCAGTGATTATTATAAATTCCACAAATCTTGCTGTTACAGTAGCTATGGCTGCACCTGCAATCCCTAATTGCGGAAAGCCAAAATTTCCAAAAATCAGCAGGTAATTCAGTGTGGCACTAATTACAAGTGATACAGAAAAAACCGCAACAGATATCTTTACAACCCCTACAGAGCGAAGTGCTATAGTAGACGCACTCGTAAAGCCCCACACCAGATAGCCAAAGCTCATAATCCGTACATAAATTGCACCCTGAGCAATAACTTCCCGGTCTGTTGTAATTATTCCAATCACAAAATATGGAGCAAAGAAAGCCACCGCAGCAAAAGCTAAATTCATAGCTACCATTGCCTTATACATAAAAGCAAAAATTTCCCGTACTCTCTCTTTTTCCCCTGCGCCCCAGTATTGGGACGCTATAACACCGCAGCCGGAAGCTACGCCCCCTGAAAATATCATAAACATAAAAGAAAGCTGGTTTGCCACAGCCGCACCTGAGAGCTGCACTTCACCAACAAGCCCAAGCATTAAAGTATCAACTGCTTTAACACCGAAATTAATTAAATTCATAAGTGCCACAGGCAACGCTATAGCACTAAATTTCTTTATAAACTCTCTATCAAGAAAGGCAAATATGCCCGTCATACAACAATTCTCCTAACTTATACCTAAGGTTATCGTGACCTTGAACAAATCACCATCTATAGTTATTTCCACCTTACCACCGTGAAGCTCCACAATATCTCTGGCTATAGACAAACCAAGCCCTGACCCTTCCGTAGTCCTTGCCGCATCTCCTCGCTTAAAACGCTCAAAAAGCTCAACCGGGTCAAAATCAAGAGGGTATAGAGAGACATTTTTCATAATAATTTCCACAAATCCCTCGGATATCTCTATATTTATATAGGCACGGCTCCCCTGCGGAGCGTAATTAGCCATATTATTAAGCAAATTTTCAAAAACACGCCACATACGCTGACCATCAAGGATTATAATCAGCTTATCCTCAGGCGGATCCGGTGCTTTAAAGCGGATTTCAATATTTTTTGACTCAAATTTTTCAGAAAGTTCTCCAATAGCTTGAGTTAAAAGCTGCACAATATCCACAGGCTCTACATTTAACTCCATAGACCGGCTGGTAAGCTTTGCCGCTTCAAACAAATCCTCAATAAGTATTTTCAAGCGTTCGGATTTACTTTCCAATATTTCTACATATTCTTTGGCTGCAGCATCTTCAATATTGCTCTTTTTAAGTAAATCCACATAATTTATTATGCTGGTGAGAGGTGTTTTCAAGTCATGAGATACATTTGTAATAAGCTCGGTCTTTGTCCGCTCTGCATGAAGCTGCTCTTCAAGGCTTTCCTGAAGCCCTACACTTAAACCATTTAGTATATTTAGGGGTTCATGTAAAAAACCTTTTTGTGCAGGTATAGAAACAGGGCTGCCCTCAGCTATAATCCTTATATAATAATAGCTTTTGGCATAATTAGTAAATACAAGAAGAGATATGATTACTGCCGCAGAAAGCCCAAAGGCACCCACGCTCATAAGTATATATTGAAAATAGAGAACACTCCCCCACTGAGCAAGTACAAGCATAATATACAAGCCTGCTATCATAAACCCCAAGCTTAGCCCCATAAGCCCGATAGAAATCATAGGCAAAAGCACAGGACTTAACCGTCTTATTATTTTAAGCCCTGTTATAATTTGACTGAAAGTCCGCACCTCAAGCTCGTCAGAGAAAATATATCTGCCCCTAAACAGCCTGATTAAAATAACTATAGTAAAAATTACGATAATTATACCTATATATACAAAAGGCAAATGCAAAAAACTAGGCTCTAACCCCTGTCTGTCAAAAAAATTAAAAACTCCCCAAAAAGCATATATGGAAAGTATCATTTTAATAATTAAAGGAATTTTCAAGTAAAGCCCTATACCTAAGTTAAATCCTTCCCCAACTCCTTGTAAATTAGGCAAAAGTACTTTAACCACGATAATCGTTGTGATAATCGCGGCTGCCAAAGTTATGCCAATATAGATATTTACCTGAGTCCTTGCGTATTCAATACTTTCCATCCAGCTTATATAAGCTCTATGTATTGCTATATCCACAACACTTTCAGGCGGCTGGGCAATAGGCAGAGCAATAAGCCCGCTTATGCCGGCTCTGGCAAAGTCTTCATGAAGGGGTATACCGTTAAATGTATCAGGTATGGTAGATAAATCGATTATCACATAAACATTATTGGCTAAGAAAAATTCCTCATCTGGATAAGGTATATTGGTAAAAGTCTGTTCCAACACCGAATCGTGGAGAAAATAAACAAACTCCTGCGTATTTTCAAGGTAATTGCCTACCGCAACAAAATTAGCTACCCTCTCCCTAAGCCGTATCTGACGCTGATACTCAAAATCAGCTATATAAGACGATCCTAAAGTCCTAGCAATTTCAGAAAGCTCTCTTGCCGCCTCATTTTCCGCACTTTGAGGCTGCTGTGGGTCCAGCAGAGTACGGTTGAAATTGCTGAGTGCCTCCGTAAGCTCAAAGGTTAAAGCACCTGTAAGCTGAGCCATATCTTCAGCCATTTCATCCCAAGTGACAGCCTCTATTTGAGGCTGCCCATCAAATCCTCTGTGATGTATAAAGAAACGGCTTAAATTCCTTGCATATCGCACAATTTCATTCCAGCAATCAATATCTTGGCGCAAATAAGCTTCTATATACCCTTCTTCATCCCTTTGAAGGTAGATAAGCTCCACATGGGATTCCCTAAGCCTTGCAGAGGAAATAAAAATAACAAGCACAAGTAAAATAAGCCCAAACAAACTAAAGCTTGGGCTTTTAATACCATCCTCTAAAGCTATATCCGACTTTGTTTCATCATTTCTCAATTTTGTATCCAACTCCCCAAACAACCTTTAAATACATAGGTTCCTTCGGGTTAATTTCAATTTTCTCCCGAATACGCCTGATATGTACTGCCACAGTATTTTCGCTATTATAAAAAGGCTCTTTCCAGACTTTCTCATAAATTTCTTGTATAGAGAAAGTAATATTCTTGTTTTCCATGAGAAGTCTGAGTATTTTAAATTCTATAGGAGTTAAATGGACTTGATTACCGTTTACAAAAACCTCACTTGTCTTTGGGTTTAATATAAGCCCTCGAATTTCAATTTCCAACTCCTCTTTGTCTTTTTGATAATTATCATATTTAAGATAACGCCGCAAATTACTCTTAACCCTTGCAATAAGCTCAAGAAAATTAAAGGGCTTGGAAATATAATCATCCGCACCTACGTTTAGACCTAATATAACATCCTTATCCTGACCTTTGGCTGAAAGTATTATTATGGGAATATCTTTTTTCTGGCGGATTTCCAAAGTAGCTTGAATACCGTCCATTTTAGGCATCATTATATCCATCAAAACAAGATGAATTTCATTAGCCTCAATAATCTCCAAAGACTCCTTGCCGTCAGAGGCTAAAAAAACATTCATCCCTTCATTGGAAAGATATATTTTCAAAGCATTCCTTATTTCTTTGTCATCGTCTACTACCAATATATTGTATTCACTCATAAGCGCACCTCAAATCCCTGCCCGAAGGCAGTTTTTACAATCCACTGCTTTAACCTATGAAGCTCCTTACAAGTTAAAACGTGGATTGTGATTATTAATTCTAACTCTAATTTTAATCTTCATCTTCAGTATTCAAATTATCCAAAAGCTGTCTATACCAAACTAAAGAATCTACAAAAGCTTGATTAAGCTTATGAGGGTCTATATTTCTAAGAAGCATTATTCTTGAAACTACTTTCCAATCAGCTTTTTCATAAGCGTTTACAAGGTCTAATACATCAACAAACTCCCCTTTGCCAAAAGCTAGGGCTTCTCTTATAGTATCACTTACAGAAACCTCTTCCAAAGCCTCTTTCATAGGTTTGTCCAAAATTACGTCTAAAAGAGAGAAAAGACCCATTAAGAATAAAGACGGGGCATGAATGCCCATTTCAAAAGCAGTCGCCAAGTTTTCCGTATATTTAGCGCGCGTCAAAGATATCCTAGTAAGCTCAGAAGGGCTATCCTCAGCCACATACATTGTTACACAGGCAATGGTCCATTTCCGTGTTTCTTTTTGACCCAAAAGCGCAATAGCGTTCTTAATAGATGTTACTTTGTTGCTTATGCCAATAACAGGTGAATTGATAAATTTAAGAAGTGCAATGGATAATGCCGCGTCTTTTTGAATGATATCTGAAACTTCATCTAAATCAAAATCAATATTTTCCTCACCCATAATCTTTAAAAGCCTTAGTGCATTTGTACGCAAAGGAGATACTTTGTTATTAGTTTGGTCAACAGGAATATTATAGAAAGAACCTTCGTAAAGACAATTACTCATCTCCTTCAGGTTTTTAAACATTTCCATATCATCTACATTTTGGAAGACAACCGTAATTTTTGGATATTTATTTCTAATCCGTTTAAAATTATCTAAACACTCCGGATCTTTGGCATTTAACAACACAAAGCTTGCCATATTATATAGCAAAGAGGCTAAATGAGTCAATTCAAATTCAGGTATGGCAAGTCTAAACCCAGCCTTTGTAAGTTCATAGCATTTTTGGAAATATATCTCCTTAAGAGGCATGTCCTTAGACAGCACCGGAACCAATAGATTTGGTGGAATTTGGCAGCTGTCCGCAAAGTTAGATAAGAGCATGTAAGGATTAACAGGTAAAAAAATCGGTTCCCCTCCTGTAAAGGGCTCTATCCCTACATTATTGAGAATGTCAAGACCCGGAGAATTCATTATGCCGTCAAGCATCGTATGGTCATCTGAGAGACCAAATAATTTAGAGCTGTCCTGATAACGCAGCTGATACGCTTCCACCGACATATCGGTTGTAAATAGAGGCACTGCCGTGACAAATTGTTTCATTAAGTAAATACACCTCACTGTCGCTAAAAGTATTGCTTATATTTAAATAGTTTATCACAAAAATTGAGCTTTGTGTGTATTTTTTAAAAATTTATGATAAAATTGTATTATAGTTAATTAATTTTGACTGTGGAGAGGGGTTCTTATGAACGAATTTGAAATTAAAATGGATATACTTATCTCATCCTTGGGTGAAAAGAATGAGATTCTTAACCTTATCTTAAACATTACAGAAAACCAGGAACAGCTTATTGATATGGATAAAAGCGAGGAAATGTGGGATATGTTTGTAGAAATGAATGAAGCCAAACAAGAACATATAGACCGAGTTGTTGAGCTTGACAATATTTTCCAGGGAGTTTTTGAAGGCATTTCAGATAATTTTGAAGATAAGGCTAGAGAAATCCCTGAAAAAACCGCTAATTTACAAGCTCTTATAAATGCCTCTCTTGAACTTGATGTAAAAATCCGAGCAACCGAGCAAAGAAATAGAGCTGAATTGTCAAAATTTAAAAAAACGGCACCTGCAAGGGTAGTAGCTAACACATCCAAAGCGGAGCTTTTGAAGAGGTATGAGCAGAATAAGAAAAAACAGCAGTAAAATGGCAATCTTTCTAAAAAATACAAAAATTTGTTGACAGTACCTATGATTGGTGATATTATTGTCGGGCGACGAAAGTCTTTTTTTTGTGTACTTAATTTGGAATTACGTAATTATAAGGTCAGGAGGTATATTTTAACCATGAGAAGCGGAATTATACTTGCTTGTACAGAATGCAGGCAGAGAAACTACAATACCACCAAAGAAAAGAAAAATCATCCGGACAGGATGGAAACTAAGAAATACTGTAGATTCTGTAACAGCCACACTCTTCATAGAGAGACCAGATAGGAACAATTATGCACAAAACAGCCTTAAAGATTGATTGTTTGATACTTAGTTGGGGGAGCAATTAACATGGAAAAAGAGAAAAAAGCGACTCTAGGCGAAAAATTAGTGGAATATAAAGCCGAGTTTAAGAGAATACAGTGGCTTACTCCGGCGGAGCTTCGCAAAAAAACTATGACTGTAATCGGAGTTTGTATCGTTTTCCTCGTAATAATATTCTGCTATGATTTTATTTTCACCGAGATTATGAGTTGGATTTCGAGAATTGTGGCGTAGCAGAAGGGGGACCTTTGAATGTCAGAAATGCAAATGCCTGAGCCGGAATGGTATGTAGTCCATACTTATTCGGGCTATGAAAACAAAGTAAAAGCCAATATAGAAAAAATCGTGGAAAACCGCGGTATGCAGGATCAGATTTTTGAGGTTGCCGTTCCCATACATGATACTGTTGAAATTAAAAACGGACAAAAAAAGAATGTTTCAAGAAAAGTCTATCCGGGCTATGTTCTTATTAAAATGTTTATGAATGATGAAACTTGGTACGTTGTGCGAAATACCAGAGGCGTCACAAGCTTCGTAGGTCCCGGCTCTAAACCTGTGTCATTAACAGAGGATGAAATTGCCAATATGGGCATAGAAATGCCCTCAGAAGTTATTGATATTGAAGTTGGGGACAGTGTGCGCGTAACAACTTGGCCTTTCGAGGACTCTGTTGCTGTCGTTAAAGAAGTTAATATGAGTAAACGCTCCGTTGTTGTATCTTTATCTGTTTTTGGCAGGGAAACCCCTGTAGAGCTTGAGTTTACTCAGATACAGAAATTGGTGTAGTTTTGAGGTAAAAAATTTATGCAAACCGGATGTCTTATACCAGTTCTTACGGCTGTTTTGATGATAATAGCCGGATTTATTATGTTTGCAATATAATTGCTATAAATTACGTGAATCTTTATTCGCGTTGTGGGAGGGAATGCTTGCATTCCTGACTAACCACACCCCGCTAAGAGGTTTACCCAACTTTTAAGCGGCAAATAGGAGGTGCCATATGGCAAAGAAAATTTCAGGGTATATTAAGCTGCAAATTGAAGCAGCCAAGGCAACACCAGCCCCGCCTGTAGGACCTGCACTAGGTCAGCATGGGGTTAATATCGTAGGTTTTTGTAAAGAGTTTAACGAAAGAACAAGCGCACAAGCAGGGCTTATAATCCCTGTTGTTATTACAGTTTATCAAGACAAAAGCTATTCCTTTATCACTAAAACTCCTCCGGCAGCAGTTCTTTTAAAGAAAGAATGCGGCATCGAGTCCGGCTCAGGCGTGCCTAACAAGCAAAAAGTGGCAACCATTGACCGTGCAGGTCTCCAGCGTATAGCTGAACACAAAATGCCTGACTTAAACGCAGCCAGTATCGATACAGCTATTTCCATGATAGCGGGAACTGCCCGCAGTATGGGAATAACCGTTACGGATTAGGATTAGGGGGACTTATTTATGAAAAGAGGAAAAAAATATAGAGAAGCAGCAAAATTAGTAGATCGAAAAACTTTGTACGACCCGGCGGAAGCTATCGAGCTTGTACAAAAAACCAGCTATGAAAAATTTGACGCTACTGTTGAGTGTCATTTAAAGCTTGGGGTT
Source organism: Defluviitaleaceae bacterium (assembly GCA_009779915.1). Classification (GTDB taxonomy): domain Bacteria; phylum Bacillota; class Clostridia; order Lachnospirales; family UBA5962; genus WRBA01. The sequence continues at coordinate 10,783 of WRBA01000016.1, read as the reverse complement.
GACTCACGTCATGCTGACCAGCAGGTTCGCGGAGCTGTTGTACTGCCTCACGGAACAGGTAAATCTCTTAGAGTATTAGTTTTTGCCAAAGGCGATAAAGCAGCCGAAGCGGAAGCTGCCGGCGCGGAATACGTTGGTGCGGAAGAACTTGTTACAAAAATTCAAAACGAAAACTGGTTTGAGTTTGACGTAGTAGTTGCAACCCCTGATATGATGGGTGTTGTAGGTCGTATTGGTCGTGTACTTGGTCCTAAAGGACTTATGCCTAACCCAAAAGCCGGAACCGTGTCTATGGATATTAAAAAAGCGGTGGAAGAAATTAAAGCCGGTAAAATTGAATACAGACTTGACAGAGCTAATATTATCCACGTTCCAATCGGCAAAGTTTCCTTCGGCAGCGAAAAACTTATGGATAATTTTAAAACCATAGTTGACGCTGTTCAAAAAGCTAAACCATCTGCCGCTAAGGGTACTTATATGCGATCCGTTGTACTTACAACTACAATGGGACCTGGGGTTAAGGTTAATGCCGTTAGGGTTAATGATTAGTATGAACATGAATTGAAACATACAATGAGACTTTTTTAGAGAAAAAGTTGAGTCAAGCTATTTTCACTTGACAAGCCGCTTTATCAGTGGTAAAATATCACATTGTAAGCCTAAGACTCAGGTGCGGATGACGCATAACGCCTATAAAAGGCACCTGCCGAGGTTGGATTAGAAATGTTACTACGCTCTAATACCTCCTGTCTTTGGCAGGGGGTTTTTATATTTTCCCTAGATTTCAAGGTAATAGGAGGTATAACGCATAATGCCCAAAATTGAACAAAAGCAAGTTGTAATCGACGAAATTAAAGGTAAGCTTGACAAGTCCTTGTCTTTGGTTATTGTTGATGCCAGAGGTTTGACTGTAGCTCAAGATACTGAGCTTCGTAAAAAGCTTAGAGAAGCAGGTATAGACTATAAAGTCTATAAAAATTCTATGATGGAATTTGCAGTGAAAGATACTTCTTTTGCGCCTATAGCTGAATATTTGAAAGGTCCGTCCACGATGGCTTTTTCTTATGATGACGCTACAAGCGCAGCAAGAGTTATTGCAGGCGAGATGAAAGCTATGCCTAAGCTTGAATTTAAAGCAGCGGTTGTTGACGGAGTTCTTTATGACGCGGCGGGAACTGACAAATTGTCTAAAATTCCCGGCAGAGAGGAACTTCTTTCAAGGCTTCTTGGCTCCTTTAAGTCACCAATGTCAAGCTTCGCAAGGGTTGTTAAAGCTATCGCTGAGGAAAAAGGCGGAGACGCTGCTCCAGCTGCAGGTGCAGAAACAGCAGAAACGGTCGTAGCAGAAGCTCCCGAGGCTGTAGCACCGGAAGCTATGCCGGAAGAAGCAAAAACCGAAGAGCCTGCGGCAGAAGCTCCCACAGTCGAAGAAGCCCCTTCAGAGGAGGCTCCCGCGGCAGAAGAAACTGCCCCTAATCCTGAAGAATAATATAAAAAGTATGGAGGTGCTATAAATGGCAAAATTAACTATTGATGAGATAATTGATGCTATCAAGGAATTGACTGTTATAGAATTAAATGATTTAGTAACAAAAGCGGAAGAGGAATTTGGCGTATCTGCCGCTGCCGGTATGGTTGTCGCTGCTGCCGGTCCCGCTGCCGGTGCTGCCGCCGCTGAAGAAAAAACTGAGTTCGATGTTGAACTTACAAACTTTGGCGCTGAGAAAATTAAAGTTATCAAAGCCGTTAGAGAAATTACAGGTCTCGGCTTAAAAGAAGCTAAAGATTTAGTTGAAGGCGCGCCTAAAATACTTAAAGACGGCGTTTCTAAAGACGAAGCGGAAGCCGCAAAAGCTAAGCTTGAAGAAGCCGGTGCTGTTGTTACATTGAAGTAATTATTTACTATAGCAATACGAACAGGACGCATTGTATATGTGTCCTGTTTTTATATCCCTCTTTACAAAGGTGCCGCAACGCCAACCATTCTGATTCTAATAAAACCATTCCCGTATGTGTAGGGCTAGGAGAGTCGAACAATGAGCACCCCTAGACCTAAATAAAATAATCAAACAGCTCAACTGTATCTAGGCTTTTATATTTAACTATCTATTGACTGCAGGCTTCAATATTAGCTATAATTACCTTAATATAAACTCTACAAAACTCAAAGGAAAGAAGGGGTCTTATGAAAAAAACAATGCAAGCAATAGTTAAAGCCCGACCTGAGCGTGATGGTTTTGAGATTAAAGAGGTTCCCGTACCGGAAATAGGGGCTAATGATGTTCTTGTAAAAATGTCCAAAACCTCAATTTGCGGCACTGATGTGCATATTTATGAATGGAATGACTGGGCGGCACGCACTATTAAAACGCCTATGGTAATCGGTCATGAGTTTGTAGGGCGGGTTGAGGCGGTTGGTGCCAATGTAGTAAGAGTTAAGCCCGGTATGCTGGTTTCGGGTGAAGGGCATATTGTTTGCGGTGAGTGCCGCAATTGTATTGTAGGTGTCCAGCATCTTTGTGCAAAAACTGTAGGCGTTGGAGTTAACCGAGACGGAGTTTTTGCCGAGTACGCGTCTATCCCTGCTTCAAATATTTGGATTTGCGACGAAAAAATCTCAGAAGAAGTTATAAGCTGTTTTGACCCATTTGGCAATGCTGTACATACGGCACTTTCTTTTGACCTTGTAGGCGAAGATGTCCTTGTTACCGGTGCCGGTCCTATTGGTATTATGTCAGTGGCTGTTTGTAAGCATGTAGGGGCTAGAAATATTGTAGTTACCGATATTAATGATTACCGCCTTGATATGGCTAAAAAAATGGGAGCAACAAAAACCATTAATGTAACTAAAGAAAAAATTGCCGACTGCTACGACGAACTTAACATAAAGGAAGGTTTCGATGTAGGTTTGGAGATGAGCGGTGCTATTGCCGGATTTAACGATATGATAAATCATATGTGCCACGGCGGAAAAATTGGACTTTTAGGTCTTATACCCAGAGATTGTATGATTAATTGGGATAAAGTTATCCATGGCGGACTTACTATTAAAGGCATTTATGGACGTGAAATGTACGGCACTTGGTATAAGATGAGTGCTATGTTACAATCCGGGCTGGATATTAGTCCAATAATAACTCATAAATTTAATTATACGGATTATCAAAAAGGTTTTGAGGCTATGCTGTCCGGGCAGTCTGGGAAGGTTGTATTAGACTGGAGCTAAGCTCCTTCGATGAAATGCAAAATCGGCTTCTCCTCTTTGCATTTTATCGAGATTACTGGTTGCATGAATCGGCTACAAGCCTTACGGCTTGTGGTCGCTGATTCTCCTCAGGTCGGCAAAGCCGCCCTTGCGGATTAATGACGCTTGCGCGTCTTAAAAACCTTAAAACCCAACAAGTATGAAAAGAGGGATACAATTGAAATCAGCTATAAAAATCTGGCAGGGCAATATACAAGAAATTAAGGATTCCGGCTTGTGGAAAGATGAGAGGGTTATAACCACCCCTCAATCTTCAAAAATCGATACCACAAAAAACAAAGACCTTATTAATATGTGCGCTAATAACTACCTTGGGCTTTCTAATTCAGACGTGCTTACCGCTGCAGCCAAGGAAAGTTTGGATAAATGGGGTTATGGGCTTTCTTCGGTGCGGTTTATCTGTGGTACACAGGCTATTCATAAAGAACTCGAGGATAAAATTACCGCTTTTATGAAGCAGGAGGATACTATTCTCTACTCCTCATGTTTTGACGCTAACACCGGGCTTTTTGAGACTATACTCGGAGCCGATGACGCTATTTTAAGCGACGAATTAAACCACGCCAGTATTATTGACGGCATACGCCTTTGCAAAGCTAAGCGTTTCCGCTATAAAAATAATGATATGGCAGATTTGGAAAATTGCTTAAAAGAAGCCAAGGATGCGCGTATAAGACTTATTATAACCGACGGCGTCTTCTCAATGGACGGCATTATCGCCAACCTTTCGGCACTTTGTGATTTAGCGGATAAATATGACGCTATCGTTGCGGTTGATGAAAGCCATGCTACCGGCGTAATCGGCAAAACCGGCCGAGGAAGTATTGAATACTGCAATGTTATGGACAGGGTCGATATTGTAACAGGGACTTTAGGCAAAGCTTTAGGTGGTGCTTCCGGCGGCTTTACTTCAGGTCGCAAGGAAATTATCGATATACTTAGGCAGCGCTCAAGACCATATCTTTTCTCTAACACACTTTCCCCAACTATTGCCGCGGCATCAGTTAAGGCTTTTGATATGCTGTTAAGCTCTACTGCACTTGTAGAGAAGCTTCACTCCAATATGGAGCATTATGTGGAAAAGCTTAAATCTAACGGCTTTGAGATTTTAGACGGACGCCATCCAATAATCCCTATTATGGTTTATGACGAGCTGATTGCCCAAAAAATGGCTGCTATGCTTTTAGACAAAGGTATTTATGCTGTGGGCTTCTTCTATCCTGTTGTGCCTAAAGGCCGCGCAAGGATAAGGACACAGGTTTCAGCCGCTCATACAAAAGAGCAATTGGATTATGTGGTAGATACTTTTATTGAGTGTAGAAAAGAGCTTGGTTTGTAAAAACCGAGGCATATTTAAATTTTATACTTATTAGCTTGTGAAAAAGCTCACAAGTTAACAAGCTATATAGCAAAATAACCCCGACTCATTATGAAAAGTGAGTCGGGGTTTCTGTTTATTAGTCAAAATTCCTCTTGACTTTTGAGTAAGTATAGTCACGCTGTCGAAAAATATCAAAAGGAAGCGGCGCATACCCACCTAAATACACACCGCTCCCCATACGCAGAATACCCAAAGGGCAAACTACATAAATTATTATAGCATATAGAATATGTTCTTTCAAGATATTTTGCAATCAATCAAGATTCTTGATGAATACTGCGAAAGAAATGAAGTCAGCAGAGCTGATGGAGTTAGAGATGGTATCAACAGCCTTAAAAGCAAGGAATGAAAAAGGAAACGGCGAACCATATCAAAGATACCGCCGCTTCCCACACGCAGAATACCTAAAAGGCAAACCACATGAAATATTTTATCATGTACAATGTATTCTTTCAAGGTATTTTGCAGCAATTAAAAAAAAGCAAAACTGAAAGGATGATATTATGCAAAGTATTCTTGAAGAGTTGTATCACGGTAATATACACCCGGACACTAAATGATTCCGAAAAAGAACTATTTGAAAAATACTGTGAAGCACAATCAGAAATTGAAGGCATAGTAAATTATGATACTTTCACATACTCCTTAAGATTCGGTATAATGCTTATGATTGAAATTTTGCAAACAGACTAAATCCTTTGCCTTTGAAATATAGAGGGTGTGGATATAATTTTTCCATACCCTTTATTTTTTTACAATTTCTGGTTTGAATAAAATAGAAGAGCTGGCAAATAATATTTTTGACAGCTAGGCAACCATAATTGTCTAGTTTTCACACAAAATCTCACACATGTCTTGTAGAGTTTCATACCGAAAACGTTAAGGAGGAAAGACATGATGAAAAGAAAGCTAGCGCTTTTATTGTCAGTGATCATGATGTTTGCGGCGATTTCTGTATCGGCTCAATCATCGGAAAACCGACTGTCAAGATCGGCAATGAATGTGCCAAACTACACGCTTTTATATGAAAGCGGTCTTGTGGCCGGCAGCGGTAGGATAACCGGAAATCCAGGCAATTTAGAAGCTTGGGTTGATGGTTCGAATCTTGTAATCGAAGTTAGGCATATTATCCCTGAGGCTCTCGTTTCCGGAGGGAGCGGCATGTTCAGGATTAGCCTTGAAAACGCAAGATTCTTCTTTAGAAATACTGCAGCAGTATCCGGTCCCGGACAAGTACTCGGAGGAGCAGGCAGCCCCGGTCTTGATTGGCCTGCAGGCACTTTATCAGCACTCCACGCGGCTTATCCTACTTTAGTAACAGAAGCTGCGGGAGTCTATACTGCTCAGCACGGTCAAGATGTTCGCACTTTCTCAGGCACTTTTGAGGGCGCGGCAAACGACAATACCACTTACAGACACCCTCTTGGGGCTTACGCTGACCACAGATATCTTCACTTTGGAGCACCCCACCCTGGTCCTGCTACCACTAAAGATGTAAAATATCTTATGGAAATAAGTATGGCAGATGAACGCAGTGCTACTATTATACTATTAGAAGCTGCCAATCCAGGAGACAGAATTATAATCCCTATAGTCTCCAGGACTACCGAGGCTGGTGCCGACGTATTTGTTACTATTGACGGCGCAAGCACATCAGTTCAGTCCGGCAGGTTCCTTCTTGCCACATCTAGGGGAGGACGAACTTCCACCAGAGCTGTAGGAACTGTAACAAGCAGAACCGATTTTAACCTTGAAGAAATTGTAATAAGCGAACTTAGGTTAGGTTCCATCCGAAATGGCGCAGGCTTTGAGCTTACGGCACCTGCCGGTTTTTATTTCGGCAACTTAGGTAATATCGACGTTCATCTTGAGGCCGGGCTTACTTGGACCGGCGGAGCAACAGGCACAGGTACTCAAGGTACCGACTACACTGTTGAATTTAGAGAACGCGGCGGCAGGCAAGACTTGACAACAATCCAGTTTGATATGATCGAGCTTGTAGAATCCACCAGAATAGCCGGTAATATTATTATAACCGGAGCTACTCTTATAGCGGAAGACCCTGATATACATCCTATAACAGGACGTGAGATTTCCCTCACTATCAGAAATATGCCTTCCGGAACAAGCTATACGGAAGAGACCTTTGTTGTGGGACGTGTTTCCGATTATATCGTAACTATGACCCGAAGAGGAGAAAATATACCTGAGCTTATTTCCGGCAGATTGGATTCTCCTATCGTAAGACTCGTAAACGGCAATTTATCAGCACCTTTTGGTGTAACTGATGAAGTTCACAGAGCGGCTGATGTAAGAATTGAAGAAGCTATCCCTAATGCTTGGTGGGCTGAGCGTACTACTGAATTCAGACTGCCTGAAGGCGTTAAAATCCTTCAAGCTCGCTTTGCGAATTTAACTCATCTTGAAGCAGATTCGGTAACTGCTTTAACAAACAACCCAAGGAGTGAAAATGTAGCCGACTTCTTTAATACAGGCGTTCGTGAGAACTCTGCTGTACTCATAAGAGACAATGTGCTTACAATTTCAAGACTTAGAGTTGCAGGAACTAATAACAGAGCACGTTTTGACCTTAGATTGTGGCTTAACATTGACGTTGATTTTGAAGGTGATATTGATCTTACCCTTGCGGGAAGTTCAGTGCATCCTGATCTTGTGTCTAATCCGTCAGTAACAATTGCAAGAGCAATAAGACCTATCGAGGTTCACACAAGAGTTTCAGATATTAGAGTTGGTTACCAGTTTATATCCGTTGCTGACTTTGATATCGTAGAAAATGTACCTGGAGCCTTAAGGCATGGCGAAACTGTATATGTTTCCGTAACAGATGAAATCTCTGTGGATATGCATATTGCCCCAGGACTTAGAGCAGCCGTAACAGATGGTAATATTAGAATTTCTAATGTAATACTCCGTACTGCTCTCGGCTCAACAGGAGAAGTTGTAGAAGGACAGCTCAGATTTGATATTGAACGCGAGTCCTCCGAAGCTTCCACTATAAGCTTTACAGATATACAAGTTAAAGTTGCTAATACTGTGCCGTTCTCTAATATAGGGCTGCATAGTCAAAGAGGTATTAACCTTGTAGTTTGGGGTCCTGCCGTAGCGCAGAACTTCGAAGGGCTTATATCCGGTATTAGAACTAGTCTTCCAAGCGGTCAAACCCTCCAGACCAGAGACTTCTTCCCAACACCAGGTATTAGAGCTAACTATATCCACGTAATAACACCAGCGCCCGGCGGCATAAACGAATTTGTCAACGAAGTTAGAGCAAGTATAGGCAATCCTGTAATATTAATTAACGGCAATCAGTATACTATGCCTGTTGCTCCTTATGTATCACCGGTAAGTAATTCAACTATGGTTCCGGTTAGATTTATCTCATTGGCACTTGGGCTTCCTGAGAGCGCAGTAAGATGGGATCCGACTCACTCAACCGTAACTGTTGATGCAGGTAATAGAATCGTTCAATTCCAGACAGGCAGCTACCATTTCACTGTAAATGGCGTATCAATGCCTATGACAAGCCCTGATGGTCTTCCGGTTTCTTTGGAAATCCGCGATGAGAGAGCATTCGTACCTTTCAGAGCTTTAGGTGAAGCTTTTGGAATTAGAGTAACTTGGGAACAAGATACTACTACAGCGATTTTTAACGAAAGAAGATAAGCATATTATCTAAAAGGATGAAGCCAACGTAATTTAGCAAGGTGGAGCCCTCATGACCTTATAGTTGTGGGGGTTCTTTATGTTGACGATATACCAAGCCTTGTGTAAAATTAAGATTATATAGTAAGAACCCATAAGGAGGCTTTTAACAATGAAATATAAATTACTTGCTACGGATTTGGACGGTACTCTTTTAAATAAAGAGGCTGCTTTAACCCCTCTCAATATTGCGGCTATTAAAAAAGCAAGGACTCTTGGGCTAAACACGATAATAGCCTCCGGCAGAAGTCACGAGTCAATTAAAAAGTTCAACAAAGATCTGGGGCTTGTTGATGAAAACACTTTTGGGATAAGTTTTAACGGATCCGTAGTTTATCGTGCAAATACTATGGAGGTTTTGTTCGAAAGCCTTATTAAGCCTTATGACTGTATGGAAATATATCGTGTGGTAAAAGCTTATGATAAAGATGCCCCTCTCATCCTATACACCATGCCCGGAGATAAGGTTTATTACGAGGTGGATGATGAAAATATTGACAGGTATTATACCTATACTAATATGAACGCTTTAAGGGTTCCGAATCTTAGGGCTATTGCTAAAAATGGTGCCGCAAAATTTTTAGTACGTAAAGAACCTGCTGAACTGCAAAAGTTTTATGAAGCCGTGAGAGGAGAACTTGAGAGTGTATGTGAGCTGGTATTTTCAACTCCTCACCTGTTGGAGTTTGGAGTTTTAGGGAACAATAAAGCAGTGGGGCTTGAGTTTCTTGCGGGATATTTAGGGATATCTATGGAGGAAGTGGTCGCTGTAGGCGATAATTATAATGATTTGGAAATGATAAAAGCAGCCGGGCTTGGTGTTGCCGTGGCAAACGCCGTCCCGGAGATTAAAGAAGCCGCCGATTACATAACCAAAAGCGATAATGGCGAAGATGCCCTTGCAGAGGTTGTGGAGATGCTTTTGAGTGAGAATAAGGCATAACACAATTTTAGTTGCAATCATGAAGAACTTAATGTACTATAATAATCATCAACTAATTAAACAAACGCTGAACTCAATCACAAAACATAAAAGGGGGACTAATTATAATGTCAAAAGAATTTGAAAAGGAAATAGCGCAGCTTAATAAACTTATTGAGCAATCTAAGGATTTCGTAAAAACTGAAGAAAGTACTAAAATGTCCTTTGTTCTACCTTTTTTTAAGGCTCTCGGATATAATTATTCTGATCCTCGTGAAGTTGTTGCAGAGTTTACGGCAGATATAAATGGTAAAAATATGGATAAAATCGACTATGTTATTATGGAGAATGGGCAGCCAGTAATCCTCGTAGAATGCAAACATTGGAGCGAAAAGCTAGAAAGTCATGTTAAGCAGCTTTTTAAATATTTTGTATCGACCCCAGCTAAATTTGCAATTTTAACAAATGGAATAGAATATCTGTTTTATACTGACCTTGAAGAGCGGAACAAGCTAGATAATAAGCCTTTTTTGAAGATAGATATGCTTGATTTGAAAGCTCACGCAATTAAGGAGTTAGCTAAATTTAAAAAAGATTCCTTTAGTGTTGGAGAAATCCTTACTACTGCCGAGGAATTGAAGTATACAAACAGCATAATTAACCTTTTCACAGATGACTATCAAGACCCTACTGACGATTTCGTTAAGTATACTTTATCTAAAGTATATGAAGGGCTCAAAACTCAAGCTGTAGTTGAAAAATTTCGCCCTATAATCAAAAATTCTTTCTCGCTGTTTGTAAATGAACTAATAAATGACCGATTGGAAAACGCTATAGAAAAAGGACAGCCTGAGCAAGAGATTGCCGCAACCACAGATATAGCAGAGGAAGATGATATTGTTACCGTGCCTACAGAAGAAGAATTACAAGCGTTTTACATAGTTAAAGGAATTTTAGCTGAAATAGCTGATGTAAATCTCATTCACTACAAAGATACCACAAGTTATTTAGCAATTTTGTTTGAAAACAAGGCAACTAAATGGATTTGCCGGATAGTCCTTAAGCGTTCTTCTAAAGTTATTATTTTTCCTAACGAAATACACGATGAAAAAATTTCTATTAACTCAATAAACGATTTATATAAACATAAAGAGGTTCTTATCAAATCTTGTCAAAGATTTTTATAAAAAACGGCAAATACAAGTATTTTTTCAATAAAAGAACTGGCGCAAAACAATGTCACTTCCGATTCTCCAATTTTCACCTGTCATTAGAGTTGTAACGAAATAACAATTTAGTCATCATTAGAGTTGTAGTGAAATTAGCATTTTGGTCGTCATTAGAGTTGTAACGAAACAAATGCCCCCACCGTCATTAGACCTGTTACGAAACAAGAGTGCCCAACTTCTCAAAATTAACAATACCGCAAACAAGGTTAACCCTAAGCAGCAAGTGCTTCAATTGATTGCGGTATTTCTCCGCAACAATTTTA
>WRBA01000015.1 GCA_009779915.1 Defluviitaleaceae bacterium | reverse complement strand
TTACGACCAGCCGGGACGCATGGCGAGCAGTAAATGCGAAGCATTTACGACCAGCCGGGACGCATGGCGAGCAGTAAATGCGAAGCATTTACGACCAGCCGGGACGCATGGCGAGCAGTAAATACGAAGCATTTACGACCAGCAGGGACGCATGGCGAGCAGTAAATGCAAAGCATTTACGACCAGCCGGGACGCATGGCGAGCAGTAAATGCGAAGCATTTATGACCAGCCCTTTGGGTGCTGCGGATTTGTGCCTTCTTGATCTACGAAAAAATTCCTGCGTTTTTTGTTACTGTTTCGAGGTCATTTCACTATACAATGGTTTCTATATCTATATGGTCATATTATTCAATGTTTCCGCATAGCTTGCCAATTCCTCGGAAGATGCCGCCAATTCTTGAATTGTAGCAGAGCTTTCTTCGGATACATTTGCAAACTGACTTATCCCATCACTTAAATTATTCGCCAATATGGACTGCTCTTTAGATGCAGAGGCTATCTGTTCCACAAGATGAGAAACTTGCTCAAAATCTGCAACAATTGTGTTTAAAGATTCAGCCGCACCTTCAGCAGTTTTTGTACCATTTTCAACTTTGTCCAACGAGTCCATGATTAAATCGTTCGTCATTTTTGCAGCTTCGGAGGAACGGCTTGCAAGGGTTCTTACTTCATCCGCAACAACGGCAAAACCTTTACCATGTTCACCTGCCCGTGCTGCTTCCACAGACGCATTAAGCGCAAGTAAATTTGTTTGGAAAGCGATACTCTCAATGGTTTGAATGATTTTTGATATATTGGTAGATGCTTCTTTTATCCCTTCCATGGAGCTTAGCATTTCCTTCATATCAGCATTTCCTTTAAGTGCATTTTGCTTGGCTTTGTCAGATAAATTACTTGCACTAACTGTACTCTCGGCGTTTGCATTGATTTTAGAATTTATAATATCTACGTTGTTGCTCAATACTTGGATTTGTGCGCTTTGTTCTTCAACACCAGCGGCAAGAACCTGAGTACTTTCCGCAATTTGTCGTGAATCCATTGTAAGCTGCTCACTGGTGGAGCGTAGGTTTGTAATCATGTTGCTTGCTGTATCTTCAACCTTTTTAGCGAGTGTGTTTACCTCAGTTACATCTTGAACAATTTCCACATAGCCTTTAAGCTTGCCATTGGAATTTTTAAGGGATGATACTTGTACTTTAAAATCCATGCCGCCTTGGCTGAAAGAGGTATTTGTTGTACCGCGCTTAAACAATGTAATACCGCAGTTTTCGGTATTACAAATATTCGCACCCCAGCTGCTGCAATGTTTGCCTATTATTTGGTCACGATTTTTGTTTAAAGCGGTTTCTGTTGCTTGGTTTACAAATGTCCAATTCATATTTTCATCTGTTACAGAAATTGGGAAGGGGACTGCATCTAAAATAGATTTGTACCAAAGTGACACCTCGTCGGCTTCGCGTGTTTTTGCGGTTAAGTCTGAAATGTCACGTACTGCTTCAACATGCCCTGATATTGCGCCATCATCATTGTACAAGTAATTAGTGGTAACTTGAAAATCCTTGCCAAACTGGGCAAACAATGTTTCGTTAAAGCCCTTACGCAAACGCATAATGCCACAGTCCTTTGTATTACATATGCCCGCACCCCAACTGCTGCAATGCTTACCTGTTATATCTTTGCGTTTAACTCCAAGCATATCTTCTACAACTTTGTTTATAAACGTCCAATTCATGTCTTTGTCTGTCACAGAAAGGGGAATTGGAAGTGCGTCCAGTATGGATGTAAGCCAATAAATTTCTTTTTTGTATGTGGTGTTGGCTTTTTCGACTTCTGTCGAATCAATACCAACCAAAGCTTGATGTCCGGTGTTGTCTGTTTCGTTAGCACAAGCTTTGTAGCCGGCAATTTCTAATTTTGCCGCAAGCTGTGAGTAATTGTCTCCGCCGTTTGATAACTTTTTTGCGGAATTGTTCATGTAGAAACATTTTTTATCGCTGCCGAACAAAGCAATAGGTACATGTACAGTATCTAAGGCTGATGTATGCTTCCTAAGTGCTATTTTAAGTTGAAGTGAATAGCAGCAAGCCAGCACTGCAATCATCAAAAATATAGCAAGACCAATGTAGAATATCATGAAAATTCCCCTTTCTAATTTAGTTTGTGCAATAATATGTTACGCTATACAACTATTGAAAATCCCTGTTATTTTAGCTTCATACGTATATTCCTTCTAGCTTATTATAACATATTATATCGGTAGATATGGTAGTTTTATTTTTAAATACAATATTCTTATATAATTTTGACAAATGTTTCTGTTGTAATATGCAAAAAATAATTTCAGGGGTAGAAAACGAAGCTGCTTGTTTATCTGAATACAAATATATAACTTCAATAAGGAAATGCATTGTGTATTGACAAATTCCAATTTTTTATATAAATTAGTACTTATATCAATCTATATAGAGAAAGGAAATACAATTATGAAAAATATTAACGCTATTATTTCAATTACACTGGGCTTAATGCTTTTATTCTTGCTTACGGCATGCGGCTCTAATGATAATATATCTGTATCAGACGATGCCTCAACCACAGCAGTTCATGAGCTTGTCATTGGTATACCAGGCACAATGTCTACACTTGATGTAGCACAAGAGGCGGGTATTGTCAACTATTATATCGCTACCCTTGTAAACGAAGGGCTTGTAGCTATCAGTAACGATGGCAGACCAATACCGGCACTTGCCAGCTCATGGGCAACTGATGATTATACAGCATGGCTCTTTAATATCCGTGAAGATGCTCGTTTTTCTGACGGTTCCTATGTTACTATAGAAGATATAGTCTGGTCTATAGAGCGGGCTATGAATCCCGAACTCTCCCCTGGAGTAGCTATTCATTTTCTTGATATGATTCGCTCTATTAATATAGTAGATGATAATACTTTGCAAATAATCCTAAATGACGCTAATCCTAATTTTATTTGGGCTGTATCTAATGTGGCAGGTTTGTTTGTTACCCAAAGAGCATGGGGCGAAGCCGCCACATCTATTGGCTCTCCCGGCGATATGTTATTTGGCAGCGGACCTTATAGAGTAATTAGTTTTAATCCAGGCTCTAATGTGACCTTAGAAGCACAAGATTATTATTGGGGTCAAAGTGCTGATGTCCAAAGAGTACGCTTTGACTTTATAACTGATGATGCGGCGCGCTTTTTGGCTTTCGCAGGGGGCAGTATTGATTTTGCGCTAAATATACCTGTTGAGCAAGCACAGCAATGGAGGGGAGTTGACGGTACGACTGTTCACTTTTTCTCAGACCGCTCATATTACGGGCTGACAATCGACTCAACGGTTCAGCCATTTGATAATCATCATGTACGTAAAGCTGTTGCCTATGCCCTTAATGCCCAAGGGATAATTGACTCTATACTTGACGGCAATGGACAAGTGGCCACTGCAATTACCCCTCCGGAGCAGTTTGCCTCGGTGATGGATGTTAGCACGGCACGCTCTTTGCTCTCTCAAGTAACCCATTACAGCTTTAATATGGACAGGGCAAGAGAAGAATTCGCTCTTTCAGGTGTTGCGCCTTTTGAAGCAGCGATAAGCTTTCCATCAAATTTCCCTAATGTAGGCCGTGCCTCTCTTGTACTTGCTGACGCTTTAAGCGAATTAGGTATTACCCTCAATGTACGTGAAATGCCTCTTGAGCAATGGCTTGGAGAAATAGGCAGCGGGGAATACGGTATTTCATGGATGATATATTTTGCTACAACAGCCAACCCTGCTGAGATAGCTTCATGGCTGTTAGACGGCACAGGACCAGGGTATAACCCTGCTAATTTTACTAATGAAGAAATAGCGGGCTTAATGAGGGGTGTACTATCCGTCTCAGCAGAAGAAGGTATTGAAGATTTAATAAGAGCTCATGATATAGCAGGTGAACTTGCCTACTATATCCCGGTATGGTGGGGAGAGTCTGCCGTTGCTTGGAGTGGGGCAATAAATGTGTCTAATTTCAACTCATTTACTATGCTGAGCGAAAACTGGCTAAGGAATTTTAGGTTCAACAACTAAGGAGTAGGTATTGAATAAATCAACATTCATCATAAAAAGATTATTAGCGTGTTTTATAACTTTGTTTACCCTTTCGTTTGTTATATTCTCATTGCTATTTCTTGCACCGGGTGACCCTGCGAGAAATCTTGTAGGCACAAGAAGGGTAACTGACGAACTCCTTGAACAAATACGCGCCCAGCACCATTTGGATGAGCCTTTCTTAGCTCAATACAGCAGGTGGCTTAGAGGGGCTGTTAATTTTGATTTTGGCAGGTCTATCCGTACTAATATGGATATTATTGACCATGTGGCACCTCACGCCGGTGTGACCTTTCAGCTGGTGGGTATTTCATTGGTTTTTTCCATATGTTTGGCTGTGCCTCTTGGTATTTTTGCGGCTAAAAATAAAGGCAAAAAAATTGACCGTGTTATTAATATTATGGCATTGGTCGGCAGCTCAGCTCCCGGTTTTGCGGTTGGGCTGATTTTATTGTACTTTTTTGCTTTCAGGCTGCGGCTTTTTCCTATGTACGGGGCTTCCGGTATAGATTCACTTATATTGCCGGCTATAACCTTATCAATTTCTATGGGAGCTTTTATAGTAAAGCTAACCCGCCAGGCAATGCTTAATGAAATATCTTCCGATTATACGGTTTTTATGCGTGCCCGTGCGGTTTTGCCGCATAAAATTTTAGATGCACAGCTTAAAAATGCCTCTTCACCTATACTAACCAGTACAGGGCTTCTTCTTGCAGGGTTATTTGGCTCCACTGTACTTGTTGAGACTATATTTTCCATACCGGGTCTCGGCAGCTTACTTACATCCGCTGTAACATTTCGCGATGTACCTGTTGTACAGTTCATTGCTTTGGCTTTAGCCGTTATTATTTGTTTGGCTTCAGCCTTTACAGATATAATAGTTTATTTACTTAACCCAAATGTACACCAATCATCCAAAAGCAAACAGGGAGGACTTTGATGAAATATATAAAAAAAATACATCACCTGCCTGTAAGTATTATTTTATCTGGATTATTCTTGATAATCATATCTTTATGGGTAATTATACCAAATATTATTGTACCAAATGCACTTGCCCAAAATTTGGCTAACAGTAACTTGCCGGCAGGCTCACCCGGGCATATATTAGGCACCGATGTACTTGGGCGCGATGTACTTTCAATGCTTATTGCGGGCAGCCGCTCTGCGCTTACAGGTCCTATTGCTATTGCCAGCGGCTCTTTTATTATAGGTTTACTGCTAGGTTCTATAGCAGGCTGGTACGGCGGTTTTATTGATAGGGTTATATCTGCATATGCTGATCTTACACTATCAATGCCATCTATGCTTTTGGCTATTGTTGCGGCAGGGATTATTGGCGGCGGGTATTGGGTCAGCGTGGCAGTTATGATTATTCTCTATTCGCCCTTTGATATTCGTTTGGTACGTTCCGCTGTTATTGTGCAAAAGTCTAAGCCTTATATCGAATCGGCACTTATACTTAAGATAAAAACCCTCCGCATTCTTTCCCGTCATATCTTTCCAAATATAGCTATGCTTGTAATGGTAAATTTCTTTTTGAATATAGCTTTTGGCTTGGTATCTATGTCTTCTTTATCTTTTCTTGGACTTGGGGTAGGACCGGGGGAGGCTGACTGGGGGCGTCTTTTGGCTGACGGCAGGCAAGTGTTATTCACAGCACCTGCACAGGCTGTAGGAGCAGGCATTTTGATTATATTAAGTGCGGTAGCCATTAATTTAATAGGCAATTTTGCAATGGAAAAGGGCGATTTCGATGAAAGCTGATTATACGATTACAATTAACATTGATATTAAAAACCTTAAAGTTAATATACGGGGCAATGAAGTTTTAAAAGGCATAGACTTTTCTCTAAAAAGCGGCGAGGCAGTGGCTATAGTAGGGGAGTCGGGCAGCGGTAAGACTATGCTCACCCGCTCATTAATAGGTCTTTTACCTACGGCGGCAAATTTATCAGGCATTTATGAAATAGATGGTACAAGCTTTAACCTTAACTCCAAAGAGAAAGATTGGCGCAAAATACGTGGTAATGGCGGTATATCTATGATAATGCAAGATCCTTTTACAGCCCTTGACCCTTCAAAAATATGCGGCAAACAAATACTTGACGGTGTGCCAAAGGATAGCCATGGAGACTTTGATATAACAACGGCACTTGCTGAGGTTGGGCTTGATGCTAATATTGCCGGGCGATACCCCTCTCAGCTTTCAGGGGGTCAGCGTCAGCGGGTAGTTATTGCCGCTGCCCTTGCCACTAAGCCGCGCCTGTTAATAGCCGATGAGGCTACCACCGCACTTGATGTTATCACTCAAAAAGAGATACTTGAGTTAATTAATAAAATACGTGCCGGAAGGCAAATGCCAATAATTATAATCACCCATGATATACACCTTGCCAGGCATTATAGCGAAAAGATTTTTGTTATGGATAAAGGATGTATTGTGGAGTCGGGAAATACAGAGCATATTATAGAAAACCCGAAAAAAGAAAGTACTAAGGCACTCCTTAGTGCCAACCGTTTTTTGAAAAATCTACCTTACGCCTCTGATGAATCAAAAGCGGAATTGATTTTATCAGTAAAATCATTATCTAAAACTTTTGGCAAAGTTCAAGCTCTAGACGATGTGAGTATAAATGTATACGCAGGTGAGTCTGTAGGTATAGTCGGGCAGTCAGGCAGCGGCAAAACCACTTTAGCAAGGTGTATAATAGGCTTGACAGGAGCCGATAGTGGTAAAATTGAATATTTTGGCAAAGTAGCACCCCAAATAGTATTTCAAGACCCGTACAGCTCCTTAAATCCGGCCCATACTATACGCTATGTCCTGGAAGAAGCTTTGGAGGTATCAAATCGTCCCAAAGAGGAGCTTATGGAGATATTATCCTTAGCCGAAGTTGACGAAAAACTATTGTATAGAAAACCCTCAGATTTATCAGGTGGGCAAAGGCAGCGTATAGCAATCGCCCGCGCACTGGCACCGCGCACTGACTTACTTATTTGCGATGAATCGGTATCGGCACTTGATGTAATTGTACAAAACCAAATTTTAAAAACTTTGGAAAATCTTAGAAAAACGCGGAATATGGCTATATTGTTTATTACTCATGATTTATCAGTGCTGCGTATGCTGGCAAGCCGGGTTTATGTTATGAATAAGGCTAGGGTTGTGGAGCACGGCAGTACACAGCAGATATTTGAATCGGCGAAGGATGAGTACACTAAGAAGTTGATTGAGGCATCGGTTTTTTAAGGCAAGTGTTTTAGGTTGAAGGACTATAGTGGATTTACTTCAAAACCACATCAAAATGTTTAGCAAGCTAGATTTTGTTATGGTTTTGAAGTAAATCCACTATATATTATAAAAAATCCGCTTAAATTGTTTATTTAAGCGGATTTTTATTTTATTTAAATCTTTTTTAAGCCTCGTTTAAAATCTTTTTATTAACAAGGGCATAATGCCCCGGTTCAACCTCACTCCAAACAAAAGGATCACCAGGATCATAATATTTTTCCGGAGTGTAGATAAATAGCTTCTTATTCCGCTCCTCATCCGGGCTTGGAGATGGTATGGCAGACAGAAGAGCTTTAGTATATGGGTGGATAGGTTTTTTGAAAAGAGTTTCTGTTTCAGAAAGCTCCACAATTTTGCCTTTATGAATAACTGCAATACGATCTGTAATAAAACGTACTACACTTAAGTCATGGGCTATGAAAAGGTAAGTAAGCCCCCTTGTTTTTTGGAGTTCTGCAAGGAGATTTATAACTTGAGCGCGTATGGATACATCCAAAGCAGAAATTGGCTCATCTGCGATTATGAACTCAGGCTCCATAATCAATGCCCGCGCAATACCTATACGCTGACGCTGACCTCCTGAAAACTCGTGAGGAAAACGGCTGGAAAATTCCGGTAAAAGCCCTACGTCACGTAATGCTTTTGAGACCTTTTCCATACGCTCTTCTTCAGTTTTAAAATTTTTGAGGCTGTAAAGCCCTTCAGAAACGATATAGTCTACCTTAGAACGCTCATTTAGTGAGGCCATAGGGTCTTGAAAAATCATTTGTATCTTTCTGGTGACCATTTTATCGGTCTCTTTGGATATTTTACCGTTAATCCGCTCGCCTTTAAAAGTGATTTCCCCTTCGGAGCTTGGATTTATACGTATGATAGTACGACCGATTGTTGTTTTACCGGAACCGGATTCGCCTACCAACCCAAAGGTTTCACCTTTGTAAATCTGGAAGCTCACTTTATCCACTGCACGGAAGCTTTTACGCTTGGAACCAAAGTCTACAGATAGATTATTTACATCAATTAACACATCTTTATCAGAGGGCATTATAATCACCTCCTATTGCTTTGATTGCTGAGGGCGGTTCAACCTTTGGAGCGCGAGGGTCTAAAAGCCATGTTCTCGCTTTATGAGTACTGGAACCTGGAACAGGAAAATACGGCGGTCTCTCCACAAAATCAATTTTTAAGGCATTAGGATTTCTCGGTGCGAAAGCGTCACCTCTAACCTCTTGGAACAAATTTGGAGGGGTACCCCTAATTGCAAACAACTTTTCACCTTTTACACCAAGCTGAGGCAAAGATGAAAGTAAAGCCCATGTATAAGGGTGCTGGGCGTTGTAGAACACCTCGCGTACTTCGCCTATTTCCACTATATCACCGGCATACATAACAGCAACTCTATCAGCCACTGCCGCAACAACACCTAAATCATGGGTTATATAAACGATTGTAAGATTGTATTTATCTTTTAAATCTTTCAAAAGACCAAGTATTTGTGCCTGAATTGTCACATCCAAAGCTGTAGTAGGCTCGTCACATATTAATATCTTTGGATTGCAGGCCATAGCAATAGCTATAACAATACGCTGACGCATACCCCCTGAAAACTCATGAGGAAACTGGTTTGAACGCCTTAGCGGCTCTTCTATACCTACATCAGCAATGTATTCAACAGCCTTTTGCTTGGCTTGCTGAGGAGTAACATCTTTATTATGAAGTAAAATAGCTTCACAAATTTGTGTGCCAATGGTCTTAAGAGGGTTAAGGGATGTCATGGGGTCTTGAAAAACCATCGCAATTTCCCCGCCGCGAATTTGAAGCCAGTCTTTCTCTTTCTTAAATTTTGTTAAATCCATACCATTATAGGTAATAGAGCCTTGCTCAATAAATCCGTTACTATCCAGCATACCGTTAAATGTCTTGGTAAATACAGACTTGCCTGAACCGGATTCACCTACAATAGCTAAGCTTTCCCCTCGGTATAAATCCAACGAAATCTCACGTATGGCTTTAAGTATACGCCCACGCAAACTAAATTTTACCACTAAATCTTTAATACTCAAAACAACTTCTTTATTTGTATTTGCATATTCAGTCATAAATTTCCTCCACTTCTACACATGGTTTTTGGGGTCGGCGGCGTCCGCAAAAGCGTTGCCCATGACGTAGAACGATATAGTTATCATACTTATGACAGCCAATGGAAACCATAACTGATATCGTTGGGTTGGACTCATCATTCTAAGGCGACCTTCATTGAGCAAATTACCCAAAGACGGCGTATCGATGGGGAGTCCAAGACCTATGTAGGTTAAAAATACTTCACTTGAAATAGTGCCCGGTATAGACAAAGCCATTCGCATCATTATTACAGATACTAAATATGGCAATAGGTTTTTAATTATAATCCTAAACGTTCCGGTACCAAGACAGCGTGAAGCCAAGTTGTACTCTCTATCCCTTATAATAACTATCTGGTTTCGTATGAAACGAGCCATATGAATCCAGCCGATAACACACATTGCAATAATCATTGTCCTTATACCCGGACTCATAACATAAGTGAAAAGCACCAGCACTATTGTATTAGGGACATTGTTAAAAACATTATATATTTCGGTAATTATACGATCAAGGGCACGTACATAACCCCATAGTGCGCCTATGAGTATACCAAAAGTAACATCTACAGAAGCTACAGCAAAGGCGATAAATAAGGATGTCCTGGTAGCTGACCAGATACGAGCCCATAAATCCTGACCAATATTATTGGAGCCAAAGAAAAACCCTTCCTCACCCGGAGGTACATTACGGAATTGGCGGCCTGTCTCAGGATTTATAAATATTTCTATAGGGTCTCTTTGGTTTGGCAAATATGGCTGTATTAGCGCAAATATTATTACGAAAACCATCAAACAAAGCAAACCAAAAGCCACGCGGCTTTTAAGAAAAACCCTGAAAGTTGAACGCCAGTAAGAATAATCAGAATAAGCGACGCGCTCAGCACTGTCCGGGTCGTAGGAAGCCAGTTCAAAAAGCTCCTTATCTGAAAGATCTTCTGTTTTTTCTAAAATATTTTCAGTTAAATCTTCAAACTTCTTTTTAAAAAAGAACATCAGCGCGCCCCTCCTTTTTTCGCAAATTTAATACGTGGATCAACAATAGCCATAGCTATATCACCAAGGAGCATACCAAACACCCCAAGGCATGTATAAATTAATACCAAAGCCTGCACAAGAGGGTTGTCCTGCCGCTGTATAACCTGCACTAAAAGCCCGCCCATACCCGGGATCGAATAAAGGGATTCTACAAATATAGAACCTGCAATAGTAAACAATATCGATGCGGGTATAAATTGAACTACGGGCACAAAGGAGTTTCTAAACACATGGAACATCATTATTTTCTGGCTTTTCTGCCCTTTTGCACGGGCTAATTTTACATAATCCTTATTAAGCTCATCCACCATAAAGCGGCGCATCCACATAGCGTATGACGCAATACCTGCTATGGATAAGGATAAAATAGGCAAAATCCAGCTTTCCGGCCGCCGCTCATTAAAAAGCATTGGCAGACTAAGCCAGTCTGTTACATATAGCTGAATCAGCAAGTGATAAATAACAGCAGGTACGGCAATCATAATTACAATGAAAAAAGTTCCTATCCGATCAAGCATCTTCCCTTTATACAATGCCATACCGGCACCTAGAGGGATGCCCACAGTTAAGGATATACTTATAGCCGCAAGTCCTAAAGTAGCTGAAAAAGGAATCCGCTCAGCAATTATTTCAGTAATAGGAACATGTGGTCTGAAAATTATTGACGTACCTAAATCCCCTCTGAATAAATTTCTATAAAAATTTCCAAGCTGTACATGGATAGGGTCACGAAGACCCATTGCCCTAAGTATAGCCTCTTGCTGCTCAATTGTTAATCTGTCAACACCGGCGGTCGCTTCAAAATAACCTTCTTCCGGCATCAGTCTAAGCATTAAAAAAACAGCCGTAACAACAATAAACAGTGTAAGTAAACTTTGCAAAGTACGCTTTACAAAATATCCTAGCAATGTATCACTTCCCATACATATGAAATGGAGTAGAAATTTTCGAAGAAGGGAAATCCTTTAAAAGACTTCCCTTCTTCGGGTTATAAAGATAATCAGTTAAATTAAGTTAAGATGCAAACAAATATTACCTGGCTGCGGCAGCTCTTGCCGCCTCAGTTTCAGCAAGCCATATTTCTCTGCCTGCGTCAAACTGATCTCTGTCCATAGGTGCATCAAGCCTGTAAACATTGTTCCATTTCCATATAGACATTGGGTTAGCCGGTGCGCGATTTAATTGGAATGGGTCTATATAAGAAGCAACCCACATAGGAACTGATCTAACATAAGGCATTACAAAAGCTTCTTCAATAAGGAAAGCTTCTGCTTCCGCAAAAAGTTCAAAACGTCTTTGAATGTCAGTTAATTCGGCAATAGCTTCATCAAGGATAGCTTGGTAAATAAACTCACCAGCTGCATTTCTGTAGCCATCAACCATATGTGGTTGGTTATAAGTACCCATAAAGTCAAAAGGACCGGTGTAAGCTATTGGGTCGCCGATTGTTCCGCCCCAGTTAGCTTCTAAGAAAGCAAAGCGACCATTACGTCTGTTTTGCCCAAGGAAATCTGTTGGAGAAGCGTCATAAATCCTAACGTCAATAAAGTCAGAACCTAAGATACGCTCAAGATTTTGTTTAACAACTTGAGAACGCTGTCCCCATTGAGGACTATTTGAGTTGTAAGGCATAAGTATTCTGATTGGGAAAGTTGCGCCGGCAGCTTCAAGTTCAGCACGAGCGGCGTCACGGTACTGAGCGGCAAGATTTTCATCGAATCCTGGAAGTTCTCTGGAAAGTCTGCCAAGTTCACCTGTTTGAGTGAAATCTACACCATTAGGGGCGGTAACAAAGCCCGGAGGAGTTATAGTTTCAATAAGATGATTTTCAGGGAAGAATGGGTCAGAAGTATAAACAGCGGCCATACGGTCAAAAGCATGGAACATTGCTTTACGGAAATTACGGTTGTTTACAGCAAGCCTCCAATTCTCAGGCTCATATTGATCTGGAAATTGCGGGTCAAAATTAAAGATATAGAAGAATGAGAACCAGCTTGCAACATTAGGGCGTACAAGGTGAGCAAGATTCGGGTCAGCGAGCCATTCTTCTAAGATAATGGTGTTAATATCAGCATGGGTTAATTCACCGCGCCTAAACATTTCAGGAGCGATAAGGGCATGCTCTGCATTAAATGTCCAAGTAATTCTTTCGATATGTATCTCATGTGCAAGGTAGTAGCTCTCATTTCTTACATATACACGTCTGTTTTGATGAGACCATTCCTCCATACGCATAGCACCGTTGTAAAGAATGGTATCATTGCTGGTACCAAACCTGTCTCCCATTTCCTCAAGGAAAGGACCATAAACAGGATAGAATGCTACCCAAGCAACCATAGTTTCAAAGAAAGGAGTAGGCTGCAAAAGAGTATACTCCAGCGTCCAATCATCAATAGCTCTAACGCCTACTGTACTAAAATCAACAGGAGGTCCGGTCCAGTCGGGACCGGTGCTGTCAAAGTATTCTTGTGCCCCTACAAAAAAGTTAAAGTATCTGTCAGAAAAAACAGAAGCATTATCTTGATTAAGTACCCATTGTGCAGTAGATACAAAGTCGTGAGCTGTTGTATAGGCAACGAAATTGCCTTGCCAGTCAACCCAAGTTACATCATCGCGTAAGTGGAAAGTCCAAACTAAACCATCATCGGATACTCCCCAGCTATGAGCGATATTCGGTATAACTACGCCATATCTGTTAAACTCAATTAAACCGTCAACAAATTGAGCGGCAGCGGCAAAAGTAACCTCGGCACTTTGCAAAAGATAGTTCATGGTAGCAATTTCGCTGGAATAGAGATAATGAAGCTCTTGAACGGCGTGCATTCTGCTGCTAAGTGCGCCTGTGTCAGCCGGAGTAGTAGTACCGGTTGCCCCGGGGGCAGTAGTAGTGCCCGGTGTTGTAGTAGCATCCGGCACTGCCGGAGCACTTGGTGTACATGCCGCAAAAATAAATACAGCAACGAGCATTAATGCTAAAAGTTTTTTCATAATACTTAATCCTCCTTTAAAATTGATATAGCTTAAATATTGACAATATTCTACCCTTAAGGTAAAAATTTTCATATGTAATATAGTATTCTCTATTATAGCATATGTCAAGTGATATTGTTTTTATAACGATATTGTCTTTATAACGAATGATATGGATTTGTGTCTGCGAGATATAAGCTTTTATATTGGGCAGAAAGCGACATATTAAGTCATTAAATATAATTTGAAAAATATTAAGATTTTGCTTATTGGCTGTTGACGGCTTAGTTTAGACCCAATATACTATTGCTAAGAATACAGGTAATAAAAACCAAAGGAGAGCATATTATGGCATTTTCAAGTGCAGCCCTTGATTTCTTATTTGAAAACAAGCTGCAAAACAGTAAAATATGGTTTAGTGAACGTAAAGCCGATTACACCCGGCTTGTTTTAAAGCCTTTACAGGAATTGGTCATAGGACTAACTCCTGCCATGCTTGAAATTGACCCGCTTTTTATTACCGAGCCAAAGGTTAGCCGATCAATTTCCAGAATATATAGGGATACCCGCTTCTCAAAAGATAAAACAATTTTTAGAGATGTTATGTGGTGTGTATTTATTAGGGATAAAAAGCTCTATGACGGGTTACCGGCTTATTATTTTGAAATATCCCCGGCCGGCTTTCGTTATGGTATGGGGTATTATCAAGCCGGTAAAGCCTCAATGGACTGTTTTCGCAATTTAATTGTCAGTAGAGATAAAAATTTTGTGCGCGCTATGAAATGCTACAAAGAACAGGCTGTTTTTAAAATCGAAGGGGAGGATTATAAGCGAAGCAAATATCAAGACGAGCCTGAGGATATACGTGAATGGCTTGATAAAAAAAGTTTTCATTTTACAAAAAGCAGTGATGATTTTGACTTGTTATTTTCCGATGTACTGCCGGATAAGCTGGCTCATGACTTTAAATTAATACAACCTATATACAGTTTTTTGAGTAAAGTTGAAACTCTTAAATGAATACCAATATTATTATAAGGAGAGTCTGTTATGCAAATACAAAAAAGAGATGTTTTATATGGCGAGATAAGCAGGCACAATCCAGTCACTATGGAAGTTGAAAACGGTGAAATATTTAAGGTGGAGACTGAGTTAAACAGCGGCTCATGGCTTAAATCTATCAATGATGTATACAATCCGGCAATAAAAAATATGGTTAATCCATGCAGCGGCTGTATATATGTTAAAAATGCAAAACCCGGTGATATGTTAAAAATAAGTATTATAGATATTGAGCTGAGTGATGTAGGCTATACATGCTGGCGTATAAAAAACAATACCTACCCTCATTTAACTACTGACAGAGCGCCAAATAATGTAACGAAAACCGTGGCTATAAAAGAAGGGTTTGTTCACTGGGGGGATGGTGTAAAAATCCCAACAAGCCCGATGATAGGCGTTATAGGCACGGCTCCTGCTTTGGGCGCATACCCTGCTGCCGCACTTGGTCCATATGGCGGCAATATGGATGTCCAAGAGGTAACTGTCGGCAATGTGATTTATTTGCCGGTTTACATGGAAGGCGCGCTTTTGCATATAGGTGATGTTCATGCACTTCAAGGTGACGGTGAAATATGTGTTGCGGGAGGGATTGAAACCCGGTCTGTATGTACTTTAAAGACGGAAGTATTGCCGGCTCCAAAATCCATGATTTATCCGCGGCTTGAAGGAGATGATTGGATTGGCACAATAGGCATTGCAAAGCCTATGGAAGAAGCTTTCAATATTGCCGTTAATGAGCTGATTAATTGGATGATGGAGGAATATGGCTTTACACCTCATGATGCTGTACTGCTTCTGGGGCAGGTATTAGAGGCACGCTGCACTCAGGTAGTTGACCCGCTGTTTTCTTATGTGGCTAAGGTGAAAAAAGAGTATTTAAAGCCTGTAGGCGGTTCTGTATTGGTCTGAAATTTAGGTCAAGGATAGTCGAACAATGAGCGCCCAAGGTTCGACTATCCTTGACCTAAGGTTAACCTGAAAAATGAAGGCAGCCCTATTCGTCCTTGACATATAATTCGTTGTAAGTATATAATAGACCTGTCCATTAGCCTCATCTAAAAGCTTTGGTTTTTCGCTACCGATCTTTCCTTGCACAATGGAAAATATCCTCGAAAGTTTGACGATATCAGGTTAGCGGACAAGTATAACTCATTTATAATATAGTTGCACCGAGTGCAAACTTAAACTTCAATAAAGCATGAAAAACCGCAATGGTTCAATGTGGTTTTTTATGCTAAGATATAGTTTAAGTTTGCACCCTAAACAGTATCCATAATATTCTAAGGAGGTTATTTTATATGGTTAATGAAAAATTCTTAGTGCATAATAAATCAGGCTTGCATGTTAGGCCGGCAGGTGTTTTGGTAAAAGTAATACAGCCTTTTAAATGCAATGTTACCCTTAAGTTTAATGATAAGGAATACAATGCTAAAAGTATTTTAGGCATAATGTCTGCAGGCATTAAAGCTGGTGAAACCGTTGAGTTTATGTGTGACGGTGAAGATGAAGCTGCTTGCTTACAAGCTATTGGTGAAGCCATAGCATCAGGTTTAGGTGAATAGAGGGTGATTTTTTGCATCGTGGAATAGGTGTTTGTGACGGAATTGTTATTTCAAAAGCCTTTGTAATAAAAAAAGAGGAAATTGTATTTGAATTAAACTCCAACCTTACATATCAGGAGGAGAGTGACAGATACAATCAAGCTGTTGAAAAATTTATTGAAAATACCCTCGAATTAGCGGCAATGGTTGAAAAAAATGCCGGAGCCGAGCAAGCTATGATATTGGAAGGGCATACAATTATTGTACAAGACCCTGAGATTACGGCTGGTGTAGTTTCTGAGCTTGAAAATTCCGGCGTCACGGCTGAGGCGGCTGTTACTGCGGCTTTTGATATGTTTGCGGCTATTTTTGCATCTATGGATGATGAGCTTATGTCAGAGCGCGCCCATGACCTTGAAGATATTAAAACAAGGCTGATTGAGATACTTACAGGCAAAATAAGCCGTGGTATAGAAGATATTGCACAAGAGTGTATAATCATCGCCAGAGATATGACCCCCTCTGAAACCGGGCGTATTAACAAAGATATAGTAAAAGGTGTTGTAACCGAAGTTGGTGGGATAACCAGCCATATGGCTATTATGGCTAAGGCTATGGAGCTTCCGACTGTTCTTGGTATAGAAAATATGCTGAGTATGGTTAAAACAGGGGATATGATTGCAATTAACGGCGGCAGCGGGGAAGTTGTTATAAATCCTTCCAAGGAAGAGCTTGCAAGATTTGAAAAGCTGATTGAAGAATTTAATGTATATAAAAAAGAATTGGAAGTGTATAAAGGTCGCGAAAGTGTGACATTAGACGGTTTCCAAGTTGAAATTGCCGCCAATATCGGCGGTTTGGAGGACTTAGAGTCGGTACTTAAAAATACCGCAGAAGGTATAGGGCTTTTTAGGACGGAATTTCTTTTTATGGAGCGTGAAAGCCTGCCTAACGAGGAAGCTCAATTTGAGGTTTATAAGCAAGTAGCGGAAAGCTTGGGGGACAAGCCTGTAATAATCAGAACCCTTGATATAGGCGGCGATAAAGACGTGCCTTATCTTAATATTGAGAAAGAGGAAAACCCATTTTTAGGATATAGGGCAATCAGGCTTTGTTTAGGCGACCCGGAAATGTTCAACATTCAGTTAAGGGCATTACTTAGGGCATCTCATTATGGTAATATTAAGATAATGATACCTATGATAACCACCGTGACTGAGCTTAGACAAACTAAAGAGATAATCGAGAGGCTAAAGAACGACCTTGCAAAAGAAGGCAAGGCTTTTAATAAAGATGTTGATGTGGGTATTATGATTGAAACTCCCGCCTCGTCTTTAATAGCTGATGTGCTGGCAAAAGAGTCGGATTTTTTCAGTATTGGTACAAATGACCTGACCCAATACACAATGGCTGTTGACAGGGGCAATGAGAAGGTTCAATACCTCTACTCTACATTTGAGCCGGCAGTAATGCGTTCTATATACAATATTATTAAGGCGGGTAAGGATGCCGGAATAATGGTAGGCATGTGCGGCGAAGGGGCAGGGGATGTAAATATGATTCCTTTCCTTTTAGCTTGTGGGCTTGATGAGTTTAGTATGTCGGCAAGTGCGGTACTTCGAGCCAGAAAGGCTATTTGCAATTTATCCAAATCCGAAATGGAAAAAGAGCTTGATAAAATATTAGATATGGAAACAAGGGAAGAAATATTTAATCATTTACAAAGATTAGCTAAATAATTTATAGTAAGGGCGGGCTTAGTGCCCGCCTGATTTATTAGGGTAACCCTGGGAGGATTAAAAATGACAATAGCTTTTGGCTGTGACCACGCGGCCCTGCAATTAAAACAAGAAATTATGGAGTTTGCGAAAAGCTTAGGGCATAGCCCGAAGGATTATGGCACTTTTACCGAGGAGCGCGCCGATTACCCTGAGTATGCTAAAAAAGTTGCAAATGCTGTAGCAGATGGGGAATGTGACTTAGGTATATTAGTTTGCGGCACAGGAGTAGGCATGAGTATTGCCGCAAATAAAGTGAAAGGCATACGTGCGGTGGTTTGTTCGGAGCCATTTTCCGCTAAGCTCTCAAGGGAGCATAATGACACCAACATACTGTGCTTAGGTGCAAGGGTAATAGGCTCTGAATTTGCTAAAATGATAGTTGAAATATGGCTCTCTTCTAAGTTTCAAGAAGGAAGGCATATATCTAGGGTTAAAATGTTTGAATAAAGGAGTGTTTTGCAAACTGATAGATTGCTTTTAAAAAACTACACCCATGATGATTTTAAAAGCTTCTTTTTGCTGAAAACAGCGGATAAAGTATGGGAATACTCCACTTTTGCCCCATATCAAAGTGAGGAAAAAGCTTTAGAAGATTTTAATATAATACTTATAAGCAAGCCTTATCAATTTAACGCTCTCTTTACTAAAGAGAGCAATATTTTTATTGGTGAGGCAGGTATAATTTCTTTAAACCCCAATGCTAATCGATGTGTTATCGGCTACAATTTGCTGCCGGACTATTGGGGTAGAGGCTATGCCACTGAAATTACTAAAGCATTGGTTACTTACGCCTTTGAAACTCTAGATATTGAGCGGGTGGAGGCCATTGCTATGCTTCTTAACACATCCTCTTGCAAAGTCCTTCTAAAATCAGGCTTTACCCTTGAGGGAGTGCTGCGGCATTTCATTAAAATCCGCGGTGATTATTACGATGTTGGATACTATTCTATAATTTCAGGTGATTATTTCTAATCCTCCAGTCGAATTATGTAATAATTTGCAAAATGGAAAATGTTTACATATAATCCAAAATATGGTAATCTTTCCTTGGAGATGATTAATTATGACATTTTTCAAAAGATTAATTTATTATTTACGATTTTGGGCTAAAGGTAGACGGCAAATGTTTAGAGCCTTAGATAATGAGGCGAATCTTTATTACAATAGGTGCGACCTGCTTCCGACAAAGTACAGGGCAACTATTTTTACCCTTATGGTGGCAAATATTTCCTGTGAAATATATGAGCAGATGATATACGGTCTTCGCCACAAATTTAAGGACGAGCTGTTTGATTTGGACGCACTTAAGGCTATGTACAGGGTCAATATTATGTATTTTTATATTAAGCTGGCCTACGACTATCCTAGTGATTGGGAAAGCCTAAAGCCCCAAGATTTTGCGGAAGTGTCTAAACTTAGACCGAAAGAAAAAAAACTTCTGCAACGGTTTTTATTTATGATAGACCTAAATCCAGACTTGTTTGAGCTCGAATTTTTAAAATACTATTCCAAGGCTGTATTTAAACAAAAAGTAATGACTCCTTATACGGTTGCATTGTCCGGAAATATTCTTTATAATTCTTATGAAGGATTTTTAGAGGACTTTAGTATGTACATAAAGCGGGATAAAATCGCCTGATGGACAAGCCCTCCAATAGGAGTTGATAGTTTGCCTGAATTTACGCCCAATCAACAAAAAGCAATTTACGAAAGAGAAAAAAATATCCTGGTATCTGCTGCTGCCGGCAGTGGAAAAACTGCGGTTTTAGTTGAACGGATTTTGCAAGTCATAACAAATGAGGAAAAGCCTTTAGATATAGGCAAACTTCTGGTAGTTACATTTACGGAAGCTGCCGCTTCAGAAATGCGCGAGCGTATACTAAAGGCTTTAAATGAAAGATTGGAAAAAGAGCCGAGGAATAAGCATATACAAAAACAAATTATGCTTATTCCCAAAGCTTATATAAGCACAATACACTCTTTTTGTAATACTGTGCTTAAAACTCATTACAACGCTGCCGGTATAGACCCGTCTTTTAGGATAGGCGACGGGCTGGAGATGAGCCTTATTAAAGAAGATGTTATGGAAAATATCTTTGAGGGTCAATATCAAGAGAAAAATCCGGATTTTTACAGACTTTTAGATATCTACGGCGGAAAACTTTACGATAAAGATTTGCGGGAGCTTATACTTAAAATATGTGATTTTTGTGAACCTCAAATTGACCCAAATACTTGGCTTTTACAAAGCAGCGAAATGTTTAATCCTGTTTACCTTAATGAACTTAATCTAGGCGAGAGCTTTTTAGGGCAAATGGTTTTTAAGCAAATCAAGGATATGACAGAAAGCGCAATAATCGCCGCGAAAGAAGCAATAAAATACTGTGAAATGCCAAGAGGACCTTATAAATATCACGCCGCTCTTTCCTCAGATTTAAACGGTTTAAACGCATTGTCGAAAGCTTGTGACCTGGGCAGCTTGGAATCCATAAAAACTGCGGTTAATGGCTTTACGTTTGAAAAATTAGCATCTATACAGGCAAAAGACCAAGTTGAGCCGGAGCTAAAGGAAATAGTCAGCCGTATTCGCAAAAGGCGAATAAAAGACATGATTGCGGAAATAGAGGAGCGGTATTTTTTCAAGTCCTTTGATTTGATGGCTAAAGATATTTCGGAAATTTATCCTATAATTGGCAAGCTTTGTAAACTTGTAATAGAGTTTAGGGAAAAATATACCGAGGAAAAGCTTGCCAGCAATATATTGGATTTTAGTGATTTGGAACATTATACATATAAGATATTGTCGGAAAACAAAGATATAGCAGCAGCATATAAAGAACTGTTTCATGAAATATATACTGACGAATACCAAGACTCCAATATTTTGCAAGAAAGTATTTTAAGCATGATTGCTCGTGATAATGGACGCTTTATGGTAGGGGATGTAAAACAAAGTATTTATAAATTTAGAAGGGCTAATCCTGAAATTTTTATACAAAAATACAATTCATACAAGACTTCAGGTCAAAATTTGAGAATTGATCTTAGTATGAATTTTAGAAGCAGAAAAAATGTGATTGCTTGTGTCAATTTTATTTTTAAACAGTTAATGAGCGAAAAAGCCAGTGCTATTAATTACGGGGAAGAGGAAATGCTTCGTTATGGCGCAAGTTATCCTGAGGCAAGCTATGATGATACTACCGAACTTATTATAATCGAAACAAAAGATGAAGAAACTGAGGAAGAAAGGGAGGAAATAAGCGACTACTCTGTTGCGGAAAAAGAGGCATGGGCTATTGCCCGAAGAATTTATGAATTAACCTCACAAAACGGACAAGAGAGAGCGGAGTATAGTGATATTACTATACTACTGCGCTCCCTTTCTCATGCTCAGACTTTTGTTAAGGTTCTATCTGAGGCGGGCATACCTGTATTTGCTAATACAAGTGGTGGGTATTTTGATAATCTGGAAGTTCTTACAATCATTTCATTACTTAGAATAATTGATAATCCCAGACAGGATATTGCCCTGTTATCTGTCCTTCATTCGCCTATTTATGAGCTTAGTGCCAATGACTTGGCTGAAATTAGATTAAAATGTCTCAAGGGGGATTTTTATAATGCTTTAGAAAACTATATGAGAGCCAATGAATATGAAAAAAATCCTAAAATTCAAGCAATAACCCAAAAGTTTTGGGAAGATTTACAAAGATGGCGGAGGCTGAAATCCCAGCTTCCCATTTCCAAGCTAATAAGCCTCATTTTAGATGAAAGCGGCTATTATGATTACATTTCAATCATGCCTCAGGCTAAAATAAAAAAAGCTAATTTGACAGCACTTTTTGAATATGCAATTCAATTTGAAAAAACCAGCTTACAAGGCTTATTTCGCTTTATAAATTATATCGAAAAGCTTATAGAGCGAGATGCTAATCCCGGCGATTCTCCTGTTGAAGAGAGAGAAAATGCAGTCCAAATAATGACCATCCATCGTTCAAAAGGGCTGGAGTTTCCCATCTGCTTTATTTCAAACCTTGGCAGGAAGATTAACCGCAAAGACGAATCCTCATCACTTATCCTGCATCAGGATAAAGGGCTTGGACCAATACATATAAGCCGGGAACCGCGTGTAAAAAGCAATACTTTGTTAAGAGCCGCTTTAGCAAATCTAATCCATGAAGAAAATTATGCGGAGGAGCTTAGGATACTTTATGTTGCGCTGACCAGGGCAAAGGAGAAGCTCATATTGACAGGGTGTGTAAACAGCTATGAAAAAGCTTTTGCCTCATGGGCTGAAAATATAAATTATGAAGACGAAAAATTGCCGCCTCATTTAATTTTTGGTGCCGAAAGTTATTTGGATTTTATAGGTTCTTGCCTTGTGCGCCATAAAAATTTTGAGAATTTACAGTATTTAAGCTTGAATAATGAGGAGATATACAATGATGAGTCTAGGTGGAAGGTTTCTGTAGTTAGCCCGGAACCTTTGGAGAAGCTCCAGGTACAGGATGATGTCACAGATGGGCTGAGCTTTGATTACGCTAAATACAATGAGTATGTTAAAAAAATTGAAGAGAGCTTTAGTTGGAAATACGATAATATAAAAGCCACGATTTTACCCAGCAAAATATCTATCTCAGAAATAAAGAGAAATTATTTTAGCCGTATGAAACATGATTTAGGGGAGATGCAAACAGGGCTTTTAGAGCCTAGTTTTAATGTACCCAAATTTGCGGCCGGAGGCATTCTTACGGCTGCACAAAAAGGTACGGCTATGCATACTTTAATGGAGCATCTTGATGTAAATGAGGTTTTTAGTACCCAGCAAATAGAAAAGTTAATTAAAAACCTTGAAGGGCGAAATCTTTTAAAGGGACAGGAAGCGGAAGCTATTGATATCGGTAAAGTACATAAATTTGTAATGAGCGACCTTGCAAACCGTATGAGAAACGCGTCCTCTCTTAGCAAAGAGATACCTTTTGTTATGGAGCTTGAGGCGAAAGAGGCGTATTTGCCTAATGTTAGTGAAGGCTCTCTTTTAGTTCACGGTATTATAGACTGTTATTTTGTCGAAAATGACCGTATAGTTCTTGTGGATTATAAATCTGATTATGTTGGAGAAGATGGTATTGAGAAACTGAAAAGCCGTTATAAAATCCAAATAGATATTTACAGGAAAGCTCTCGAAAGCTCTTTTAATAAGGAAGTTTCCGAATGCCTTTTGTATGTTTTTGATAAGGATATTTGTGTTAATATGATATAATGTAAACATAAAAAGAAACATTGAGCTTTGGCGAAAGGTTTCTGCATATAGGTTCAATAGGTGCCGGAAAGAAGCCCGGACGCCTGCAAGGGCGGCTTTTGCTGCAAGCAAAAGCACTGAGAGATTTTGCTTGCAAAATCGAGTCAAATCAATCGTTATGATATGAAAAAAATGAGGACATAGCTATGAAACTAATAATAAAAAAACTAAAATACATTATTTGGGCAGTGTTATACGCCTATGGTATCTTTACAATCACACAAATTATTTATGTTAATTTTGCAGAAGGAGATATACTCACTGCGACTGTTTTAAATATGGTTTTAATTATATTCTTCATTATTTGGGAAAAGGTAGAGATGTATATTTTGCACAAATTTCAGGAACAAGGTGAACAAGGCAAACCTTCCTTAAAGAAGAAGATTATAATTTGGTATTTGGATGGTCCTTCGTTTAAGTCTGCTATGTATTTCTTTTATCTGGTTTTTATTGTGTGTACTGCTATTATGGCAGCAGATTCGGAACTGTTTGCGAATATTCCGCGCAGCTACGTGCAATCAGTACAATACGGACCACTTTTTTTGATTGCCGCCGATAAGTTTATAGGGCAAATTACTAAGGATATAGGTGCTCGGAAAGAATAATGTTCAAATTTGCTATTTTTATACTTTTATGATAAAATTTAATGTTAGTAGTTAAAAACGAAAGGTGAAAGAGGAGCGAATAATATGGCGTCTAAATACGACCACAGAGTAATCGAGGAAAAATGGAGAAAAGAATGGGAGAAAAATCCGGTAAATATACCTGATGATAAAAAGCCTAAATATTACTGCTTGGATATGTTTCCTTACCCTTCGGCAAGTGGGCTCCATGTGGGTCATTGGCGGGGTTATGTTATAAGCGATGTTATAAGCAGGTATAAAATACTACAAGGTTATGAAGTGCTTCATCCCATGGGATTTGACTCTTTTGGGCTGCCTGCGGAAAATTATGCCATTTCAAAAGGGGAACATCCTGCTACTATAACTGCTGAAAATGAAGAGAATTTCAGAAGGCAGCTTAAAGAGCTTAGTGCGGTTTATGATTGGGATAGAGATTTATCAACTACCGACCCGGATTATTATAAATGGACACAATGGATATTTGTTAAAATGTTTAAAGCGGGCTTGGCTTATGAGAAGGAAATGCCTCTTAACTGGTGTCCATCTTGCAAAACTGTCTTGGCAAACGAGGAAGCGGTGGGCGGCGAATGCGACCGCTGTAAGTCAACGGTTACAAAGAAAATGCTAAGACAATGGATGCTTGGCATTACAAAGTATGCGGAGAGGCTGCTTAATGATTTGGACAAGCTTGAATGGCCTGAGCGAGTTAAAAAAATGCAGGCTGAATGGATAGGCAAAAGCTATGGGGCTGAAATTGATTTTTCCGTTGAAAATTCGGACAATAAAGTCAAGGTTTTTACTACCCGACCTGATACCCTTTACGGTGCGACATTTATGGTTTTAGCACCAGGGCATAAGTATGTGAGCGAGTTTACGACAGATGAATATAAGGAAGAAATGGACAAATACGTTTTCCTTGCAAGTACAAAATCTGCTGTGGACAGACTTGCGAATAAGGAAAAAACCGGTGTTTTTACCGGAAGTTACGCAATAAACCCTATAAGCGGCGAGAAAGCCCCTATATGGGTTTCTGACTATGTGCTTGAGGATTATGGCACAGGGGCTATTATGTGTGTGCCTGGTCATGATGAAAGAGATTTTGAATTTGCGACAAAATTCGACCTACCTATACTTCAAGTTATAAGAAAATCCGATGCCCCAGAAAGTGAGACTCTTAAGGAAGCCTTTATAGGTGAGGGGATTATGATGAACTCCGGCAAATGGAATGGTATGACTTCAAGTGAAGCTATGGGGCTTATGACCAGCCATATTGAAGAAGGCGGTTATGGAAAAAAGACCACTAATTACAAACTTAGGGATTGGGTGTTTTCACGCCAGCGTTATTGGGGGGAGCCTATTCCGATTATACATTGTGATAAATGCGGTGCGGTGCCTGTGCCGGAAGAGGACTTGCCGGTTATTTTGCCTGATGTGGAAAGCTATCAGCCAACGGATACAGGGGAGTCACCTCTTGCGGCTATCTCTGAATTTGTAGACACCACTTGCCCAACTTGCGGCATTCCTGCAAAGAGAGAGACTAATACAATGCCTCAATGGGCAGGTTCTTCATGGTATTTTTTAAGATATCCTGATAATAAAAATGACAAGGCAATTGCCGGTAAAGAGGCATTGCGTACTTGGCTTCCTGTGGATATGTATATTGGAGGCGTTGAGCATGCTGTGCTGCACCTTCTATATGCCCGTTTTTATACAAAATTTCTCTACGACATTGGCGCGGTGGAATTTGAGGAGCCATTTATGCGGCTTTTCAATCAAGGGATGATTACTTATACTGATGAAAAGACAGGAATTAAGGCAAAAATGAGTAAATCCTTAGGCAATTTTGTCTCTCCTGATGAGCTTGTGGAGCGTTATGGCTGCGACTCTTTGCGTATGTATGAATTATTTGTAGGTCCTCCAGAGCAGGATTCGGAATGGGACGATTCAGGCATCGACGGAGTTTACCGCTATTTAAACAGATGCTGGCGGTTTGTTGATGAGTATAAGGACAAGATTATTGACTCCAACAAAGATTTTGACTTTATGCACAATAAATTTATATTTGAGATAACCAACAGACTTAATAATTTTACTCTAAACACAGTTGTCAGCGGTTTTATGGAGTATACAACTAAATTGGCTGACTTGGCTTCTAAATATGGCGGCATTGACAAAGCTTCTTTAGAGGTACTTATTACAATGCTTGCGCCTTTTACCCCCCATATAGCGGAGGAAATGTGGCAGAATATAGGCAAAAGCAGTACTGTTTTTAATTGCTCATGGCCGACATACGATACTGAGAAGCTTGTACAAGACACTATGGAGATTGCCATT
This sequence comes from Defluviitaleaceae bacterium, assembly GCA_009779915.1. GTDB lineage: Bacteria > Bacillota > Clostridia > Lachnospirales > UBA5962 > WRBA01. The sequence goes on along the minus strand of WRBA01000015.1, from coordinate 31,522 downwards.
CAAGTTAATGGCAAACTTAGAGGCAGTATAAATATTGATAGTAACTCTTCTAAGGAAGTTGTGATTGAGAAAGCCAAAGATGAGCTTAAATCAAGACTTGAAGATGCCGAGATAGTGAAAGAAATATATGTGCCTAAGAAAATTGTTAATTTTGTTGTGAAAATATCATAGAGGAAAAAGATATTAACTACGATTTTGATATGCCGACGACAAAGCAATCTAAACAAGGAGTATATATGTATCTTGCACGTTTAGAAATGATAGGCTTTAAATCCTTCCCTGAAAAAATACGGCTTGAATTTGATAGGGGTATTACCGCTGTTGTTGGTCCTAATGGCAGCGGTAAAAGCAATGTCTCTGATGCTATCCGCTGGGTTTTAGGGGAGCAAAGTGCCCGCACCTTGCGCGGTGCTAAAATGGAAGATGTAATTTTTGCAGGGACAGCAAACAGAAAGCCTCTTGGTTTTGCAGAGGTTACTATGGTTGTGGATAATAGAGATGGCGCTCTTAAAATCGGATATGAAGAAGTATCCATTACCCGCCGTGTATATCGCTCCGGTGAGAGCGAGTATTCCATAAACGGCACATCCTGCCGTCTTAAGGATATTCATGAGCTTTTTATGGATACGGGACTTGGTAAGGAAGGGTATTCGATAATAGGGCAAGGGAGAGTTGAGGAAGTACTTGCCTCAAAAGGTGAAGAGAGGCGGCTTTTACTTGAGGAAGCAGCAGGTATAGTAAAATACAAGACCCGCCGTTTTGAAGCCCTTAATAAGCTTGAAAAAGAGCGAACCAGTTTAGAGCGTGTAGAAGACTTAATAAACGAAATCGAGTCAACTCTCGAACCTCTTTCAATCCAGTCTGAAACAGCAAAAAAATACTTGAAATTTGCTGAAGAGCTTAAGCTGGTACAGGTAAATATATTTATATCCGAAGTGGAAAGTGCCCAAGAGAAAATCGACAAAATAGACGAAAATCTACAAATTGTTAGAGACCAAATTGAAAGCACTGAAAAATCTAAATTGAACTGTGAAATCAAAATAGACGAATATGCGGATAAAATTCAAAACTTTGAGGAAGAAGTAGGGGAGTTAAGCTCTCAGATAGGGGAAAACCGCTCACAGTTCGAACAATCTGAAAACGATATAATCCTAAAAGAAGAGCAAGTTAAGCATATTAACTTAGATATAGAAAATTTAAAAGTACGTATTGATGAAAAACAGAATTCTATAGAAGAAGATACAAATGAGCTTGAAAAATTCGACAATCAATTAGCGGAATTAACAAAAGAATTGGACGAAAAAAATGTTTTGTTGGTAGAAAAAGACAAGGAATTTTCTGGGCTTACCAGTATTATGTCTGAAGAAGAAGAGGAAGTACAAAATCTTAATCAAAGTGTATATGACTTGATGGAGTATATTAATAATATTAACAACGACTTAAGCCGCTTTGAATCTTCATATGAGCAGCTTGAGCATCGTATGGAGCAAATAGGAGAAGATGCAGGTAATGCCAAGGAAAGGCTTGATACAGACGCTAAGGAGGCAGAGAGTCTTTCAAATACTATTTCCAATTATGACTTAGAAATTGAAAAACTGAACAATAGCCTCCTCCAACTTTCTTTAGAAAAAGGGGAGCTTTCATCGGAGCTTTCTGATAATAAAGATTTGTTGAAAGTATGTTCTGCAAAACGTCATGAAGCTGAGTATAGGAGTAAAATGCTTTCAGAGCTTGAATCTTTATATGAGGGCTATAATTCGGCTGTTAAATCTATACTTTCGCGCAAAAAATCAAACCCAACGGACTTTAGCGGCATTATAGGTGCTGTTGGTGAGCTTGTTTCAATGGATAAGCGTTTTGAGACAGCGATTGAAATAGCTCTAGGCGCATCAGTCCAAAATATTGTAACCAAAACCGAAAACGACGCCAAATCCGCAATTGAGTATTTGAAAAAAAACAACAGAGGGCGTGCCACATTTCTTCCTATAAGTACTATTAAGGCAAGAAATACTGCCTTGGACAAGGCTCTCCTTAAAGAAAAAGGTGTAATTGGCACAGCTTTAGATTTATGCTCTTTCGATAAAGAGTACAGCAATGTATTTTCCAGCCTTCTTGCTAATACTGCGATTGTTGATAATATGGACTCTGCTATTTCTCTATCAAAAAAATATAACTACGCAAACCGACTTGTAACTTTAGAAGGGGAGCTTATAAACCCCGGTGGTGCCATAACCGGCGGGTCTGTATCAGGGAAAGTAAGCGGCATTTTTTCAAGAAAGCGTGAGCTTGGTAGCTTAGATGTTGAAATAAGAAGCTTAACAACGGAGGAAAACCGACTATCCGATATTATAGCAGGTATTAAAAAGCAATTAGATGCTATAGATTTCCAAAGGGATAATTCGGGTAAGGAGCTTCAAGCCATTGAGGTATCTAAATCTGCCTCTGTTGAAAAGTTAAATCAATTAAACAACCTTCTTGCAGCATATAAGGAAAATATTGAGGCTCTGACCATAGAAGAAGCTCAGCTAATGGCTTCGATTGTTGAATGCAATACAAATATTAGAAGTTCGGAGCTTTCCAAAAAGACCAAAGAAGATGAAATAGAAGCTGCTAAAGAAAAAATAAATCTTTTAAATGAGCTGATTATCTCCCAAAGGCTGGAAAAAGACAGTAAATACAATGATCTTACAAATCTCAAAGTAGTTATTGCCTCTTTAGCGGAAAAACATTCGAATATTAAAATGCAAATTGAAGCATTAAAAGGCAGTGGGCACTCTAACCTTACGATTATTGATAAATTGAATATTGAGATTGGATTAAAAAATAGCGAATTTACTAAGAGAAAACAAGAAATTGAAGAGCTGACAGATAAAAAAGAGCGTTTAAAAGGCATTAATATCAAGCTAAATGATGAAATTGAAACAAAACAGGGCAATTTTAAGAAAATGCGGGATGAACTTAAAAAATTTGAAGAAGGCAAGCTTGACTCAATTGAGCAGCTGTCAATCTTAAGTAATGAAAAGATGAAATTAGAACTCCAGAAAGAACATATTGATGAGGATTTACGTAAGACTTATGACCATATGTGGAATGAGTATGAACTTACTTATAACTCGGCAAAAGAGTATCCTAAACTTGATATTCCTCTTAGTAAGCTTGCAAGTTCGGAGCGTTCGCTAAAAAGCGATATTAGGCAATTAGGAGATGTTAATGTTGGTGCTATTGAAGAATACCGCAGTGCTTCCGAACGCTATGAGTTTCTTACTACTCAAGCGGCTGATATCAAAGAAGCGGAAGAGAAGCTAAAGGAACTCATATCCCAATTGACAGAAATGATGGAAAAGCAATTTAGAGCGCATTTCGCGGTAATTTCTGATAATTTTTCATCGGTGTTTAAAGATATATTCGGTGGGGGAACGGCGTATTTGCAGCTATCTGATGAGGAAAATGTGCTGGAGTCAGGTATTGAAATTATTGCAAAACCTCCGGGGAAAGCGTTGCAGAATTTGTCACTTCTGTCAGGGGGGGAGCGCGCCCTTACTGCAACCGCACTTTTATTTGCCATACTTAGGATGAAGCCGTCGCCATTTTGCATATTAGACGAGATTGAATCGGCTTTAGATGATGCTAATGCGGCTCGTTACATTAATTACCTGCAAAAATTTAGGGGCGAAACACAGTTTATACTTATAACTCATAGAAAGAGTGTTATGGAAGCGGCTGATGTCCTTTATGGAATAACTATGCAAGAACAAGGGGTTTCCGCCTTGGTTAGTGTTAAATTTGAAGGAGAAAGTGCATGAGTATATTTAATAAATTTATTGACGGACTTCAAAAAACGAGAAAGAGTCTCATTGATAATGTTGAAGGAGTTTTAAGTGTTTTTACTGTTATTGATGAGGATTTGTTCGATCAGTTGGAGGAAGCCTTGATTATGGCTGATATTGGGGTAGAAACAGCGGTTTCTATCATGGATAGTGTACGTTCAAGAGTTAAAAGGGAACGTATTTCCGAGGTGTCCGCCCTTAAAGATTTAGTCGCAGATGAAATTAGTAATATGATTAAGCCTGATGAAGAGTTTATACTTAAAACTCCGGCAGTTATTTTAGTAATAGGGGTCAATGGAGTAGGGAAGACAACCGCAATAGGCAAGTTAGCAAATAAATACAAGTCTGAGGGGAAAAGCGTTATTTTAGCCGCGGCGGATACATTTAGAGCTGCAGCTATAGACCAGTTGGAAATTTGGGCTACGCGAAACAATGTTCCCATAGTCAAACATCAGGAGAATTCCGACCCGGCAGCAGTTATATTTGATGCGGTACAAGCCGCTAAAAAGAGAAATATTGATGTACTCATATGTGACACGGCAGGGCGGCTTCATAATAAGCAAAATTTAATGGAAGAGCTTAGGAAAATAGATAAAATAATTACAAAAGAATACGATACGGCAAATAAGGAAGTGTTCTTGGTTTTAGACGCTACCACAGGTCAAAATGCCTTGCAGCAAGCCAAAATATTTAGAGAAACAGCGCAAATAACAGGTATTATACTTACGAAGCTTGATGGCACAGCAAAAGGCGGTATAGTAATTGCCATAAAAAATGAACTGGACATTCCCGTGCGTTATATAGGTATTGGAGAAAAAATAACGGATATAGAACCCTTTGATGCAGAAGCTTTTTCAAAGGCGTTGTTTTCAGGGGAGAGCTAATTGATATAAGACGGAGGCTTAATAACTATGAGTAAAATTAATTATGAATCTTCAGGAGTAAGTATTGAAACAGCAAATGACGTAAAAAATCAATTTAAAGATATTGTTTCATCTCGTACACTTGACCACTGTAAACCGATTAATAAAGTCGGTGCTTTTGCTTCTTTAGTTGAGCTTGATCTTAGTGGTTATGAAAGCCCTGTTTTTGTTTTAAAAAGCGAGGAACCCGGCTCTAAACAATTGCTGGCAATTGACAACAATCGTATTGAATGGATTGCAAGAGACTTAATTAATCATTTAGTAAACGATATTATTGTTATGGGTGCGACGCCGTGTGCTGTGCTGGATACAATTATTTGCGGGAAATTTGAGAAAGAAACTGTCTTAAAATTAGTTGATGAAATTTCAAAAGCTTGTACGGAAAATGGTTGTATCTTAGTTGGGGGCGAAACATCAGAGCAACCGGGAGTACTGCCTGCCGGACGGTATATATTGCAAGCGAGCGTACTTGGTATTGTTGATAAGGCAAAAATAATTGACGGTAACTCCATTAAACCGGGTGATATACTACTATCTTTAGCCTCAAATGGGTTACATACTAATGGGTATAGCTTAGTTCGCAAGCTTATGGAGGAAATGCCGGAAATTTTAAATGAATCAGTAGATGGAAATAGCTTTATGGATAGTATTTTGCAGCCTCATACATCCTATGCTATGGGTGTTAAAGCTGTTCTTTCACAAAATCTCTGCGATATTCATGGGATGGCACATATAACCGGCGGCGGCATACATGATAATTTTATTCGTATTTTACAAACTGATGATTTGCAGGCGGATATTGATTTATCGGCAATAAAAAAACCTCCTGTTTTTAATGTAATAAAGAAATACGCAAATATGGCAGATGATGAAATGCTTTCAACTTTTAATATGGGCGTAGGTTTGATTATGGTTGTTAACAAAGATAAGGTTAATAAAATTGTTAGTACATTGAAAGAATCCGGCGTGGAATCCTATCCAATTGGGCAGATTTCTAAATCAACCGGAAGCAAAAAAGTGACATTTCATAACAAATTAGTATGAAATAGGGATAAAAAATAAATCTTGGGGAAATACTTTGACAGAAGTAATATGCAATATACATTTTATACATATATTCGTGCCTTTGGACATATTCATAACTATATGGCCAAAAAACCTAGGAGGTATAAGATGTATAAAATGTTTTGTGATAAAAAGAAAAATCGCAACTTAAACAGTGATACAGAGGTTAAAACTCCAACGGTCCTAGCAGAAGGTGTAACAGTTAAAGATGGGAATTTGTATGGTGGCGGCGGTGTTACAATATCCGGAGTATTTTTTGGTGATGTTGACATCGAAGGAATATTAATAGTTTCTGAAAGCGGCAATTTAAAGGGAGATATTAAGGCTGATGACGCCTATGTATATGGTGCCGTTGAAGGAAATGTTTCAGTTAAAGGTAAAGTGCATATTCATACTGAAGGTAGAATTTTGGGAGATGTTTTTAGTGCGTCACTTATAGTCGAAGAAGGGGCTGCTTTTAGAGGGCAATGCAGTACTATAACAGCACCGTCTCAGGCGGGGGCTAATATTTTAAATGTTGCAAGTACAATTTTTAAGCAGCAAACGTCAGCAGCACCATCAGGTGGTGAAACGGCGCAGGTTGCTCAGTCTCGAACAAGTCCTTAATTTGTTAAAATAAAAGCGAAAGAGAGAGGTTTTAATGTTCTCTTTCGCTTTTTGTTGCATTTGCATTGTTTCGCAAAAGAAGCATTTCGCGAAACAATGCAAATGCAAAATAACTCCCGCTAAATTTTGTGTTTTGTAACACACCGCCCACTAGTGTCATATCTGGTGCCGAAAATATTTGTGTTACAGTTTGCTTGTCTTTTAATATCATCAATGCTATAATCAAATCAGCACAATTGCATAAGGGTGGTTTGGCTTGACTTCCCCAAAAGGGAGGTGATAGCCATGTCTGATTTTGAATTATTATATTTAGTGATGTTTTTTATCGCTATTATATTTTCATTAATCAATAAAGACTCAAAAAAATAACCGCCCTACTCGCAAGGTTAGCGGTTATTCTTCAATCAACAAAACTGCAAGCCTAACCGCCTTTAAAGCGGATGTGCTAAGGGTGGGTGTTACTAGCACTCACCCTCTTTTATTATTATACTCTTATTATAAATAAAGTAACCATTAAATGCAATCTTTTTTATTAATTTGTAACATATTTTCTCTGAAAATATATACGGCAGCTTTAAATATTTGCACAATAATGCTTGTGCTATAAAGCAGCCACAAACCCTTCAAGTTCTTTCCTATACTTCTTAGGCATTTTGCCTATAGTGGTCTCGTATGCATGGTCTATCATTTCCATAAGGACATCATCAGAGGGTGTACTATTAGGGGTAAGGGTAACTGTATTAAAATACGGCTGCTGAACCTTTGGGCAATGATAACCGCGCTCTACACTGCAAGGATAATTTGCGCGCCAAATTTCACCTATTATAGCATCACAGCTTAAGGTAACCTTTGGTATACCTTGAAGAATTAATAATTGTGCAAAAATCCGCCCTTTTTCCTGTGACGGTGACTTTACTTTGATTACAGCAACATCCATCCCAAATGGAAAATCCAAAAATGAGCCGGTTTTTAGTAAGCAATAATTTTCAATTTCTTTAAGGGTCATAAACTATTGATTATCCTCATTTTCAGTTACAATAGTTTCTGTAACCGTTTCTGTCTTTACGGTTTTTACAGTTTCCTCCCCTGGTGTATTTTCAGCTTTTTTATCACCGTCAAATCCTGGAAAGTTAAGCTTAGACAATATTCCAGGTGCCATATCTATAAGCTTAGAAACCGCATCCTGATTTTTAATATTAACCAGCTGAACCGTATTATTCTTAATTACAATAACTGCTGACGGAGTTATTTTTGCACCTAAACCGGCTCCCTGCTTGTCCGTTTTTTCTTTTTCCACTGCGCTGCCACCGCCAAGACCAAGACCAAAAACCACATCGATAAGAGGCAGCATAATCACATCGCCTATATGTATAGGCTCCCCAACCACTGATTTTGTCGAAACGAAATTATTAAGATTACCAAATAAAGTTTCTAAATTGCTGTTAAATTTGCTTTCCACTATTTTTTCCTCCTCTTTTTAGGTTTACGCTTATTTGCTTTTTTCTTAAAAAGTTTACTCATTATAATTTTTCTTATAGGCTTCATACTCTTTGAAAAATAAAGCCTTATAAATGGCCAAAGACCAAACCATAATGTAATTTTACCCTTAATATGGGTAATTAAATTCAAAACTTCTTCTTCAAAATTGCCTCTTACAGAAATTACATAAGGTGATGTATCAATAAATCCATTTAAGGCAGCAGCAGCACCCACAGCTATGCCGGTGTTATCAGGGCTGTCAAGCCCAATTTCACATTCCAAAATAAAAATCTTAGGCTTTAGCGCAAGAATAAGCCGTTTAATTACCAGTACAATCTCTTTCAATATCCCGGAGATGCTTATATCCATCTCCTTAATTTCTTTGAAGCTTTCCCAAAAGCTTTTTATATTTTCAATAATACCGCTTTTTTCCTTTTTATCTTTATTATCACTTTTGGTATCTTTATAATCCTCAGCTTCAGGTGATTCACTGGATATTACAGGTTCAGGCTCGCTGGGTTCATTTTCTTTATCATTTGTTAATCCACTTCCACCTATTGGCTCATCCTCAGGCTCATTGTCTGAAAACCGTTTCCAAGCCACCCTAACTATCATTTCGTCTTCAGTATCGGAGTGCTTCATACGTATGGAAATCAATCTAAGCAGCCAAGAAACTCTAATATTATAATTTAGTTTTTCATCTATATATTGAAGCTGCACATTATATCTTACAGGTATGAAAAGAACCAGAAGTATCAAAAGAATTATAAAAAGCAATATAGCCAGTATTATTATAAGAATACCATTTAAAATTGCCAAAAGCACACTCATTTAATATTTGCCCCTTGAACATCATTTATGCTGTGACGTTTTATACTTTTAAGATAAATAACACAAAATAGGAAAATAACAATTGAAACCAACAAGAAAATACATACTATAACAATAAATAAGTCAACAAAAAACTGCTGGGGTACAATATTTATAAGCAAATCCACTGATGGGTCTAAAATCCAAAGGTCATTGTCGAAAAATATTTCATGAAATATTATAAAAGACCTTTCAAAATTAGTAAGAATTATTGTGATAAGGGCACCGCCAAAGCTCAAAAGTATAATGGTGCCGGCTATAAATGACTGGGCGTATTCTTTTAAAACAGGTCCTTGTTTATATAAAAAGCCGCTTAAAAGTGTAGCTAAAAACAAAACCAAAGCGATATTCCTGATGATAAAGCCTATCATAAATAAGTCCTGTACGTCTATCATATGAGCTATTTCTATTTCACTGAAAAAAGGTCGGCTTACTCCGTGAATTTGAACAACAATATCAAGATTATCAATATTACCTCTCATATAATCTATAAGCAGGCGGGTTACCCGCTCCAAATCATATTGGGAGATGCCAATCAGCTCATGAGTCCCATTCTTATTATACGCATAGTTATAAAAAGGCATTGTAAATGTTGGGAGAGAAATAGAAAAATACAATATAAGCAACATAAGAGTTAATGTATTTATAAAAGCCAGAAGCCACTTTATCATTTAATAATATCTCCCATACAGTACTTAGCCTTAAATCCATCTAGGCTGCCATTTTCTCTTACGAAATCCCCTAATATTTCAGCACATTTTTCTTTAGCATCATTTTTATTTTTACATAAAGCTATTACTAATAAATCATCAGTTTTAACATAGGGCTTATAAATTTCTTCTGAAAAATAAATATCCATAAGGTTTTTGGAGGCTTTGTTAATACATATTAGGAATATATTTTTAGGCAAAATGCCGTCTTTGTTTTGCGAAATATCTTCATGATTTTCAAGTTGTTCGCTTAAGCATAGATTATTATAAAATAACACAGCCACCCTCACCTACTCTACTCAATATTAAGCTTTATAATAAATATTGTCAATTGGGTAGATTACATAACCCATCTTTAACCATTTTGTTAAGTGCTACTAAAACCCCGCATTTAGCATGACTCCATGTAAGCGCACCTTGATAAAATACCGCATAAGGCTCTCTTATAGGCGCGTCAGCACTTAATTCAATGGATGAACCTGATATAAACGCACCAGCTGCCATTATTACTTGACAATCGTAGCCCGGCATATCCCATGGCTCAGGGATTACATATGAATCCACAGGTGCAGCAGCTTGGATCCCTTGGCAAAATGATATAACCTTTTCAGGGCTTTTAAAAGCTATAGCTTGGACTATATCCGAACGCTCTCTCCTATTATTTGGAAAAACCTCATACCCAAGCTCCTCAAACAACTCTGCGGCAAATACAGCCCCTTTTATAGAACCGGCAACAACATTAGGTGCCAGAAATAGCCCTTGTAAAAACCTGGAGGTTATACCTAAGCTTGGTCCTGCTTTTTTACCTATACCGGGAGATGAGAGCCTGACTGCCGCCCCTTCCACATACTCTTTTTTGCCGGCAATGTACCCGCCGACCGGTGCAAGCCCGCCTCCGGGATTTTTGATAAGGGAGCCTACAATCAAATCCGCCCCAATTTCAGCTGGTTCAATTATATTTACGAACTCACCATAACAATTGTCTACCATAATTATTACATTAGGGGCAATACCTCTTATAAACCCTATTAATTCCTTAATTTCAGCAATAGTAAGGCTTTTTCTTAAGGAATAGCCTTTAGACCTTTGTATAGTTACCATTTTGGTTTTTGGAGACAGGGCTTTTTCGATATTGTCATAATCGAAGCACTCATCAGGCAATAAATCAACCTGCTTATATACTATCCCATGCTCTTTAAGAGAGCCTTTAGCCGGATTTATACCGATTACGCCTAATAAAGTATCATAAGGTGAGCCAACGGGAGATAGAAGCTCATCGCCGTACTTAAGATTACCAAAAAGTGCTAATGATAAGGCATGAGTGCCAGATATTACCTGAGGGCGGACAAGGGTATCTTCCGTTTTAAAAGTAAGGGCATATATTTCCTCAAGTTTATCCCTGCCGGCGTCGTTGTAACCATAGCCTGTCGAGCCTTCAAAATGATACTCTGAAAGGTTTGACTGCTGCATAGCACTTAGCACTTTTAATTGGTTATATTCGGCGATACGCTCTATTTCTTTAAATTGAGATTGGACTTTAGCCTCAATTTTATCCGCAATAGTTAATATTCGTTTATCTATATTAAATTTATCTGCTAAAATTTGATTAACATTAGTATGTTCCAATTGTTTATGTCTCCCCTATTCTCCTTGTAAGTTTACTGTACGAGCAAGTGACGTAATACTTTGGCTGTCCACATCCAGCCAAATACCTTCTGTTTGGTTTTTAAACCAAGTAATTTGCCGTTTCGCAAACCGCCTTGTACCTTGCTTTACCATATCTATTGCATTATTGCGTGTATTCTCTCCGTTTAAATAGGCGCATATCTCCTTATAACCAAGCCCCTGCATGGAGGTCATTGATCTAGTATAGCCGCGCTCAAGTAAGCTTTTAACCTCATCTATAAGTCCTAATTCGATCATTTTATCTACTCTTTTGTTTATGCCATTGTAAAGTTTTTCGCGGTCTCTTGTGAGTATATAAAATTTAAAGTCGTACTCACTTGCCCTATTCTCTTTATTTCGCCTATTATACTCTGAAAACTTCTCCCCAGTTTGGTAATAATATTCCAAGGCTCGTACTACACGTTTTATGTTGTGTATATGAGTAGTTTGGGCATATTCAGGGTCAGTTTCAAGCAATTTCGCGAACAAAACTTCCTCATTTTCTTTATATAATTCATTTCTATAATCATTGTTCTTGTTTTCGTAAGACTCAAATTCATTATTATGCAAAAGGGCATTAATATAAAAGCCCGTCCCTCCTGCTATAATAGGGGTTTTGCCTCTTCCATGAATCTCTTTTACGACCGCTTTAGCCTTATTATAAAAAATCGCGGCATTAAATTCATAATCCGGCTCCACTAGATCTATCATATGATGTTTAACGACAGCCAAATCAGCAGCAGTTGGCTTTGCCGTGCCTATATCCATATATTTATAAACCTGCATGGAATCGGCTGATACTATTTCGCCGCCAATCATCTGTGCAAGCTCGATAGCAACCGCACTTTTGCCCGTTGCTGTTGGTCCCGCTATTACTATGAGGGGTTTCATTATTATCACTGTATCCTCTTAAACATTTTCTCTATTTCATATTTCGTTAGTTTAATTATTGTAGGTCTTCCGTGAGGACAGTTAAAGGGGTTTTCCAACTTTAAAAGCTCTGCAATAAGCCCTCTGGCCTCAGTTATATGTATCCTATCATTAGCCTTAACAGCAGCTTTACAAGCCACTTGGGCTATAGCTTCAAGTTTTTCTCCAAAGATATTCGTAACAGAGTTTAAATCTTCCGATAACTTGTCCAAAATTTGCATGAAAAGGGCAATATCCGTCGCACCTCTTAAAATAAACGGAACAGACTTTACCGCATATTCATTAGCATTTATATGCTCAATATCGTAGCCAAAGCGAGAAAACAATTTTTCATTATCAGCCATAATTGCCGCTTCCCCATCTGATAGGTTAATAATCATGGGGTCAATCAGCTTTTGGGAGAATATTTGACTGTTTTGATATTCATTAATCAGCCTCTCATAAACTACCCTTTCGTGGGCGGCATGCTGGTCTACTAAATAAACCTCGTCATCTTGCTCAATAAGCCAATATGTAGCAAGAAATTGACCTACAATGCTGTAATTATGGAAAAATTGTGTAGGTTTACTACTAATCGAGCTTTCTAAATTCAAGCTCTCTGCAACCGGCTCTTTATCATAATAATTATAACCCTTTAAAGTTAAAGCCTCATTTATCGCCAGCGGTTTCTGTTCATCTTTATTTTTCCCAAACAGCGAACCCATTACACTGTCCATATTGACCGTGTATGTACTTTTAGGCGACAGATCCTTTGTTTTTTCAACACTTGGTATAAAAAGAGGCTCCTCTTTCACTATATTAACCTCAGGGATTAAAACCTCATTTCTTAAACCATTAAAAACTCCATTATAAAATATGTTATAAATCGCAGATTCATCACTAAAACGCACCTCCAGCTTCTGAGGGTGAACATTTACATCAATCATATTAGGGTCAAGCTTCAAGTTAAGTATGTAAACAGGGAATTTTCCTACAGTCAGGCGATTTTTATACCCTTCCTCGATAGACTTTTCCAAAATCTTCGCCTTAATATAGCGGCCGTTTATAAAAATACTTCCATAGTTCCTATTCCCTCTTGAAATTTCCGGTTTACCTATAAGCCCGCTTATTTCAATACCACCTGCTGCCTGCTCCTTAATTTCTATCATATTTTTAGCAATTTCAATCCCATAAACGGCAAGTGCGGCTGTTTGTAAGCTGCCACCCTCTTTTGTATTTATATTGGGGGAGCCATTTACTATATATTCAAAGCTTATATCAGGGCGCGCCAAGGCAAATCTAGTAACAATATCGGATATTTGCCCGCTTTCTGTAGCAGGCTTTTTCAAAAATTTCCTTCTGGCGGGAGTGTTGTAAAATAAATTACGCACAGAAATTGATGTGCCGTCTATTGCCCCTGTAAAGCCGTCGGAAATAATTTTGCCGCCGTGTATTTCCAACCGCTTTGCCATAAGCTGTTCTTTGGGTTTTGTAATAATTTCAACCTGCGAAACGGCAGCAATGGATGATAGCCCTTCACCTCTAAAACCAAGGGTCAGCACATTTTCCAAATCATTCATATTTCTTATTTTGCTGGTGGCATGGCGCATAAAAGCAGAGTATACATCGCCCTCAGATATACCCGAACCGTTGTCACTAACCTTAATCATATCAATACCGCCCCCCATAGTCTCAATCTTTATGCGGGTTGCGCCTGAGTCTATGGAGTTTTCCACAAGCTCTTTAACTACAGAGCCGGGGCGCTCAACTACCTCACCGGCGGCAATTTTGTTTATCAGGGAATCATCGAGGATTATTATGTTATTCATAGGCTATGTATCCTTACTTTTTTCTTGAAAATCATATAAAGTTTGCAAAGCTTCCCTTGGCGACATTGCATCAATATTAAGTGCCAAAATTTCATCTATAATTAAATCGCCTTTGCCGCGGCGGGGGGCTTTGGTTTTCTTTTTAGACCGTTCGTAATAGACTGCTTCGCTGTTATCTTCATCTTCTGTGCCGCTTTTTCTTATCATATCTTCATGTAAAAGCAGCATCATAACTTCCTCGGAGCGGTATAGTACCTCGTGGGGCAGCCCGGCAAGCCTTGCTACATGGATACCATAACTTCTATCCGCGCCGCCGCGCTCAATTTTACGAAGGAAAACTATATCACCATTATAATCGCTTACGGATACACGGTAATTTACAACACCGTCTACATTGCCTTCAAGTTCCGTAAGTTCGTGATAGTGAGTAGCGAACAAAGTTTTAGCACCAAGTTTATTAATATCAGCTATATACTCTAAAACTGCCCAAGCAATACTTAATCCATCATAAGTACTTGTACCGCGGCCTATTTCATCAAGTATTAAAAGGCTGTTTTTAGTGGCGTAATTTAATATATTTGCCACTTCACTCATTTCAACCATAAAAGTGCTTTGCCCTGTAGCTAAGTCATCAGCAGCTCCTACCCTCGTAAATATTCTGTCACAAATAGATATAATGGCGCTATCTGCAGGCACGAAAGAGCCGCACTGAGCCATAAGAGTAATAAGTGCAACCTGGCGCATATAAGTAGATTTTCCAGCCATATTTGGCCCTGTTATAATAGCCATACGGTTTTTACCTAAATCCATACGAGTATCATTGGGTACAAATGTATCTTTCAACATCCTCTCAACAACAGGATGGCGGCCATTTTTTATATGCATAGCCCCGTCATTGGTGATTTCAGGTCTTGTATAATTGTTTATATGTGCAGCCTCAGCCAAGGATAAGAGAGAGTCTAAAGCAGCAATAACACCTGAGGATTTTTGTATCCTCTGAGCATTGCCCTCAATCTCCGCTATTATTTCCATAAACAAGTTGTATTCCAAATCCACAATTTTACCGTCAGCGTTTAATATTTCATCTTCGATTTTTTTAAGTTCCTCATTCGTATACCTTTCGGCGTTGGCTAGAGTTTGCCGCCTTATATATGTATCCGGCACCTTGTCCGTATAGGAGTTAGTTACTTCCATATAGTAACCAAATACTTTGTTATATTTAATCTTTAGATTTTTAATGCCGCTGTCTGCTCTCTGGCGCATTTCAAAATCCCTAAGCCATTGGTCAGCTTTATCTTTAACCTCTCTAAGCCTGTCAAGCTCAGTATTTAAGCCGCTTTTAATAAAGCCCCCTTCCCGTACACTAAAAGGCGGGTCTTCCATAATCCCTTTGTTTATAAGGTGGTGCAAATCCTCAAGAGAGTCCAGGTTATTATACAGCTCACTCCCATAATCCGACTTTAGCTGAACAAGCAAAAGCTTTATAGATGGCAAGCTTTCAAAGGATTTTTTTAGAGCTATTAAATCCTTAGGATTTACACTTTTATAAACAGTTTTACTTAAAAGCCTTTCCATATCATAAATATTATTTAGATAGGCTTTAATCTCTTCTCTATAAAATGGGTTATCTTTAAGTTCTCCAACCAGATCAAGTCGTTTATTAATTTCCACGGCATCAATCAAGGGCTGTTCCATCCAGCTTTTTAAAAGCCTTGCCCCTATTGAAGTTGTTGTCTTATCTAAAACACCAAGGAGAGAGCCTTTTTTAGAGCCCCCACGCATGGTTTCGGATATCTCCAAATTCCTTCTGGAGGATATATCCAAAGGCATAAAACTTTCATTTGTATAATACCGTATAGAATTAATATGAGCTATCCCATTCATCTGTGTTTGATGGAGGTAAGATATTAAAGCCCCGCATGCTCCTATAGAAGGGATATTATCTTCAATTCCAAAACCAGACAAATTAATTACCCCAAAATGGTCGCAAAGTGCTTTAAACGCATTTGCGTACTCAAAGCCCCAAGGGTCATAAAAGCTGATTTTAGTGCCGGTAACACTTACTAAAGCTTCACTTAGGGAGAAGCCTTCCCGGGCTATTATTTCAGCCGGCATAAATTTAGCCGCTTCATCAATTACTCTGGTAGTGTCAAGGAGTGAAAAACTGGTAGTAGTAAATTCCCCTGTGCTTATGTCGCATACGGAAAGACCAAAGCCCTCCTCGCACTCATAGGCACAAAAAATATAATTGTTTTTGCCGATTTCCAAATAATTATTATCTATAATCGTACCAGGGGTAACAACTCGTACAACTTCTCTCCTTACAGGAGCCTTACTCCCTCCAACGCCAGGTTTCTCCATTTGTTCGCAAATAGCAACTTTATAGCCCTTTTTCACAAGCTTGGCAATATAAGAGTCCGCAGAATGAAAAGGTACGCCACACATAGGTGCCTTTTCGTCCATACCGCATTCTCTTCCGGTTAGGACAATATCAAGTTCTGCCGACGCCGTAAGGGCATCCTCAAAAAACATTTCATAAAAATCGCCAAGTCTGTAAAAAAGTATACAATCCTTGTATTTTTCCTTAATCTCCAAATATTGAAGCATCATTGGCGTAAGTTGTGACATAAAATAAATCTCCTTATTGATTAGAGTGGCACCCGGAGCCGCATCCGCCGCATCCTGAACCGCCGCCGCAGCCATTGCCGGTTTGCCCCATTATAGTAACCCTAAGGACATCCATAATATCTGATACGAAGGCGTTAAACTCATTTTCGGCAGATATTATGCCTGCTATTGCCGGATACTCTTTAAGTTTGTCAGCCATTTCGTTAAGTTTTGCTGACTCATCCTTGTATGTTTCTTCACTTAGTTCATTTGCCTCCAATTTCTTTTGAAAAGCCTGGAAACATACTTTGTAAGCCTCAAACTGTTCAACAGCTTCTTTATCCGCATCATAGATAGCTGCCGCATCCCCCATATTTTTTGCGGCGTCAGATTCAAGTATTAACTTGCCGAGTTCTTTTGCTTTTTCTAAATAGATTGACATATTATCTCTCCTTTACTCTATTATTTCACCTATTAAATAAAATGTTTTGCAATCAGTAATTTTAACTGTAACAAACTGCCCTATAAGGGAAGTATCCCCTTTAAAGTGAACAAGACTGTTATCGTCCAGCCTGCCGGTTATAAGGGTATCATCGCTTTTACTCGGCTCTTCTGCAAGGACTTCATAAGTATGCCCAATATGAGATTGGCTTATTTCATATATTATAGGGTTTAGAGCATTTAAGATTTTATCAAAGCGTCTTTTAGTGGTTTCCTCATCTATTTGACAATCCATAGCAGCAGCAGGTGTGCCTGATCTTTTGGAATAAATGAAAGTAAACGCCCCTGAAAACCGTACTTTCTTAAGTACGTCAATGGTTTCCTCGTTGTCCTCATCAGTTTCATAAGGGAAGCCTGTAATAATATCTGTAGTGATTGCGATATTTGAAACAGCATCCCGCAAGCTTTTAACCAATGCCAAATAAGATTCTTTTGTGTATTTCCTATTCATCCTATCAAGTACAGCAGTGCTGCCTGACTGCAGTGGAAGATGAACGCTTTTACATATATTGCTGTTGTTTTTAATCGCCGCTATAAGCTCATCGGAAAAATCTTTAGGGTGGCTTGTTAAAAATCTTATACGTTTTAAGCCTGTAATTTTAGCCACTTTATTAATAAGATCCGCAAAATTTATATTGCTCTCAAGACCTTTGCCGTAGGAATTGACATTTTGCCCAAGTAAAGTAACCTCCACCACTCCATCAGCTGCCAAAGCCTCAATTTCTTTAATAATAGCCTCAGGGGGACGGCTTCTTTCTCTGCCTCTAACATAAGGCACTATGCAGTAGGAGCAGAAATTATCGCACCCATGCATAATATTTACACTTGCCTTAAACTTATGCTGTCGCATAGCAGGCAAATCATCTGCTATTTCTTTTGCATCCTGCCAAATGTCGATTATTTGTGAATTTGTCTCTATATTGGTGTACAACAATTCCGGAAATCTGTGGAGGTTAAATGTACCAAAAATTACATCCACAAAAGGATATGACTTTCTTATCTTCTCAACTATAGCATCTTGCTGCACCATACATCCGCAAAGGATTATTTTTAAATCCTTGTTCTCAGCTTTTAGCTTTTTCAACTGCCCTAAATTGCCGAAAACCCTATTTTCAGCATTTTCTCGCACGCAGCATGTGTTATATACTATAAGGTCAGCTTCTTCCTCACTTTCGCAGGCTTCGTATCCCATTTTATAAAGGAGACCGCATATTTTCTCCGAATCATGGACATTGGCTTGACAGCCGTAAGTTACGCATTTGAGTTTAGGCTTTTTGCCGGCTTTACACCATTTTTCATAAATTTTTTGGATGTAATTATCCGTAAGGGATGTTTCTTTTTGCATATTCTCACTCCACATGCCTTCCATCAGTATTCACATAAAACCCCTTCCCCCTTACAACTCCGCTACCCCTTCCATTTCACACACAACAGCTGCTATTATCTTAGCCCGCTCAAACAGGGACTCCACCACCGCATATTCTCTTGGTGTATGGTTCCACTCTCCCCTAACCCCAAATGAACATATGGCTGGTGTCCCGCCTACAACAATATTGCCAGCGTCCGACGAGCCTCCTAAGTAGGTCTGCCCAAACTCCTTAAAGCCGTGTTTTTTAGCGGATTTATTAACAAATTCAAAAAACCTCTTAACCTCATCGGTGTTAAAATATATAACCAAATTACTTTGATCTACCTCGTACTCTACGCTTGTTCCCTCAACCACGGGCTTTTCAAGTATTTCTTTAATCGCCGCCAATACTCTATCCTGTTCTGCGTGGGTCTTAACTCTTATATCAAACTGAACCGTGCAGGTATCCGGCACGGAATTTACAATAGTCCCGCCGCTTATAATTGCAGGATTACAAGTGGTGCCTTCATCAAGATTAGTAAGTTTCTCCATTGCGAGCAGTTTATGAGCGGCTTCAACAACGGCATTACGCCCTGCGGTAAAATTATTTCCCGCATGAGCGGACACGCCCTTAACATTAGCCGTAACCCTTATAGATGTACTCCTTGAAGTACACAAATTGTTGTTTATAGGTCCCGTTTCCATATTAAAGGCACAAATACCGCCGGCACCTTCTTCTATCATTACTTTGCCGCCTATGCTTCCTTTATGCCCATTCTCCTCGTCCCCTGAAAATATAAATTTTATAGGCCGCTCATCGTATCCGGCATATGTAAGAGCTTTTGCGACAAACAAAGCAATCGTTATGCCGCCTTTCATATCTAAGGCTCCAGGACCGTAGGCTTTGCCGTCTTCTATCTTAAAGGGGTTTTCACCGCCAAATTCACCTTTTTTAAAAACAGTATCCATATGCCCGCCGAATATTACAGCCTTGCCTTTACGTTCCCCGCCTAAAATCCCTACTAAAGTACCGGCTTTATCATTACCTACAGCTATTACTTTATTAGATACTCCCATACTATCCATTTCTTTTGCTATACGATTAGATACTAATGTGACAAGCTCCGGTTCATCCACTTTGCCTTCTAAATTAACTAGTTCTTCCCAAAGTTTTAGCATTTCATCTCTGTTAGAATCAATATATTCAAAGGCTTTTTTAATCATATCCGACATAATAATCCTCCTTATTTTATATGACAATCGTTCTTTGAAAATATTACCATGCCTTAGGAAAAAAAGCAATGCACCATATAATTAAAAACATGTCGGGTTTTTAGGATATAATGCCTATTTTTTGGGTGGAATTAGCTGGGAAAAACTTTGTATAATAAATATACAAGAATAGACCGCTCCGCTAACCTGCTGTTCTCGAAAAGATGGCGAGATTAGGTTAGCGGAGCGGTCTAATATATCTTTACATAAGCAGCAGGTGCGAATTTAAACTATATCTTAGCATAAAAAACCACATTGAACCATTGCGGTTTTTCATGCTTTACGGAAGTTTAAATTCGCACTCGGATAAGTATATGAAAGTATTTCCATATGAGTATAAAAAGGCGATACATTTAGATTGATTTCTTGTCAGGTTTGTTATTCTTCTTGAGTTTCCTTACTTTCTTGCTTAACTTTTTTCACATAAGCATCAACTTCTTTAAAAGCCTCATCAATACTGTATATTGGTACAGGGTTTTCCCTTCCAAATACCTCTTTGCCTGCCTTTTCCCAGCCTTCCGCAATAGATGACATTACGAAAATCTCTTTCTCGGCAGTTATGATGGAATGCTTTGTAAAGAGAGGTCCAAAAGTTTTTGTATCTTTAAAACGAAGCCCGTCAAATTTGGCAAATATCTCTTTCTTTATTTCCAATATATTTTCGATAGCTGCCTGCTGATTCCCTTTACTGGTTTTAAGTATAATTTCATTATCATTTAATATTATGGAGCCATGTTTATCAAAAACCCTGCAAGAAAGTTTAAAACCCAAGTATATACCCAAAAACACGCCTATCCCTATCCCAATACCCCTTATAACAATACCAAGTGTGCCAAGGGCTGTCCAGTCGACAGGCAGATTAAACAAAATAAATTCAATTACGGAGGCAAATATAATCATTCCTCCCATAGTAAAAAATGACCTGGCAAGGCTGTATGAGTCATGGTTTGTATATCTGAAATTTATCTCTTTCATCGGCACGCCCTCTTTTCTGTAGATGTATTTCCATAGTTTAACATATTTTTTGTTTGAAAAAAAGCTTATTAGCTGATAAAATTAATATGCTGCAAAAAAATTATTATACGGAGGATATACAGTATGAAAGACCCAAAAACTATGGACGAGGCTTATAACCCTGAAGAAAGCGCGAAAGGGAAATGGACTAAGTTTGTTGAAACAACTTTAGTTGACTTTTTTAAAGAGCATGGCTTGGAAAAACTCTCAGCGGAAGATGGAAACGGCAATAAAGTCAAGCTTCAAAGGACTAAAGATGATGAGATAAAAGTTGAGCAATCATCAATAAGTATACGATATTGATACTAAAGATTAGCTTTTATAACCTTTCCGATTGAAAACCATATCGTAAAACTTGTCTTTTTTTCACAAAGGTTATACATAGAATATTTAAAACTCCTTTTGGTAATATTAAGAACCAGTGGTCAATAATGGAGTGACTGGCTTTATGTGCCTTATTTTTAGCCAATTAAGGAGCGGATGACGAGCGGGAACCCGCGAAAGCCTGCTTTAATGGGTAGTGGCGCAAAGTGTCTTAAAATAAGCCGTAAAGACGAGTGGTAGCTTATTGACCACAGGTTCAAAACCTATATTACGAAAGGTAGTTGATTCTATGAAAATAAAAAAAGATCCTGAGAAAAAGAAAATTGAAAAAATACTTGCCAGGGTAAATAAAAGCATGAAAAAGGATGATTTTACTATTGATGTTTACAGGAAAGCCAGCAGATATTGAAGATTATAAAAAGCCCTTCCATTAATCATCATGGAAGGGCTTTTTTTGTAAGAATTATCTTTTTATATTAGTGCCTAAAGATACCTTGTTAGCATTATGAGGGATACCCTCATCTAAATTTTTATCAGGCATATTTCGTTTAATATGCTCAGTTTCTTTAAACTCTGTTTGGTTTTTGGCTTTAGCTTTCGGCATATTTGCACCCACTTGTTTTTTGTTTTTAGTTTAGGGCAAATTGCTTAAAAATATACGGGCTAAATCATTAATTCTTTTAACTGCTCAGGTGCTGTGTCAGGGTCACAATTCATATTTATTATAAATTCGACGGAATTATTTTTTGAAAGATTTTTAAGTGTTTCTATAAGCTTAACTAAATCTTCAGAATCCAAACTATCGACAATTTTAGTCAATCCATCAACAAATATTTCTGTAATATCGCTGTTTTGCGACAAAATCCCACAAATGAAACCAATGAACTCTCTGTAATTAGAAATTGGGAAATCCCCCGTTTCAACAAATCGAATATCATAATGCAAATCATAAATATGCCTTTTATCCGTGTCAATAAACACAATATGACCATCTGTAGTCTTTATTGTTTCGTTTGCCATGTCGATTAGACGCTTAGTTTTACCTTCACCTTTTTTACCTGCTATAAACTTAACCATGTCGAATCTCCCCCTTAAAATGAGATATAATTAAGTATAGCATATCTGCCAATTATTACAAGCATGTTTTGTATTTTTTAAAAATATGTGGTAAGATAAACAAGGCAATTATAGTTAAGTGCCCTTGATATACTATAAAAGCGAGGTAAATATGGTTAAAAAAACTTCTTACGATAACAACAGCATTACATCACTAAAAGGTGCTGATAGAGTACGGAAAAAACCTTCGGTTATTTTTGGCTCTGACGGACTTTTAGGCTGCCAGCATTCAATATTTGAAATACTTTCAAATTCTATAGATGAAGCCCGTGAAGGCTTTGGTAATATAATTGAGGTAGCGCGTTATAAAGATTACTCCATACAAGTTACTGATTACGGTCGCGGTATCCCTGTTGATTTTAATAATACGGAGCAGCGGTATAACTGGGAACTTGTGTTTTGCGAGCTTTACGCAGGAGGAAAATATTTAAACAATGAAGGAGACAGCTATGAATACAGCCTTGGGCTTAATGGTCTGGGGCTTTGCTCCACCCAGTACGCTTCTGAGTATATGGATGTTTCAATAGTGAGAGATGGATACGAATATACGTTCCGTTTTGAACATGGTGAAAATGTAGGTGGGATGCGTAAAGAACGGACGAATAAAACCATTACCGGCAGCCGCATTAAATGGCGGCCTGATTTGGAGGTTTTCACTGATATAGCTGTGCCAATTGAGTATTATTTGGAGACTTTAAAGCGTCAGGCAATTGTAAATAACGGTCTTAAATTTGTCTTTTATGATGAAATTAGCGATAGTACGTTCGAATTTTGCTATAAAGAAGGAATAAGAGATTATATAAAAGAACTGACGGCTGATAGTGATACCGAATCTAATGAAGATGATGAATCCCATAAAAAAATCCTTACCGAATCCCAATATCTCACAGGTGAAGGTGCCGGCCGAGACCGTGAGGATAAGCCTGACTATAAGCTTAAATTTGAGATAGCCTTCTGCTTCTCCAACGATGTGGCAAAGCTTGAATATTACCATAACTCCAGCTTTTTAGAGTACGGCGGTTCACCTGATAAGGCTGTTAAATCTGCCTTTGTATCTGCTATTGACAGCTATATAAAATCTGCCAATTTATACAAAAAAGACGAAAAAAGACTTGTGTTTTCCGATATTGAGGATAGTTTGGTGCTTATATTAAATTCATTCTCAACACAGACAAGCTATGAAAATCAAACTAAAAAATCCATAAGCAATAAGTTTATACAGGACTATTTAACTGACTTTTTAAAGAAAAACCTTGAGGTGTACTTCATTGAAAACAAGGCGGATGCGGACAAAATAGCCGAGCAAATACTAATAAACAAAAGAAGCCGTGAAACAGCAGAGAAGACCCGCCTAAACCTTAAGAAAAAGCTCACAGGTAGCCTTGATATGACTAACAGGGTTGAAAAATTTGTAGATTGCCGGAGTAAGGATATCAGCGAGCGGGAGCTTTATATTGTTGAGGGGGACTCCGCCCTTGGCTCATGTAAAATGGGGCGGGATCCTAATTTCCAAGCCATTATCCCTGTTCGTGGCAAAATACTTAATTGCCTTAAGGCTGATTACGATAAAATTTTCAAATCCGATATAATAACTGATTTAATTAAGGTACTGGGCTGCGGAGCTTTAATAAAAACCAAGAGCAGCAAGGACTTCAGCTCTTTTGACTTAGACGCTCTTAGATGGAATAAAGTCATAATCTGTACTGATGCGGATGTGGACGGCTTTCAAATCCGTGCCCTTATACTGACTATGCTTTACAGGCTCACGCCTGGGCTTATTGAGGCACGGAAGGTTTTTATTGCCGAGTCTCCCCTTTATGAGATAACTGCCGGTAAAAACACCTTTTTTGCCTACAGTGATAAGGAGAAGAACGATATTGTAGCAAATCAAAAAGGCTCTGTTAAAATCCAGCGTTCAAAGGGACTTGGGGAAAATGACGCGGATATGATGTGGCTTACGACCATGAACCCTGAAACCCGAAAGCTTATATCCGTATTGCCTGAGGATGCGGCAAAAACACAGGAAGTGTTTGAAATGCTCTTAGGCAGCGATATAAAATCAAGAAAAGCACATATCGAGGAAAATGGCTACAAATACATTGATTTAAGTGAGGTAGTGTAATGCCCTCTGAAAATAATAATGTAATCGAGCAGCCTATAACCGAAACTTTGGAAAAAAATTATATGCCCTATACCATGAGTGTAATTATTTCCAGGGCAATACCTGAAATAGACGGCTTTAAGCCCTCACATCGAAAGCTCCTTTATACAATGTATAAAATGGGGCTTTTAAAAGGCGGGCGCATGAAGTCTAATGATGTGGTTGGGCAAACTATGCGCCTTAACCCCCATGGTGATGGTTCAATTTATGAAACTATGGTAAGGCTTACCAAAGGTTATGAGGCACTGATACACCCTTTTATTGACTCTAAAGGTAATTTCGGCAAAGTTTATTCAAGGGATATGGCTTATGCGGCAAGCCGTTATACGGAAGTTAAGCTGGATGCTATATGTGATGAAATATTTTTTGATATTGATAAAGATACAGTTGATTTTATAGACAATTATAACGGAACTATGCAGGAGCCGGTGCTTTTCCCTACTACTTTTCCCAATATATTGGTAACGCCTAATCAAGGGATTGCGGTTGGTATGGCATCTTCTATATGTAGTTTTAATTTAAGTGAAGTTGTTGAAGCTACTATTGCTTATATGAAAAATACCGGTACAGATTTATCGGAGTATCTTAAAGCCCCTGATTTTTCAACTGGCGGTGAGATTATATACAGCAAGGCTGAAATGGAAAAAATATACGAAACAGGCCGGGGCAGTTTTAAGCTTAGAGCTAAATATACTTTCGACAAAAAAAACTCATGTATTGAAATTACACAAATCCCCTACACCACTACCGCTGAGGCTATTATTGACAAGGTAATTACCCTGGTAAAAGCCGGCAAACTGCGTGAGATTAACGATATCCGGGATGAAACCGGTCTTAAAGGCTTAAAAATCGCTGTTGATATTAAAAAAAGCGTTGATCCTGACCGGCTGATGCAAAAGCTGTATAGTATGACTTCCCTAAGTGACAGCTTTAGCTGCAATTTTAACTTGCTTATTGACGGCAGACCCCAAAGCTTAGGCATAAAAGGCATACTGGACAATTGGCTTGTTTTTAGAAAGAGCTGTATAAAGCGGCAAGTAGCATTCGATCTTGAAAAGAATAAGGAAAAACTTCATCTGCTTATTGGACTGTCTAAAGTTCTTGTGGATATTGATAAGGCAATAGCCATTATTAGGGGCACCGATCAGGATTCCAAGGTTATCCCTAATCTTATGGCTGGTTTTGATATAGATAAGCCTCAGGCAGATTATATTGCTGAAATACGCCTGAGAAATTTAAACAAAGAATATTTGCTAAACAAAGTAAGTGAAAAAGAAAAACTGGAAAAAGAAATAGCTGAACTTAAATCAACCCTTGAAAGCGATAAAAAAATAAGCCAAATGATAGTGGCGCAGCTTAAAAATGTCAGCAAAAAATATGGAAAAGACAGACTTACGGAAATTATATATGAAGAAGAAATCGAGCATATCCCTGAGGAAGTTTTTATTGATGATTACAGCCTTAAATTGTTTTTAACAAGGCAAAACTACTTTAAAAAAATCTCCCTTGTTTCACTTAGGGGGGCTTCTGAACAGAATGTTAAGGAAGACGATGAGATTTTACAAGAAATTGAAATAAGCAACAAAAGCGACCTTCTCTTTTTTTCTAATAAGCATAATGTTTACAAAGCTAAAACCTATGAAATGCCTGATTCTAAGGCCTCTGTTTTAGGTGACTTTCTCCCTAACCTCCTTGACCTTGAAGATGGGGAGCAGATTGTATTTATGGCAGCAACAACAGATTATAAAGGCTATATAATATTTGCTTTTGACAATGGTAAAGTAGCAAAAGTCAATATGGACAGCTATCAAACTAAAATGAATCGCAAAAAGCTCTTAAGTGCCTACTCGTCAAAGGCCGGGCTTGTTTTTGCCGAGCATATACTGGATGATAAGGACTTTGTTGTGTTTAGGGATTCAGATAAAGCGTTGTTGTTTTCAACTGCTTTGATAAGTGCTAACCAATCTAAAAGTTCTTCCGGCGTACAGGTTTATACTCTAAAGAAAAACAGTTCTGTTACAGCCATAAAACCTGTAGAGAAATTTGTAAGCACAGACGCGGAGTATTACAGAACATTTAAAATCCCATCAACAGGTCACTTTTTAAAAGAAGATGACAGACGTGCCAATGGGATTTCAGGGCAGATGAAATTGTTTTAGATATGATATATAGGCGTGAAAGTATGCTTTAGAAGAGATGGATATTGAAAGAAAGATTATTTTAATGCAGTAACAGCCCTACTCCCCTAAATTCTCAATGGCTGCTTTAACTATAATAGGGACATACTGATTTACCATTTGAGTAACAAGACCAAAAGCAATTATGCCGTCTTTTACAGCACAAGCAATATTATCAGCATCCAACTCTTTCCCGCCGATTGCGATTGTCATACATTTCCCCCTGCCAAGCAAAGCTAGCGGCATTGCAAGGCTTCCGCCGCCGCCTGTATGACAAGCTCCAATATAAAGCTGGGCTTGCCCATTTTTAACCATCATAGCTGCATCCAAATCTGATTTAATTATTGCTTCGACTTTTTCTCCGCCGGTTTCTTTGATAAGATTTGCAATCTCGTCTTTTGCCAGTCCGCCTACTGCAATTGTCAACATAATATATTTCTCCTTAAGTTATATAGTTGTTCAACTTAAGAAAGTCTCTTAAGTTGAACCAAGTTGATTCACTATAAAATTAGTATATTGGAGGGATAACATTATTCATTACCATATCCCTGACAAGCTTAACCTGCTCAAGATGAAGGGAATTCTCCAGAACTTTCTTGATGAAAGCATCTTTTTGCTTGATTACAATAACAGCATTTGAAAAATCTTCGATATTTTCAAACTCTAAATCAATACATTGGAAGCCTTCATATTCTTTTTCAAAAATTTCATCATAATTCCATATACTCGCATCAATATACCCGTCTTTTATCGCTCCCAAGAAACGCTGCCTCTTTATTTCAACCAGTTCTACATTATAAGATTGCAATACTTTGTATGTAAGCTGACGCTGGTCAAAAGATTCATTATCAATACCTATGCGAAGCCCATCGCGTAAGCGGGCATCCATTCTCTGACCAAATACCAGTACATGCTTTGATAGATAAGAGCGCCTGCCTAAATCCATAGCAATTTCAATTGGATATCCATCCTCAATGGTCTTAATGGCAGCAGCTTTGGAACTTATAGCAAAATCAAATGCATCTGAAAGCAGCATTGAATATCGATTAGAGGAGCCGCCGGCATAGGATAGTACAAATTTTAACTGCTGATTCGAGAAACATTTATACAGGGCGGTAGCAAGGCATTCCAAAGTTCTTGAATATGGCAGCGGCATAAGACCGTTTATTTGTGCCCTGGAGCAAAATTGCTGTAAAATCAAAGGATTTATATCATTAATATAGGAGCCCATTTTCCCTCTGGTTCGTATGTCTACAGCTTTGGCATCTATAAGGAATTTCAAGGCATTTTGCACAGTGCCTCGTGATACCCCTAACTGTTCCTGCATCTCAGAGAAAGTTGGCAGTTTATCGTTTTTTTTCATAGTTATAAGCCAGTTGGCAAACTGACTGACAATCAAGCCCTTCTTTTGATAAAATTGTTGATTCAATATATCACCCTACTGTAAAAAATTTGTATATTTGATACATAATACAATAATCCCATAAAAAAAGCCAGTGTTTTTTTTAAATATGTGAAGGGCAAACGCATAAAGAGTTCGCCTTTCGCCGAAATCAGGATTTAAGTATAATCTTTGCAGCGAAGTTATGTACAAAAAATTATACGCTATTAACTTGACTTGATTTATAAGGGGTGTTATAATGGCTATAAAATGCAGGGAGGGGAAAAAATGGAGGAAATGTGGCGCTACGTTTTTATTGCAGCAACTGGAGGGATAGCTGCCCTTGCAGCTAATAAAGGTGTTGCGGTTTTTAACGATGGGTTACGCCCTCTTTTTCCGGAATATTTTTCAGGGTCGATTAATCGCAAAGCTCTGCTTGGTTCAAGTGTTGCTATGAGCTTTATTTTGCTTATAAGCTTTGGCGTACCTACTTTTATTGCCACTTCAATTGTGCTTACACACACCATTTATTTGGCAACTGATATGATTGGCTTGTTCTTTTCAGACTCTCCCAAAGGTGCCTTCGCATCTCTTATTTTTGGAGCTTTGTTTGGGATTTTATTGTTATTTGGTATGGAATCGCTCAGGGGTTTTTCTCATATCTTTCCGTACAATTTTTTGTATAATAGAGATGGAGGCGAAATCCTTGGTCTGATGATGACGCCGCTGCTTATTGCTTTTGCCGCATCACCCAGTATTGCGGTTTCAAAACGATTTGGCGTATATAAAGGAGCGATTACCGCAATTGTATCCTTGTTTGTATACATATTAGTCTCAGGAGGTTCGGCTTTAGAGCTGCAAAGCACGGCAGCCGTTATTTCTATGGCGGTGGGCACTGTGTTTTTGGTTTATTTCAGCTTTCAGGCACAAAAACCTGAAGATATTACAACTGGAAATACCGATTTGGTTAATATATTTGATGGTAATATCCAAAGGCTTAAAAAGAATTGGTTATTAATTGCTCTTAATTCTGCTTTTGCCGGTGCGGCTTGTGCAATGTTTTTGGTGGCACCGGATCCAACTACACAAGGTCTGATAGCAGCCGGTGAACACTTTAATGCGGCAATGGTGCTGATTTTAAGATATGCTGCTTTTCTGCCGCTGCTTTTTACAACTGCCGTAACATCCGGTGTTTACAGTGTGAGAGGTGCCGGATTCCAGAGTATAGCAGCTATACTTATCGGCATTTCATTCTCAATGCCCTTAGCACCATTTATTGCGGCAGCTGTTTGTTTTCTAATGATACCGATGGAACTTCGCCTAATTGCTGTCGTTGCTAAAATCATGGATAAGAACCCTGCTATACGGGAATTAAGCGATAGTTTTAGAAGCAGTGAGGTACTTGAATATGCCCTTCTTTTCGGCGGTATACTTGCTGTAAACGCAATGATGGATAATATGGGGTTTTTGCTGGTTCCTTTGGTTTACTTAATAAATAAATCTTCTAAACGCCCGCTGTTTTCTATGACAATAGGTCCATGTACGGCACTTGCTTTCGGTTTGATTATGAATATATTGGTACTGTTAAGGTTAGCTTAAGGGGACTACTGGGTGACTGAAATGTTTGCAGAAGGATATACCTACGCTCATGAACATATAAGAAACAGTAAAGACAGAATGAAAGTTACAGATGATGTAATTGTTGACGTGACTCAGGCTCATCTTGATGAGCTTCGCGAGTTGTATAAAAAAGGAGTCCGAAATATATTTGAAGTAACAACTAAAGGCTCAGGGGACGACCCGCGCTACACAATGGATATCGCTAAAGAAACCGGAATTAATATTGTGCTTAGTACCGGTTTTTATAAGGAACCTCTCCTGCCTGAGTATTTTTATAAGATGTCCGAGGGAGATATTGTTGAATTATTTGTAAAAGAAATCACAGTCGGAATAAACGATACTGAATATAAGGCTGGAATTATTGGAGAAGTCGGCTCCGGAAGGGATATTATAACCGAAGCCGAAAGACGGCTTTTAGCCGCAGCAGCCAAGGCTAGTGTTGAAACAGGCAATACTCCCATTTACACTCATGCAAGCTACGGTACTATGGGTCTTGAGCAAATTGAGATATTATCAGGCAATGGTGCCATGCTTAATAGAGTAATAATAGGGCATCAGGATGTTTCTTATAACCCGCAGTACACTTTAAATCTCCTTGGACGGGGTGTTTATATTGGAATTGATACTATAGGAAAACAAAATTACATAACAGATGAGCAGCGTTTAAGCATAGTACTTAAATGCTTAGATGCAGGCTATGAAGACAAAATTGTTTTGTCAATGGATATCTCCCGTCAGCATAATATGAAGTTTAAGGGCGGGATAGGATACAGCTATCTATTGGATGTCTTTTTGCCAATGCTTGAAGATAATGGAGTAAGTAAGGCAGTTATTAATAAATTGATGGTTACAAACCCAAAAACATGGCTATTAGGTTCATAATGAAAGGAGGAATCCGATGGATCAACTGGACATAAGCTTAAGCATTGCTAATGAATATTTAGGCAGTTCTGTTGTGCGTATCAACCCGAATGCCAGAGAAGAGTTTAAAGAAAAAGAAAAGGATTGTCATTTTTTTGGCATAAAAAATTCCGCGGATATTTCAGATGTGCTTATTGACAGGCTGCGTCATCATCCGTCATTTTTATGGCTTAGTATTGATAAAATGGCTGACAGAGGCTCAAGTATTGACAGCGATATTATCAACCCTCTGACATATCGCTTTATGACAGGGTCTTCAAGCGGCGGGTGCGTCAATATAGTAAAGGGTATAAATGAATTGGCAATAGGTTCTGACGGCGGCGGAAGTGTTATTGCACCTGCCCTTAGCACAAACTTGTTTTCCTTCATGGGCAAAGGCTGCGGTCTTGTTATTGATAAGACCAGCGTTTCTACGGATAGGCTTTCCTATCAGCCGGCAGTTGGGATTATTGCCGCTGATTTTGATATTATGAAAACAGCTTCGGAAATTATGTGTCAAATGGAATTTAACCATGAAGGCAGACCGATTCGAGTAATGATTCCGGCGGCAGAATCGATGATGCTGCCGGGAGGCAAAGATGCTTACAGAGTAATAAAGAGTCTTCCGAATTCATTTTTGGAGGAGTATACTTTGAGAGAACATAGTTTTAAATCTCCTTTTGACAGACCAACAACCGTTACGGAAGTCATGGGAATTTTTCAGCGGGATGAAACTGATTTGATTTTAAGCTATGAAGGCCCTATTGATGTTTTTGGGTATGATTCGACACCGCCAAAGTATTTTGAAGGTCCGGCAGTAGAGGAAGTTACCGGCACGCCCGGAAAAGCTATGGCTAAAGTCGCAAATATGTGCGGATGCAGTGCAATTACAGTACCCGGCTCTGAGCTTGCCGCCGGATTTGTAATAACTTGCGGAGGGGGATCCCAAAAAGCAGCTATGGGATTTTATCTGGCTGATAAGCTTAGGCGGCTTGTGCCGCGCCCTGAGGGTTTTCTTAATAATTTTTCAAAACAGAGGAGACCTGTAAGGCAAAGCAGCTATAAATAGGATAATATGGTAATTACAATGAATTAAGAACCAGCGGTCAATAAGCAGCAAACCTGCTTTTCGGCTTATTTTAAGCCACTTGTCGTTGTCCATGCACTTTTGTTTCACTAAGAAACAAAAGTTGCCAGCCGTAGCAGATTAGCTTTGCA
>WRBA01000014.1 GCA_009779915.1 Defluviitaleaceae bacterium | reverse complement strand
TTACAAGCCTCGCAGGGATTGAATACTTTACGGCATTAGAGTATCTTACTCTCTTTGCATCGGAATTGACGAGTATATATTTACCGAACAACAGATACTTGCAAGAGGTTGAGTTATGGATTACGGCATATGAGGTAGTTATATACAGCCCTTATCTGCGAAGCCTTACCATATACGATAGTAGTCAGCTGACAAGTTTAGATTTGACAAACAATGTGAACCTTGAAGAACTTAATATATTAATTCCTCCGCAGCCTATGATTGGAGAGCTCGATAGCCAGCTAACAGAAGATTTTTATGTTATTCCGGAAGAGCCGGTTAGTTCGTATATCCAAGAATTTAGTGCAGGGGAAGGGTTAAACACCATTGACTTATCAACCAATATAAGATTACGCGTTTTGAATTTACACAGTATGAGCTTAACCGATATTAACTTATCGAACAATCGCGAATTAGAGCAGCTTTCTTTAGGAGCTTCCAATTTTGGAACAATTCCGATAACAAGCTTGGATTTATCCGGCAACCATGCGCTGCAAACGATTACTATTGGACCGG
Organism: Defluviitaleaceae bacterium; assembly: GCA_009779915.1. Taxonomy (GTDB): domain Bacteria; phylum Bacillota; class Clostridia; order Lachnospirales; family UBA5962; genus WRBA01. The sequence goes on along the minus strand of WRBA01000014.1, from coordinate 60,575 downwards.
CTTTCCGGCTAGGCAGTTTAAATATGCCGAATAGTTCTGAGCTGCGAAATCTTAGACTATGGGGAATCGGGCTAACCAGCTTAGATTTATCAAGGGCTAGGTATTTAGAACGCTTGGATATCCTTGCAGACTATCTTACACATTTAGATATATCAAATAATTTAGAACTGCGTAATGTTGATATACGCTCGACCCCAATAACCGGCTTAGATATATCCAATAATTTAAACTTAGAAACAATTATTTTAGCACATACACAAATAGCAACCCATGATTTTTCGACGCATCCGGATTTGCGTCATATAGGCGTACTCGGTTCAAGTACAACAAGTGTAAATATAACAAATAATTTCGCGCTGCAAAGTTTGCAGATAAGCCAAACTCAATTAACAAGCGTTGATATATCAAACCGGTCACTTTTACGGATGGCATATATCACCGGCAACGATATGACAAGCATAAACGTAACAAATAACCATGCTATGACTCAGCTTTTTGCATATAATAACCGTATGCGAACCGAGGATGATGTTATTGGCTGGCGTGAGAGTGGGCTAATACATCCTGGCAGCACCTTCTGGTTTGGCAGACAAAGGACTTAGGGTTGGGTGATGCCATCTTGTAAAAGCTATCAACAAGAAAATCTACAGCTATACTCGCAGAAAGGCGGCTAATCCCCGCCTTTCTTTCTCTGAGCGGGTGGGGTCAGTTAAGGTCAAAAAGTCCCGGAGTGATAAGTTGAAAACAATTGATAATAAATATTTTTTGAAAACTGACACAATCTTCCTTGACAAATGTTATCGGATGAACGTTTCATCAAGCTATCCCGTGACTACGAACTGGAGCAAAGCAGCCTACAATCCACAATAGAAGTCTTGTGCCATGAAGTCAAGCAACAGGATCAAAAGAAACAAAGAAGTATACTGACTTACAGGAACTTGACGCAACTGTTTTGCGTGAGTTTGTAGACAGGATAGAAATATCCGCAACGGAAAAGAGCAAGAACAAACAAGAGTAAGAACAAGAACAGCAAAGAGAAACGGCGTAGCTTACGCCACGCCGCCTACATCTTACAAACTTTTCTTACGTAAGCCGCCTATTATGGCAAGGGCTTATTTTTGTTTGTTAATTCGCTTCTATCAAATGGAGTGGAGTTGGTGAGCTTGTCAACTGTGCAAAAGAAGCCCCAACAATATCCATAGCGGCGGCACGGCGTTCCGCAAAGCTGTGAGCATAGTGTTTTGAGATAATCTCGATTGTATCACCCGCTAGAGCCGCTACATTCACCACATCAACGCCATTTGATATAAGCAATGAAATAAACGTATGCCGCATAGAGTGGGCGTGAAGCTCCCGAGGTAAATCTTTTCTTGCGTTCAATATCCGTTTGACTGCTTTGTTAGGCTCTGATTTTGTCATTAGCCCGCCTGTGCTATTAGGGCATACAACGTCATTATTTTGCCATACAGAGCCGAGGGAGGCGGTTTGTTCGTCCAAGTAGCTTTTATGTGCCGTGAGTATTTCATACAGCATGGGCGACAATGGAAGTTTGCGCCGTGAGCGTTTTGTTTTTAAGTCCGTAAGAGCCAAGCCGCCGAAAGTTTCGCCGCAGTTTTTCTCAATACTCACAATGCCATTATGGAAATCAATGTCAATCCACCGCAAGCCCCGAGCCTCACCCGAGCGAAGCCCAAGCATTAACATAAGTGTTAGAGCGACTTTGATTGAATTATCTATAGATAGCTCATTCAATGTTTCAAGGAAAATCGGAATTTGCCTGTTGTCAAGATATGCGGGTATATCTTTTTCGCCTATGCGTGGTTTTGTAGCGTTAGCGACAGGGTTTGTTTCTATTGCCCCGTTTTTAATACAAGCCGAAAACAGAGCCGACAAAGTGTAGGTAATCTTTGAAACATAGGAAGCCGAGAGCGGTTTTACATCAAGTTTTTTGTCAAAAGCCTGTGAGAGCGGTAAACCGTAATACCGAGCTACCTTTTCCGCTATGTGCTTTTCGCAATTTTCACCTTTTCTTATTCTGATAAAGGTATTATCAACGCCAATACCAATTTCCCGAGCCACAAGATTAAAGCCGCCAGCAGTCCGAGCGGGCTTTTTCTCGTGCATAAGCTCAATAAATTCAGGCTTTGCACAATATGTAGCCCGACCGCCCCCGCCGCCTTTTTTTAGCAGTTCTGCAAGCATTTTTGTAATCATAGGGCTTGTTATCTCTTTCAGCTTATAGTTTCCAAGCCGAGGTATAAGGTAATGCTCAAAGATAAATATATCAGCCATTTACGTACTTTCCCGAGTGTCGAGCTTGCGAATTTCCGCAAACCATTCAACCGCCTGTGTAAAGGTGGATTTTGCGTTTATATCGCCGCCTTTGAGTGAGCCTGATTCGACCCGCTCCCGAAAGTTATCAATGGCTTTTTGCAATTCGGATTGAAGTTCTTTTTTCGCTGTCAATTCACAACTATAATATTCGCTGTGTCGTTTGCCCCTTTGAACAAACTCCAAGCGGTATAGATTCGGTCTGTTTTTCACGGCAGAAACACCTGTCGGCAAGCCGTTATTCGTTTTCTTCGCCATTTTCAATATCCCCTTTCTCTAAAGAATTGTCACGTTTTTTAATGGTTGCTATTTTTTATTCCTCATCATCATCGTCATATTCATCAAATAATGAATCCATCGAATTCACAAAAGTATCAACAAAATCAGAAAAACGTTCTATTGCTTCAAAACGATATGCTTTTTGTAGCGTCCTTTCATTTCTCGCTTTGTCTATTGCTTCCATTGCAATGACTTGCCATGCTTCTTCTTCTGTTAGTGTTTTATCTAATGGGTATTCTTCATTTCCATAGTAATCATCATAATTATGTTCGCTTATTATTTTTTCGCGGTCTGGGTGATTGTTCACCCATTCTCTAAGCCAGCGATTTAACAAGGGTGTATTTATTTCCGTTGCTGAAGGGCTTACTTTGCGTAATCCTTCGTGTATTACCTCTAATCGTTTACTACCAACCCATGAAAGTATAGCGCGAGATATATCGTGCAATTCATCAGACACAAGAAAATCATTGAGAATTTCAATGCAACTTGTTTTACCAATATCGATTGTATTCAAAAATTCAAGTTCATCTTGCGCGGGTGCCGAAAGCCCAAGGCGTTTTTCAACAGCCATAGTATCTGCCTTTCCTTTTGGGTCACTTGTAAGACCTAAAAGCCAATCAGCCGAAACTCCGCATTTTTCAGCAATTTGTTTTAGTACCAAAGCATCAGGTATTCGCTCCCCATTTTCATATAAACCAACAGTAGCGCGTGCAATACCTATTTTATCAGCAAATTCCGCTTGTGAAATTTCCCCACGCAACTTATAAAATCTTTCTTTGAACACGGGAAACCGTGCTTTTTTTTGCACTTCACTTGTTGCCATAACAGCACCTCAATTCTTCGTTTGCAGACAAATGAAGTTATATTGATTCATGTATTGACATCTGCATTTACGTTCTTCATACTCATTATAGCACACATATGAAGCAAGCGCAAGTGAATGTAAATATATTTTTTTAGGAGGTGGAGGCATGAAGCAAGTGCAAAAAAATGAGGAGTGGATTACTGCACGGCGAGAATATCAAAGAGAGTGGCGGCGCAAAAACAAACTGCGTGTAGCTGAATATAATCGGGAATATTGGCTTAAACGTGCAGAAAAGAAGAAGGAGGCACAGCATGATACAGACACAAGCACACCCAAATAATCCCCCTGAAATGTTGACAACACGGCAAGTAGCCAAGCGCGGACTATTGCCGGAGAGGGCATTAAGACGGTTAGTAGCGCAAGGTAAAATTCCTGTAGTCCGTAGCGGAAAGGTGGGCTACATAAACTACACGGCACTTGTCGAGCAGCTTAATAGTGGGGCGGGCGGTATATGGGAATAGCCCAAGCATTTGAAGAAATCAAGCATCATGTCCCGCTATTAGATGTGTTCGCCACATACGGGTTACAACCTAACCGCGTCGGATATGTATGTTGCCCGCTTCATACAGAAAAAACACCATCATTGAAATTGTACCCTGCAAGCTGGTATTGCTTTGGGTGTGGAGTGGGTGGGGACGCTGTGAAGTTGGTAGAGCTTATGGAAAATTTGACACCCATAGACGCGGCACGACATTTGTCTGAAACATACAGGCTAGGATTGTTTCCCGATAAGCCATTGACTACAGCGGAATATAAAAAGGCACAGGAGGCGAAAAAACAGCGCGAACATGACCGAGGCATACTGAAAAACTTTGACGAATGGGAGCAATGGGCGTGTAACGCCGTGGCGGCGTATTTGTGCTTGATGGATGATTGGAAACGCAACCATGCGCCAAAAACGCCGGAAGATGAATGGCAACCGCTATTTTGCGAGGCATTACAAAATCTCGACTTGTGGGAATGGTTGTATAATGAAGTATTTATTTACGGTGATTTCCAAGAAAAATTGCAGTTTTACAAATTTTATGGAAAGGCGGTGAGCGACCTTGCGAAGCGATTTGACACAGGCACAAAAACTGGAATTGCTTGACAGTGTGGGTTTCGGGCAAGAAATAAGCCCTACCGGGGCGAACGGTGAGGCTACAGGGCATAGCAAAGGTGTGTATAACACTGACTCTAGTATACCGCAAAACCAAGCGGAAAACAAGAATTTTCAGGAACTTATGCCATTTGAGCAATCAGAACCGTTACCGACATTTCCTCTTTATGCGATACCGATTGACACACGTCAATTTTTTCGTGCCGCCGCCAAAACCGTACAAGCTCCTGTAGATATGGTTGCCTCATGTGGTTTGGGTGTACTCGAAATTGCTTGTCGCGGACGTTATCCCATACGATTGCCGAACGGACACACCGAAAGACCATGTTTCTATATCGCGCCTATTGCACCGCCATCCGAGCGTAAAAGCGGTGTGATAGACATTGTTTTCCGTCCCCTGATTGATTATGAAATCGAATACAACAATACCCACAGCGGCGAAGTCAATCAAAGCAAAAGCGAATTAAAGCTACTGCAAGGTAGAATTGACAACGTTGAAAAGAATGTTATCAAGGAAAAAGACGCAAACAAGCGGAATATTGCTATGTTGGAGTTAGAAGAACTTAACGCCGAGCTTGCACAATTTAAGCCTGTAGAGCCTTTGCGATTATCCGGCGCAGATGTGACCCCAGAAAAATTGGCGGCAATGATTAAATCACAAGACGGTGTATTTGCGCTTGTAAGTGCAGAGGGCGGCGGCTTGTTTGAGAATATCGGGCGGTACTCCGACAAGGGCGGTTTAGAAATATATTTGAATGGTTATAGCGGTGACAGAATAACGATTGACCGCAAGACCTCTGACAGTATTGTAATTGACCGTCCAACGCTTAATATGATAGCTCCATGCCAACCAACTGTAATAATTGACTTGTTTTCAGACACACAAAAAAGCGGGCGCGGGTTATTGTCGCGTATATTGTTTGTCAAATGCCCCTCATGTGTTGGCAGTAGAAAAGCCACGTCAAAGCCACTTGATGAACGTATAAAAAGCAATTATCACAATCTTTGTTATGCAATGATTGACGCTGATAGTAGTGGAAATCTTGAATATGACAGCGGCGGTTTTGAAGTATATCGCTCATTTTTTGACGAAATCGAGCCACAATTAACTCCCGATATTGGCGAGTTATCTTTTATAGCTGATTGGGCGGGAAAACTCCACGGACAAATGACACGCTTTGCCGGACTTATCCACTGCATAAACGCATTTGAGCAAGGCAAAAATCCGCTTGATACGCAAATTAACGCAGACGAAGCCCGCGCCGCTGTGGAGCTTGCCAAGTATTTTCTTGCCCATGCTAAAGCGGTTTATATGGAGCAAGCAGAACCACCGGAGATAACCCATGCCCGCTATTTGTGGGGTAAGATTAAGTCAATTAAGTCAATCGGCAAGCGTGATTTGATACGCAAAACACAAGGCAAGCAAGGATTCAATCTTGACGAGAGCTTAACCGTGCTTGTAGAGCGTGGATATATCCGCATAGAACATTCTCAAACAGGCACAGCGGGCAGACCATCCGAAACAATAATTATCAATCCAGAAACAGAAAACATAGTGTCTAAATTGACTTTATCCCCTGACACTTCCAATTTAGACAATTTAGTCAATAAAGACACTATGCCCGCGAATGTTGAAAGCCAAAATATACGGTAATAATTGTTGGGAATTGGGTTCACTCGACCCCGGCTCACTAACTCAAATTATGAGGGAAGGCATTATGCAGTATCTCGACCCCGTTCCGTTTGCACAAATGAAACGCAAGCAAGAAAACGGGCGAGAGTGGTTATATCAACTATGTGATGGCATGATTGTATAGGAAAAAACCACCCCGAAGGGTGGCTGTATTCAATCTCCGAAGTCAAAGTCAACTGTAAGACCCATATCGGTGTGTAACTCTTTGAGTAAGTCCCTTATTTCTTCAAAATTTCTTTCGCCATACCTTTCTAAAAAGGCTTGACCGCCATACATTGCAAAGTAATACGCTTGCCTTTCAACACCGCTGTATAGTCTTAGATTTAACCAAAAAGCCGCCCATGACCCTCTTAATTCGGCAGCAGAGGCCGTTCCAAGCGCATAATCTTGATGGATATTGCAAAACAGTTCGTAAATCTGCGTTAATTGCTACTCCTGCGATTTCGATTTCAACGTCTTGAAATTCATCAATATAACGCATACTGTGTCCAAGACCTATTGCAAGTTCGTTCCTTACTACAAGAACCGCTACCAAAAATGTACTGAATTGCTTATAAACCTATATGAAACGAGCTAACTGATTTTGATAGTCAGTTAGCTCGTTTTTGTCAAATATTGTTGCCATTTTCTCTATATGTGGAAGTAAATTCAATGTTTTCTTGAGACATTTTCAATCGGTGAAGCTATAGCTTCAAACTAATGTTTGTATCCCTCAATCAAGTAAGATACTTTCCCAACCTCTCGGTTTAGGTCCATACAACGCCACCAGCAGCTTGTTAGCCATAATATTATATTGATAAAACTCGTCTGTAAAGGCTGTGTTTGCGCCGGCAAGATGAAAATGTTTTTTTATCTCTTTGCAGTCGTAATGATATTTAATATCCGGAAAATACGTACTCCAATGCTGAGCAAGGCTTTTTATTACATTCTTTTTTGGATACTCGATTAAAAAGCCTTGGCGTAGTTTTTGGCTTAATTCATCCCAACTATAGTCATTATCTGAAAGAGGCAGGTTATTGCAGCATTTTTTTAAATAAATATATATATTTCTTGCGGTTTCCAAAAAAGCTTTGGTATTGTCTTGTGAATAGCTGCCTCGGTAGCTGTCTTTGCTGTTTAGCTTATAAGCCGTAGCAAAGCTGGTATTCGATAAATCGGCAAGAGTCCCTACTTGGGCGTGACCGATTGTTGGAACACCTGTAGAAGCATCTGAAATTAAGCCGGTAATGCCTTTGCTTGTAATATTATCTTTAACTTTGGTTACCAGGACTTTATTTACCCAGGAATCGAAGCCGCTAAACATTTGATGGGCATGAGTATCAGCAAAAATATGCAAAAGCATACCTAATTTCATAAGAGGGATATTCCACTTTTCACTGCGGTGATATTTATCAATTATACTATGCAAAAACCTATCAATTAGAGAGTTATCATTAAAGTATAGGGGTACAACTCGTTCATCTTCTATGCCTGCTTTTGACTCGTCAAATGGCATAAAGTGAAAAGGTGAGAGAATAAATTTCTGCTCTCTTTTAACGATTACGGATATATAATCAAAGGGACCTGAAAATCCTGTTGTAACCGGGCTGAAATTGCCGGAAAGCGAAGGTGTAAATAAATCAAACTCCTTGGAATTTATTATCTCGTTTGGAATATTAGAGCAGTTCATATGAGAAGCCCAGCTGTAATCATCAACAAATTGCGAGTATTTTGCAATTTGCTGTGCCTTATCTTCACAAAAACCGGCACAGCATGCCAGAGATTTTATCGCGAAATAATGAAAATTAATATTCATAAGATATTGCCACTCTTTCTATAATAGTCAATCAACCTAAAAACCCAAACAATAAATTTGGTTTTATTACGGTCTGCTTCGTTGTTTATTTACCGCTCGTATCACTGTGGATACTGTGGCAAACAAGCTCCTCGTAGCCCTAAATAAACAACCCTGCGTTTATCTGTTAAGCTTTTCAGGCTGCTTAACTATAATCTTTTATACTCCAGCATATTCATAAACAACCAAAAAAGAGCCAACTGCTTTATAGCAGTCAACTCTTTTTAACTTATTATCCTTATAGTCAGCGCAGATGAAAATCATCAAATAAAGCTGGGCTTTTTTCACAATACATCGTCAGCTTTGCATATCTTACTTTTGTTCAATGGTCGTTGCCGCCTCCCGTTAATCCCATGAAAAATTTGTTTTTGATTTTTCATGAAGGACTTGACTTATGAAAAAATACTTCGTTTTCTTTTGATATTTTTCAACTGCGTTGACTATAAACATCCTAATCCGGTTTTAATTTCATATTATTTAAAAATATTTTGTAACAAAGCTGGCAAATATCAATAAAATGAGTTTCGCCATCGAATTGGCTATGATAGCCCCATTTTTTTTCTATACTCAAAAAATCATCATAATAGCCATATTCATTTTTATGAATTTTTTCACCGCAAATGTTACAGAATATATCTTGAAGGGTTTTCTCTTGTTTTTCAATACTTATATTTTTGTAAATTTTCATTAAAATCCCCCTCGGAAAAAAACTGAGGATAGCAAATCAAGTCTGAAACATTTTAATTATATTAAACATTTCATCCTATGTTTATAGTATATTACAATAGCCTATGGTTGTACACAGGTAAATAAATCTTAGCCTTAGTTTAAGGCATAATGTAAAAATTACCGGTCTCTAACTTTACATTTCACTTTTGCAGTGTTAATATTATAGCTAACGTACTCCAAAACCGTGAATTAAAACTTGCCTTTTACTACAATGCATCGTCAGTTTCTCCTAGCTTGCCTTTTAGCAAGCGTCTCATGATTTTTGCCTCGCGGCAAAAACGGCGCAAGTGCCGCCGATTTCTTTCGGTCACTGTCGGCATTTTCCGTTGGTCCCATGAAAAATCTGTTTTTGATTTTTCATGAAGGACTTGCCTTGCAGCAAAAATTCTACGTTTTCTATTCACAGTTTTGGAGTACGTTAGCTATAATTGGTGGAAAAAGGAAAATTTTAAGGGGATTTAATAATGAAATTATTGGAAAATTTAAATAAGGCGCAAAAAGAAGCTGTAATGTGTACAGAAGGCGCCCTTTTACTTCTTGCAGGGGCCGGTTCAGGCAAAACCCGCGTAATTACCCATAGGATAGCGTATATGATAGACAAAGGGGTAGATCCTTTTAACATACTTGCCATAACCTTTACTAATAAAGCCGCAAGAGAGATGAAAGAGCGGGTTATGGATTTAATAGGCTTTGACGCTGTGTGGGTCAGCACCTTTCACTCACTTTGTGTGCGTATTTTGCGTAGGGAGATTGCCAAAATTGGGTATGAAAACAGTTTTTCAATATATGATGCGGATGATTCTCTTAGGCTTATAAAACTTTGTATTAAAGAGCTTAATATTAACGATAAGCAATTTCCCCCTAAATACATAGGACATGCCATATCTGAGGCGAAAAATAATTTAATCGGCTGTGATGAGTATATGGCAGCAAATGCCTCTGATTTCAGGTACTCTAAAGTGGCGTTGTGCTATGAGCTTTATCAGAAAAAGCTTAACATGGCAAATGCCTTGGATTTTGATGATATTATTTTTCTCACTGTAAGATTGTTTAAAGAAGTGCCGGAAGCTCTTAAGCGATATCATGAGCGGTTCAAATACATAATGGTTGACGAGTACCAGGATACTAATACGGCACAGTACAGGCTTATAAGGCTTTTAGCTTTTAAATACGGCAATTTATGCGTTGTAGGGGACGATGATCAAAGTATTTATGGCTGGCGTGGGGCTAATATAAACAATATCCTTGACTTTGAGAAGGATTTTGAAAACACTACAGTAATAAGGCTTGAGCAAAATTATAGGTCTACTCAAAAAATATTAAATGCGGCAAACGCTGTAATTTCTAATAATTTAGGCAGAAAGATTAAAAGTTTATGGACTGAGAATGACTCTGGGGCGGATATATATTTTTACAAAGCGGAAAACGATATAGAAGAAGCGGCGTTTATCGTAAATACCATACAAGATTATATGGAGGAGGGTGTAAGCCTTAATAATATAGCCATTTTATACAGGCAAAACTCTCTGTCAAGACCTATAGAGGATGCTTTGGTTAAAAACAATATCCCTTATAAGATTTACGGCGGCGTGCGCTTTTACGAGCGGCGAGAGATTAAGGACGTATTGTCCTACCTTAAATGTATTTACAATTCCTATGATGATGTGGCAATTAGGCGGGTTATAAACACCCCTAAAAGAGGGATAGGGGAGACAACTGTGGAAAAAATAGCCTCCTACGCCAATATGTACGAAATGTCATTTTTTGAAGCCCTTAAAGAGCCTGAAGTTTTAGACGCATTAGGCAGAGGAGCTAAGAAAGTAAGTGAATTTTATGAGCTTATAAGGTCGATTAAAGAATTTGCGGATGACAACAGTGTCTCCTTGCTTTTAACAGAGGTTTTGGACAAAACCGGATATATAAAAGAGCTGGAAGCCGAAAACACTGATGAAGCCCGAGGGCGTATTGAAAATATAAACGAGCTTATAAACAAAGCAGTTGAATTTGAAAAAGGCAGCGAAGATATAAGCCTTGCCGCTTTTTTGGAGGAAGTTTCCTTAGTTGCGGATATTGACAGCCATTTTGAGGGGACTCAGACAGTATCACTTATGACAATGCATTCATCTAAAGGGCTTGAGTTTAAAAATGTATTCATAGCCGGCTTTGAGGAAGGGACTTTTCCAAGCTACCGTTCGGTAACAAGCGGCGAAGGGCGTGAGCTTGAAGAAGAGCGCAGGCTTTGCTATGTAGGCATCACAAGAGCCAGGGAGAATTTGTTTTTAACCTGTGCTAACCAGCGGCTCACTCACGGGCAGATAATATATAATTCCCCATCCCGCTTTTTAAAGGAATTGCCGGCGGAAATTTTGAAACAAGATACATATTTAGGGAAATATACTAATAATACTCAAAAGCCTCAAGCAAAAGCGGTAACAAGACCTTTGCCTGAGTATAATCCAAGACCTAAGCCAAAGCCAGCCCCCATACCTGCACCTAAGAACAAGGCACTGGATTTCGGAGTAGGTGATAATGTACGCCAATTAAAATACGGCATAGGACAGGTGATGGAAATCAAACCGGCAGGTGCTGACTATGAGGTGACAGTTGACTTTGAAACAGGCAGGAAAAAGTTTATGGCTCATTTAGCAAAGCTTGTTAAGGTGGATTGATTTTGTTATAACAAATCAGGAGGAAAGATGAAGGAAATAGCTCTTGAATATTTAGAGAGAAACCGTGTATTGTATATGGCTATGATTTTTCCCATAAAAAGAGGCACGGTTAATATAATATACGCAGGGCAAGATGGTGCTTTTATTAAGGATATGGAAAGCGGCGTTTCCATGATTGCGATAGATAATTTGGATAAGGGAAAGGAGCTGCTGGACGGGGTTTTGAAACCGGTTCATATATGTGTTTACCGGAAAGATATTGCTGAGTATCTTTATGAAAAGTACGGATATAGAAAATATGTGGAAAATGTACAGGCAGTGTATATGAATAAGTCATATGTAGAGGTTAAATCCCAAAATCTTAAGATAGAACTCTTAACATTAGCAAATCTGGATTGGGTTTATGAGAACTACTGTGACCAACTGGATTATTCTTATCTTAAAAGCCGTATTGAAAATGGTGCAATTTACGGAGGTCGTTTAGAGGGTGAACTTTGCGGTTTTATAGGGGTTCATGCAGACGGCTCTATAGGCATATTAAAAGTGCTTGAAAAATTTAGAGGGCTGGGTCTTGCGCTGGAACTTGAAGGTAATATGATAAATACTCTGCTTAAGCGAGGTGATATTCCTTTTTCTCAGATTGAATTTGATAATGAAGCCTCAATTGGTTTGCATAAAAAACTGGGATTTGAAATATCTAAAGATACCCTTTATAGGTTGATTGATTAGAATTATATAAAAAGGAGAGATTTTATGAATTATATTTCAAAATACAAATCACCCGTTGGAAATTTAACAATAGCAAGTGACGGTGAAGGTATTATAGGGCTTTGGCTGGAAGGGCAGAAGTATTACGCCTCTACTTTAGGGGATGATTTTTTTGAAGGCAATGATTTAGAAGTTTTTCACAAAACCAAGGAATGGCTTGATAAATATTTTGTGGGGCAAGACCCTCGGATTACATTATTTCTCGACTTGAAAGGCAGCGAGTTTAGGAAAAAGATATGGGAGATTTTACTTGATATACCTTATGGCAAGCTTACTACATATTCTGAAGTAGCAAAAACTTATGAAGAGATTACAGGGAAAAAAACATCTCCAAGGGCTGTAGGGGGTGCAGTTGGTCATAACCCAATTTCAATAATTATACCTTGCCACCGTGTTGTTGGTGCCAAGGGCAGCTTAACCGGATATGCCGGCGGCATTGACAAAAAAACATGGTTACTTCAACATGAAAAAGCTATCCTAATATAGTGAAATCACTTCAAAATAGTAACAGGAAAACGTAGGTGTTTTTTTGTAGGTTGAGGAAACAGGTTCCTGGCATACACGGGACGCTTGGGCGAGCAGGTTCCGGAGGAACCGACCAGCCCGAAGGTATGGCAGGGTTCCTGAGCCGCCATAGCGGGGGTTGCAGTGCGCCGATGACCGCGTAAGCGGTCACTCTCCCTTTGACGATAAGATACGAAAAAACAACAAGTTTTTCTTACTGTTTTGAGGTTATTTTACTATAGAATAATTAGGATAGCCAAATTGAGTAATTTATTATTTACAATGCCTCACTTGTAACAACTCTATTCCTGCCGGTTTCTTTTGCCCTATAAAGAGACTTGTCCGCATCGGAAACAAAGCGTTCTATAAAACTATGATGCTCAGGCACGATACAGTTTATACCAATACTGGCGGTAACACGGGTGGGCGTTTTTTCCTCAAACATTATTATATGTTTTTCGATAGATGCACGGATATCTTCTGCTACCTTACATGCACCGGCCATATGTGTATCAGGGAGCAAAATGGCAAATTCCTCACCGCCCCAGCGTGCCACTAAGTCCAGTGGACGTTTTAATTCTTTCTTAATAGTATTTGCGATTACTTGAAGGACAGTATCACCTTGCAAATGCCCGAAATTGTCGTTATAAACTTTAAAGTGGTCAATATCAAGCATTAAAAGGCTTAGAGGACTTTTATGCCTTACAGCCCTCTTCCATTCCTGGTCCAGCCAAGTATTAAATTGACGGCGGTTTGCGGTATTTGTCAATGTATCAGTTATACTTAAATGTTGTATTAGGCGCATTTGGTTAATAATCTTAACCTGATTTCTAACCCTAAGCTTGACTATGGATGGTGTAAATGGCTTTTGAATATAATCAGCAGCACCTAAGACAAGCCCTTTTTCCTCATCTTTGGCATTACTCAGCCCTGTTACGAAAATAATAGGTATATCACTGGTTTCCCTTATGCCTTTAAGGGTAGCGATAACATCAAAGCCGCTCATACCGGGCATAACAACGTCCAAAAGAATTATATCGGGCTTAAGTTCTTTTGCCAATTCAATTGCGTCAGCACCGTTTCTTGATAAGTATACTATATATTTAGGGGTTAATATATTTGTAAGCTCCAAAGCGATAAGTTTGTCATCTTCAACAACAAGTATGCTGTTTTTTGTAATATTTTCTCTTCTCTCAAACTCCGCAGTTTGACCTGTACTGTCCATTACTCTATCTCCCATGCAATTATTAGTTACAATTACTTCGAGTATACCACATAATTAATAAAAACTGCAATAGTAATAAATAAAACAATCACGGCAAACCCATGAAAAAATAATTGCTAAGATTTACAATCTTTGCATCGCAGATTTTAATCGATTTGACGAAAGTTCACTTCCATCAAATCGCAAAAGTTTGCCCTGATAAAACAATAATAAAATATACCGGGAGGATGGCAATATGAAAAGAATATTCGCAACAGGTATAAGTCAGGAAAGTAACTCTTTCAACCCCTTAAAATCTACGTATGAAGACTTTACAATATATAGCGGGCAGGAATTTAGGAGGATGGCAGGGCTTTCTAGGCTTATAGAGTCAGGCTTTGACGTGGTGGAGTCTATATGGGCAAAAGCCGTACCCGGCGGCACTCTAAAATTTGAGGATTTTATGCGCCTTGCAGATGAAATGCTAAAGCCTCTTGAGGAAGATAAAGTGGGATTTGACGGTGTATTTCTCCCTATGCACGGGGCGTTGAATGTGGAATATATAGGAAGCGGCGAGGCTTTTATTGCCAATAAAATAAGAGAAATTGTGGGAGGGGATGTACCCATATCAGCGGCACTTGATATGCACGCCAATATTACATACAGCTTGGCAAATACCTGTAATATAATCTACGGCTTTAGGACTGCTCCTCATATAGATGTACAAGAAACTCATGCAAAAGCAGCCGAGCTTTTAATAAGAGCGGTTAAAGAAGGTATACTGCCTCGGAGTGAGCTGATACGAATACCTCTTATGATGCCCGGCGAAAATATGATGACAAGCTCAGGCATAGGCAAAGAAATTATAGCCATGCTGCCTGATATTGAGAAAAATGAAAATAAAGATATATGGTGCGCCTCTTATTTTGTGGGTATGGCTTGGGTGGACTGCCCAAGAAACGGCGCGGCGTTTGTAATATCGGGGGCAGGAGATATGGAGAAGGGGCTTGATAAAGCCGGAGATCTAGCCCGATTTGCGTGGGATAACAGAGGCAAATTCGAATATCAAGGGCTTAAAATGGAGCCGTTAGAGGCTGTAAATTTTGTAATAGATAGGCAGTCTGACAGACCGGTAATCCTATCGGATTCGGCTGATAATGTTACAGCCGGAGCTGTGGGAGATAACACTTTTATGCTAAATTTGTTTTTAGCAAAAGGTATAGAGAAGGCGTTATTTGCTGCTATAATTGACCCAAATGCGGTTGAAGTGGCAAAAGAACTTGAGACAGGAGGCACGCTAGATATACAAATTGGGGGTGTCTTTGATAAAAACAGCGTAAAAACTATGCTTAAAGGTGCCGTTATTAAACATTTAACTTTGAATTTGGAGGCAGACAAGCCAAAGTCTTGTGTACTAAGCTATAAAGGGATAGATATATTGCTTTTTGATAAAAGAAAGCCGGTATTTACCGAAGAAACTCTTAACGAACATGGCTTATCACTTGAAAATTATAATATATTA
The DNA here is from genome assembly GCA_009779915.1 of Defluviitaleaceae bacterium. GTDB lineage: Bacteria > Bacillota > Clostridia > Lachnospirales > UBA5962 > WRBA01. Next base: position 45,078 of record WRBA01000014.1, on the reverse strand, counting down.
GTGGTAAAGCAAGGTTATCTGTCGCCGGAGCTTAACGAGGCGGCAAAACATTCGGTTATGGCATTGACGCCCGGAAATTGCAGCCAAAAAATAGAGGAGATAAGGTATGAGAAGGTGAGAAGACCGGTGTGGCCTTTGGATGAAAATACAGTTTTCTAACAAAAAATACCCGCAAAGGTGATTTGGCTATAGCAAACGACTTTCGAAATTGTGATTGGGTAGCGCGCTATAGCAAACGACTTTCGAAATTGTGATTGGGTAGCGCGCTAAAACCTTCGGTTTTACCCAAAAGCACCTACCCCAGCTGCTTTTTGGTCGCGCTTGCCCAATCACGTCTCTCAATGTCGTTTGCTATAAAACTTTCGGTTTTGCCCAAAAGCACCTACCCCAACTGCTTTTGGGTCGCGCTTTCCCAATCACGTTTCTCAATGTCGTTTGCTATATATAGTCAAATCGCCTTTGCAGGTGCTTGTTTCCTACACATTTCTGTATAACCCCACCAAACCCTCGCTCTTCACCAATTTCGCCACATCTGCAATATCAGGGGCGATTACCCTATCATCCATCATTGCAGGGACTATATTTCTGACCTTATTATAAAGCTTGGAAGTTGTATCGCCAAGCTCTGACGGTTCTTCTCCTATCCAGCCCGGTTTGTCGGAGCACTCCCTTCGCCAGTCTTTTTGCAGTCTGCGTAAATCAACAGCTTGGGCTGCACACAATAATTCCATCCCAATAACTTGACACACATTTTCAAGAATATTTGCCGCTTTTCTGGCGGCTATTGTACCCATAGAAACATGATCTTCCTGATTATTAGAACTTGGGATAGAATCCACACTTGCAGGATGGGCCAGTACTTTATTTTCGGAAACTAAAGACGCTGCCGTGTACTGAACAATCATAAACCCTGAGTTTAAGCCGCCTTTTTCACTGCCCTCTGTAAGGTATGCGGGAAGACCGTTAGATGAAGAGTCGTTCATCATACGTTCAATACGCCGCTCGGAAATATTGGCAAGCTCTGCCAAAGCTATTGCAAGAAAATCAAATGCCAAGGCAACAGGCTGACCGTGAAAATTGCCGCCGGATATAGCTCTCGCGTTTTCGAAGCCCTCTTCAATAAAAATTAAAGGGTTATCGGTAACGGCGTTCATTTCACGCTCTACAGCACCTTTTACGTAATTTACAGCATCACGGCTTGCGCCGTGAACTTGTCCGATACAGCGCAGGGCATAAGCGTCCTGGACTCTTATGGATTTTTTACTGTCCGAGATTGAATTGTTCAAAAAAGTTGAGCTATTGGTATACTTACGCATAAGTGCAGCGGATATTTGCTGTCCTTCGTGTCTTCTTAGGGTATGAATCCCAGGGTCAAAAGCATCAATGCGGCCGTTTAATGCCTCCAATGTAAGTGCCGCAGTCATTTCAGCCACTTCTAAAAGATGCAAAGCATCATACACGGTCAAAGCACCGATTGCGGTCATACATTGAGTGCCGTTATTAAGTGCCAGCCCTTCTTTGGCTTCAAGCTGGATAATATCTATATTAGCACGTTCCATTGCGGTTTTCCCGTCAAGACGCTCCCCTTTAAAATAAGCTTCGCCTTTTCCAAGAAGAGGGAGTGCCATATGTGAAAGAGGGCATAAATCCCCGCTGGAGCCTAGCGAACCTTTCTCCGGCACAAGGGGAGTTAGATTTTTATTAAGCATTTCAACAAGCTTCTCAACTGTTGATAAGCGTATGCCGGAATGCCCAAAAGACAGGGATTTCACCCTAAGGAGCATCATGGCACGTACAACTTCTTCGGTTAAAAGCTCACCTACGCCGCAGGCATGGCTTTCAATAAGATTGTGCTGTAATTTTCTAATATCTTCTTCCGAGTCAATTACAGTTGTGGAAAAACTGCCAAAACCGGTGGTAATGCCATAAACAATACGCTTTTGTGAAACCATATGATCTACAACTTTTCTTGATAGTTCAATTGCCTCTTTTGCCTCTTTGGAAAGCTCAACCTTAGCATAATAGCGTGCTACACTTACAAGCTCTTTAAGAGTCAATTCTTTATTAGGGTCAGAAGAAATAATAATTTTTTCATGATGAGCATCGTGGTTTCCCACAGCAACACCCTCCTTAAAATTACAATATTTCCTTCAATAATATCATGGGATATTTATGTTGGCAATCCCTAAAAAATGATGTAATATTATAGTATAGTGAATAAACTTTAAAACAGCTAAATGAGCTTGCTCATTTTGTGTTTTAAAGTTTATTCACGCCCCGAAATTTGTACATTTCTTTGAGTGCATCGTAGATGCACGAATGTAAACAAAATGTACGAATTCTCGAGGTTCCTTTAAGACCGTTTTGGTCTTAAAGGACTATACAAAACAAAAGGGAGGGCAGGATATGCGTTTCGACCGTGAAAAGCTAAGAGAAAAGATTGAAAAATATCTATACGATTATGTAGGCATTCAAAGCGATACAGGCACTGTTTATGAACGCAATATTGAAAAATTTTACGAAAAATATTTCGAAGATATACCTTATTTTAAAGCTAACCCTCAGTATCGCGGCATTTTCCCTATACCAAAGGACCATCTTAACCGTCATGTGCCTTGGGCACTTTTAAAAGGGGAGGGGGATGAAACAATTGTACTATTGCACCATTCCGACACAGTGGATACAGCGGACTATCTCCATCTTCGCGAGCTTGCCCTAAAACCAAAGGAGCTTGAGCAGGCAATGAGAGAGGGCAAAATATTCATGCCGGAGGATGCTAAGAAGGATATTGACAGCGGTGACTGGCTGTTCGGCCGCGGCGTAAATGATATGAAAGGCGGCGCGTCAGTACATATCGCTATGTTTGAAGAGTATACGAAAATAGAAGGATTTAAAGGTAATTTACTTTTAATAGCTGCCCCTGATGAGGAAAATTTATCGGCCGGTGCTATTGGAGCATCTTATCTCTTAAATGATTTAATGGATAAATTTGGGCTTGAATATAAGCTTTGTCTGCTATGTGAACCGGATACAAACAGCGAGCAGAGAAATTTATGTGACGGATCCATAGGGAAAATTATGCCCCTTATTTATGTTCGCGGCAAACTTGCTCATGTGGGAAAAGTGTATGATGGATTAAACCCGATTAAACTATTGGCGAAAATTGTCGATTATCTTGATTTGAATCCTGAGTTTATTGAAACAAACGAAAGAGCAACAACTCCTGCTCCTACTTTTTTATACGCTAAGGATCATAAAAATATTTATGATGTATCGCTGCCTGCAGCGGCAAGTGGTTTTATGAGCTTTTACTGTTTCCACCGAGTGCCAAAAGAGTCATTGGAGCTTATTCGTAAAGCTTGTGAGAATGCTATGAAAGAGGTTATATCATCTATAGAACATAGCTTTGCGGAGTTTTTACGGATTTCAAATACTAAAAAAGAGCCCCTTAGATGGGCAGTTAATGTTAAATTATATGGGGAAGTGTATGATGAAGCACTGCTTATGGGGGGCGATAAATTTTTAGCTGCCATACATAAGGTAAAAGATGAAGTAAAGAGGAAAGTAAAGAGCGGGCAGATGACCCCTATTGAGGCATCCCATGAGATTATCGAAGGGACTTTAGCCTTTACAGGGGATATGTTGCCTACAGTTATAATAACTCTGGTACCTCCCTATTACCCTTATGTCAGTAACGAGAAATTGCAGGGTAATGGAGAATTTATTGACAGCATAGGTGATATGCTGATTAAATACGCCAAAGAAGAAAATAATCACGATTATAGGAAAATTTATATGACAGGTATGTGTGATTTTAGTTATATGATGCAGACTGATGATAAAGAAACTAATGATTATATTGAAAACAATATGCTTATGTGGGGAGATGGGTATTATATACCCTTTGAAAAGATTCGCCGGATTTCCATGCCTGTTTTGAATGTAGGACCTCTTGGCCGCGGCATCCATCAATATACTGAGCGGGTGTTTAAGCCGGATGTGTTTTATACCATACCCGATTATACGGATTTTGTAATAAGAAAAACCTTGAATCATGAATAAAATTTTAACAAGAGACAGGAGGTATAATTATTTTGAACACAGTACAACCAGTATTTTCATTTGAATTGCCTACGAGAATTGTTTTTGGAGCAGGCTCGTCTAAAAACCTTTTTGAGGAGATGAATGCACTTAAAGCATCACGCCCTTTAATCGTAACGGATAAGGGAGTCAAAGCCGCGGGAATTGTTGATAAAGTTTTAGCTGGACTGCCCGGCGATATTAAATATCAAATATTTGATGATGTTGATCCTAATCCGAAGGATATAAATGTAGCTGCCGGTGCCAAAAGTTATAAAGAATTTGGTGCCGATTCCATTATAGCAATAGGCGGCGGCAGTCCAATTGACTGTGCCAAAGCAATAGGGGTTTTGGCTGCAAATAATGCCACGGATATAAAAGCCTATGAGGGTAAAAATGTGCCATCAAAGCCTTTGCCGGCTCTGATTTGCATCCCCACAACATCAGGTACGGGGAGTGAGGTTACTTTCTCTTCAGTTATAAATGACACGGGAAAAAACTATAAAATGACCGTTAAAAATCCGTATACCGCGCCAAAAACAGCTATTTGTGACAGTTCACTTACACTTAGTGTCCCTGCTCATATTACAGCGGCTACAGGTGTGGATGCCCTGACTCACGCTATTGAAGCCTTCACCGCCACCTGTGCCGAGCCTATAAGTGACGCTGCGGCACTTTACGCAATAGAGCTGATTTATGATAATTTGAAACCGGCTTTTGAAGATGGCAGTAATTTGAAAGCGCGGGACAATATGCTTATGGGCAGTATGCTTGCAGGTATTGCTTTCAGCCACTCAGATGTAGCATCGGTTCATTGTATAGCGGAGTCTTTAGGGGGTATGTATGATTTGCCTCATGGCACTTGCAATGCCATATTTCTCCCTTATATGATGGAGTATTGTATGGATTACTGCGAAAAGAGATACGCTCGCGTGGCTAAGGCTATGGGGCTTTCATTTAATTCGGATAAAGAAGGTGCTAAGGCAGCAGTTGAAGCGGTTAAGCAGCTTGCAAAGGATGTAGCACTGCCGAGTTTCGCAAGTTTAAATGTTAATCCGTCAGATTATCAAAAAATCGCGGCGGCATCGGCTAAAAATATTAGTACAGAAAGCAACCCCCGCCCAATGAAAGAGGAAGATTATATGGCAGTTCTTGAAATGGCTCACAGGGGATAGGACAGCTGCATGAGAAAATAATTACTAAGATTGTAATCTTTGCATCACAGATTTTAATCGATTTGACGAAAGTTCATTTCCGTCAAATCCTAAAAGTTTGCCCCATCACAAGGGATAAAAATTATTGAATTTTTGATGAAAATATGATACACTACGAACATTGATAAAAATCTAACACATACTATAGAAATTAGGAGGGATAAGAATGAATGCATCAAAGAGAATTGAGGCTATGCAGTATTCACCTATACGTAAGCTGGTACCTTTCGCCGAGGAAGCGAAAAAGAAAGGCAAGAAAGTTTACCATCTAAACATTGGTCAGCCGGACATTGAAACTCCCAGGGAGTTTTTTGACGCAGTTAAAAACTTTGATGAAAAAGTGCTGGAATATGCTTTTTCTCAGGGTTTGCCCCAAACCATTGACAGCTTTGTGAAGTATTACAAGTCCCTTGATATTAACTATACCAAAGATGAGATATTGATTACAAACGGCGGCAGCGAAGCTTTGTTTTTTGCTATTGTAGCCACTTGTGATTACGGTGATGAAATTCTTGTCCCGGAGCCGTTTTATACAAATTATAACGGCTTTTCCAAATCTGCCGGTGCAGAGGTAGTGCCTATACCTACTCAAGCGGCTGATGGGTTTAAACTGCCTGATTTAGATGTTTGGGAGAAAAAGATAACCCCTAAAACAAAAGCTATTCTCTTGTCCAATCCGGGCAACCCTACAGGCGCCGTTTATGATATGGATGATATGAATAAGGTGAAAGCACTCGCTCTTAAGCATAATTTATTCATAATCTCTGACGAAGTGTACAAAGAGATGGTGTATGACGGGCTTAAATTTAAAAGTTTTGCCCAAATGGAAGGGCTGGAGGATAGGGTTATACTTACAGACTCTATCTCTAAACGCTTCTCGGCATGCGGTGCAAGAATAGGCTGTGTTGCAAGTAAAAATAAAGATATTATGAAAAATATTATGAAGCTTTGCCAAGGCAGGCTTTGTGTTGCTACTATTGAGCAAATAGGCGCGGCAGCCCTTGCCGATGTTTCTCATAAATATATTGAAGATGTAGTGGTCGAATACGAAAAACGCCGTAATATCGTTCATAGCGCTCTCAGCCAAATAGAAGGAGTTGTTTGCGAAAAACCTCGCGGTGCTTTCTACATAATGGCTAAACTGCCTGTTGATAATGCGGAAGATTTTGCCACATGGCTGTTAACCGACTACGATTTAGACGGCGCGACTGTAATGGTAGCACCGGGTGAAGGCTTCTACGCCACTGAAGGGCTCGGAAAAGATGAAATACGTATTTCCTACGTACTTAAAGAAGATGATCTTAAAGCGGCTATGAATATATTAAAAGAAGCTTTGAAGGTGTATAAGAAGTAGACGTTTGAAGGATGGTAATAGACTTGTATAAAAATTGAATTTTGGTCGTCATTCGTCATTGCGAGGACAACACGCAAAGCGTGTTAGGACGCGGCAATCTATAACCTATTACGTGATGAGATTGCTTCAGGCTCCGCCCTCGCAATGACGATTTATGTGCAATACGTCATTGCGAGGAGCCTAACGAGCGCAGCGTGTTTGAAGCGTCTTTTTTTCTATTACAATTACAAAGCAAGCTCAAAATGCCTTGCTAAAATTTCCAATGTTTCCTCTTTTGTGTCTTTTGGGTTGTCTTCTCGTACAATAGTAAAAAAGCCGCTGTTTAGAAAATTATCATAAACCTCTATACTATTACATTCAGCCATACAAGCAAGAAAATTTTCCATTGTTTTATCCGGATTATCCGATTTCATTATTTGTTCTTTGATAAAAACCTTATCCAAATCGCTGCGGTCAAAAAAATACTTGATAGACATAGACTGAGGCGAAAGCATAATTGCAACTTGGTTGTAATCAGCTATTTTGTGAAGTATATTAACAGGGATATTTGTGTCAACTATTGTCTTTTGCCTTTGAGAAACACTAATCAAATGCATTATCTCAAATTCGATAAGTTCTTGCGTGGTTCCCTTTATCCAATTGCTGTACTGCTGTGGTGTTCGATTAACAAACTCCTGCCAGTTTTTCATTGTTTGAAAGTAGCATAAATTTGGATGGGTTTGGGGATTGGTAATGCCTTTAGGTACACAGTCATAATTCTCTCCGCAATGAACCAGCCCATATTTATCAGCAAGCATTTTTACCATCGTGGATTTTCCAGCATAGGAAGTACCGTTTATAAACATTACATTTTTCAAATAATGCTTTAGGAGAAGACTGTTTATTTTTATTATAACCACCTCGTTTTACTATACAGGCATTATTTCCTCAAAAGTGCTACGCTTTCATAAGTATATATTTATCTAATGCATGTGGGTCTTGTTCTAATATTTGAAATATCCGGAGTGCCGTTCCGGTAGGCTTGTTAGTTCCGGCTTCCCATGCCTGTACAGTTTTTAAAGATACGCCTAAAACCTCGCCAAAATAAGATTGGGTATATTGATTTTTTTCTCTGAGTGCTTTTATTTGCTCCGGTGCATACTCTTTTACAGGAGAAACAGGCATATGAGTACGCCTACGTAAATGCCCGATACCTTTTTCAAGTATTTCATTACCCTCGTCAATGACTTCCTGATAAATATTTCTCATTTTCTCAACTCCTTGGAAAGACCTTCTGCTATTTTCTTTAATTGCTGCTTTTCGCTATCGGTTATACTATCTTTTATGCCTTTAGGGTAAGCGTTTAGTAAAACAGTTTTTTCAAAGGCAATATTTCAAAAGCCTTAAAGTAGATGAATTCTCGTATCATTATCTCAGCTTTATTATATTATATACCTATTAAATAGGCAAGATGGTTTGTGGTTTTTCTATTATGCTTATTTTATCTCCTGTTCAAGCCCATCAAATTCAGGGGTGTTGAAAAACTGCCCTAATGTAATTTCAAGACCGTCACAAATTTTTTTGATGGTTGCGACTTCGGGGCTTTTGCTTTTATTGCCGAGGATGCTATAAATAGTGGACTTGTCGACACCACATGAAATTGCAAGGGAGTAAATCGAAATATCCCTCTCTTCGCATAATTGCATAATTCTAAATGAAATTGTTTCTTTTAAGCTTCGCATACGTATCACCTCTCCTTGTGGTAGGATGTCTCCCACTTTAATTTTAAAGGAGAAGAATGATACGGAAGGGGGACTTGTCCTACTAAAATATCTGTGATATAGTAGGATATATACAACTATATTAAGGAGGAATACTATGAAACAATTTCAAATAGAATTAGATGAAGTAATATGTCAATGGCTTGCACATATTGCGGAAACCACCAATCAGTCCATTGAGGAAGTAATATCGAATGTAATTTGCCAGCAAGTTGCACAATTAGAGGAGAGTATTATTAAAACATTTACTTATTGTGAGTAGAGGCACAAAAAAGCCACACAATCCATTGCAAAATGTTGTGTGGCTGCTCGTTTATAATACTATTTACCAGAATCAATACTTCCCTTTTCTTCAAACCGCTTCCTATACTTCGCTAAAGCCCTTAAAAGCACCTCTTCCCCATTAACTCCCAGTTCCTCACAAAGAGCAAGCAAAGAAAACAGGCAATCCCCTGTTTCCTCTGCTATTTGGGTGGTTTTGACAAAGTATTTTTTACCGTAATCGGTAGCTTTTAGTATCTCTTTACCAAGTTCGCCTATTTCCGCTACTAAGTCTAGGTAACGAGTTTCAGGGCTTGTGTGCAGCGAAAACTCATCTAAAAATTCCTTAACAGCCTTTTGCATTTACTGCCCTCTGCGAAGCATTTTACCTGCTAAAGCTCCTGTATGCACACCATCCTCAGCAGTGAGTACACCGTTTACATAAACCTGTTTGATGCCTTCACAAGCTGCATTTGGTTTTGTAAAGGAAGGGGTGTCCTTGATTTTGTCAAAATCAAACAGTACTAAATCAGCCCACATGCCGGTTTTAATGACACCTCTATCAGCAAGCCCAATACGTGCCGCCGGGAAGCCTGTCATTTTATGTATCGCAGTCTCTAATGAGAACAATTTACGCTCCCTGCAATAATGAGAGATTACCCTTGGGAAAGTACCGTAATTACGCGGATGCGGCACATCATTTGTATCAAGTGGCTGTGCGCCGCCGTCAGAGCCTATCATTGTAAAAGGCTTTTTCATAATCATTTCAATATCTTCCTCACACATACCGAAAGATAATTGCCTTACAGTGCCATCCTCCTCAATCATAAGGTCAATAGCGGCATCAAATGGGTCTTTGCCAAGCTTGTCAGCAATTTCTTGAATATTTTTGCCTTTGACCCAAGCGTTTTTCTCACTTGGTACGGAGGTGATAAACACATCAGACCAAACCCTCATATCACTTTCAAAATACTCACGCATTTCCTGGGTAATTTTCTTACGTGTCTCAGCATCTTTAAGCCTTTCCACCATTTTTTCAAGCCCGCCTTCGTGTGCCCATTGAGGTAGCGTTGAGGTGAGAGTAGTAGCGGAAGCGGTGTAGGGGTATTGGTCAACAGTAACATCTATGCCTCTCTCACGAGCACGCTCAATAAAAGCCAATGTGGCATAACCTTTGTATTTCCAATTTTTCCTGCCTGTAATTTTATGGTGAACAACCTGTACAGGTATACCGGCCTGAATGCCAACTTCCACAGTGTCCTCAACGGATTCCATAACTTTATCGCCTTCATAGCGCATATGGCTCTTATAAAAGCCGCCGTAGGGGGCTAGTTCCTTACAAAGCTCAATAACCTCATCGTTTTTGGAAAAACATCCGGGAGGATATATAAAACCGGTAGTAAGACCAAAGCAGCCCTGCTCCATACTCTGTTTTGTATATTCACGCATTTTATCAAGTTCCTCAGGGGTCGGCTCCCTGTCGTCAAAGCCCATTGCGGCAATACGGATAGCCCCGTGACCTACCATCATCGCGAAATTAACGGAAGTGCCGTTTTTCTCAACCTTATCAAAATACCCTGCGGCGTCTGTCCAATCAAGCTCGATGCCTTCGTCCAAGAAGCCTACATATTTTTCTAAAAGAGCGCGCCGCTCAGGCGTAACAGGCATAGGTGACATACCGCAATCACCTGCAAGTTCCGTAGTAATACCTTGGAGTATGCGGCTTTCATTTAATTTGTGGCGCAAAATGCCAAAATCAGAGTGAGAATGGCTGTCAATAAAGCCCGGAGATAAAACATAGCCCTTCGCATCTACTACTTTAGTTCCTTCACTTTCACAAATCTTGCCTATTTTGGCGATTTTACCGTCCGCTACCCCTACATCGGCAATATACCAAGGCGAATTAGTCCCATCAACAACTTTGGCGTTTTTAAAAAGCAAATCAAACATAAAAGCCTCCTTATTTGTTTTATAGTCAAGCCCCTCTAAACCCATTCATTAAAACTTGGCATTTGTTGTTGTCGCCTCTTTAGTTTTGTGAGTAAAATCCTGCGTTTTACTTGGACAATTTTAAAAGGGCTTAACTATATATAACTTCAAAGGCAGCTTAATACTTAGCTGCCTTTGAAATAATTCTTAATAAATAAAGATTTTATCTAACAACAAATCCATAACTTTTAAATAGTTCCCGCACCTTTTCAGTCTCTTCCGGTGTTGGTGTAGGTGCGTTATTAAGCTGGTAATCAAGTTTAAGCTGGCGCCATTTATAAGCCCCCATTTGATGGAAAGGGTGTACCCCAACTCTCTCAATATTTTTAAGAGTAGTTAAATAAGCCGCTAAGTCCTTAAGTTCCTTCTCATCATCTGTAAGCCCCGGCACAAGTACAAACAATGCCCAGGCGGGGATATTATTATCACTTAGATATTTGGCAAATTTCATAGTCCGCTCAATAGGAAAGCCGGTTACCTTTTCATAAGTGTCCGGATTAATACTTTTAAAGTCCAAAAGCACTAAATCCGTATATTCCAAAATCGTTTTTGTCAAAGCGTCGACCCTGCTATAGCCCGAGGTGTCAAGACATGTATGCAGTCCTTCCTGTTTACAGGCTTTAAACAGCTCCAAGGCAAATTCCTTCTGCATAAGAGGGTCGCCGCCGGTTAGTGTAACACCACCGCCGGTTGCCCTAAAGTACGATTTGTACTTGATTATATCCGGCATAAGCTCAGAGACGGTACGTCTCATGGCATTTGGATTATTTATACTCCATGTATCCGGATTGTGGCAGTACATACACCTAAGAGGGCAGCCTTGGGCAAATACTACATATCTGATACCGGGACCATCCACCGTTCCGCATGTTTCAATAGAGTGGATTCTCCCTACAACTTCACTCATAATTCCTATACTCGTTCGTGGAATGTACGATGGATAACATCAATCTGCTGTTCCCTTGTAAGTTTTACAAAGTTTACAGCATACCCTGATACGCGAATGGTGAGCTGCGGATATAGCTCCGGTTTATCCATCGCGTCTAAAAGGGTTTCACGGTCAAAGACATTTACATTTATATGATGACCGTTATCGCCGAAATAACCGTCCATAATGCCAACTAAATTGCTTATCCGATCCTCAGCGGTTTTGCCGAGAGCCGATGGCACAATTGAGAAAGTATAGGATATACCGTCTAAGGCGTAGGTGTAAGGCAGCTGAGATACAGAGGAAAGTGAGGCGATTGCGCCTTTCTTATCTCTGCCGTGCATTGGGTTTGCGCCTGGTGCAAACGGTTCCCCATCTTTCCTGCCGTCAGGTGTTGAGCCTGTTTTTTTGCCGTATACTACGTTTGAGGTAATCGTAAGTATAGAAGTTGTAGGCACAGCTTCCCTATAGGTTGAGTGTTTTTTAAGCCTTGTCATAAAGTTTTTAACAAGATTGGAGGCCATTTTGTTTATCTCAGCATCGTTGTTGCCGAAAGCCGGATATTCCCCTTCGATTTCATAGTCAGTAGCAAGCCCCGTATCATTTCTAATAACTTTAACCTTAGCGTGTTTTATTGCGGATAAAGAGTCCACCACAACAGAAAGCCCTGCAACGCCGGTAGCCTGAGTACGTAATATATCCTTATCATGAAGAGCCAATTGGAGGCTTTCGTAATTATATTTGTCATGCATATAGTGGATTACATTAAGAGTGCTTATATAAAGCCCTGCAAGCCATTCCATAACCTGGTCAAAACGGCGAACTACTTCATCGTAATCCAAATATTCACTTACAATAGGCGCAAACTCAGGACCTACCTGCTCACCGCTTTTTTCATCTTTACCGCCGTTAATAGCGTATAGAAGGGCTTTAGCAAGATTAGCCCTCGCACCGAAAAACTGCATCTGCTTACCAAGGCGCATAGCGGACACACAGCAAGCTATACCGTAATCATCTCCCCAATGACCGCGCATAAGATCATCGTTTTCATACTGGATAGAGCTGGTGTCGATAGAAGCTTTTGCACAATAATCCTTAAAGTGTTTAGGTAAATTAACACTCCATAAAACCGTAAGGTTAGGCTCCGGCGCGGGACCTAAATTATACAAAGTATGAAGGACACGGTAAGAACTCCTTGTAACAAGAGTACGTCCGTCTTCGCCCATACCGCCTATTACCTCAGTAACCCATGTAGGGTCGCCGGAAAACAGGGAGTTATAGTCCTGTGTACGTAAAAATCTCACCATACGAAGTTTCATTACGAAATGATCGATAAACTCCTGTGCTTGAGACTCAGTTATTACGCCGTTTTTCAAATCTTTTTCGATATATATATCTAAAAATGTTGATACACGCCCAAGGCTCATTGCGGCCCCGTCTTGCTGCTTAATTGCCGCAAGGAAAGCAAAATATGTCCACTGGACAGCTTCCCTGGCGTTTTTAGCAGGTACGGAAATGTCAAAACCATAGCCCAAAGCCATTTGGGTAAGCTCTTTTAAGGATCTTATCTGCTCGCTGATATTTTCTCTAAGGCGTATTGTGGATTCATTCATTTCTGAGAAATCCAGCTCTTTTTTCTCATGCTGCTTTTGCTCTGTTAAAAAATCCGTTCCATATAAAGCCACACGCCTGTAATCGCCTATTATACGTCCGCGGCCGTAAGCATCAGGCAAACCTGTTATTATACCGGAACGTCTTGCTCTAAGCATTTCCTCAGTATAAACATCAAAAACGCCGTCATTATGGGTTTTGCGGTAATCGCTAAATATTTTTTCAGTATCTTTATCTAGTTCATAGCCGTAGCTGCTAAGAGCACTCTTTACCACATTAAGACCTCCAAAAGGCATTATAGCTCTTTTTAAAGGTTTATCTGTTTGAAGCCCTACAATTGCTTCAAGCTCCTTGTTAATATAGCCTGGACCATAAGTTGTAATTGTTGAAGGCATTTTTGTTTCAGCATCTAATACGACCTTTTCATTTTCAAGCTTAAAAAGCTCCAAAACATTATCCCAAAGCTTTTTTGTGTTATTAGTAGGCTCTTCTAAAAAAGTTGCATCGCCTGTATAAGGCGTGTAATTTTGCTGGATAAAATCTCTAACATCAACTTCTCGTTCCCAGTTGCCGGTTTTAAAACCAGCCCATTCTTGTTTCATTGAAATCACCTCACTAGAAATCTAATCAGACCTTGCGACAAATTCCGCAAACCTAATCATATTAATTTTAACAAAGTATCACAGCTTACGCAAGGGCAAATAATGCAAATAATAATTTGCCAAGGGTGCCGCTCTATAGCAATCAATATTAATTGATAGTAATTATCATTGTACTTAAAAATTTTCCATTTGTCAAGAGATTTATGATATACTCTAACTGGAGGTGAAACATATGAAGTCATATCGAAGCGAACTAACCTTGCACACCAAAACCCGCCGTGCCTTTATTAATATTACCCCTCAGGTTGAATCGGCACTTAATGAAAGTGGCGTACAAGAAGGTCTGTGCCTTGTAAATGCTATGAATATAACGGCATCTGTGTTTATAAACGATAATGAAAGCGGGCTACACAGTGATTTCGAAGTATGGCTTGAGAAATTAGCACCGGAAAAACCTCATTCTCAATATGCTCATAATGGTTATGAAGACAATGCGGACGGGCATCTAAAGCGCAGCGTAATGGGAAGGGAAGTTGTAGTTGCGATTACCAAAGGCAGGCTGGATTTTGGCACTTGGGAACAGATATTTTATGGTGAATTTGATGGTATGCGGGATAAACGCGTGCTAATAAAAATCATTGGGGAGTAGGCAAGTTTATGGAAAATATTCCAATTGTCCCAGCGAAAACCATTATCCAAAATGTTAAAGGCGGCTATGATTGGTTTGGGCTTGATTATAATATGAATATTTACCGCGGGTGCTCTCACGGTTGTATTTACTGTGATAGTAGAAGTGACTGTTACAGAAATATCGATTTTGACACAGTAAAAGTGAAAGAAAACGCCCTTCAAATTATAAGAGGCGATTTAAGGCGCAAAGTAAAAACAGGGGTAATAGGAACAGGGGCTATGAGCGATCCTTACAACCCATTAGAGGAAAAGCTAAGATTAACCCTTAATGCCTTGGAGCTTATAAATGCTTTTCGTTTTGGAGTAGCAATTTCAACCAAGTCTGATATGGTGGTACGGGATTTAGATGTACTTGGAGATATAAAGACTCATTCACCGGTTATTGTAAACCTAACTATTACAACGGCTGACGATGAATTATGTAAAATAATAGAGCCTAATGTGTCTCTAAGCTCAGAGCGGTTTGAAGCTATCCGTAAACTTGCTGATAAGGGGATTTTTTGCGGTGTGCTGATTATGCCAATCCTGCCTTTTATAAACGACACAGAGGAAAATATTGCAGGGATTTTACGCCGGGCAAAGGATGCCGGTGCTAAATTTGCTTATGGTTACATGGGCATGACCTTAAGGCAAGGTAATAGAGAGTATTATTATGATTGTCTTGACAAGCATTTTCCCGGGATTAAAGAAAAATATATTAAAAAATACGATCTAAGGTACAACTG
Organism: Defluviitaleaceae bacterium; assembly: GCA_009779915.1. Classification (GTDB taxonomy): domain Bacteria; phylum Bacillota; class Clostridia; order Lachnospirales; family UBA5962; genus WRBA01. The sequence continues at coordinate 29,864 of WRBA01000014.1, read as the reverse complement.
CTCATCCCCTAATGGAAAAAAGCTAAGGGGAATATTCGCAAACGAGTGTGAAAAACTTGGTTTGCTCTACGATATGCGAGCCATAATAAGCAGGTATAAAGCAGGTTACGGCGATAGTCAGCTGAAGTTATTTTAAAAGGAGTGAAGCTATATAGAAAATTTATCAAAGTCCGACTTGCAGGGTGCACGCCGCGCTATAGTTTCACTAATAGGCAAATGCGAAAAATCCTATGAAAAACTTAATGAAGGTACAGCGCAACACTCTCTTATGCATAGCAGACTTAAGGCACTTCGTATTGCTCTATATTTAATAGATAAAGAACTTAAGGACTAACAAAGACTTTTATAAAGGGGAGTTTACTATTGAAAGTAAAAGCTGTTTTTGTAGATATTGACAACACGATGACCGACCCACTAACGAGAATAATCCCAGATAGCGCAGTAGAAGCCGTCAAAGCTGCAAGAAAAAACGGTATACTTGTTTTTGCGGCAACAGGGCGCAATACATTGGATGAGTATGAATCCAAAACAATGGCGCATATAGAATTTGACGGTTATGTTGGGATGAATGGTGCCATTTGCCATTTTGGCAAGGAGGATCCTTTTTACAGCCTGCCTCTTGATGTTATTGATATAGAGACTGTGTTTGCTATGCGTAAGGAAATGAACTTTGCAATGGCTGTAAACACTCTTAGAGAAGTTTATATAACAAATTATGATGATATGGTGCGAAAGTCATCAAAACTTGTGGATATTAAGCTGCCGGAGCTTTTGCCGGACAATTTTGACTATAAAAAAGAGGCAATTTATATGGTGATGCCTTATATAACCAAGGAGGTGGAGGATTTAATAATTCCACGCCTTAAAAATGCTATGCCAACACGCTGGAATAATTGGGCAGTTGACATAATCCCGGCAGACGGAGGCAAACATATAGGTATGCAGAAAATGATGGAGAAATTTGGACTTGAAAAGCATGAGGTTCTTGCAATGGGGGATGGATACAATGATATTACTATGCTTGAATACGCCGGCGTAGGTATTGCTGTTGCTCATGCCTCGGACACAGTTAAAAAAAGTGCGGATGATATAGCACCTGAAATAGATCCGGTAAAATCTGTATTTAAGAAGTATGGAATTATATAAGAGAGGATCAATGCATATGAATAATAGTATAAATGATAAATTCATCAAAATTGAAGTTTGCTGTGGCAGCGCGGAAGATGTAATTGCTTGTGCTAAAGCCGGAGCACACAGGGTAGAGCTAAATGCGGCACTGGAGCTTGGAGGGATTACGCCCGGTATTGGAGCGCTTCGCCTTGCCAGAGAAAAAACTGATATAGAAATTATAACAATGCTAAGACCCCGAGGCGGCGATTTTTGCTATAGTGATAAAGAGTTTGAAACAATGCTTATAGACCTTGATATTCTCCTTGATAATGGGGCAGACGGTATAGCCTTTGGCATACTCACAGAAGATGCCATGCTTAACCTTGATACAGAGCGGTGCAAAATCATATTGGACAAGATGGATAAATATGGAGGCAGTAAGGATGCGGTATTTCATATGGCTTTTGATGTATCGGCAGCTGATGAGATTGAAATGCTTGAAAAGCTTGAAAAAATTGGCTTTAACCGTGTTTTAACAAGAGGCCGCGCTGATTCAGCTGTTTTAGGTATGGATTCTTTAAAAAGCTATATTGAACATACTCAAAAAAGAGGCGGAAAGCTTGAAATTTTGCCCGGCGGCGGCATAAGAGCGCATAATGCCCCTGAAATTATTAAAAAAACAGGTGCTAATCAGTTACATGGAAAATTTCACAAAGATTTAGGGGATGGCAAGTTAGTAATTGATGAAAATGGGTTAAAATCTTATGTAAAGTGGGCGAATAGTTTTTTTAGCTAAAATCATGATTGACAATTTTTGTAAATTATTATACAATTGCGGTAAGTATTTTTATGTTAAAATCTTACAATGATGCCAGCAAAAATGATGAAAAATTATCTATTTTGCCGAACGGAGGGATATTTATGGAGAATGAAGTTTTCACCAAAGCAGTGGAGCTCATTGAAAAACTGAGAACCTCTCAAGAAAAGAATATTTTAGCGGCAGCGAAGTGCATAGCTGACACCATGGAAGCAGGGGGTATTTTGCAGGCCTTTGGCTCGGGGCATTCTTTAGCTGGGGCTATGGAGCTTTGCGGTCGTGCCGGAGGATTTATACCAACTAAAAATATTAAGGAGCCGGCTCAAGGCAAGTATGAATCCGTACCGGGAGTTGCGGAGATTTTTCTTAGAGAAGTGGAAATACTAAAAGAAGATACAGTATTTATAATATCCAACTCCGGGCGTAATCCATTGCCTTTGGAGATAGCCACCCAAGCCAAAGAGCGTGGTGCTAAGGTAGTTGCCGTTACAAGTGTTAATGCAAGTTCAAAGCTTACTTCTTTCCACAAAAGCGGTAAGAGATTGTTTGAAATAGCTGATGTAGTGATTGATAATCAAGCACCGGAAGGAGATGCGGCAATTAACCTTCCCGGACTTGACACTGCAATTTGCGGTGTAAGCTCTATTACAACTTCGGTTGCGCTGCAGGCGACTGTTCTTGAGGCTACTAAAATGCTTCTTGCAAAAGGCATTCAGCCTCCATTCTTTAAATCCGCTAATATTGATGGCGGCAAAGAGTTTAATCAGAAATTAGTAGATAAATACTTCAATCGTTTATTCCATATTTAACCAAGGTTATTATGCAAGCTTATGCTTGTAAAATAGCAACAAACACTACAAACTCAAAAAGAGGAGAGTGAGTAAATGGATCCAATCTTATTGGCCTTTATTTTGGCCACGTATGCCGGTTTGATGATTGTGTTCTCACTTGCGGTAGGCGGTATTAACAACCCGCTTATGAACGCTATGATTGTGAGCTTAATCCTTGGCAACCCAATGGTGGGTCTTCAAGTCGGCGCTGTTTGTGCTTTAATGGCACTTGGTTTCCACACATTTGGTGGCGCAACTATACCTGACTGGAATGTTGGGGCAATGTTCGCAACCGCAATCGCAATCGCAGCAGGCGGCAATGTAGCCGATGTTGAAATGGGAATTGTAATAGGCTCTATAGTAGCACTGCTTATGACTTGGTTTGATATTTTAGGTCGTGCTACTACTACTGTATTCCAACATGGCGGTGACAGAGCTCTTGCAAGAAGAGATGTTAATGCTTTCCAGAAATGGCATCTTATGGGAACTATCCCATGGTTTTTAAGCCGTTTTATCCCTGTTTTCATTGGTGCTTTGCTTATTGAAAATGTTTGGGTTATCGAAGATTTCGTTAATCAATATGCATGGTTTAGGCTTGGTATGCAAGTAATAGGCAGAAGCTTGCCAGCGGTTGGTTTCGCGCTTCTTCTTTCATTTATGGATATTAAGCGCTTCTGGCCATTCTTAATTTTAGGTTATGCATTGTTTGCTTATATGGGTGTTCCGACTATTGGTTTGGCAATCATTGGTGTTGCTGCCGGTGCTCTTTTCACTCAAATGGGCAAAATGAGAAAGGAGGCGTAGAAGATGGCGAAAACTGAAAAGAAATTATCTCAACAGGCTTTAAAGAAAGCAGCTTGGCGTCATGCTTGGGCGCTTCAATGGTGCTGGAATTATGAGCGTATGCAAGCTTCAGGCTTTGCTTATACTATGCTTCCTATCATGCAGGAGCTTTATGATGACAATGAGGAAGTTTGTCAAAATCTTGAGCGTCATATGCAATTTTATAACAGCCATCCTGGCGCGTCTGCTCTTATTGCCGGTGCTTCCGCGGCATTAGAAGGGGACTATCAGACTGAAATGAGCGATAGTATCAAAGTTGCTCTTATGGGTCCGATGGCAGGTATTGGTGATACTATTCAGGCGGTTTTAGTTCAACCTTTAGCATTCATGCTTGGTGCTTCTTTGGCCGCTGAAGGTAATTTCCTTGGGGTTTTGGTTATTTTAATCCCTATGCTTCTTATGTTCTGGGCTAGATGGCCGCTGTTCTACTGGGGCTATAACCGTTCAGTTAAGATTATTGACGATATTTCCGGCAACTCTGATTTTAACGATATGCGTGATGCCGCAGGTATTATGGGACTTCTGGTTGTCGGTGGTTTCGTTCCTTCTATACTAGGCGTTAGAGCTGCTTGGACCTTTGAGCGGGTAGTTGATGGGGTTGAACTTCCTCCGCTTGCTGTTGCAGATGTACTTGACAGAATTTTACCTCATATGATACCTATACTTATGGTAGCTTTCTGTTACTGGCTGCTTAAGGAAAAGAAAGTTAAGCCTGTACGTGTTATTCTTATATTGGCTGTTGTTACATTTGTACTTGGTGCAGCAGGCGTTATATTCTAAGTTTTAAAACAAAAGGATTAATTTTAAAATATGCCATGCCGCCTGATTATCAGGCGGCTTGGTATTAAAAAGGAGACCTTCAATTGATAGGGATAGTTTTAGTAAGTCACGGTGCTTTTGCGGCGGGGTTACTTGATGCAGCTAATATGCTTTATGGAGCTGAGCACTGTTTTGCCCTTGATTTAAACCCTGCTGACAGCCCTGAAGATTTTGGCGATAGACTGGAAAAAGTTTTAAAAGAAGCCGATAGCGGTGACGGTGTTTTCATATTGGCGGACATAATGGGGGGAACTCCTTGTAACCGCGCAATGCTATTAGTTGCAAAAGAAATAAAGGAAGGTAAAAAACGCCGCCTTTTAGCAGGCGTGAATGTGCCTATGATGATTAGCTTACTGGCTTATCGTGAAGCTATGGAAGATTTTGATGAGCTGGCTGCATCTGTCATAAGCGAGTCTTCTGCCACTATGGTGGATGTAAATGAAATTATGAAAAAGGAGGGCTTGTTAAATGATTAAACATATGCGTATTGATAACAGGCTGATTCATGGACAGGTAGCTGCTATTTGGTCTAACTATATTAGTGCGGATGCTATAGTTGTTTGTAATGATAAAGTTGCGGTTGATCCTATTCAAAAAATGGCATTACCTCTTGCGGCACGGGGTCATAAAGTACTTGTAATGTCAGTGGCGGAGCTTGTGGAGCATGAAGCAGCTAATCCCAATCAATCACTTTTTGTAATCGCAAAATTCCCATCTGACGCTCTTGAGATTCTTGAAAAAATTGAGAATGTTGAATTTGTAAATGTTGGTAACGCGGCACCAATCGCCGGTACTGAATATAAAATGGTTACTAAATCCATTGCGGCAACAAAAGAGGATGCGGAGGTTTATCGCAAAGTTGCTGAGAAACTTGGCGGCAAACTCACTACTCGTATGGTGCCTAATAATGATGAACAAAACTTTCTTGAGCTGCTCAAAAAAGCTGGTTTTTAGACTCTTTAAGCGCAATAAAAGAACCCATATTTATGGATAAGCGAGATTTATCAAATCCATACGTATGGGTTCTTTCGGCGGGGTTATACTGAAATCCGCACAAAATATTAACTATAAAGCAGCTGTTTTAGAAGAATTTCAGTATAATTATTATATATGTCAACTATTTGTGAGGTTTGTTATAATGCAATTAAAAATCGCTAGAATTTTAAACAAAGCATTGGTTTATATGGCTGTCCTTGTTGTACTTATGCTTGCCGGCGGGTTTTATATAACGCTTACGTTTCCTGACTATTTTTTCCACTATATAGTAGGCTGTGTCATAGCACTTATGGTACTGCTACTTATTTTTAGGTATTATGAAGCCAATTGGGATAAAAAAGTTATAATAAAAATGGCACTTAATAAAAAAATTGCCCTTGTTAATATCGAGTCTGCTTCGAGAGAGCTTCCCATGAGGGATTCGGGCTTTAGAAATTATTGGCTGTACAGTTTTGAGGGGACACTTTACCCTCAAGAGGGTGGCGGAATATCTGTTAAGTTTTATGAGAAAATGAGTGCGGATACTAAGGAGATTCCAACAGGCAGCGTATATGTTACATATGATGAGCGTAAACCTGCCCAGATATTTATAGTACCCACAGATTTGCTTGCGCGTATACCTTATTTGGAAGATGTGGTTAAATCTTATGAAAATCGCGACGATGTAGATTGCCGCTATCTCTATGCTTACTATAAGCACGGTATGGAGCTTAAACGTTATCAGGACATCGTTTAAACATAATACGGAAAGGATGCAAATTATGAGAATAGGAACAGTTGGTTCAGGCTCTATTGTGGCTAATTTTATTTCAGCGGCAAGAGAGGTTGCAGGGGTTACGGTTGCAGCAGTGTATTCGAGGACTAAAGATCGTGCCGATGCCTTTGCTGCCGAACATAATGTGCCCGATGTATATAATTGCCGCGAAAAATTTCTTGAGGCGGATTTGGATTTTATTTATGTAGCCGCGCCAAATGCCTTGCATTTTAATTGGGCAAAAGACGCACTTCTTGCCGGCAAAAATGTAATATGTGAAAAACCTTTTACCAGTAACCTTAAAGAGGCAGAAATGCTTATTGCACTTGCAAAAGAGAAAGGTCTTTTCCTGTTTGAAGCGATGACAGTTCCCCATCTTCCTAATTTGCAATTAATTAAGGATAAATTGCCGGAACTTGGCAAAATTAAGATTGCTCAGATTAATTTTTCTCAATATTCATCTCGTTATGATGCTTTTTTGCAAGGCAAAAAGCCGAACATATTTAACCCTGAATTTTCCGGCGGCGCACTTATGGATTTAGGCTGCTATAATATAGGCTTTCTTACAGAACTGTTTGGGGAACCTAAGGATATTAAATATTACGCTAATAAAGCTGAAAATGGGATTGATACCTCCGGTGTTCTTATATGTGAATATGATGGTTTTATAGCCACATCTGTTGCCGCAAAAGACAGCCGCTCAAACAACTTCGTTCAAATCCAAGGGGAGCAAGGCTTTATATATGTCGAGGCTGAAAGCAGCCGTTGTATTGGCTTTACTTTATTCTCAGGGGGTAATTGTGAAGAGTGTTTTAATGTGCAAGAAGAGCGGAATACCCTTTATTTTGAAATTGCGGATTTTAAAAATATATTTGACTCAAAAGACTTTAAAAAGCGAGATATATTCCTGGATAAGACTTTAAAAATTATGGAATTATTAGATAAAGCTCGTAAATCCGCGGATATAGCGTTTCCGGCGGATACGGCTAGATAAAGCACGAAAGGACTATTAAATGAACAAAACATTTGACAAAAACAATATTAAACTAGCAGCTTTTGACGTAGACGGTACAATTTTTCATGATGGGCGTATTAGTGAGGCGGTGCAAAAGGCACTCGTAAAGCTCTCAAATTCAGGTATTATCACTGTTCTTGCAACAGGACGTATGCAATACGGCATTCCTGATAGTATTAGGGATTTAGGGATTTTTAGATATGGCGTTTTAGCAAATGGCACTTTAATTTGGGACTTTGAAAAGAATTGTTCGATTTCTGAGCGTCCTTTTGAGCGTGATGAGGCAGATTCGGTTCTTAGGGTTATTGACTCTCTTACAGACGCTTATTTTGCGGCATTTAAAAGTGAAAGCAGCTTAACACCGAAGCATCTTGAGCTTCTTAGAAGGAATATTAAGCTGGAAGTCCCTAAAGACGGCAGCGCACCTAAGGAAATTTATCCTACGTATGACAACCTTTTAGCCCATGTGGCAAATGTTGATGAGCAAATATTTAAACTTGGCTGCCGCTTTGAAACAGCGGAGGCTTGTGCTGAGGGACGAGTAAAAATCCGTGAGGCTTGCAATGTTGAAATGCCTTCAACTGACGGCAAAGATATTGAAATTACGCCTATAGGCATACACAAAGGCAGTGGTGCTATTAGGCTTTGTGAGCATTTAGGGCTTGATATTTCCAATGTTATTGCCTTTGGTGACAGCGGCAATGACGTTAATTTACTTGAAATTGCAGGTTTTGCAGTTGCACTTGACGGAGGTCGTGAGTCGGCTAAAAAAGCCGCGGATTATATAACATCATCAGTTCAAGAAGACGGAGTTGCTGCGGCTATCGAAAAATTGTTTGGAATATAACTTTAGAGGGTGTCCACTGGAAAATTCTGGAATGGGTTTCGAGCCTGATTTTCTGTTAATCGAGGCGCGCTCGACGACGCATTCTCGGAGAATGACTGCTAGGAGAGCGCAACGAAGAGTGGCGGAAAATCAGCCGAAAAACTTCCTGTAAATTTCCAGTGGACACTCTCTGAAAGGGGCGTTACTATGCTTAGTAAATATGTATCAGTAACAGGAGTAGGGGAGGCAAGTATACAAACGGAAGAGGTGGATATATCCAATCTTTCGGAAAATGAGGCAGTTATAGAAGCCGAGTTTTCAATGATAAGTGCGGGAACAGAGCTTTCGAGGGTTTTTGCTATAAAAAAAGGCTTTTCTTATCCTGTGCGGCCCGGCTATTCGTCAGTTGGGAAGGTTATTGCTAAGGGAAGTGGTCTTAAAGATATTGAAATTGGTGATAGAGTATATTATTCAGGTCCTCACGCCTCAGTTTGCCGTATTGAAAATGGGGAGAAAACCCAAGGGACAAGCATATTCAAGATGGAGGGAGACATATCTCCTAAACTGGCATCACTTTACAATCTTGGATTAATAGCCGTAAGTTCTGTTGCGGCAGGTGAAATAAAGCCGGGAGACAGTGCTGCGGTCTTTGGTCTTGGTGCTATTGGGCTTTTAGTGGCTGCTTTGTATAAAGAAATGGGGCTTAGGGTTATTGGAGTTGATCCTGCAAAGACTAGGTGCAAAATAGCTGAAAACCTTGGTATTAGCGAATGCGTAGATACTCCGCCTGATAAGCAAGTTGAAGAAATATTAAAAATGACAGGGGGACTTGGTGCTGATATTTGTGCAGATGTAACAGGCGACAGCCGCGCAATAGCAAATGCCGTATTCTCCGCACAAACTCATGGGCAAGTTATTCTTATGGGGACTCCTCGTGCCGATATTGATATGAATGTTACAAAGGTTTTTAACCGTATTCATATGAATATGTTGAGCGTAAGAGGTGCATTTAACAATCTTTACCCTCTTCGCAGTGCAGAGGGCTGCCGAATTAGCGTTACACGTAATTTAAGGTATTTTGAAAGCCTTTTAGAAAAGGGCAGGATAGACGCAAATAAAATAATAAGCCATGTAATAAAGCCTGATGAAATACAGGAAGCATACCACGGGCTTATGTCTGATAAAGAAAATTATCTTTGTGTGGTAATTGATTGGAGTAAATAGATAATAGGATAAAACAGCCCAGTCTGCCATGGCGGCGTCTCGGGCTGTTTTTTGTGAAAACTACCGAAGTATTTCAACCGTAAAAGTATCATCACTTGTATAAGAATTAATAATAACAGGAAAAGGATGATTGTTTTTAAACTTCAAATCTACGCCGCCATAGCTTGTTGCGGCGTCTTTACCTTTTTCCACATATCCAACTGCTTTAGAGTGAGGGTGTCTTTCAACTATTTCGAGCTTTGCCTCCATAGCGGCATTGTATAATGTTGAGCTTACTTGACAAATTCCTCCCCCATAGGCTTTTTCTTCTTTTCCATCTACAAAGATTACAGCTTTTTGATAGTTTTGCTGAGGTCCGGCATAGCCTACAACTTCGTTAAAAGAAAAGGTTTGACCGGGTCTAAGCACATAATTATCTATAGCTACTGACGCCAATTTCATATTATGAGTTCGTGCTTTTGCGCCGCTATTAAATTTTGTACTGAATTTAGACAGTACTTCTTTTTTTTGTGAGCCTTCTTTTTGGTAATATCTATAGTCAATAGGTGCGGCAGATATTGCCGAAACAGAAAGAAAAGCCAGTATACAAGCCAATATTATGGCATATTTAGACTTTGAAAATTTCATAGTAAAAAATCCTTTCTTTGCTTTTTGACATAAAAATGACAGAGATAGTATTTACAAATTACAAAATTATTAATCAATAAAAAATATCAATAGATGTAAAATATACTAAAAATTACTTAAAATTTGAAGATTTTTGTTGACAAATCTTGGTAGATTTTATATAATAATTTCGTAACATTTACGTAACAAGTTATAAATATGTTATCCACATGTCATAAGGGAGGATTTTTTATGAGATTTATGAAAAAATTTCTCAGGTTTTTACTTACAACATGGCTAATGATAATGGCACTGCAAGCTTTAGTTTTTGCGTCAGCTTTTGGGGTTGTTGAAGTTGATAATCTTAATGTACGCAGTGAATCGAATACAAACTCCGCAATAATTACCAGATTTAACACAGGACAAGCTGTGGAAATTTTAGGGGCGGAAAACGACTTTTTCGTGATCGAAGTTGATGGAATCAGGGCGTTTATATCAACAGATTTTGTGGAAATAGTCAGGATTTATGCTACTGTAAGCGGCAATGGTGTAAATATAAGGGACAACCCCTCGCTGGAAGCGGTGATATTGGATAGGTTTAGCCAAGGGACAAATATCACAGCCCTTGGTATAGTGGACAATTGGGTTGAAATAGAGCATAATGGCTCTTTAGCTTACATAAGCAAAGATTTTGTTTCAGGGGGTTTTATCGGCGAGCTTCGTCAAGCTTCAGCATCTACTCCACCAATAGTTCAGGAGGTATTGGTGCCTGCCGCACCTGTTCAAACCAGTCAGGGGGTTTCGGCAAATCAGCCTCCGGTAATCCAAAGCAGCGACGCCCCTCGCGCTGTTGTATCAACCTTTACAGGCTCAGGGCTGAGGCTTAGAAGCGGTCCCTCTACCTATACGGATATTATTACCTTAGTTCCGGGCGGCACCACAGTTGATGTACTTCACCGTACCCCTGAATGGGCAAGGGTTACATTTGACGGTTATATAGGCTATCTTAGCAGGGAATTTGTGCAAATACATTATGGTTCAGGTCCCATTGATACAAGTACTTTAGCAGGGCAGATAATAGCCCATGGCAAACAGTTTCTGGGAACACCTTATTTATGGGCAGGCAATGATTTAAGGGTAGGGGTTGACTGTTCAGGTTTTGTACATCATGTGTTTAGAGATTTTGGTATAATTTTATACAGAAATTCTGCAGCCATGACAAGAAATGGTGTGCCTGTAGGCAGATACGAGCTTCTGCCTGGGGATTTGGTGTTTTTTGACACAGTTGGCAATGGTGGAATATCCCATATAGGTCTATACATAGGAAATGGGGATTTCATCCACTCCTCCAGCTCCAGAAGAACATGGGGAGTTGTTATTTCCAGCCTTTACGAGCCGTATTACATAAGGACTTATATGACTGCGCGAAGAGTTTTGTAATCAAGGGTATGTATAAATATCCGTAAATGTTTGATAATAAAAGTACCAAATATGAAAGAGGGTACTTTTATGCCTGATGAAAAAACGATAGAAGAGCTTAGAAAGGCTTTCTGGGATACTAAGCCGGTATCGTCAAATGACAGTACAGGGCTTATGCAAGGACAAGCTATAGATAATGAGGTTGCTGATACCTACGCAAAGATGTACAATATACCATCGCCTCAAGGCAGTAACGATAGTAATGCGTCTATAGGGCCTGATACAGGTGGCAATAATAAGCAAACCAGCAAAAAAGTTATAGAGCCTTAGTATTTTCTCATAAAAACCTGCTGCGCGTAGCGCAGCAGGTTTTTATAGTCATTTAATATACTTCTTAAACTATTAAATGAGTCGCAATTAACAAAACAGCAAAAAATATACCCATTAAAGTACACATACTTCTAAACCCTATTTCTACCTGCCTTACTTTTGCAAGGAGTTTACTTGTTTTTAAATAATACTTATATATCAAAAACCCTGCCAGCCCGCTAAGTATAAAGAAAATAGTCTTTTCAAAATACCCTGCCGCATCAACACTTGCTGTTACGTTGAACAGGAATCTAATAAGCTCTTCTCCAAAAATACCTCCGGCAAAGCACAAAATCCCTAGTATTAAAACGGAAGCTTTTTTAAAATTATCTATTGGTACAGCTCCCTGCCCGGGCTTAGGCTGTCCAAAAAGCATAATGGAATATTTAATAAATACCAAAATAGTGCCTAAATTAATAAGCATTATAGCCCCGGTTGTAGCCACCCCCGCACCGGATAGGATAAAATACCTTGAAATACTTCCATTAAAGAAGGGGGTGCCGGTTATACCAAGAATTGCCATTAAAATTGCCGCACCCACAATAGGCATTCGTTTAAATACGCCGCGTATTTCAGACGTATCCCTAGTTCCGTAAGCTTTTGCTACCAAGCCCGCACATAAGAATAATGCTGATTTGAACAAAGTATGGTTTATAACATGGTATATACTGCCTACATGGGCATAATTGTCGGAAAGGTTAAGCCCTGCGATAATCAAACCCATTTGGGAAATTGTATTGTAAGCAAGTATCAGCTTAATATCCGACTGGGACAAGGCCCACATAAAGCCTACAACACCTGTTATAATTCCAATAATCAGGAAAAATCCGGAAGCGTCAATTTCACCAAAAAGAGCCTGAAAGCGGATAAACATATAAATACCGCTTTTAATATGCAAGCCGGAAAGAATTGTCGAAACTACGGTAGATGCCCCCGGAGTCCCTGCTGCTTTAGGAAACCAGCTAAAAAGAGGTGCCAGAGCGCACTTTAGAGTAACGGCTGTCATAACAAGGGCAAATGGCAGTACCAATGAGGAATTATCTATTTGAGCCAACGCCACCCTTGCGGCGTGCATATCAAGGGTGCCTGTCAGCCTATATACAAAGCCAATACCAAACAAATAAAATTTAACAGCAACAGTATTTACCATCAAATGAAGCAGCCCGTCATACTGTGAGCGGTTATCCCTGTTAAACATAATCATAACCGAAACAACAACGGTTACAACCTCAATCAAAACAAATCTGTTAAACATATCACCTGTCAGGAAAATACCGTTTAACAGTCCTTGCCAAATAAATAGGAAAAACCAAAAAAGCTTACCATCATCCTCATGAAAGCGATAAAGTGCCGCAACAAAGAAAATAAACGCCACAAGGGCAACGAAAACCGCTGCAAGAGTATCCGCCCGTAAAATAACCCCGAGTACACCATCATAATTGCCTATAGGGTCAATTATATCTCCTTGCCTGACCGCGAAAAACAGATAAAAAGAAGCGGCAACCAAAGCCATTTGGGCTAAAATTGCAATAGCCTTCCCTGCTTTTTTAAAAGGGAATACATATAAAAAAACTGCTGTTATAATTGGAAGTGTTGGAAAGAAAGAAAGCATTTGTTATTCGGTATCCTTTCTTACATCATCCCAGTCCATTGTGTTGAACTGTCGGCATAATGAAATCATCATAGTTAAATTAACGGCAGTAACTGCAACGCCGATTATAATCGCTGTAATCATCAAAGCTTGGGGCAGAGGGTCAGCAACATTGACTAAATCAGTGCCGATTGGGGGCATAATCCCGTCAATAAAGCCAAAGCTTAGGAAAAACACAACCACTGCCGCCTCCATTAATGAAATAGCAACAATTGATTTAATAATACTTTTACTTGTAATGACCCCATAAAAGCCTATAAAAAACATAAATACAGATGCAATTTCAAGCATATTCGAACTCATCTCTATCTCCTTTCAAAGGCGATAAACCGGTAAAATACGATTAGGAAGCCACAAGCGACTTTTAAACCTATAAGCATATTCATAGCAACTAAGTAAGCCGTTTGGTTTATAGGGAAATAAGTTTGCACACTTAAATAGATGAAAAGGGCACCTAAAAGCACAATTCCCACAAATATAAATTTTTCAAAATTGATTACCTGTACAATAGGTATATCATAAAGATCGTGAATCATATACCTGCAAACGAATAAGGACGCTGCTACAACCCCGCCTTGAAAACCGCCGCCGGGGGATATATGCCCATTGGCTATAAGGAAAATACATAAAAGCATCATAATAGGACAAACAAGGCGTATTGTTACAGCGGCAATATCAGAGTTTTGGATTTCACTGGGCATACCTCTCGGTGCGGCAAGGTCTTTATAATGAGATAAATGAATTACAGCCATTATACTCACAAGGAGTATTAATGCCTCAAACACCGTATCATACAAGCGATAGCCTAAATAAATTGCTGTTACCGCATTTTCTCCGCCGATATCAGTCTTAAACATTGAGACATATTGGTCACGGAGTGCTGTGGCAAAAGGATAGTCAGGTATAAAATAAATAAACATAGCGGCAAGGACTATGCAAAAACAAAGAGGAGCCAAAAATTTCACCATAGATGGTTTTGCTTGTATTACAGAGCGGTCGGCGTATTTATAATATTTCTCAAAAGCTACAATAAAGGTAATGGTTGCAAACACACTGATAACAGCCTGTGCCATTGCCACATCAGGAGAGGCTAAAAGCAAATAACAAGCAAAAGAAATACAGGAAAAAATCCCTAAAGTTACAAGTAAGCGGTGGATATGCTGTTCCTTAACAATAAGAACCGCACCGATAATCCAGAAAAAAATGAATATAGGTAAAATAAATCCAGTGCCTATCATAAATCTTAATTCTCCTCGCTATTTTCATAGGGGTTATTATCTTTGATTTTTCCATCAGCTTTATAGCCTGTTAAATAAGCGCAGCGGGCTATAACATGAGAAACCAATGGATTAATAATAATCATCATTATCATAAGTAAAAGCACTTTAAGAGAGAAAAAGCTAAGACCATGCCTGACAGCCACACCAATGATAATTGTAATTACCCCAACAGTTTCAATTTTTGTTGTTACCAATATTCTTGTATAAAAACTTTTATATTTAACAAAACCGATAATGCCAATAAGTATACAAAGAGTACCTAAACCAATAATAATATCACCAAGCAGCACCATTAGTCATCACCGCCTTTTAAATTCCTAATCCGCTCTAAGAAAAAGAGTGCCGTAAAAACAGTGCTTATAAAGCCTAAAAGGGCATATACAATAGCAATGTCCAACAAATATGAAGCCTCTAAATGAGAGGCAAAAAGTATAATAAACAATAAAACTTTAACAGATATAAGGTTAAGACTGTGAAGCCTGTCCCATATTGTTGGACCTGTTACAACTCTTATAAAATAAAAGGGTAAACAGGCTAGAATTACTAATAAAAAGACCATATTGCCTATCACCAATCACCTTTCAGCTTTTATAAGCATCCTTTGAAGTTTGCCAATGAGTATTTCATCAGCTTTTTCTATAGATTCGCCGCAAGCGTCTTTGGTTTTTTGCTGCAGCCAGAGTACGGTTATTTTATCACCTTGAAGCCCAAGGGAAACAGAACCGGGTACTAAAGTAATAGAGTTAACCAGAATAGTTTTAAAAAACATACTGGACATTTTTGTCCTAATCTCCACAATTTCTATATGAGCGTCAGTTAAAATTACTTTTATGGCAAAAAAACCGGCAGTATATACCTGCCCGAAAAGAAACAGTAAATATATCATAAAACGAAGAAACTTAATCTTGGGAGTTTTAGGCAAGGGGATAAGCTTGCGGCAAAAATATATGCAGCATATACTTACAATAACTCCTATTATTACAGTTAAATAATCAATGCTCTCACGGAGTATTATCCAAATGACAGTTAGTAATATAATACCATAAATCGAGTTTTTATTTGACATAAAAATACCTCTTTTAAAATCATTACGAAAAGCTTACCACAAAAGGTTTACCATAGCAACAGGTTTTGCAACATATTGTCGGTAATTGTCGCTAAGAACCGGTGGATTTATACTGACTAAGCCCAAAACGGAAAAAGCCGTAAGCCGGAAGCAAGAATATTGTACCCATTAAAGGGGCAAACATATACAGAAGACTATCCTCCCTGCCAAGTAAATACAAAAGCGGATAATATTGGACAAGAGCCAAAGGAATTACGAAAGTTAAAAAGCGCAGTATTCCCTCACCGTAAATAGAGAAAGGGTAACGTCCAAACTGTACCCCGCCGTCGGTGAAAATATTCATAAACTCAAGTCCTTCCACTGTGAAGAAGGAAAATGCCGCATATATCATAAACAGGGCAAAAAATATCAAACTACCACATACTATCATTAGAAAAAGGGTGAAAAACCGATCCGGGCTCCAATGTACGCCGCTGGCTGGGATTGCGTAAATAAGAACGATGAGAGCTTGGGCTGCGCGCCCAAGACGGGTAAAATCCATTTGCATTGCAAGAGTTTGGAATATAATACTTCTCGGTCGTACTAAAGCCCTGTCAAACTGTCCGTTGCCTAACATACGCGGGAAGAGGTCAAAACCACGCCCAAACATTTCCGCCAAGGAAAAAGCCATAAGCATAACTGCAAAACTAAGTAAAACTTCCGAAAAAGCAAAGCCTTCAACCTCTTCAAAGATAGAAAACATAAAATAAATCCCTAAAAACACCGTAAAAGAAGCGAGAAATTGCCCAAGGGCAGTAAAATAAAAAGAGGTTTTATATTGCATTTGGCTTTTAAGATGCATAGAGAAAAACTTCATATAAAGCCCCATATTAACCTCCCTGTACAATTACTCTCTTAAGTACCCGGCGGCTAATGAGGGTGCCTATAAGCACAAGCGCAGCAAGCCAAAAACATTGGAGGAGTATACCACTCAAAGCATCCATACCTGCAATACTGCCGCTGTATATACGAGCAGGCATATTTAGCATTGACGCAAAAGGCAAAAGCTCAACCACATTCCTAACCGGTGCCGGAAAGAAGGGCAGAGGGACAATACCCCCTGAAAGAAAATCCCCAAGTACCATAACCATAACACGAATCCCTGAAGGAGAGACAGTATAAAACAAAGAGGTATAGACCAGCATGGCAAAGGCTACCACCACACCTAAGCCTAAAGTGGTTGACAGTATAAACAAAGCAAATTGCAACAGGCTTGGAGGTAATATCAAGCGATAGGGGGCAGGCAAAATAAATGCCACAAACAATATAGGTATACATCGTAAAACTGCCCTTGCAAGCCGCTTTGCGGCGGATGTGCTAAACCATTTGCCGTAAAGGTTTATTGGACGCACCAAATCATAGGCTATGCCGCCGTCCAGTATAGAGTTTGCAATATCGTCATCCCAAAACCATAGTGCGAAAAGGGCAAGGAAAGCCTGCTGTATCCAAATAAATGAGACTGTATGAGAAAATTCCATAGGAAAAGAGTTAGGGTTAACGCGATAAAAGGCGGCAAATGAAAAAATCAGCATAAAGCCCCATGCGAATTGGGTACTTAAGCCGGCGAGAGCCGCAGCACGGTATTGCAAAGTATTTACAAAACGTATGTGAAAGATTGCGAAGTATTTTTTCATATAGAGTACTCCCTATAAAGTGCCGCTACCATCTCCTCGGCGGTTATTGAAGCTATGGATAAATCGGAAATAGCAGTATCTGCTGAAAGCCTAGATATTGCGTCGGTTATGGAGATGACGTCAGGGTCTAAGGTGATAATAATACGCTTGTTTTTGTCTTCAATGACGCTCATGCCCTCACAAATTTCAGGAGGCTTGCCTGCATATTCGATTATGAGAGTTTTACGGTTGGTGGCGCGTTTTTTAAGCTCGTTAAGGCTGCCGTCCAGGAGTATTTTACCTTTCCCAATAAGCAAAATACGTTCGCTTAACGCTTCAATATCCTGCATATCGTGAGTGGTTAAAAGAACAGTTGTGCCATTTTTTTGGTTAAGCTCCTTAATAAATTGCCGTACAGCAAGCTTAGAAGGTGCATCAAGCCCAATAGTAGGCTCATCTAAAAAGAGGATTTTGGGGCTGTGCAAAAGAGACGCTGCAATTTCGCAGCGCATACGCTGCCCGAGGCTAAGGCTCCTTGCAGGAGTTTTAAGTATTTCCGTAAGCTCAAGCAAATGTGAGAGTTCTTCCAAATTCTTTTTATAAGCAATCCGGTCGGTTTTGTAAATATCCCTAATCAGCTCAAAACTGTCAATTACAGGCACATCCCACCAAAGCTGGCTTCGCTGCCCGAAGACTACGCCAATTTCTCTAACATGAGATATACGATGCTTCCAAGGGGTTAAACCGTTTATTTGGCATATACCACTCTCAGGAGTAAGTACACCGCACATAATTTTGATAGTAGTACTTTTGCCTGCCCCATTAGGACCTATATAGCCTACCATCTCCCCTTCATTAATAGTGAAACTTACATTAGAAAGAGCGTGAATATGCTCATACTCACGGGAAAATAACGCTTTAAAGGCATTGCTAAAACCCGCCTGGCGCTTAGCCACACGGAAAGTTTTGTTAATATTTTCTAATGTAATCATCCTTTAATTTTAACATATCTCATAATAATATTTATATTAAATTTGCATTTCAGTACAAATTATTCACCCCTCGTCCTCTCATTGAATATAGTGTAATAAATGGCAGTTCGAGGGAGGCTCTTATGGGCAAAACGACGGTTTATGTGCTGATAGTTTGCATAATTGTGATGAGTGCTTTTTTTATTGTCATGGAGGCTTTTAAAGTAAGGGTGCCGGAGTATAGCGGCGCAAAAAATAATATTTATAGATCCGGAGCGCGCTTCGTTTATATAGTCGGCGAGGATATCGGGCATATTACCGATAATTTCGCCGACGATTTTAGAAAAAGTAGGTGTTAGGGGAATGAATTACTTTAATCAAAATCAAGCTTATGGACGGCAAATGGGACGGCAAATGCCTTATCATAATAATATGCAAATGCAAGGGAACAGGCAATTTCAAGGCGGATATCAAAATAATTTCAGGCTGCCAAATCTTATAAATCAAGGAAACCAGTTCCAAGGTACAATGCAAGGGCATGGAATGAACCCAATGAATCCTATGGGTCAGATAAATCCTATGAGTTCGATGAATCAAATGAATCAAATGAACCCAATGAATCCTATGTCTGCCGCGCAGCAACCTATGCAGCCTGCAGGACCTGTTGCCTTTGAGCCTTACAACCCTGCAGAGCATGTAAATACAGGACTTCCACCTGCTATGGGTGTTAACAGCCCTGCGATGTCTAATACCGGTACGGCAAGCAACAGTCATTCCTCCACAATTTCAGGCTTTATACAGGGAGAAGGCAATGCCTTTCGTTTTTATACTAATTTGAGTGAATTTGCAAGGGATACAGAGACGCGCTCGACTTTAAGCCGCATAGCGGATAATGCAGGCAATCGAAAGCTTATTTTGGGCTCTTTATATAGCAAGATGACTGGGGCGGCTTATACTGAAAAAGATGTTCCTATTATGAAATGCGGCAATTTAAGGCATAGCATTAAAGAAGCTATAGAAATTGAGAATAATGTTGTAAAAGAAATGTCTGATTTATACGATCAAATAGAAAATGGTATGCATTTAAAAAGCTTAAATTCAGTTATTCAAAAAAAGATAGTTGATATAATCGCGTTGCAGCAATTAGCCATCTATAATTATACTTAAATTCTTTTGAAACAGTATCAGATTGTTGCTTGCAATTAATCTGATACTGTTTCAAAAGTGGGCTGCGTTGTGCAAGCCGCGCGGCTTATCCTTACAAAACAGTGCCTTTACGGCACTGTTTTGTAAGGATTTTAGTATAATTTCCATAAAAGCAAATTAAAACTTGCTTTTTTATAAAATGGCTGGTATAATGTAGCAAGTTAATGATTTGCTGATGTACTGATTAGGAGTGGGTTTTCGCCCACTCTTGTTATTTGCAGTTGAGCAAGTTATACATGAAATGAGGCGGGCTTATGCAGGCAAAGGATGTTTTAGAGAAGGTTAAAAGCTATATTGATGAATATCTGGCGGATAAGCCTTATGAACTTTGTGACTTGCAATTTGTAAAAGAAGGTGGCAACTGGTTTTTGCGGGTTTTTGCAGATAAAGAAGGCGGCATAACCATAGATGATTTGGAAGGGATAAGCCGTACCCTTGAAGCAAGGCTTGACCTTGAGGATATTATTGAGCAAGCCTATATATTAGAAGTAAGCTCCCCGGGAATAGACAGACCTCTTAAAACCAAAGGCGATTATGAAAAATACGCCGGGCGGATGGTAGATGTTAAGCTTTATCAGGCACAAAACGGCACAAAAGAGTTTCAAGGCAAGCTTTTAGGGTTCTTTGATGAAAAAATTGTAATCGAAGGCGAAGAGTTCGAAAAGCTTGAATTTGAACTTACTGATGTGGCAATTTGCAGGCTTGCGGTTATTTTTTAGGAGGAGTATGCGACTATATATTGTACGCCATGGTGAAAGTTATAGTAATATTTCGGGCAGAGTAATGTCAACAACTGATTTGTCTCTTACAGAAAAAGGGATAAAGCAGGCTAAAGCCGCTAAAAAATATTTGCAAGAAATTGTATTTGACCGGATTTTCTCAAGCCCTTTGATTCGCGCAAAGCAAACGGCGCAGATAATTACTGGCGGCAAAGGGGAAATTGAAATATGCGATAATTTACACGAAATGTTTCTCGGAAAAATTGAAGGGCTTACATGGGAGGAGCAGAGTGAGCGATACCCTAACGCCGATACTGCAAGCGGACTCTCAAAAGCAGTAATACCGGAAGGGGAAAATTTGGAGGCTCTTATTAAAAGATGCAATATATTTATAGAAGAGAAGCTAAAGCCAATAGGTATAAGTGGAAATATTTTAATAGTATCTCACGGGATTACAAAGAGAGCTTTAATTAATTGTTTGTTAGAAAAGCCAAGTCATTATGTAGATTATATAAATTGGGCTGATAATACGGCGATTTCTGAAATAGACTGGGCAAAAAAAAACAATAGTTCGCCTTAATGACAGAAGGCATTTGATGGATTTGGGTCTTGGAAGTTTAAATTATGAAGAGTGGGGATGTTTTTCCCCTCGGGAGTATACTCACTTATAATAGGAGGGGATTAACGAAAAATGAGCAACAATATGGAATTAATTGATGCGCTAAATCAGATAGTTAAAGAAAAAGGTATAGACTCGGAGGTAATATTTGAAGCTATTGAAACTTCTTTAGTAACAGCTTGTAAAAAGCATTTTGGCTCACGTACTAATATTAAAGTAACTCTTGATAGAAACACCGGAGCTGTTAAATGCTTTAAACAACGAACGGTTGTGGAAGTTTTAGAGGATTCTGTAACAGAAATTTTGTTGGAGGATGCAAGGCAGATAGATTCTCATTATGAAATAGGCGATATTGTTGATGAAATTGCGATGCTGAAAGATTTTGGCCGTATAGCTGCTCAAACAGCAAAGCAGGTAGTTGTACAAAAATTCAGGGAAGCTGAGAGGGAGATTTTATACAGCGAATTTATTGCCAAAGAGAAGGAAATCCTAAACGGAACCATACAGCGCAAAGAAGGTAAAAACATAATTATAGCAACAGGTAAAATTGATGCTGTACTAGCCCCTAATGAGCAAATAGCAGGGGAGGAATACCGTTTTGGCGAGCGGGTTAAAGTATATGTGGTGGAAGTAAAACAAACCCCTAAGGGACCTATGGTTTCCGTGTCCAGGACTCATCCGGATTTGGTTAAGCGTTTGTTTGAGCAGGAAGTGCCTGAGATATTTGAAGGAGTTGTGGAAATAAAGTCAATTTCAAGAGAAGCCGGCTCGAGGAGTAAAATTGCCGTATATTCAAAAAATCCTGATATTGACGCGGTGGGAGCTTGTGTAGGGCAAAATGGTTATAGGGTAAATTTAATAGTCGCAGAACTTGGGGGGGAGAAAGTCGATATAATAAATTGGAGCGATGAGCCTCATGAATTTATAGCGGCAGCCTTAAGCCCAAGTAAGGTTATTGCGGTTATACCTGATATGGAGACGGGGAGTTCTACTGTGGTGGTTCCTAATCATCAGCTTTCTCTTGCTATAGGCAAGGAAGGGCAAAATGCGCGCCTTGCGGCAAAACTTACAGGCTGGAAGATAGATATTAAGAGTGAATCTCAAGCGGAAGAGGAAGGGTTTTTCTCGACGACTCAATTTGCTGAGATGTTTGACGAAACGGGCTACACTGAAGGTGAACATTACGAAGAAGATGAATATTACGAAGGCGAATATTACGATGAAGAGCATTACGAAGACGAATATGTAGATGATGAGATAATTGATGAAGAAGATAACAAGGAAAACTCTTAGAGCCTATCCCTTAATTACTGATTATTAATTATTGACGGTGAAATTATGAAGCAAAGAAAAATTCCTCTTAGAAAATGCACAGGCTGCCAGGAAATGAAGAACAAGAAGGAATTAATCAGAATTGTTAAAACGGAAGAAGGGGAATTTTCCGTAGATGTTACAGGGAAAAAAGCAGGCAGGGGGGCTTATGTCTGCCCGAATGGGGATTGCCTTTTAAAAGCCCATAAATCAAAGGGGCTTGAGCGGTCTTTTAAGTCTGCTGTGCCGGCTGAGGTTTATGAAGTTTTGAAAGCTGAACTGGAGGAAAGCCAATGATTAATATTGACAAAAAAGCCTACTCCTACATTGGTTTAGCTCAAAAAGCGGGAAAGCTTAAAAGCGGCGAAGGGGCTTGTGTTGCCGCAATTGCTAAAGGCGAAGGGCAGCTTGTTATAATTTCTGAGGATGCATCTGACAATACTAAGAAGAAATTTACAAATAAAGCTAAATATTATGGCGTAGAGTTTTTTGTAAAAGGATTTAGGGGGGACTTGAGCAATTCCATAGGTAAAGCTAACAGACCTGTGGTTGTTATTACAGATAGGGGGCTTTCGGACAAAATTAAAGAGCTTATACGAGATTAGACCCTGTGGTATATAGTATGGAGGTGGGCATATTTGCCGAAAATCAGAGTTCATGAATTAGCAAAAGAATTTGCGATAAGCAGTAAGGAACTGCTTAATTTTCTGGATAAATTAGATATAAAAGACAAAAAGGCGGCATCTAACCTAAGCGATGATGAAACCAGCACCGTTAGGAATTTTTTTAGAAATGCTGCGGCTAATACTGCCAAAATGACCCAAGAGCAAGGACCTGCTAAAAAGCAGAAGCCGGCTGAAGATAAGCCAAAGCCGCAGGTTCAAGTGGAGAGATCGCAGCCACAGCTTAGGGAGCAAGTGGTTAAAAGACCTGTGCAGACTCAGGCAAGACCGGTAAGGGCTGATGAAAGACCGACTGTTGAGCATCAGTCTGTTGAACGTAAGGTAGAAGCGGTAAAACCTGCCGCGGAGGACTTGGCTCAAAAGAGGGCTGCCCCTGTGCGTCCTTCGGAAGAGGCTGTTTCGAGAACACCAGGCTCTTTTGAAAACACAACACAAAGACCGGCAGCAAGACCAACCGGGGAGCGACCGCAAGGTCAAAGACCAACCGGAGACAGACCCCAAGGTCAAAGACCACCGGGGGAGCGGTCTCAAGGCACAAGACCTCAAGGTGATAGACCCTCGTATCAAGGTCAAAGACCCCAAGGTGATAGACCCTCGTATCAAGGTCAAAGACCCCAAGGTGATAGACCCCCGTATCAAGGTCAAAGACCTCAAGGTGATAGACCCCCGTATCAAGGTCAAAGACCTCAAGGTGATAGACCCCCGTATCAAGGTCAAAGACCTCAAGGTGATAGACCCCCGTATCAAGGTCAAAGACCTCAAGGTGATAGACCGACCTATCAAGGGCAGCGTAGAGAAGGCGGACCTGGCGGCGGCGGACAAAGACCAAGCGGCGGTGGGCAAAGACCACCGGGACAAGGTTTTCAAAGGAAAGACGGACCGGATAAAGATGGAAGGGACGGGCGCAAATTCACTCCAGGCGGCGGACAAAGACCGGGTGGGCAAGGTGGTGCCGGCAGACCTTCAGGCGGCACGACGGCAACGGCACAAAAGCCAACTCATAAAAGATCTGATAAGTCTAAAGATATAAGCAAAAAAACTAAGCAGGAATCTATTTTTGAAGATGCGTCTAAGACTGCTAAGCAAGGGCCGAGAACTAAAAAATTAAGCAAAAAAGACAGAAGAAAGCAAGTTCAGGCTGAAAAAGAGCAGCAAGAAGCATTGGCACTTCAAGAAAGAGAAGCTATTGGCATAAAAGTCATAACTGTGGGCAAAAGTATTACAGTTAAGGAGTTAGCTGATAAACTTGGTAAAACAACAGGTGAAATTATTAAGCTTCTTATGAAAATAGGGATAATGGCTACCATTAATCAAGAGATTGATTACTACACGGCATCCAATATTGCTGACAGCTTTGATATTTTGGTGGAAGAAGCTGATGAGATTGATATTTTCGAGGAGGCTTTTAAAGGGGATGTTACAAGCGAAGAAGGTTTAGCTGAGCGTCCGCCGGTAGTTGTTGTTATGGGTCATGTTGACCACGGTAAAACCAGCTTACTTGACTCTATAAGAATGAGCAGCGTAACCATTGGTGAAGCCGGCGGGATAACCCAGCATATAGGGGCCTACACTGTTGATGTGCGGGGCAAACCTATAACTTTCCTTGATACGCCCGGTCATGAGGCATTTACGGCTATGCGTATGAGAGGTGCTCAGGTTACGGATATAGCAATACTTGTTGTGGCTGCCGACGACGGCGTTATGCCTCAAACAATTGAGGCTATTAACCACGCCAAAGCAGCAAATGTTGAAATAATTGTAGCCATTAATAAAATTGATAAGCCGTCAGCCAATCCTGAGCGGGTAAAGCAGGAGCTTACGGAATACCATATACTCACCGAGGATTGGGGTGGGGAGACTATATGCGTCCCTGTATCAGCCCTTCAAAAAACAGGTATAGACCATTTACTTGAAATGATACTACTTGTTGCTGAAATGCGCCAGCTTAAAGCTGACCCTAATAAACGTGCCAGAGGTACGGTTATTGAAAGCCAGCTTGATAAAGGAAGAGGTCCTGTTGCCACTGTACTTGTACAGGAAGGGACTCTTGAAATCGGCGACCCTATTGTTGCCGGTGCTTGCCACGGTCGTATCAGGGCTATGATGGATGATAAGGGCGAGAAAGTAAAAAGCGCGGGACCTTCCATGCCTGTTGAGGTTTTGGGCTTAAACGAAGTTCCTTTAGCGGGGGATGTATTCTATATTGCCGATAATGAGAGGCAGGCAAGGCAGGTTGCCGAGACTGTAGTTGCACAGGGCAGAGAGGATATGATTAAAGATACTCCTCAAAAAGTATCCCTTGATGATTTGTTTAACCAAATACAATCAGGTAATGTTAAGGATTTGAATATAGTAATCAAAGCTGACGTTGCCGGTTCTGTTGAGGCGGTTAAAAACAGCCTTGAACGCCTTTCCAATGAGGAAGTGCGGATTAGAACCATACATGGCGGCGTAGGTGCAGTTACCGAGTCTGATGTTATGCTGGCAGCGGCTTCAAACGCTATTATAATCGGCTTTAATGTACGCCCTGAAAATGCGGCACAGGCTGTTGCGTCGGATGAGAAAGTGGATATTCGCCTATATAGGGTTATCTATAACGCTATTGAGGATATTACCGCCGCTATGAAAGGTATGCTTGACCCTGAATTTGCTGAAAAAATCGTTGGTCACGCAACAATCAGGCAGATATTTAAAGCCTCAGGCATTGGCACCATTGGCGGGGCGTATGTTACCGACGGTAAAATGCAAAGGAATGCCAAAGTCCGCATAGTACGTGACGGGATTGTAATCCACGAAGGGGAGCTTGCCGCCCTTAGAAGGTTTAAAGATGATGTGAGGGAAGTAGCTGCCGGCTATGAATGCGGTCTGACTTTTACAAACTTTAACGATATCAAAGAGGAAGATACGGTGGAAGCCTTTATAATGGAGGAAATAGCAAGGTAATGAGGAAAAAACCGAAAAGCGCAAGCCAGCGGCTAATGCGTATAAATGACGAAATATTAAGAGAATGCGCTAATATCTTACGCTCAGAGCTTAAAGACCCTCGTATATCCACTATGGTTTCTGTAACTGAAGTGGAGACGGCGAATGATTTAAGCCAAGCTAAGGTCTTTGTCTCAATAATGGGTGATGATGAGCAGAAAAAAGAGGTCATGGAAGGGCTTAAAAACGCTTCCGGCTTTATTAGGCGCGGTATTGCTGAAAAGATAAATTTAAGAAATACTCCTGAGATTAAATTTTTATTAGATAATTCATTGGATTATAGCTTGAAAATGGCTAAACTTATAGCTCAGGCTAATTCTGATAAATCCGTAGAGGAGTAGGTATGGATCAGGTGCAAAAGCAAAATGTAATCAAACAGATTATAGAAGAAATTTATGGAAGTACTACTATAGCTATAGCAGGACATGTAAGCCCTGATGGAGATGCGGTGGCTTCATGCCTTGCTTTGGCTATGAGCCTTAATAAACTTGGTAAAGAGATTGTAGTTTTACTCGAGGAAATCCCGAAGCGTTACCATTTTATAGGGGGCAATGAGTTTGTAAAAACCGATGACTTGTCCGGGCTTATGCCGGACTTGTTTATTAGCTGTGATTGCGGCGCAAAAGAGCGCATGGGAAGATTTGCGAGAGTTTTCGATAAAACCGATAAAACTATAGTAATCGACCATCACATAAGCAATATAAGCTATGGAAAAATCAACTATGTTGATGCTTCTTCTTCCTCTGCAAGCGAAATGGTATATGATATATTAGAGCAAATGGGTAATATGAATAAAGAAATTGCCCAGGCTCTTTATACGGGTATTATATTTGATACAGGAGGTCTTAGGTTTAAATCGACTTCTCCCGATACTATGGTTAAAGTAGCAAAGCTTATGTCATATGGCATTCCTTTTAATACTATTTACACTGATATAATGCTCAGCCATACTTATACAGAGGCAATGATATTATCAAAAGCTATAGGCAATATGAAATTTATGGAAGATTTGCCTGTTACATATTCACATATTACTAAAGAGGATATGGATAATGTAGGTGCCAGCCGAGCCGATTTAGAAGGTATTTGTGAGTACTTGCTAAACACAAAAGGCTCTGAGATTGCTGTTTTCATTTCCCAGTCAGGGGAGTGCCAATCAAGGGCGAGCTTTCGCTCTCTTGGGTTTGATGTAAATATTGTAGCCTCCCATTGGGGCGGCGGCGGTCATGCAAACGCCGCAGGCGCTACTATAGAAATGGGGCCTAAAGAGGCTCTGCAAGCGGTGCTGGAGCAGATAAGCGAAAGGTATAACACCAATGGGATTTAACGGTTTAATAAATGTGTATAAGGAAAAAGGATATACATCCCATGATGTTGTTAATATTTTGAAGGGCATATTAAAGGTAAAAACCGGTCATACAGGCACCCTTGACCCTCAGGCTCAGGGTGTTTTGCCTATTGTTTTAGGTAGATCCACTAAGCTTGCAGATTATATAATGGCAGCAGATAAAGTTTACGAAGCAAATATACATTTTGGAATTAGAACTGATACACAGGATTTAACCGGTAATATACTTTGTGACAATCGCCCTGCTATAGTTGATATGAGAGATTTTACAAGGGTTTTAGAGAAATTTATTGGTGAAATCAGTCAAATACCTCCCATGTACTCAGCTATTAAAATTGGAGGCGAAAAGCTTTATAATCTTGCCCGCAAAGGGATAGAAGTTGAGCGAAAAGCCAGAAAAGTCAATATATACAGTATTGATATACTAGAGTATGAGGGCGAAAGTGCCCGTATAAAAGTAAAATGCTCTAAGGGAACGTATATTCGCACACTCTGTGCGGATATTGGGGAAATATTAGGCTGTGGTGCTGCTATGGGGGAGCTTTTAAGAACGGTCAGCGGTGATTTTTGTATTGAGGATTCAATAAAATTAGATGATGTAAAAGCACTGGTTTTAGAAGACAAAATTGCAGATTACATAATCCCGCCTGATGAGACTTTGAAAGATTATATTAAAGTGTATGCAAGTGACGAGTCTCGTAGGTATATTAAAAACGGCAACAAGATTGAACAAAAATATGTTCGGTGTGAGAAATGGGAAGCAGGTAATAAATATAGACTTTATATCGGTAAAGAACGCTTTATTGGGCTTTACACCCTTGAAGATACAGGGTTTTTAAAGCCGGAAGTCATACTCATTAACTTAGATGAGGTGTAAAAACAGTGTTATATGTAAAGCGCAGCGATTTTATCTATAAAAATGCGTCTACAGTGGTGACTGTCGGCAATTTTGACGGTTTTCACCGAGGACATAGAGCATTAATAGAAAAAATTAATAAAATTAAACTGTGCCGGGGCTTAAAAAGCGTTGCCTTTTCTTTTAATCCTCGCCCCAAGGATGTGTTTAAGGGCACAACCTCTAAGTCTATACTTTCCCTTGAGGAGCGGGTGGAAGTCGCTAAAAACCTAGATATAGACCTATTAGTGGAATATCCTTTTTCCTTAGAATTTTCTCGCATGAGTGGGGAAGACTTTATAAAAAACATACTCATAGGGCAGTTTAGTGCTAAAGAACTGGCGGTAGGTGCCGGATTTGCTTTTGGAAAAGACAGGGTATGGAATGCGGAGAAGATACAGGAGATAAGCCCTGATTTGGGTATAGAGGTCATAATATTACCTCATGAATTGTCGAATAATGAGAAGATATCTTCAACAACTATAAGAGAATATTTGAAAAACGGCGAAATTAATAAGGCGAATGAACTTTTGGGATATGATTATTTCCTAAAAGGAACAGTATCAGATATTGTCGAAAAAAACTTTATCATTAAGGCAGATGATAAAAAAATACTACCTAAAAATGGTGAATATATAACAGAAACTCGATTGGAAGATGGAAAAACCTACCAAAGCATAACAAATGTAGATAGTAATGATTGTATCCAAACCCAAATTAGGCAGCTTAAGGATTCTCTTTGTGGAGAGACTCTGACAATTATGTTTAAAGAGCGCGTTAATAAGGGTTTTTAGGAGTCTCTGTAAGACTTAAGCTTTTCCAAAACCGAGTAGTTTACCTTTAAATCACCGTAACCTGTGCCTAAATCCAGCCCGGGTTTAATCTCACCATGAAAATCACTTCCCCCAGTTATAAGGAGGGAGTATTTTTTTGCCAATTCTATATATCTCTTAGTATCTTCCAAACTATTTACAGAATATATAGCCTCAATCCCTGAAAGTCCATAGGATTTTAGCTCTTTTAGCATATTTCCTTCTCTAATATAATCAAGTCTATATTGGATAGGGTGGGCTAAAACAGGTATACCGGAAGCTTCCTTAATAATACTAAAAGCTTCGGATGGAGTTGGCAGCGGGCGACCTACATAAGCTTTTTTTCCGCGCCCCAAATAATTTCTCATAGCATCAGATACAGATTCATAATACCCATTCTCAACTAAAAATCTCGCAAAATGAGGGCGGCTTATAAGCTTATCTCCTGTGAGCTTTTGTATATCTTCTATAGTGGCATTAATACCGTCTTCTTTGAATATTTCTATAATTTTGGTATTACGGTTATCACGCATATTTCGCAGGCTTTCAAGGGTACTTTGGAGGTTTTTATTAGTAATATCTATAAAATAGCCCAATATATGCAGCTCGATATTTTCATAAGCTGCCTCTATTTCCACTCCGGGCACAAACTCTATACCATAATGGGATGCCCAATGGGCGGCTTCCTTGTGGCTGTCTGTAGTGTCGTGGTCGGTAACCCCTATTGCTTTTAAATCTTTTTTGTAAGCATACTCCATTAACTCCTTAGGAGTATAAAGCCCGTCTGAGAATGTTGTGTGGGTGTGAAGATCGATATATTTCATAAAAGCTCTCCTATTTGTTTAGCATTTCACTTTATGTACATCTTGACTTTTTCTACAAAAAGTCTCGTTGTACCTGTATGTAGAAACTCTTCATTTTGTTCAGAGTTTCACTTTATGTACATCTTGACTTTTTCTACAAAAAGTCTCGTTGTACCCGTATGTAGAAACTCCTCACTTTGTTCAGAGTTTCACTTTATGTACATCTTGACTTTTTCTA
>WRBA01000013.1 GCA_009779915.1 Defluviitaleaceae bacterium | reverse complement strand
CAGTACCGGTTCCTGTTCCCGGAGGCGGAGTACCGGTGCCGGGAGGAGGCGGCGGCTCAGTGCCGACACCTGTTCCCGGAGGCGGAGGCGGCTCAGTACCTGCTCCTGTTCCCGGAGGCTGAGACGGTTCAGTACCTGCTCCTGTTCCCGGAGGCGGAGACGGTTCAGTACCGGTTCCTGTTCCCGGAGGCGGAGACGGTTCAGTACCGGTTCCTGTTCCCGGAGGCGGAGACGGTTCAGTACCGGTTCCTGTTCCCGGAGGCGGAGATGACTCACTGCCGGTGCCGGGGGTCGGCAAAGTCGGCAAAATATCTTCCGCTTCAGATGAAGTTATAATCTGCGGCGGCGGTCGCTCCTGTAAAGTTTGCCTTCTTATTTCGTCTTCTATTGTACGCAATTCAATAGCTTCTTCTATACGATCAAAAAGCTCCGGATTTTGCTCTAAAACCCGGGCATCGTCCCTTATTGCTTCAAGAATAATAAGATCCAAACTCTCTAACGGAACAGCAAAGATTTCCGGTATAGCTTCAACTTCTCCATGTACTTGCCTGCCTTGTATATCCTCACTCACACGCTGCATCCCTTGAGGGGTAACCACGAAAGTGGCTACATCCCCTAAATTGTCCGGATCAGGCAAATCCACTACTACTTCACCGTCTATTACCAGCATACGAACAAAGGGATTCCCTATACCTGTGCCGTCGTCGCCGAAAATCATACGGCGGTAAGTGAGTATGTACTTCGTACCGCGCACACCCACAATTGTACCGGCAGCTTGCACCATATTGCGAGAACTATCGCCAAGCTGCATATCCACACGCACCTTTATCATGCCTTCAACTAAGGAAATAGTGCTGTCGTTACGACCATGACGCTGCCATATAGAATTAACAGACAATGTGGTAAGTTCACCCATAATAATCATCTGTTCATAATAAATTATGGTCGCAGTCGAATCCATGCCGGTAATAATTACATCTCCGTCATAAACATTCATGCCGCGGTGTACAGGAACAAGGCTATGCCCCCCTACCCTTTGCACGAAAACTGTGCCTCGTACAGACTCAATCCTTGGACCATCGTCTATGCTCTGAGCTTCGACAAAATTAGGATGCGGTAAAAAAATCATTGAGAATATAATAATAAAACATACGCATTTTTTTATCATTGTAAGCCCCCCTGATTTTCAACATTTTCAACCGCATAAATCAGAACCCCTACACTCTTGTTTTTAAAATTAACCGTTCCCAGCTCTTCTACCTCAACATATTGTTTTACCAACTGATACGTGGCATCAGATATGATAATCTGCCCTTTTCCGGCATTAGATTCCAAGCGTGCCGCTGTATTAATGGCATCACCAATAGCAGTATAATCCATACGAAAATCGGAGCCCATATTGCCTACTACCGCGACACCGGTATTTATACCTATGCCAAACTGTAAATCAACACCATATTCTTTCAAAATTTCTTTCTGCAAGGCGGCGGCACCTTTTTTCATAGCCCAAGCCGCATTAACAGCACACAATGCGTGGTTAGGGACATTATTGGGTGCGTTAAACAATGCCATAGTCGCATCTCCGATGAATTTATCTATTGTCCCGTTATTTTCTTGAATGGCGGTACTTGTAAGTTCCAAATACCTATTAACCATGCTAACGACTTTTTCCGGAGGGTTTGCTTCGGAAAAAGCCGTAAAACCACGGATATCTACGAATAAAGCGGTAATTTCTTTCACAACGCCCCCAAGTTGAATGTCAACACCGCCGGAGATAATTTCATTAACCACTTCAGGGGCGACAAATCGTCCAAAAATATCTTTAATTTGCTGCCTGTCATTTTGCGCGGCAAGTATACTAAGTATCAAATTCGATAAATAACATATACCTAAAAATAATATTGTATCTCCAACTCTTATAATAGTATGAAAATTGTCATAGGCAACCCTGGCTCCGGCAAGAAGGGCAGCTACTAAAAGTATCGTTGCAATAAGTGCCGTTTGCGGTTTTAAGTATTGAAAAATCAAAATAATAACAAGCCCGGAAAGAGCAAGTACAGCTAAATTAAGCCACCAAGGGGCATCAACTATGAAAACGCCTTCTAAAAAATTTTGTATAATATTAGCATATATTTCCACACCATGGGTAGCAATACCGCGCTCTATAGGTGTTGTAAAACCACCTTCGCCAATACCTTGCGCGTATGGACCTATTAATACAATGGCATCTCTAAACATAGCGGAAGGATAGTGTTCATTAATTACACCCCACAAAGACACTGCGTTAAAACTCTGAGGTCCGCCCACGTAACGAATGGGGAACTGCCCATCTCTGTCTAAAGGGATATCCTCTGTCACATTTCGACCCATAGCATGGCTAAATGTACGATAAACCTCAAAAGGAAAAGAATGCACTGTTATATCTCCAAAGCGCAGGGAAGTAACTGAGCGGCGCATTACACCGTCAGATTCATCTGGTATAGCATTTAGAAACCCTACGGTTACAATCTCACCTAACTCATCAAAAGGAAGTACATAATACTCTATTTCAAGTATCCCAGAGGCATCTTGAAAGGGGCTTAAAATACCCATACCGCCAAGTACAAGCCTATCCGTTCCCATAGCAGCGTTCAGTAAAGCTTCGTCATATTCAGGCACGGCACCGGTTGTATCGTACAACACATTTATGCCGATGGCAGCCGCACCCATTTCCGTAAGGCGTGTTATTGCTTCCGCCATAAAAAAGCGTGGCCAGGGCCAGCTGCCAATTTCATTTATACTGCGCTCGTCTATACCAACGATGATAATATTATCCATAACATTGCGCCCAGAAACCATCACATTATCGTGTATCATATTATCCATTGATGGGAACAGCACAAAATATTGTGTCAGACCAAACAGGACAAAAAACATAATGGTCATAAAAATTTTAAGCTTTTTATACATAGTTTATTCCCCTCTTAGGTCTTGTGGTATATAAAGTGTGATAAGGCTGAGATCCGGAAACCATTCTATCGTATATGGAAACAAGCGGGTTAGCTCGCTCAATGTTGTAACCATTATGCCTCTCATTATAAAATAATCCAAATCCCGGGCAAGGATAGTTACGGTGTCGCCAATAAATATGGAAAGCTCCCCGCTTGATTCATTTAAATGCACTACTGCGCCCAAGGCTTCAAGAAACGGGCGGATGGGTACAAAGATTGAATCCCCCCTAATCCATGGTTGAACCCTTCCCATATCCACCCTCTGATCACCTAAAAATACGCGTATGTCACCGCGAAAAGCAAACCTTGAGTCTACGGTAAGTCCGGTTTCTTCTAACATCTGCCCGCGAGAGGGACGACCGGTCAAAACCCTGTCAGTCAAAGGCACAGCCAGCACCCGGTTATTCATAGTATCAGATATAAACAAAGTTTCACCATCTGTTGCAACACCTTCCGGTCTTGTAAGCCGCAAGTTTTCAGTAGAGCTGTGAAAACGTCCGGCCATGCCCCCGCCTAAAAGTGTCCGGGTGTATTCAGCCGTAATCATACGGATTGCATGATTTAGACTATCCGCTACCAATATAGAGCCATCCGCCAGCAAAGCAACATCTCTGGGGAAATTAAACCGGGCTTCGTTATTTGATCCATCTATATACCCGCCTTCAAAATAGTCTGAAAACCTAACAGCCTCGCCGGGCTGCCCTGCAACAGTGCTTACCATGCCGCCGTCTATCCTGCGGATCGCATGATTCGCGGAATCAGCTACATATAAGACTCCGGCTTCCGTAAGATAAAGACCGGACGGCTGAAAAAACCTAGCTTCCGCCAAAGAGCCGTCATTAAAACCGCTTTCACCTGGAGCACCTGCAAAAAGACTTACATACCCATTTGGGTCTATACGGCGTAAAACATGATTTAGGGTATCAGCCACATATATAAAACCATCCGCGCACATAACGGCAGCACGAGGCTGGTTAAATTGAGCCTGAGTTTCAACCCCATCCCTAAACCCACTGATACCGTTGCCCGCAATAGTAATTACGAATGCACCTGTTATTTTGCGAATAGCGTGATTTCCGGAATCACTGATGATAATATCCCCATTATGAGCAGCAAAAACACCGGCAGGTTTCATAAACATAGCATACTCGCGAAACCCATCTATAAAGGCACCGGAATTGCCATAAGATAGACCGAAGCGCCCCGGCGCACCTATGCGCTCATTATACTGCCCATCCAAAATTTGTACACGATCGCACATAGAGTCTGCAACGACTAAATATGAATCCATGACGGCAATGCCAATAGGGTAATAAAGCTCATCGAAAATCCTCTGGGGATCTGAAATACCGTCAAAGTATTTAACAGCAGTTACAGAAACAGCCTCAGCTATGCCAATTACATACTCTTCAGGGTCAGTATCGAAGGGGGAAAAAGCAAAATGCACTACCAGCCCTGACAGTAGCAGCGCTAACACGATAGCAATAATAATTTTCTTTTTGTGCACTTTGATCTGCCCTCTCTTTTAAAATTCTGTAGAAATCCTTCACATTGCTTAGGATTTCTTTTTATGTGCATATTATATCCTATATATATAGACATATTTTATTTACCGTAGGAAGAAAAACTATCACTTTATTTTAAAACACATAAGATTCTGCACAATTAGGGTTCTGCCCTTGATTTCAAGCATTTTTTTTGCAAAACAATATTTTTTTTACATAAATTTCCAAAGCAATATATTGCATTTTATAACCTATATTAAGTATCTGAGACTTTTATAATTGTAACATATCAGCTATGCAAGTACAAGTAAAGATATTTTCGGTGGTATTGATTATGAATAAACAAATGAAAAGCCGCCGCATATCAAATTCTGCGGCGGTTCTTTAAAAATATTGGAAGTAGCTATTAATTTTCCTAATCATTGATATTCCCGTCATTAATATCCAGTTCCTCTTCCTGGCGTCAATAAAGAAGTCTCTCTGACGGTAACGGCTGCGCTTTTTCATTAACTGCCACAATCAGCAGACCATTGCTTGAAATATACTTGTATTCAATGATGGGTTGTGTTTATTTCCGAGTATGGTTTTATGAAGCATGAACGCAAGTGCTCGCCGACGCAAAGCACCATTAATCCACATTTTGAATAATAGTAAGTATCATAGGTCTTCTTTTGGTTTTATGCCACACAAATTCCTTAAGTGTATCTCTAATCAAATTTTTAATATAAGACCAATCTGAAATATGGTTTTTTTCGCACTTTTCAAGGGCATTCATAGTAATGTTACGGGCTTCGTCCATAAGATCTTCCGACTCTTTCACATATACGAAACCGCGGGAAATAATATCAGGTCCTGCTATTATAGCCGAACTCTGGCGCTCCATTGTTACGACCACAATTATAAGCCCGTCTTGAGACAGGATTTTCCGATCTCGCAGCACAACATTTCCTACATCTCCAACTCCAATACCATCAACAAACACCTGCCCTGCAGGTACACTCCCCTCCATTTTTGCGAATTTATCAGTAAGCTCGAGTACATCACCAATATTCATAACAAAAACATTCTTTTTATTCATGCCCATCATAACAGCCAAATCTTTATGAAGCTTAAGATGCTTATATTCACCATGTATAGGCATGAGGTATTTAGGCTTTAATAGCGCATGGATAAGCTTAAGCTCCTCTATTTTAGCATGACCGGAAACATGGATATCCGCCGTAGGTCCTTCATAAATAACTTCAGCACCAAGGCGCATTAGGTCGTTAATTACTCTGCCGATAGTTTTTTCGTTTCCAGGTATTACCGAGGCGGAAATTATAACTTTGTCATTTGGCTTAATTTCAACTTGGCGATGTTCACCGCTGGCCATCCTCGACAGGGCTGCCATGGGTTCACCTTGACTGCCTGTTGTTATAATTACCAATTGCTTATCCGTGTATTTGTTAATCTCCGATATATCAATCATAGAGTTTTTGGGTATTTTTAAATAGCCAAGCTCCGAAGCCGTTCTAACGGCATTTTCCATACTTCTGCCGACTACAGCCGTTTTTCTGTTATGCTTAAGCGCGGCATTAATAATTTGCTGCAGCCGGTGGATATTTGAGGCAAAAGTCGCTACCATAATACGCTGATTATTGCTCTCATCAAAAATCCGTTGAAAAATTTGCCCTACAGTACGCTCGCTCATACTATAACCGGGGCTTTCCACATTGGTACTTTCGCATAACAAAAGCTTTACCCCTTCTTTGCCAAGCTCCGCAAAACGAGATAAATCAATAGGATCACCATGGATAGGGGTATAGTCAATTTTAAAATCCCCTGTATGAACAACAAGCCCGATAGGGGTCCATATAGCCATAGCCACCGCGTCGGCTATTGAGTGAGTAACAGGTATAAATTCAATTTTAAAATTCTTTAATTTTAGCTGTTCACCCGGCTCAACAACATTTAAAGATGGGGTAAGGCGGTGCTCTTTGAGTTTATTTTCTAAAAGCCCTAAAGTTAGCTTAGTGCCATAAATTGGCACGTCAAACTCTCTAAGAAAATAAGGTATCGAACCTATATGATCCTCATGACCATGAGTTAGAAGCAAAGCTTTAATTTTATTTTTGTTTCGTTGCAAATAAGTAAAATCAGGAATAACAAGGTCGATACCCAGCATTTCATCCTGCGGGAAAGCTACACCACAGTCTATGATTATAATCTCGTTCCCGCATTCGAAAACGGTCATATTCTTTCCAATCTCTTGTAAGCCGCCAAGGGATACAACCTTAAGCCTAGGTTTTTTTGCAGCCAAAATTACACCTCCGTAGGTTATTATAAATTTTTTATATGTATATATAGACAGCCTAATGCTGTGCTAAAAATCCACACAAAGAAATAAGCCTATGCAAAAATATATCACAGGCTGTAATGAAGCTAATGACATAACTGTTCAACATCTTGAAAATATGCTATATTTCTATACCGTAGTCGCTGTCATTTTCCATAAATAAAGCAGCAACCTCGTTAAATTCATTGTCATCATCAACAAGGGAATAAAATACTTCGTCGCCTTCTTCTCCGGTTTCTTTAATTATGCTTGCTTCGAAAGTGTCACTATCCTCTTCCTCTTCATAAGTTACAGGAGTTACAAGCATATAATTACAGTCTTTATGAGAAATGGCATCGATAACTATATATTCATGTTCATTACCGTCTCCATCTGTTATTACTATAATGATATCTTCATCTTCAAATTCAAGTAAATCGTCAAGTTTATCCAAAATGCACCTTCCTATTTATTTATATAATCTAAATACCCTTGAAGTATTAGTATAGCAGCAGTCTCATCTACCCTTGAATTTATTGCTTTTTTAGAAAATCCCATCTCGCGCATGGCTCTCTCGGCTGATAAACTTGACAGCCTCTCATCCCACAATACAATCTCCAAGCTTTTAAAATTTCTCTGAAGCCTGTCCTTAAATTCCAAAGTTTTTTCGCAGCGAGAACCTTCGCTTCCATCCATATTCTTAGGGTAACCAAGAATTAAGCATGCCGTACCCCGCTCCCTCATAATTTCCCTAAGTCTTAAAATGGGTTTTTTAAAGCTGTCCCGTGAAGTGCGCCTAATAGTTTCCACGCCAAGTGCAGTAACTAAATTAGGGCAGCTTGTAGCTACACCAATATTTTTATCACCATAATCAAGCCCAAGTATACTCATTACTAAAGCACATTGTTGTCCAAATAGAAGGTTACAAGCTCTTCTAAAAGTTCATCCCGCTCCAGCTTGCCAATAAGTACCCTGGCATTTTTATGGCTGGTAATATACGTTGGATCGCCGGATAAAATGTAGCCTACAATTTGGTTCACAGGATTATAACCCTTTTCAGAAAGAGCAAAGTAAACTTCCTTAAAAATCTCCCCTGCAAAGGATTTGGACTTCGATTCAAAATCTATAAATTTTTGGGTGTCAGAAAGTTTTTTCATAATATCAACCAACCAATCGAACATATACTTCATAACTAATCATAATACACTTACAAACATAATACAATTACAATTTAATTAAGTTTTAGATTTTTTCCATATAAACAGCCCTCTTTTATATAAGAAGCTGTGGTTTCTAAAATACAATTCTCAATGTCAATGGTTGATTCTTGTCGAAAGGTTATATAATTGGAAGAATGCCCTTCGTATATATTGTTGCCGATTTTTTGTTCAAATAACACTTTAAGTTTAGTGTTTTCAAACTTTTTCGTAAAATCTTGCGCCATATCCAAACCAAGCTCCCCCATTTGCTTCGCCCTTAAATTTTTTATCTGTGAAGGGATTTGATTTTCCATTGCCGCGGCTTTTGTGCCGGTTTTAGGAGAATACGGAAACACATGAATCCCGGAAAAGCCTATTAATTTGGCAAAATTTAAACTTTCATTAAAATCCTCTTCAGATTCTCCCGGAAAACCTACAATTACATCCGTTGTAATGCCGCAATCCGGCATAATAGCGCGCAGTTTTTCTACCGTGGCACTATACTCGGCTGTATTATACCTTCTATTCATAGCTTTTAAGGTTTTATCGCAGCCACTTTGCAAAGAAAGATGAATATGGTCACAAAGCTTCGGCAAATTACCCATAGTTTCTAAAAGCTCTTCCGTTACAGCATGGGGGTCAACAGAGCCAAATCTAATGCGTTCTATCCCATCTATATCATGAAGCTTATGCAATATATCCACTAAATTCGTATCCTTAATATCCTTACCGTAACTGGCTATATGTATACCGGTCAATACTATTTCTTTACAACCGGACATAGAAAGCCTTTTCGCTTCACTGATAACATTTTCCGGCATACGGCTCCTTACCGGACCGCGGACATAAGGAATTATACAATAAGCACAGTATCGATCGCATCCTTCTTGTATTTTTATATATACTCTGGCTCTTTTATCCATAGTGCTTATACTTAAATCCTCAAATTCCTTTTGATTGCTTATATTACTTACAAAATCCTTTTGCTCTCTACCTTCCAAATACCTGATAATAAACTCGGCAATCCGCATTCTATCCTGTGTACCAATAAGTATGCTGACCCCTTCGATTTTTTTAACGGCATTAGGATCAATTTGGCTGTAACAGCCACAAGCAACAACAACAGCCTCCGGGTTAGTTTTTACAGCCTTTCTAAGAGCCTGGCGGGACTTTTTATCACCTAAATTAGTAACTGTGCATGTATTTATGATATAAATATCCGCTTTATCGTCAAAGTCCACAACTTTACAGCTATGATTTTTAAGAATTTCCACCATTGCTTGGGTATCATATAGATTAACTTTGCAGCCTAAAGTAATATGGGCAAAAGTTTTGCCCTTTAATATTGACATTGTATTTACTCCTCCAACTTTTTCGTTATTGCTTCACCAATTTTAGTTGGGGGAGCAATATCTATAGTAGCACTCTTTGGTATGTATTTCAAGGCTCCGTTATGGGTAAAATAAATCCGCATATAAGGAGTGAGCTTATGAAAAATATAAAAACAGCCTTGTTAGGTATAATAAGCGGTCTCGCCAACGGCTTATTCGGCGCTGGAGGCGGCAGTATAATAGTTCCCGGAATGCAGAAACTTTTAGGAATAGATCAACACAAAACCCATGCCACTGCAATAGCCGTCATTTTGCCTTTAACAGTAGTCAGCGCAATTATTTATCTTAATATGGCAAAGGCTCCCTGGGCTGTTATTTTGTGGGTTTCAATCGGCGGAGCTTTGGGAGGATTTATAGGGGCAAGGCTGCTTAATAAAATTTCCGGCAATTTGCTCCATAAAATATTTGGAGCCTTTATGATTGTGGCGGCTTTGAGGATGATATTTTGAATTATATAATATATATTTTAATAGGGCTTGTATCAGGTATTGTAAGCGGAATGGGCATAGGAGGCGGCACTATACTCATTCCGGCTCTTACAATTGTTTATGGACTGGAACAGCAGCAGGCTCAAAATGTAAATTTAATATATTTTATACCTACGGCAATAGTTGCCTTAATTTCTCATTTTAAAAAGGGAAATATAGAAAAGCAGCCGGTTAAAAAACTAATTTTATTCGGTCTTGCAGGTGCTGTTTTAGGGTCTATTATTGCGGTTAATATGAACCCTGATTTATTACGGAGATTTTTCGGCGGATTCTTGCTTTTAATGGGAACTTACGAATTTTTTAAGAAAGAGCCTAAGGAATAAAAAGCGATTGTATATGGTAGATATAAGTTGTATACTGTATAAGATTAAATCATAAAATATTTACAATCTATAGTAAAACGACCTCAAAACAGTAACAGAAAAACGCAGGGATTTTTTTGTAGATTGAAGAGGCAGATTCTCGCCGTACCCTAAGGTGCGCCGAGGTTTCAACAAGCGGGAACCCATCAAAGCGAAGCTTTAATGGGCAGCGAATAATAAGATGCAACGAAATAACACGTTTTTTTACTGCTTGAGGGTTATTTTACTATAACACTAAACTATACTAAAATTCTTTCGTATATTTAGTGGAGGCAATCCATTTTATGCTTTATTAAACATTTGGAGGATATTTATGAAAAAGAAAAGAATTATTGCAGTAGTTGTTGTCATAGCCCTTGTGGCAGCGGTGATTTTTGTTGTAAGTGCAGCAGGTGCCGCAAATGCTGCCACAAGCCATATTGCCGTTGAGAGTATTGTGAGAGATACAATTGTAAATACGGTAACTTCAAGGGGTGAAGTCGCGCTTTTAAATACAGAGACAATTTTTTCCAATGCTCTGGCGGAAATTGAGTATGTTTACATAGAGAGAAACGATATGGTCAGAGAAGGTGATGTTCTTTTACGCTTCACCGAAAGAAGCTTGGAAAGGCTTGAAAACCGTGTCCGTGAGGCAGAGCTTGCACTTCGGAGTGCTGAAATTAACCTTGCGGATTCGAGAATGCCTGCCGGGGAAACCACTATAGAAAGCTCCCGCCTTGCAGTTATGCAGACGGAACAGGATATAGTAAACCTTGAAACGACTATAGAGACCCAGCGAAGGGATTTAGAGCGTCTGCAGACCAGAATAGCTGATCAGCAAAGGATCTATGACTCTAACCGGGCTTTATTTGAGCTTGGTGCTGTCAGCCAAGATACCCTTGATAATCTTGAGCGGGCGCTCAGAGATTTAAGAGATGAATTTGAAAATTTTGAAAACTCCCTTGC
The DNA here is from genome assembly GCA_009779915.1 of Defluviitaleaceae bacterium. Taxonomy (GTDB): domain Bacteria; phylum Bacillota; class Clostridia; order Lachnospirales; family UBA5962; genus WRBA01. The sequence goes on along the minus strand of WRBA01000013.1, from coordinate 56,326 downwards.
CCGGAATGAGTTGTCATTAGACGCTCTTAGACAAACTCTTTCCCATAGAGAAAGTCTATATTCAGAGACTCGCACAAGAACTGATATGCAAGAGGTGCAAAACTTAATAGCTCAGCGTCAAATTTCTGTTGAGCAAGCCCGAATGAGGCTGAACGACGCAAGGAGAGAGCTTGAGGATTTTAGCCTTGAAGTTATAGCCCCTATGAGCGGTACTATTACTATGCTTAGCGTATCAAGAGGCGAGACTATTATTGCTGATAGACCGATTATAGAAATTTCGGATGTTGAAAATTTTGTGGTACGTATGGATGTTAATGAGAGAAATGCAGCAGGGCTTGCCATCGGGCAGGATGTGGAGATAACCGGTGCGGTACTTGGCAGATTATCAGTTTATGGTGAAATTACCCGAATAGGCTCTATAGCTGAGCAGCGGCAAACAGCAAATGGTATGGAACGTGTTATTCCTATTGAAGTAAAAGTGCATCCAAGTGCTGAGGCTGATGTATTGCGACCCGGCTTTTCATTGGATGGAAGAATTACTTTGGAAGTTAAAGAAAATATCGTTGTCGTGCCAATTTTAGCCACAATGCGCGACCGTGACGGCGATACATTTGTATTTGTTGTAAGATATGACAATGCCCTTGAGCAGCGCGTTATAACCCTTGGACTCTATGCGGATATGACAGTTGAAGCTATAGGTATTTATGAAGGGGAAGTTATAGTCTCCCAGCCTACCTTGGATATGTATGAGGGCATGATAATCAATCCTCTTAATCCGGCTGATATTGAAGCCTAATACCAACTTGCAATCTATTACACACTAACTAACTTGTATTTTTGTCCGATTGCTGTGTCAGAAGAACCCGCTCGTACCTTTGGGTATGAGCGGAACCTTCCTTCTTGCACTCGAACAAAACTACTGCGCTACTTAGCGCAAAATAGAATGCAAGTTGGTATAAGGGGGTTTATGCTAAATGATAATAGAAGTTAAAGACCTGCGAAAGGTCTATAAAAACGGTGAAATAGAAGTTGAAGCTCTCAAGGGAGTTAATTTTGGTGTTACCGAGAAGGAATTTGTATCTGTTATGGGGGCTTCCGGCTCAGGTAAATCAACTCTTATGAATATACTTGGCTGCCTTGACTCAATAACAGCAGGGGAATATTTTTTAGACGGAGAGAATGTTGCGGGGCTTAAATCCAACACTTTAGCTCTTATTAGAAATAAAAAGATTGGCTTTGTATTTCAATCATTTAATCTTTTGCCTAAACTTACATCCCTTCAAAATGTGGAGCTGCCTATGATTTATGCAGGCGTTAGTGCAGCCAGGAGGCGGGAGGCGGCAAATATTGCCCTTGAACGTGTAGGGCTTACGGAGCGGGCAAAACACAGACCTAACGAGCTTTCCGGTGGTCAGCGTCAGAGGGTTGCTATAGCGCGGGCTTTGGTTAATTCTCCTGCGATTTTACTTGCCGACGAGCCTACGGGGAACTTGGACTCCACTGTTAGTGCGGAAATTATGAATATATTCCAGCAGCTTAACGCGGAAGGTGCAACTATACTCATGGTTACTCATGAGATGGATATAGCTATGCATGGCAGGCGCATAATAACCTTTAAAGATGGCGGTATAATGTCTGATGAGATAGTTGAAAACCCCTTAAAAGCCGGGGAGGTTTCATAATGAGTATTTCAGAAAGTATAATTTCCGCTCTTAGAAGCGTATATAGCCATAAAATGCGCTCTGTACTTACTATGCTTGGGATTATAATAGGCATTGGCTCTGTTATTATGATTACTTCTGTAGGTGATGGGGTTAGAGTCACTATTTTTGACGCTCTTGACAATATTGACAGAAGAGTTATACAAATATTCCAGCAGTCCGGCGGCTTTGAATACCGCCTTACCTTTGACGATGCCGATGCTATCCTAAGACTTGACGGTGTAGAGGAAATAACTATGATAACCGAAACTTGGGGCTTTGAGCTTACAAGGCGTGATGGCAGAGTTAGAAGAAGCTCTATAGCGGGGCTTGATGGCAACTACAATGTAATAGAGCGGGTCAATATCCAGTTGGGGCGTTTTATCGACCATATGGATGTTGAAAATCATTTACATGTTGCTGTAATAACTCCTCAAACGGCTTTTGAGGTATTTGGCTTTTTAAATGTTATAGGTGAAACCCTTGAGCTTGAATATTGGGGCGGCACTGAAAGGTTTACCGTTATAGGTGTTTTGGAAGGTGAAATTGAACAGGGTGCAATGGAAGCAGGTATGGCAATGGGTTCTCCCCTCACCCGGGGTCTTGCTGTAATACCTTTAACCACCCTTACTGATATTTTAGGTAACGAGGATACAATAGATTTTGTAGGTGCTTCCGTGGCACCATACGCTGATACCGTTCAAATGGCACAGACTATAACTACTTTACTTGACATACGCCGCGGCACGGAGGACTATTACTTCGCCATGAGTATGGAAGCTGGTTTTGAGCTTATTGATACTGTATTTGTGGCTGTTACGGCTTTTGTTGCTTTTGTTGCCGGCATAAGCCTCTTTGTAGGGGGCGTTGGCGTTATGAATATTATGCTTGTAACTGTAAAAGAGCGTACTCGTGAAATTGGTATACGAAAATCCCTTGGCGCAACTGAGGGTAATATAAAAGCACAATTTATACTTGAAGCTGTTACTCTCACTTTAATCGGCGGCAGTATAGGCATAACTTTAGGCTTTTTCCTTGCGGGCTTTGCCGCTGAAATCATATCTTACGGTATGGGTTCGGAGGTAAATCCGGTTATAGCTCCTACGAATGTCGGGATTGCTTTTGTGGTTTCTACAGCTATTGGGCTAATATTTGGCGTTTATCCGGCTTCTAAGGCTGCGAAACTTAACCCTATAGAAGCACTTAGATATGAATAGGAGGAGAAAAAACAATGAATGTATTTGAATGTATTTTGTCCTCTCTCCAAAGTATTATGGGCTCTAAAATGCGCTCTGTACTTACTATGTTTGGTATAATAGTGGGCATTGGCTCGGTTATGATGATAGTAAGTGTCGGCGAAGGCTACCGAGTCAGCATAAATAGGGAATTTGAAGCAATGGGCATTGACGTAGTAACCATAAGCACTACAACAAGAGATGGGCAGCATAGAATAGAAACCCACGATTTACTTACCCTGGACGATGTGGAGACTCTTAGGCAATATGCTGACTTGCTGGATGTTACAGCAAGTATTTCCTTCAACTTTTGGGAGGGGATTGAGCGTATTGACGGAGAAATGAACAACGCACGCCTTACAGGCAGGGATGATGCTTATTTTCGGATGAATAATTCCGTATTTGTATATGGAAGACCTTTAGTCCCGCAAGATTTGCTTGCTAATGCTCAAGTTGCGGTAATAAATGAGGATGATGCCCTTTTAATCTTTGGGCGTGCAAATGTAGTAGGTGAAACTATAGATATTAGCGACTGGGGGGGAGGCTTAACCCTTACGATAATAGGTGTTATTGAGTCAACCCCTATGACTGCTATGAGTGCTGTTTTTTCTAATACAAGGGATTTCTATGTTCCCATTACTCTTGTACAATCCCGCTACAACGGTGGTGCCAGAACAGTAAACAATATCTCCATACAAGTGGCTGATATAGATAGGATACCTCAAATTTCCGAAAACGCAATAAGAATAATCGAATTCGACCGAGGTACGGAAGGAAGATACTCCGCTCAATCAATGATGGATATATTGACCGAAATTGATGGTATAATAGGCATATTCACAATGTTTATGAGTGTGGTTGCCGCTATAAGCCTTCTTGTTGGAGGCATAGGAGTTATGAATATTATGCTTGTATCCGTTACGGAGCGGACACGAGAAATCGGGATTAGAAAATCCCTTGGCGCAACCAATTGGAATATTACTTTCCAGTTTCTTATAGAAGCTGTGATATTAACTGCAATAGGCGGTGCAATAGGCATAATGTTTGGCTTTGGCGGCGGTATGATGTTTTCTCTCGGGGCAACGATAATGACAGGTATGCCCCTTGATCCTTATATTTCTGTTGCAACAATAGCCGGTGTTGTTATGATATCAGCTCTGATTGGCATTGTATTTGGGGTTTATCCGGCGTCGAAGGCTGCTAAATTGGATCCTATTGAGGCGTTAAGGTTTGAGTAGGAGCTGCACAAAATCTTTAACGGTTGCCATTGCCTCAACTTTCAGGTATCATATGTATAATATGACTATTTATTTTAGATAGATAAACCCTCAAAAGGGCTATTAAATACAAGAGGAGGCTTTTATGTCAAGTGTACAAGAGTTAAAGAAAAAAGCATGTGAAGCTATTGACAAGAACCGGGACAAAATTATCGAAATAGGCGACTCTATTTTTGCCGAGCCTGAACTTGGCTATAAAGAGTTTAAAACTGCTGAAAAAGTTAAAAAGGCTTTTAATGAAATGGGTTTTAAGTATCAAGACGGTGTAGCTGTTACAGGTGTTATTGCCCCCTTAAAAGGCAAGCAGTCTCTGGCAAAAGTGTCTGTTATGGGTGAGCTTGACGCGGTAGTGGCACCGGAACATAGATGTGCCGACCCATTAACCGGAGGCGCCCACTCTTGCGGTCATAACGCGATGATTGCTTCCCTTGTTGGGGTTGGCTACGCACTTGCAGGTACAGGTATTATGGAAGAGCTTGACGGCGATATCTCCCTCATGGCTGTACCTGCCGAAGAGTATGTGGAAATTGAGTATAGAAATCAATTGAAAGAGGAAGGTAAAATCTCTCTTTTAGGAGGCAAACAGGAGTTTGTAAAGCTTGGTGTAATGGATGATATCGATATTATGATTATGCAGCATACAGGTGTTAGAAATGAAGGGGATCCGAAAGCCGTAGTTGGCGGCGGCGGCAACGGCTTTACAGGCAAGCTTATTAATTACATAGGCAAGGCAGCCCATTCAGGTGGTGCGCCTCATCTTGGGGTAAACGCCCTAAACGCCGCAACATTAGGGCTTCAAGCCATAGCAATGCAGAGGGAAACCTTTAAAGATGCTGATAAAATCAGAGTACATCCAATTATCACAAAGGGCGGCGACTTAGTTAATGTAATACCTGAAGATGTTAGGATTGAAACTTATGTCCGCGGGGCTAATTTGGAAGCCATTCAAGATGCTTGTATGAAAGTTGACCGTGCCCTTAAAGCCGGTGCTGACGCTATAGGTGCTGAGGTTGTAATCAAAGACCTTCCGGGCTATTTGCCTCCTGTTCCTAATCATGAGCTTATGGATATCGCTTTTGAAAATATGAAAGAAGTAGTTGGAGAAGAGTACTCCCAATATGAAAGACCGGCCGGCACCGGCTCAACAGATCAAGGGGATATTTCCCAGCTTATGCCTTCTCTCCACTCCTATTTCAACGGTGCTAAAGGTGTAGGTCACAGCAAAAATTATGAAATAGATGATAAGGAAGTGGCTTATATCGCCCCTGCTAAAATCCTTGCAATGACTGCTATAGACCTTCTTTACAACAATGCGGAAAAAGCTTTGGAAATTAAGAAGAATTTTAAGCCGTCACTTACGAAGGAAGAGTATTTAAAAGACTGGTGTAAACTTTAGTGCCGTGGAAATACTTATGCCCGGATATCCCCTTTGATATCCGGGCGTTTTTATTTCCTAATACTCCCCTTCAGCAATCAGCGCAAGGGTCGTCTCCAGGGCGTCCATCCCTTCCCTGTTAAAGTGGTGAGGTATTGTTCCTGCTTCAAATGGTCTGCCGGTACTATCCGTTATATAAAATGAGTCAAACATTATCATTATACCGGTATTGGGCAGCACAACAAAGGTACGTGGTCCGCCATAATTCCCTCCACTAAGCTCCCCAACATGAGTAGCAAAGCCTGCCTCCATTGAAATCCTGGTAGCAATCTCCCCGGCTGAAGCTGTAATTGGACCGGTCAAAAGCCATATTTTACCCCCAAAGGCAGGCTCCGGCTGCTCGCTCCCACTACGCATTGGTGTTAAGGCCAATATTAAACGGCGACCATAATCCATACGCTCCATATCCGCCATATTTATATCCGGCAAGTCGTAATTTTCAATTATCTCAGCCACAGACCATAATTGATCTAAAGGGTCAGGAGCCATGCCGAAAAAACCTATTCCACGGCCTCTGCGAAAATCTTCCAAATGTCCCTCATTATATTCCCCGCTTTGTATAAATGCAAAGCCATATAGCGAAATCCTCTCCGTAATATTTGGTCTTATTATATTTTCACGGAAAAAATCCCAACGGCCTCCTTCATTTCTTCTAAGGTCAATTATAAGATGCCCAAATTCCTCAATTTCTTCATAAAAACTAAATATTATTTCGCGTCCCTCTTCTGTGTCAAGTGCCCGCCCAAAGGAGTTTATAGTTAAATAGGCTATATAACCCTCTTCAATAATCCTAGTGTAAACAATTGGGATATCACCTATAATATCAAAAGCTTGAACCATCAAAGCCATTGCCTCATCATAATCACCGGCAGCTTTGGCATAGGCTATTTTTTCGGACAACTCCCTTTCCCCAAACAAGGCAAATTGCTCCAATTGATTTTGGAAAATGACCTCCCCAGTACCCATCATTATATCCGCCATCATATGACTATCAACAGACCCAATAGGATGCCTTGGTTCGTAAAAACTCAGCACATTTTCCTCTCTGAATATGGCCGCCCCAGGATTTGGATTCCTATAATTCTCAAGATGAACAAAGGGAAAAACAACTCTTAAATGACCTATATGACCAAAAGTAGAGGTTTCCCTATGGATAGCGGCAAAAAGCCCATCCACATCCATATTAGGGTTTGCAAATACATCAGCTCGTATATTGTCGATACTTTGCCTTATATCCATGCCATGAGCCCAGTACGCCACATCAAAAAGAGCGAAGTTGTTCTCAAGGGCATATAGTAAATAGTCGATATCTTCCAAGAAAAGCTCTTTCCGGGCTAGATACACTTCCTCCACAGGCTCTTTTGCATTCCCATATATTTCATCATATGTAATATCATCACTTGCGTCATACTCTTCCTCATAAACGGCACCGCAAGCGGTAAAAATCAGTGCCAGCGTAACAGCAAAAATTACAAATCGTATCTTATTCATAATCAAACCTCCAGGATGCTTGGGCGAGCAGGTGTCATATAAGCGGTATTCTTATATGACACTAACCAGCCCTGTCAAGGGTTACCGGTTTACAAAAAACTCCAAAGCCGCTTCCATCGCCTCATGAGAAGGCACATAAATATCCGGCCAAACGGTATTTTGGTCAGCATCAGCATCCGGGCGGAGCCATAAGTTTGCCGATGAAGGCATTTGCATATCCGAATGAGGCAAAGTAATACGCGTGGTCATATTGCCGAATGCCGTAGGCGAGTTTGCGCCAGGCTCACCAATAATTACCCCTAATCCCCCATCCTGCACCCAAGTTGATACCCATCTGGCGGAGCTAAAGGTGTTTACATTTGTAAGTACGGCAATAGTAACTTCATTAGGGTTGCGTGTGGCTATAGTGCTGCCCGGAATACGGCTTGCCGTATCAGGCTGGTCAGGGTTAAGGGCACTTCTTACTCTGGTAACAGAGCCAAAGCCGGGAGGAGTAACCCCCATTGCTCTAAGCAGCCGCATACCTACATCCGAATTACCGCCGCCGTTATTTCTAACATCAAAAATAAAGTTTCGTACTCCGTCATCAATAGCTTGGCGTATTGCGTCCTCGGCACGAGCGATTTCAGGATCAATTATAAATGCACGCAAATCTATCAAGAAAACATCATCGGTAATCATACCATAGTTAATAATATAATCCACTTGAGGTACGCCCCTTAAATGCCATCCATTAGCCTCCACAGCCATTGGGTGGATTTCGTAAGTTTCGCTGCCGTCAAAAAGGGTCAAAGCTACGGTGCCCTGCGCTATTTCCGCTCCGGCTCTTTGTAAAAGCTGGACACCTCTTGACATTATGGCATGGGTTTGGTTTCGTGTTGCTTCATTTTCGTAATAAAAATATTCATCAATAAAATTAAGGACTGTTTGCGTCGGTATCCCGCCTATTTCCACAACCTCGGAACCGGCTATGCCCTCATCAAGTAAAAACAGCCTATTATCCCGCCCGATAAGTGGGGTATCGATAAAATCAGCACTAAGCATACTAAATCCAAAAAGCGTCATATGCCCATCCCTAAGCACTCTTATAAACCGTTGTATGGCAAAATTAAAGTCACCTTGATTCTCCGCTTCCTGTGCGGCTCTTATAAACTCCTCACGTATATCGTAATAATCCTCTGAAAGCATTTCAGGAATTACAAATATTGGATGCGCCCTCTCAACAAATTCTATAAAGATTAATGCATCGTCTTCGAAGCTTGTGAGGACTTCCTCCTCATACTCCTCACCGGTTTCGTACTCTTCGTCCGGATATTCCGCATCATATTCATCAGCCTCATAGGGCGCAATTTGAGCAGCAGCGTCCCCTGCGCCGTACCCTCCCTGAGGTACCGCTGAGCAGGCACTAAGTCCCACCACAATTAATATAAGCAGCAATATTATTCGTTTCACAACTCCAGCCTCCTCGGACATTGTTGTATTGTTTTATTTCTTACCCCTTAACAACCCCCAGCGTTTTCAAGCGTTTAACAGGCTTTGCTAAGTCTTTTTGATTTTCCATTACTACATTTATATCTTTATAGGCAAAGCGGCTTTCCTCCGCAACATCCTTTTTATTATGCTTGCCAAGGATAACCCCTCGCTCCTTTAAATCAAGCATAACTTCCTCAGTAGAGAAAGTTTCCATCGCCCCTGTCCTTGAATACTCTCTTCCGGCACCATGGGAGGAAGAGTGAAAGCTCATATCATTACCCAGCCCTTCCACAATATAGCTGTAGGAACCCATAGCACCCGGAATTATGCCAAGCTCCCCTGCCCTTGCTCTAATGGCACCTTTGCGGTGAACCCAAACACTTTTCCCATAGTGATTTTCAAGAGCGGCGTAATTGTGATGAGCATTTATTTCCTCCATATAAGAATATTGTATATCTGTGAGTTTTATCATATGCTTATCAAGTATTTCTTTTACGGCAAACATCATTTTTTCCCTGTTTTCTGCCGCAAAATCCAATGCCAAATTCATCCAGTTTATATACTGCGCTCCTTCAAGTGTATCTGTCGGTAAAAAGGCAAGACGGTAATGGTCGGGTACGCCGGAATGCATCTTTTGGTTCATCTCCCGCGCTTTGCTGTGGAATAAATCGCACACTTTCTTCCCAAAATGACGGCTGCCGGAATGAACCATAATCCCTAAGCAGCCTTCATCATCTTCTTGCAGCTCGATAAAATGATTGCCACCCCCTAAAGTACCTATTTGAAAATACCCTGTTTCAATTTCGCTGATTAGCTCAGGATTACGCGCATATTTATCAATTTCGCTTTTTGCAGTATCTAAAGTCATACAACTCTGTGGTTTTTTATGCCGATTAAATCCAAGGGGGATATTTCGCAGTATATCTCCCACTACAGACTGAATAAAACTACCATTGCCTGTTGCAATATCTTTTATATCAGCAATTTTAATATCCGTCCCTACAAACCCCATACCACAGCCGATATCAACTCCAACGGCATTAGGTATAACTACGCCATCGGCGGCTATAACACCGCCTATAGGCATCCCCATCCCTGTATGAGTGTCCGGCATAAGTGCCACCCATTTATGCAAAAAAGGTAATTGTGAGAGGTTGTATGCCTGCTCTAAACATGATCCTTCAATTTTACTTTCATCTTCCAGCCATACTTTTATTGGGGCTTTTGTATTTTCGTTTGTTATGACAAACATATAATCAACTCCTATAAGCAAAGCCCGATAGCCAAATACAATATACTGAAATCCGAACAAAATAGTAACAAAAATTTTACTATTTTAGTTGAATTTAAGTATAAATTCAGCTATCGGGCTTTTAAAATTAAATCTTAATCAACCCATTGAGGTAACTATACCATAAATTCTCATTCCAATTCAATTGCTTTTTGCATAAAACTTACAAAAACTTGTCATAAAGCACAGTTCACACTTTGCTGTTGGAGCTTTGCATATAGCCCTGCCATGAGCAATTATTTGGGTATTATACCTTATCCAATGGGCTTTTGGCAGTATTTTCATTAAGTCCTGCTCTATTTTTTCCGGATCAGTGTTTTTTGTAAAGCCAAGCTTATGGGATATTCGCTTAACATGAGTATCCACTACAACACTTGGTATCCGGAAAATATTTGAGCGGATTACATTTGCTGTTTTTCTCCCTACTCCGGCAAGTTTAGTAAGCATATCAATATCCGAAGGCATTTCACTGTTATGTATTTCTAATACCGCTCTGCTGGCTTCAATTATATTTTTCGCCTTATTTCTGTAAAATCCGGTGCTTTTTACGTCCTTTTCCATTTCAGATACATCAGCAAAGGCAAAAGCTTCAAGAGATGGATATTTTTTAAATAAAGACGCCGTAACTATATTAACCCTATCGTCAGTACATTGGGCACTTAATATGGTTGCAATCATCAGCTCATAAGGCTTTCCATAGTCTAAATAACATTTATCATTTTGTGGATAATGTATGTCTAATAGCTCTAACACGCCTTTTACCCGCTCTTTTGTGGTCATATTTTACCTCCCTATAAATCTATAGTATAAACTTTCGTTTTTAATTTTTCATATACAAAAAGGCAGTAATTAGGAGAAAACTCTTTCTTACCAAAATTAATCCAATCTAAGATATTGTAATTAAACCTCTCAATATGGCATATGCGGCTAAGCTGCTTGGGAGAATACTCTGATAACTTAGAAAAATACATTTCTCTGTTATTTTCATTTGCAAAAAATCCGGTGATTTGCCCTATAATAGGCGTATAATCCGTTTTAGGAAGCCAATAAGGCAAATTTTTAACATTTTCATTCATAAACATATCAAATTTAAGCAAATCTTTGATAAACGGTATATCTGCCCTTTCTAATCCTGAAAAGTATTGAAATAAAATTTCATAATGCTTTTGTCTAGAATGGGGCATTTTGTGGAACCCTTCTTTATTCCAAAAAACAGAAAAATTATAGAAGAAATCAAAAGCAGTATCAAATATTTTTAAGGCATACTCTAATGTAGCTATAAAAATACCGCTGTTATAATAAATTTCAAGTATATGCTCCACATCTTTCAATTTAATAAGCTCATGAAAATTTATATGATTTGTAAAAAGAACTTCATAGGGGGCACTATCCCTGTATTTTATGCCATATTTATCAGCACTTAGCCTCAAATCTGAGCCTTTTAAAAGCTTTAAAAAACCTAATTGAAGCATATCGGGGCGCAGGTCAAAGCAGTCATTAAATGATTTTTTGAAAGAATTAAAACTCTCAAAGGGAAGCCCTGCAATCAAATCAAGGTGGAGGTGTATATTATCTAAGGCTTTTATTTTCGCCACATTCTCATAGAGTTTTTCCATATCAGAGGCTCGGCAAATCTCTTTAAGGGTATTAGGATTTGTTGATTGCACCCCCATCTCAAATTGTATAAGCCCCGGGCGCGCCTCTCTTAGAAGGTCGATATGCTCCTCTATCAGCAAGTCAGCCCCTATTTCAAAATGAAAACTTGAAAGATTGTTATCGTTAGCTATTATATATTTCCATATTTCCAAAGCCCTCTCAGCATCACAGTTAAATGTGCGGTCAACAAATTTTATTAGCTTAACTTTATTTTTCAAAAAGAAATTTATATGCTCCTTGGTTATATCTATATCCAAAAAACGTACACTTCTGGTAATAGATGAAATACAATAGGCACAGCTAAATGGACAACCCCTGGAAGATTCATAATAGATGATTTTATTTGTAAGGCCGTCTAAATTTTTATAAGGAAATACTAAAGAGTTCAGATCAGGCAAAGGGCTTAGCTCATTGACGGTAATCCCTCTCTCCCAATAATAAGCAATCCCTTTTATCTTTGAAATTTCAGGCATACCCTTTATAAAATACTCGCAAAGCTCGTTAAATACGCCTTCTCCCTCTCCAAGGACAATAATATCCGCAAACTCCCCCAATATCTCAAAAGGCGGGAAGCTAACCTCGGGACCTCCCATAACTATTTTAATTTCTGGAGAAATTTTTTTAATAATACCAGCAATTTCTTTTACAAGTCCAATATTCCAAATATAACAAGAAAAACACAGAACTTGTGGGGATTTAGAGTAAAGTTCTTTAATTATAAAATCCGATGAATTGTTTATGCTAAATTCCAGCATATCAATATAAGAAGCGTATTCCGTAGCATTTGCATAAAGAGACCGCAGTGCCAAAGATGAGTGAATGAACTTTGCGTTAATCGCACATAGAAGAATATTGATACTCAAGATGCACCTCAAATATATCCCCTTAATAGGAAAGCAAATGGGCATAAAAAAAGCGCGAAAGGAGATTCGAACTCCCGGCCCTCGCCTTGGCAAGGCGATGCTCTACCACTGAGCCATTCGCGCGTGTTTTAGGTGTAAATAATCACCGAATATTATATTAACACTAAATGCTCATCTCTGTCAATATTTTTTATAAAAATATTTCATAAACTCATCTATTGACTTTGTCACAATGTTAGGGTTTATAATCTGATTATAGCTAGTTTACTTGTGAGTTTTTCATAAGTTAAATCAGTATGTCAAATTATCAGGAGGTGTCAAATGTTCAAAATCGGTGTGTTTTCAAAGCTTGTCCGGGTATCGCCGCGAATGCTGCGGCATTATGAAAAATGCGGGCTGTTAACACCTGATAAAATAGACAAATTTAGCAGCTACCGCTTTTACAGTATGAAGCAAATACCTTTATTAAATAAAATTACAAAACTTAGGGATATGGGTTTTTCTATTAGCGAAATTGCCGATATACTTCCCAATTATGACAGCACCCAGTTAATAAATGAAGCTCTGCAAAAAAAGATTAAAGAAACTCATGCCGCGGTTTTAGAGAAGCAGGAACAGCTTAAGCGGCTTAGAGATATGAGTGAACAATTATTAAAAGGAGATGATAATATGGTGTATGATGTGGAACTTAAAGCATTGCCTGCGGTTAATGTGATTTCTCTTAGAGAGGTAATCGCCGATTACAGCAAGGAGGAATTTTTATGGGGAAAACTCTATCAATTTATTGCAGATAATAATATTCCCATAAAAACGGGCGAAGGGGCTTATTCTGCATATTTAGATGATGAGTATAAGGAAAGTGATGTGGAGATTGAAATATCCATCCCTGTAGCTGAACTTGGAAAAAACACAGGCAATTTTGTATACAAAGAGCTTGAGCTTATACCCCTTGCGGCAACAATAAAGTTTTCCGGTTCATATATGAATTATGGAGAAGCAATGGAGAAATTGGGTATATGGTTAGAGGAAAATGCCTATGAAGTTATAGGAGGCGTCCGTGGTATGGCACTTCATGATTTAACCAATCAGGACAGCCAAATTGAGATTGAATTACAGTTGGCAGTTAAAAAACAAGGTAAATATTAAGGTACCCACAGGATGCCTTTGGCTTGCAGTCAATTCATTCTACCAGCAGTTCATAAAAATGCGGTCTTTGCAAAGCAAAGACCGCATTTTTATGAACTATTAATTTTGTCCTGCTAAATATATCTCACCAAATTTATCAATGACCTCAGCACAGGTGCAAAGTTTATCAACAAAAGAAACTATATGGCTCTCTCTAAACCTAGGGGGTACTATTGTCATAGGCCACATATGGCGCAGTATAGCGTCTTCTTCTATTTTGGTTAGATTTGTTATTTTCCTTGCGTTTTCAAGGGCTGCTTTAGGGTGTGCTGAAATATGTTCTTTGGCTGAATTATTTTCTTCCCGCCAATCGTATAAAAATAAGTCGTGTAAAAGCCCTGCTCTTGCTGCGGATTTATAATCAAGCCCTAGTTTATAACAAATTAAAAAGCTGTAATAAGCTACATTTATACTATGCTGCAGCCGGCTTGTGCCTTTATGCTGACTAAAATTATCAAGTTCATTTATCATATCAGTTTTAAGTAAATCCCCTACACATTCATAAAATAAAACTGAAAGCTCTTTATCAGCTTCGTCCAAACTTATCCTAGACCAAATTGCTTTTTTCAAACAACTCAACTCCTTACACTTAAAAAGTCAAATACCTGTAAATGATAACATACGCAGATCAAAAAAGCTAACGATTTTCATAAATTTTAACATGTTAGTTTATGGGAGACGGCATAAAGGGAGACCCCTATGAAAAGGGGTCTTATCTACGCTTTTATATAGTTAGTTATATTACTAAATGGTATTTTATGGATTCACTACAACTTGTATAGTAGCAGTGTGACCTCCGCATACAGTCCTAGCCGTAATAGTTGCCGTACCTGCACTAACTCCAATAACATTGCCGTTAGGAAATACATTGGCTATACCAACATCACTGCTGCTCCATGTAACATGCCGGTTTGATGCAGTTGGAGGTGCGAATGTTAAAGATGGAGCCAGGCTTACAGTACCGTTCACTGCTATCGTCCGATTACCGCCGGTAATCGTTACACCGGTTACAAATATCGGAGCAGCATCAACCACTTCAATAATAAAGTCTTGAGTAAATGGCGTAGATAAAGCTAATCCATCTGCAATAGCTGCCCTAACGGTTACTGTGCCTGATGTTCCGGCATTAGTTTGCAAAATGCTGCCCGTAATGGTTGCGTTAGTGGCAGTAGCACCTGCACTTGAAACAACACTCCATACAATAGTACTATTAGTGGCATTTGAAGGATGTACCATGTTAAATGATAAATCATGATCCACACCTGACTGTTTTGCCATATTAAAGACCGGTGTAATATGTGTCACAGGCACAAGTGTAACATTAACCATTGCCGTACCATTTTGAGCCGGAGTATGTGTCGAGGCTGCTGTAATTGTAAGTGTCGTTGCGGTCTCATTAGCGGCTACAGTTAATTCCCCTGTTGTTGTGTTAATAGTAGTGCCTGCCGAAGCTTGACCGCTAACACCCCAAGTTACAGTCTGAGGCGGATTATTGGTACCTGTTACAACTGCTGTAAAGGTTTGTGTGCCGCCTATCGGAACATTTACCGGGTTAGGTGTTACCGTAACCCCTGTAACGGTTGCCGGTGGTGTCACATTTACCACTGACTCACCCCATACAGCTGGCGTATGGTTAGAAGTCGCTCTAACCGTAAGGGTTGAAGCCGTTTCACCTGGGGCTATGGTTAATAATCCGGTAGTTGGGTTAATACTAGTCCCCGCTATACCTCCTGTAACCGTCCATGTTACAGTCAGTGGAGCTGGGTTATTTACATATGTCAAATGGGCACTAAATTGCTGTGTACCGCCTACTTGAACATCTACTTGAGTGCCTGGTGATGCAGCTAATGCCGGCGGTGTTACGCGTACACTTGTAACTGCCGGTCCTGAGGTTACAGTCACTTGTATTTGAGCTGTAAAGCTGCCGTCATCAGTCGTTACGCCAATAGTAACCGTGCCGGGACTCACCCCAACAATATTAGCAAAGTTTTGCCCAAGGGCAGCATTGGAGCCGGTAGAGGTTACCGTAGCAACTGAATTATTAGTGCTTGACCACACTACGGTTTGGTTTAACGCACTTGCCGGAGTAATAATTGCGGTTATAGGAAGTGTATCTCCCACTCCTATGGTCTGATTAACATTTGGCGTAGTATGTACCCCCGCCACAGGTCCGGGACTTGCAGGATTTACCGTAACGCTAAAAGATGATCCCCATGCTCCTACAGTACCCCAAGTTGGCGAAACACCTGGAGAAAATGTTGCATTAATTATTATACTGTCCGGCAAAGGCGGTGTTGGTCTAATTTGAAGGGTGCCTGTGCCTGTAGTAGTTAAAACATTGCCCCCTACTATATTTGCCCAAGGGACTGCTGTAACAAAACCCCAGTTAAAAACCCGCGGCTCAATCGTGCCGTCTGCAAGTTCTACCATAGTCGGCAAAGTAAGGTTTGTCCCTGAAACAGCTGTCAATGTTCCGCTGCTTAGCGGCGGTATACCATCAAACCATACTACCGGCATAAATGTTTCTATATCTACATCGCTGGATGCTGCTCCCAATGCCGCTGTAACCGTAAGCGTTGTACCCCTTGGCACTGTCGACGCCACATCCAATAAACCGGTTGTTGGATTTATAGCGGCACCAGGGTCACCGGCTACACTCCATATAACATTTTGGGGAGCCCCTGCCGGAAGAACCGCTGCACTAAATTGCAAAGTTGTACCCGGCTGAATTACCATATTAGCAAGATTCGGTGTAATATTAATATTTAAACTACCTGCCGCAAGAGGTGTAATATTTACATCAATTGTAAGTGTTTCCGTTTCCCCGCCGCGGGTTATGTCCAATGTATATGTACCTATAACAGCCGTCCCGCCAGGAAGTGGGCGCGGATGTGAGACGGTTACAACCCCCGTGCCTTGATTAACTGTAACAATAAAGCCGGCAGGCAGAGTGCTAGTGCTGTACGCAATAATCCCTGACATGCCTGTTACATTTGTAGTTTGGGAAGTATTCGTATCGTCAATTGTAATACTGGTCGGGCTAAGAGTTAATCCTGCTGGCGCAGCTACCGTAACCGTCGCTGAGTCACTAAACGAAGCCCCCGGTGCAGTTGTTGTAGCCGTAATAGTCAAACTTGTACCGTCAGAAACTGTTGAAGCTACACTCAATAAACCGTTCGCGTTTATACTTACCCCTGCAGGACTCGGTGCAACAGTCCAATTAACATCTTGGAGTGCTGTTGCCGGGGCAACCACTGCATTAAATTGCAATGTACCCCCTTGGATAACCGTAGCAGCATTACCGGCTGCCGTTACAGTAACTCCTGTAGGTGCCGATGGGGGAGTGACCCCTCCGCCGCCCGGCAGATTTATCGTAATAGGAAAGTATTGTATATAAGGTGTTGTAGCAGTTAAGCCGTTTGTTATAGTCGCTCTAAGAGTAAGCGTACCTGCTGATGTACCGGGATTAAGGGTATTAACACTGGTTGACGCTCCCGTTGAGGTTCCGGCACTCGAAATAGCCCATGAAATAGTCTGATTTGTGGCATTTGACGGAACCACCGTACCTGTAAGGACAAGAGGTGTCCCTGCTGTTGCGGTAGTCGGCACTCCCGTTATATTGGTTACAGGAACAAAAGTAGGCGTAGTACCGCCGCCCCCCCCACCGGTTCCACCACCCGAAGGTAAAAGCCAAAAAATCGTTGTGCGTTGTAAATTGCTTACTCTTATCTCTCTTGTTTCACCATTAAAGCCGCTTGCCGAAACAATTATCCTAACCAGGTCGCCGCCTAATAACCCTGAAGGCAGCCAGAAGGAAATTTCACCGCTGGAGTTTGTGCGAGCGCTTACTATAGTCCGCCTTACATTAAAATTCATGGCTGAAATCTCTACATAAGCATCTCTTACAGCTTCGCCGTTATAATCATTTACAACACGAACAGTAAGCCTCTCTCCTTGACCGGGACCCCAGCCTGGACCTTGGTTCCATCCCGGCCAACCGGGACCCGGAGTCCATGGACCCGGACCTTGATTCGGTCCTGTCGGACCCCAAACAGGACCTTGATTCCAAGGCTGGCTTGGAGGCCAGCCCGGTGACAAGTCCTGCCCGAAAACACTTGCGGGGATTGCGCTTTCAAGCTGCATTAAAGGCGTTTGCTGTGCTTGTGACACACCCGGTAAATTTATACCGACTCTGCCCATCGCTCCTGTTAAAACAGCTACCGCCTCAGCTCTTGTTATAGTTGCATGAGGTCTAAAAGTTCCGTCGGGAAACCCGCGCATAAGACCGGCAAGGGCAACCGCGCCTACGTAAGGTCTGTTCTCTATTGTATGATTGTCGGCAAATTGTGCAGCTCCCGCCTCGAAAGGGGCAAGCCCTAAAATACGGGATGTAATCATTGCCGCTTCTTCACGGGTTACATGTCTGTTCGGAAACGCTTCCATCCCGCCAAGTATGTATCCTGCCGCCTGAGCCCTTGATATTTCCGTAAAATACCAAGCACCACTGCTGACATCAATGAAATTTATAGGTGCCACTTGTGAAAACCCGAACGCTCTGTTCGCCAAGGTATAAAACTCTGCCCTGGTAATAGGATGATCCGGCCGCACTGTCCCATCAGGAAATCCTTGAATCAAGCCACGACCCATAAAAGCTTCCATCTGGGGTCTTGCCCAATGACCTAATAAATCCGTTGCAGCATGCCCAACAACAGGCGTACTAAAAACAAATATAAATGCCAACAGCGCACTAAACAGTCTTTTCAAAATAACATACCTCCCTGTAAAATTACCATATATGTTTATCGGCAGCCGTACAATCTTAAATTAGAATTTTATCCTTACCTCCCATATATTGTCGTAATTTGTCAGGTAAATTAACAGAGCCGTCCTCGTTCAAATTATTCTCAAGGAAAGTTATAAGAGCCCTTGGAGGCGTAACCACCGTATTATTAAGGGTGTGAGGGAAATAATTCCCCTTCTCCCCTTTAATTCGTATACCCAAACGTCTTGATTGAGCCTCTCCAAGGTTAGAGCAGCTGCCTACTTCAAAATATTTCTGTTGTCTGGGCGACCAAGCTTCAACATCAATACTTTTTACTTTTAAGTCAGCTAAATCACCGCTGCAGCACTCCAGTGCTCTTACAGGTATATTAAGGCTTCTAAAAAACTCAATTGTATATTTATACATTTTATCAAACCATTCGGCACTTTCCTCAGGCTCACAAACTACAATCATTTCCTGCTTTTCAAACTGATGAACGCGGTAAACCCCCCGCTCCTCGATACCGTGAGCCCCCACTTCTTTGCGAAAACATGGTGAATAGCTGGTGAGAGCCTGAGGCATCTCATCAGGCTTTATAATCGTATCTATAAATTTGCCTATCATTGAGTGTTCGCTGGTGCCTATGAGATATAAATCTTCCCCTTCGATTTTATACATCATATTATCCATTTCTTCAAAGCTCATAACCCCTGTGACAACAGAGCTTCGTATCATAAATGGGGGAATATAGTAAGTAAATCCCTTATCAATCATAAAATCTCTTGCATAGGAAAGAAGTGCCGAGTGGAGCCTTGCCACATCCCCTTTAAAATAATAAAAGCCGCTGCCCCCTACTCGCCTTGCGCTGTCAAGGTCAATGCCGTTAAGCTTCTCCATTATGTCAATATGGTAAGGAATCTCAAAACCGGGTACATGAGCCTCACCATACCGCGCTACTTCAACATTTTCGCTGTCATCTTTACCCAGTGGCACAGACTCATCCATTATATTGGGTATATTCATCATAACTTCCCTAACTTTTTCGGAAAGCTCATTTTCCAAGGCTTTTATGGCTTCAAGGCGCGGGCTGATATCGTTTACCTCCTGTTTTATCGCCTCTGCACCCTCTTTTTCCCCTTTAGCCATAAGATTGCCTATCATTTTACTTTTTGTATTGCGAAGATTGCGAAGAGAATCCGCCTCAGCTATAGCCTCGCGATATTTAATGTCAAGCTCTATTGCTTTATCTACCAAAGGCAGCTTGTCCTCTTGGAATTTTTTGCGAATATTTTCCCTAACTAATTCAGGCTCGTTTCTAATTAGTTTAATATCAATCAACTAAATCTTCTCCCTTCACTTTCGCTTCCGTATCTTTCTCTTCATCCTTCTTCACAACAAAATCCGGCTTGTTTTCTTTTAAAAGCTCCAAAAACTCATCGCCGGTTATATTTTCTTTCTCAAAAAGATGGTCTGCCAAAGTCTCCATAACAAGCCTGTTTTCAAGGAGTAAATTTTTGGCTTTGGCATAACATTCGTCAAGAATTTTCTTAACTTCTCTATCTCTTATGGCTTCCGTTTCAGGCGCGCAGGTAGCAACAGGCCGTCCGTCCAAATACCTGCTTTCAACACTTTCAAGCCCCATTACTCCAAAATGCTCACTCATGCCAAATTGGCTAACCATACTCCTAGCCATTGCCGTGGCACGCTCTATATCATTGAACGCGCCTGTTGTGGCGGTGTTAAACTCAATATCCTCCGCTGCCCTGCCACCAAGAGCCGAGACTATGCGGGATACTATCTCTTCCTTTGTAGTCAAATAAGTCTCTTCCTCAGGTACATACATAACATAACCTAAACTACCCATTGTCCTTGGTACGATGGTGATTTTTTGTACCGGTATGGTGTTTTTCTGCAATGCCATTGTAAGGGCGTGACCTATTTCATGGAAGGCTACAATTCGCTTCTCTTTCTTCGTAAGCACCCGGTCCTTTTTCTCTTTGCCTGCCATTACGACTTCAACAGCTTCCATAAGGTCTTCCTGTTTAACTTTTTTGCGGTTTTCCCTAACAGCTCTAAGTGCCCCTTCGTTTATCATATTGGCAAGATCCGCACCGGCTGCACCGCTTGTTGCCATTGCGATTCTCTTCAAATCTACATCATCATCTAACTGTACCTTCTTTGCGTGAACCTTCAATATGGCTTCCCTGCCTATTAAATCGGGCTTTTCGACTATTACTCTCCTGTCAAAACGCCCAGGACGAAGGAGTGCTTTATCCAGGGACTCCGGTCTGTTTGTAGCGGCAAGTACCACCAAGCCTTTTGAGGTATCAAAGCCATCCATCTCCGATAAAAGCTGGTTTAGGGTCTGCTCTCTCTCATCGTTTGTGCCGTACTGATTGTCCCGGCTTTTACCTACAGCGTCAATCTCATCTATAAATATTATGCAAGGGGCATTTGTATTGGCTTGCTTAAATAAATCTCTTACCCTCGAAGCACCAACCCCCACATACATTTCGACAAATTCCGATCCTGTCAGGGAGAAAAACGGCACTTTTGCCTCTCCTGCTACAGCTTTGGCGAGCAAAGTCTTCCCAGTCCCGGGTGGACCAACCAAAAGAGCCCCCCTGGGCTGTTTTGCCCCTATAGCAACATATTTTTCCGGATTATGAAGATAGTCTATTATCTCGCTTAAAGACTCCTTTGCCTCTTCCTGCCCCGCAACATCATTAAATGTAATGCCTGTCGCTTTTTCAAGATTATAAAGCTTGGCATTTGACTTGCCTACTCCCATAATTCCGCCGCCGCCCATACGCTTGGACATATTACGCATTATAAGGCTAAATATCAGGTAAAAGAAAGCAATAGGCAAAACCCAATTAGTTATAAAAGGCATTAGAAACCCTTGGTCAACAGCATGCCTTATAAATTCAATATCCTGTGCATACAAAAGCTCCACCATCTCAGGAAAATGGAGGGCTCCGGTGTAATATATTATTTCCCCTTCGCGATTGGGAGCCGGTCTTGGTCTTGGAATACCCGGTATAGGGAATAAAACATTACCGCTTTCCCCTTCCGCCTCATAGTCTGCTTCTTCTGTACCGATTATCTGTTCAACGGACTCCATATCCACATCTTCACGAAGAGATATTAAATACCTGTCGCTTTGAACTTCAACCCTCTGAACATATCCGCCGTGAATCAGGTCAAGAAAAGCATTAAAACTTATCTCAACCCTTGTACTGCCTCCTAAATTGCCTATAACCAGCTGTATGATAACAGTACAAATAAGCCCTATTACCATAAGATTGAATATATTAAAATTCCCATCTTTAGGACTTCCAGATTTATTGTTTTTATTATTTTTGTTTTCCACGCCACTCCTCCTTTGTGTATATTGCTAATTGTTTCAATTATAACAAGTATAGAGCCAAATATGTGGAAAATTCATAAAAAATTAACAAAAGCCATAATAGGTCTATTGGCTATAATTCTTGCCATCTGCATTTTTTCATATTTATCTGAAAGCCATCTCCGCTAAACTCCACACCCTCGTCTAAAAGCATATTTTTTTGATGCTGTTTATCACCAAATATATAGCTTGGTGCCAGCTTTCCGTTATGGGCTACGACTCTATGACAAGGCAGCTTCCTATCATGAGGTGATATTTTCATAGCATAGCCTACAGCCCTTGAATTTTGCGGTCTTCCAAGTGCTCGTGCAATTTGCCCATAGGAAGCAACTTTTCCCGCCGGTATGGCTTCAACCACATCGTAAATTTGTTCGTAAAAATCAGGGCTAATCAAATTGTATCGCTCCTGTCAATTCTGTATAAAGAGATCTCGTTCTTCCACTGTCTCTAAAGCTTATATAAATATTTTGAGGGGAGAGTTCAATCCGTATAGTCGGTGATGAGTCCGAGTCAACAAACAAACGCCCTCTGGTAAAATTGCCTTTTAAAGTCGTTCCGAGATTGAAACCATTTTGCCGCATTCCCGCCCCAATGTCTCTCATAGGGCTTTCTATAAGAGTGATTTCCCTTATTGCTGCAAAGTCAATTTCCACACCATACATACCGTCTATCCTTACACTATTGTAGCCTACGGTTATATTCGGCTCTCGCTCCCCAAAATAAAACAATATCCCTACACCAATTATTGTTGCCACAGATGTTACAATTAATATCCTCATGCCCCAAACAGATTTTCTTGTCCTTGGAAATACGCTATATATCCTAATTGATGAAAAACATGCATCCACCATAAGCAAAGCAAAGATTGCTACAAAGAAAATCCCGATTTCTAAATATATTGCAACACCCATAAGAACCAATTCAATTGACATTCTTATAAGCATATTTCCTGCTGCTCTTCCAAGCCATATTTTATCTATTCGATCTTTTGCCGCTTTGGGCAGCGCACTATAGCCCGAAATAAGCATAAGCCCTCTTCCACGCCGTAAAAACAAACCCATAATAAGAAGCGGAAAGGCACAAACACCCATCATAATTAAGACTGCCATAAAATATCCCTCCTAAATGTCAGATCCGGTAACCGCCTTTTCTTTTTGTGTCTTTTTGTTGTAAAGGAAATAACATACAAACCCCATAAACATCAAGCTTCCCGCCCCTGTAAATGCTGTACGGAAATTAAAGGCATCCGATACCACACCGCCCATTATTTGCCCTATAGTCATACCTATATCAAAGCCAATTAAATATGTGCCTGTAGCAACGGTACGGCGGCTTATATCAAGGCGTTTAAGGCAGTCTGTCTGTATTGCGGGGAAAGAGCCTCCAGCCCCTATTGCAAATAAAGCTGCCGCAAATAAAATTGGAACAAGGGAATAAGATGCTCCTATTATAATCATTGCCGCTGCGGCAAGTATATATCCGGGTAAAATTGCATAAGCAACGCCTTTCCTATCAGTCATCCTGCCTATCATCGGGCGGGTTATCAATACTACTATTGCATGAACAACAAAATACAATCCAATATTGCCAATCCCCCGCTCACTGCCAAATATGATCATGTATGAGCTTGCAAGTCCTGTTCCTATAGATAAAAGAGCGGCAAAAATAACATTCGGCATAAGTTCAACAGCTATAAGGTCATTAAAGCGCAATTTACCAAAACCCATCCCGCGACCGGGCGGAGGGTTGTACTTATATTTAAGGGCAAATAGTAACGTACTGGCAAGCATAATACCTGATCCGCTTAGTATAAAGCATACTTGATAAGAAAAACGCTCTAAAATAAAGATGCCTATATTAGGTCCTATAGCCATACCTATTATCATAGTTATACCGATAAAACCAATCCCTTCCCCTAATCGCTCTCTCGGTATATATTCAGCCCCCAGGGAAAAATTAATAGTACCGCTGACAGAAAAAATCAGCCCATGTAAAATACGAATTGGCAAAAGCCATGTAATATTAGGTGCTAAAGCGTATAAAACCGTCGAAAATCCGTTTAAAAACATAAAAGTCATAAGCATATGCTTTTTATTAAACCTGTCCCCAATAACACTGGCAAAAGGACGACCGATTAACGCCGCAAAAGAAAATATCCCGGCAACCAAACCGGCTAAGGATAAGGTAGCACCGAGACTAACGGCATACGGCGGAATAAGCGGCCCAATCATCCCAAAGGAAATAGCACTTATAGTACCCACTGTGAGGAGATATACAAATCCGGCACTCCATAGTTTTACAGGCTTTGTTGTGGTATCCAAAAAATCATCTCCTCTGGTTTTGGCAATCTTTTTTCTTTAAATTTATACTATTATGGCGTGTTTTGTAAAGTCTTTTATCAGTAAAAAAATATTATTTCTTTTTTGCCCGCCCTAAATATAAACGTGATGGGTCTACTTTCATCCTTAAAAGCTCAAGCTCAGATGAAGTCGGCTCCTCTGCTTTAACGGCGCGGGACGTATCAATATCCCATCCTGTGTTCTCCTTAATTTCAGCTTCTTCTGCTCCCGGAAATATTTCCGCAACATACAAAATTCCGGTCTCAGGATCCGGGCGCATTTTACATAAATCTGATATAACCACTACATTGCCCCCGCGGAACAGGCCATAATCGAAACGTGTCTCCCCTTCCCCGCCTCGCATCCCCGCGGGAGTTGTTAAATAGCTCACCCGCTCAGGAAAACGCCGCTTTTCATGCACCATCATGACAATGACTTTATCAGCCAAAGAAGCTATACTGTTTGCCCCGCCGCTTCCTGTAAAGCGCACATCAGGACCTTTGCCCGTATCAGATACGCCCGAAGCCCAGTATGAACCCATAGCAGTCGAATTTAAATTGCCATACATATCACATTCCGCCGCACCAAGGACACCAATAGTACAATATCCTCTGGAGGCTATTGTGCCAAAAGCATCCACCAAAGTGCTTAGAGTGCTTGCTTTATAGGCGGCGCGAGGGTCAGCAATTGACAATGGCAAATGCTCAATTTGAGGACCCACCGTTCCCGCTTCAAGTATGATAGTTATATTTTTTGCGTGGGTTTGCTGTGCCAAACAAGCCGCAAGGAGCGGCAAACCTGTACCTACAAAAGCAAAGGCACTATCCTCTATCTCGTGAGAGACGGCACTTGCAAGCATTTCCATATAAGTATATTCCTCAGCCTTAAGGCTGTATTTGTCAAGGTATTGTTGGTAGTTCATTGGCTCTTCCCTCCTTATCACGCCCCATAAATAACCTCACCATTTTTCCTAACATACTCCAAAAAGCCGCTTCTATCACTTGCTATATCGAGCATATGCGGCTCAATACCGGCTGGAGTATCATCGTCTATTCCACGTCTTAACCGTTGTAGTAAAACAGCTGTATCATACCAATCACCTTGATACCCATCAAAAACAACAGCAATATCTATATCACTAAATTCATGAAAATTTCCATTTACATAGGAGCCAAAAAGAATTATTGCTATAGGGCTAAGAGTTTCATAAACCACGTCGGCATATTTTTGGGCTATTTGCCTAGCTGTTGCTTTATCCAGCATAAAAACCCCTCCGTGTCCTCATAAATTTTTTGACATCTCTCAAAAGTAAGTGTTGTTGATATTTTATCCTTATACTCCGGATATCTTGCCTCAATTTGAATCGGATTTAATTGCTCCAATAAACCAAGTTACGTTTCTGACAAACTGCTCATAATGCCACCGTATTTAGCAAGGGCTTTTAAATCATGAATCTTTGGCGGTATTTCATCTTTTTTATCTGCAATCACTGCTTTTAGTGCTTTTTCAGCAACAAGGTGACAAATAAATCCCATCTACAAAAACCGCCCCGCATCAAGCATGGCTTTAGCAGTTATTAAATCGTCGTCACAAAGCTCTAACCAATAGTCAGTTTTGCCATTCATTCTGATTGTACCTCCTGCTTTTTGTTAACATTATAAATCTCACAACAAATTCCCCATTATCCACTCTGCAATACCATCTTCCTCATTGCTTAAACAAGTAAAATCGGCAGCATTCTTAACCCTATCCAGCGCGTTATCCATTGCCACACCTACCCCAACGTAGGACAGCATATCTGCATCATTTAAATCATCACCAAAAGCAAGTATTTCTGAACCGTCAATCCCCCATATGTTCGCAAGATGTGCCACCGCCCTTGCTTTAGTCGCATCTTTATGCATTACAAACGCCAAACCATCACGAGATACGGTCAGCCAACAATCAGCGGGGCAGTGTTTTTCTATAAACAATCTGTCCTCCTCCGAATTTAAGACTGAAAATATCTTTTCAGCATCCTTATCGTGCTTTGAAAAATCAACTGCCTCAAAATTTGTAAGGTGCGACCACAAGCCTTCTAAAATGAAATTGGTATAGTGCATACTGCCTATTTGTGATGAGATTTTAAGCCCTCGCTTATCACAAGCCATAAGCAACGGTCTGGCAATTTGACAAGGAATCAAGCTGCTATATACAATTTCCCCACCAACCCTTGCAATAGCACCGTTCATATTAATTCTTCCATCAAAAATGCCGCTGTTTAAAAAATCTACATCTATTAAATCCTGTAAATCCCTAAAACTTCCGGAACGACCTGTTGCATACACAATCTTTATATCCAGTTCTTTGCACCTTCCAAGTACAGATTTTGTACGCTCTGATATTGTCTTATCATCTCTAAGCAGCGTGCCGTCCAAATCAACAACGATCATTTTAATTGGATCTTTCATAATCCATCTCCAATCTATTTAGCAAACCTGTCCAAATTAGGGTTATAATGGTAATTATGGTCAGCGCGAAGGCTAAACAGCTTATCATATCCTACATTTTTCTCCAAATAATCCCAATCATCCACGCTATTTACATGGTCTAGCCAAAAAGCCTTAACATCCTCCAGGCTCCCTTTATTAACCGCCTCTGTATACTTGCGAAACCATGAGTAATCGTAATCATAATAATTAGGCACAGCCGTTGGATAACCGCCGTAAGGCTGCATAACAATGGCATCCACAAAATGTGCGGCGATTTGGTTATGCTCCGGCGCCATCCTAAGTTCATCCGCAGGGCAAATACGCTCACATTCTACAATCAGAGTTTTGCCGCATAGCCCTTGATCAAAATCCGGTCCTATAAGCCCTTCAATACGGACTGTACCATCAATCGCTGCCCTTTGTGCCCGTATAACCGACACTTCAGGCTTTAAAGGCGGCACAAGGAGGACTTTCACCCCTTCTTCACCTGTATATTTGGCGGATTTGCGTCCTGTTCTATAAAAATTAGTCTTATTTCCCGTAGAGTCTTCTCCTGATCTAAAATAGCTCGGTCTAAGCCCAAAACCATCAAAAGGGTCATCTATAATGTGGTATTTTGCGGGAGGTATGCCAAAGTGCTTAGGTGTGCCGTCCTCATTTGCCTGCCTAAGCCCTGCTTTGCCAAAGGTGTCATATTCTATTAAGTCACTTCCCAAATCCCCCATACAAGGCATAAAAGGCAGTCCAAGCCTACCTGCTAAAGTGCGCTGAGCAAAAGACCAGTTGGAATAATCCTCCACAAGCTCAATAACCCCTTCTTCGATACATTTACGGATGGCATAAGCAACAGGCATACCACCCTCAAGCCCTAAATAAGTACTCTCCAGCCATTTGATTAAGCCTGCTCCCGCAAGCATTTCCTCAACAAGAGTGCCGCCGTTCATCGTTACAAATAAATCACCAATATCCTGGCGTACTATTTCCCTGGCAATAGTCATGGGGCGGCGCAGTATGGTAAAACCTCCAAAAGCTATATGGCATCCGGGCTTTATAAACCTTTCAACTGCTTCCTTGGCACTCATAATTTTATCATTCATTACACATCCCCCTTTTGCAGCACATTAATCACCTCTGTAAGCTTTTCATTCAAATCTATCAGGCAATCTATACTTAGCTTGATTTCCTTTTCCATATACTGGCTCATGGCTTCGTTTTTGCCAATTTCCTGCTTAAGCTTATTAAATTCATCCTGTTTATTCAAAAATTCAGCACACAAGCCTTGCAGCGGTGCCATACTTGTGCCTACTGTATTTAAAAGCCACACAAAACCCATCATATCGTTTTGATTTTTCACCCAATATGCCTCCTTCTATCTTTAAAAGATTTCACAAAAACACCTATTCCCACAGTTAACCCACTTGCGAAAACCCCAATAAACAATGGGTCAAAGACTGCTGATATATTTAACATATGCCCAACTATCATTGCCCCAAGCCCTGCAATACTTGAAGCAATAATATAGTGCGAGCTTACTCTAGTTTTGAGCGTAAGCGCGGCACACATAGGGATAAACAACACTGCCCCTCTAAGTGCCATTGACATAAAGCCCCAAGCCAATATAACCGAGTCCAAATTGGCAACCGTAATCACAAGGGCTATACTTAGCGGCAAAATGAGCAATAGCCGCATAATCCACAATTTCCGCTTATCCGATGGGCTTTTATTGATAAATTTAAGGTAAATATTATTTGTCAAAATACTTGCAACCCCTAAAGCAAGCCCGGCACCTGTTCCCACTACAGCTATAAGCAGCGTTGCCAATGCAACCCCTGCAGCCAGAGGGTGAAAATTTTCAATTATAAACACAGGAAAAGCCAGTGCCGGATTGAGGTATGGATGAACAGCACGCATATATTGACCGATTAATATGCCCCCTGCGCCAATAGGCGGTATTAACACCCCGCTAAACAACGCACCTTTTACAGCAGCTTTATCAGTCTTTGTGGCAAGTACTGCCTGCATATAAGTCTGTGTGGATAAAACCCCAAGTACCAATGAAAAGCCCGCACCGGCGTCAATTCCTACACCGCGGGCAAATAGATTAAAAAACACACCGGAAGGAAGAGCGTTATATAAAACCCCAAAGCCCCCTGATAGATTAAGTGCCAAAAACCCGCCAGCAATTGCAGTAAAATAAAGAAGGAGAAGCTTTACAATACCCAATATCCCTGTACCTAAAATGCCGCCAAAAGCAACATAACATACCATAAGCCCTATTCCGATAAATGCGCTTAACGCCGGATTTATCGGCGCAGATGACAGTACAAGGGCATTGAAAGAAAGCAATTGTGATATAATATTTAAAAGCATACCAAGAGTACCTGAAACCGCTGTGATTACACCAGCCGTAGCCCCATACTCTTTACTTATTATTTGCTGTATAGTATCGCAGCCTGAGGCACGAAAGGGTTTTACAAATAAAAGCCCTAAAACAAGGCAGGCAATGCCTCCCCCTAAAGTAAACCACCAAGCGGATAAGCCGAAGTTAAAAGCAAGCTGCGCTGTGCCTACAGTTGAGGAACCCCCAACCAAGGTACCGGTTATAGTACCTACAACAAGGACGGTCCCTGCTTTTTTCCCGCCTCCGGAAAAATCCGCCGAGCCTTTTATCCATTTCCCTGAAAATATGCCGACAATTATAAAAACACCAAGTGTTAAAGCAGCACCTATGATATGAGGTAATATTAGTCCCATTGATATACTCTTTTCTATATATTTTTCTACGTTTAGGGCTGCAGCAAATTTACAATATTAGTATTATTTACAGTAGACTGTCTCATAGGCACCTTAAACTGAAAAGATATAGGCAAAACTTCTCCAACCCTATAAATCCTAGAAGGAAACCCATCCTTTATCAATTCCCTAATATTGTCACCGTCAACCCACTCAAAGCTTCCGAGTAAAGAAATTCTTACCTGTGAGCCGCTTTGCTCCTCCACAACTCCCAATGGGATTTGAGCAACCATCGGTCTGCCTTTGCTGTTATCCGGGGCAAATACATACACCTCTTTGCCTATGGGAAACTGAACATCGCCTACATCTACAACTATTTTAAACCCTTCATACCTGCGTTTTGCGAGAATCCCTCTGACTCTAATAATCTTAACCGCAGTTACAATAAAGGATATAATAAGAAAAAGCATTATTAACGGTATTAAATCAAATAAGTAGCCCATTAAGCCCTCCTAAAAGGTTTTTAGATATCATTGCTTGTTTCCGCATCTTCAGGTATATATAAATGTACAATTTTTATGTATCTGGTGCCGGAGTTCATAACAGCCCTATGGACTTGAGAAAGGGGCAGTTCCTCCCCGACTTTAAGCACCCACTCTTTGCGCGCACCTGCACCATGTGTGGAAACAAATAGCTCCCCTGTAATCGTGTTCTCGTCAAGCCTTTTCCATTCACCATTAAGCGCGATCTTCGCCTGTCTGCCCTGTTGTGATAAAACATTGCCTATATACACATTTGCGGACAGCGTTGGTGCGCCTACACGTGATAAAGCATAGGTCCATACCCTCCTGCTGGTCAGCCCGCTCATAAAACGACCATCACTTTCTATCACCATAATTACACCTTCGTGTTTGAGAGGCTTTTGCTCCCCTATAACATTTTTCTTCACATATAAGAACAGAAATGCAATAATCACTAATGGAGCCAATGGCGTGAGAAACCCTGTCAAATCAAACATTTACTTACCTCCCTTTTATGTAGAAATTATACCATAGGTTTGTTGGCATTTCTACAAAAACAATTGTGGCTGCCAAAATCCTTCCCCTTTCCTTTCATATATGGTATTATCTACACAAGTGAACTACCTCGCTCACTGCTTCGCGAGAATAAACTTTACATAGGAGGTTATCTCATGCTTTTTTCAAAAATACCTCGTATTAGACTTTTGGATAAGGAAACCCCGTTAACTTTAACCAAGAATTTAGGTGATTATTTAGGCGGGCAGGAGCTTTATTTTAAAAGAGATGATGTAATGGAACTTGGCATGGGAGGCAATAAGCTTAGATGCCTTGAGTTTTGGCTGGGTGAGGCTGTTTCGCAAAAAGCCTCCACGGTTATCGTTGCCGGGCTGCCCGTATCAAATCAATGCCGCCTGACTGCAGCTGCCTGTGCTAAACTTGGAATAAAATGTGTTATTATACATAATGGTGAAAAAACCGAGGTTGAGGCTAACCGCGTCGGAAATCCTTTGTTAAATCATATTTTAAGTGTCGAAACCATTTATTGCGGCAATGTTGATGAATACGAAAGGGCGCGCTTTGCAAAAGATTACGCGGATAACTTAACTAAACAAGGAGAGATTCCTTATATAATCGGTGATCCGGTAATAGGTGCTTTAGGTTATGTAGCCGCCGCCTTGGAACTTGTAAGTCAGGCAGAGCGGGAAAATATTGATTTATATGACATAGTTATAAGCGCTTCAGGGGGTCCCACTTCTGTAGGTTTATTATACGGTCTTGCTTTATTCGGCAAATCCTTCAGGGTTCATTTAATCAGCGCAGAGTATAAGAGGGATATCTTCGATAATATTATGACTAATATTTATGAGGGGCTTTGTAAAACTCTTGATTTAACTCCTCCTGCAAATCCTAAGGATATCTCTGTTTTCTACGATAATTATCTTGGAGAAGGCTATGCAAAACCAACAAAAGAAGCAATACAAGCCTCCGCCTTACTTGCACAAAAAGAAGGCTTTTTCGCTGAGGTAACCTACAACGCAAAAGCCCTTGACGGTATGTTCGACCTTATTAAAAGCGGAAATATATGCAAAAAACGAGGAGCTTGCTTTTACCTCACTGGAGGTACCCCTGCTTTATTTGCTCAAGGCAAATACTTCAATGCTTAGAGAGCGTGGACACAGTTTCTTACACGTAGCTTTTCGGCTGATTACTCTGCCACTTTTCGTCAATGGCTCCTTGCTTACTACTTCCAGTATGCGTCGTCGCCATTTCCTCAGTTGGCAGAAAATCAGGCTCGAAACACTACATGCAATAACTGTGTCCACACCCTCTAGTACTTAACCCCATTCATTACAGCAAGCTTATCGATAGCTTTTTCCAAGGCATTTATCGTAGTCTTGGTGATTTTTGTGCCCTTCTCCTGCCAAAAATTTTTCTTAAGCATTATTTTTTTCTTTGAGTCACGTTTAAGCTCCACCCTGCCTAAAAACTCCGTACCGTATATTACAGGTAAAACATAGTAGCCGTACTCACGCTTAGCCTCAGGGGTATATATTTCCCAGCGGTATTTAAAGCCCCATATTGCCTCTACCAGCTTTCTATCCCATATAAAATTATCTAAAGGGGCTAAAAGTTCGCATCTTGGCTTTAAGTCACCATTGCCGGACACATATTCAAGCATAGGTATATCCTCGGCAAGTAAATAAAAAGGGTCTTTAATATTTTCTATATATACTTCTTTTATTTCCCTGCCGTTTATAAGCTCATTAAAAGCAAGCCTCCTATTAGCAGCATTTAATCCGCTTATACCTAAAAACGCATCCGACGGCCGATTCCATAAAAGCCCGAGAGCGCCTATACGCCTTTTTATCCGCCATTTAAAATGCTCTGTGTCCGAGACATTAGGCTCCTCCATAAAATAGTATTTTTCAGGGATAATTTTTTCAGCAAAATCGTAATATTTAATAGTATTAGATTTATTGCTTATTACAAGTTTGCCGCTTAAATAGAGAGCTTCAAGGGCAGCTCTGTGGGCACTGGTCTTACCCCAATACCAGTCCAGTTTAGTATCAGACGGGATATCTCTCGACGAAAGTACCCCTTTTTCTCGTATAAGACTTGTAATATACTCCGAAAACTCCTCAATACCCTCTTTATTTGAGGTATTATTAAAAAACCGCTGCCTTGTCCTATCAAAATACTTCCACTCAGAGGTGAGCAAGATAGACATTTGCTTATCATGATAATCAAAAACCAACCTATCCTTATACAGCAGTTCATAAAGCATATCCTTATTAAACCCCTTCACCCTTGAGTTTAAGAGTATTTCAGGACTTTTGCCGCAAACATCTACCGGGTCATACTGAAGAACGGATACCTGGCGTATATAGTCAAACACCCCTTCTTTTCCGGCAAATTTGTAATCCTCAATAAGACCGTTTTTATAGAGCATAAATTTTTTGGCTGTATCTTTGGATAAATTAAGCTTCATTTTAAATCCCCTAAGCTTTTTATTTTACGGAAATTGTTATACTGCCCGCCTCTGCTTTTATCACCAAAACCGCATATAGATATATAAGGGCAGTAATCACAGCCTGTCTGCATTCCTCTCTTATATGGTCTCACTTCAATATTGCCGGATATTATTTTCTTGCCTATTTCTCCTGTTTTTTTCTGGGCAAAATGGATTAATTCCTCGAAGCCCTCTTTAGAAACAAGAGTATCCGAGCGGCTTATATACTCCCCTTCTTTATTCAAATTGACGGAAATCACCTGTGAGCTTTTGGTAATATTTTTATCAACGCCTTCTATAACCTCTTTGTCGTTAATAAGCAGCCCTGTCATTTTAAACTTACTAAATACATCATTGTATATATCAGTATCTGTAGTATTTTCACTATACTTAACCACCGGGTCATCAAATTTGAAATAAAACAGCCCGCCAGGATTTGGTTTTACAGGTATATCAAGAATTTTATCCCCTTCCTGTGCCAAAGCACCCATATATGTAAGAAGCTGTAACTGCCGCCCATAATAAATATCCGTAGGATCAAACTTTTTAGAGCCGGATTTATAATCTATTATTTTTACGTAAGTTTTGCCATTTTTCTCCATCAAATCGACTCTGTCAATTCGCCCTGTCAGTATAAATCTATAAAAATTATTAATATCTACAGTTATCCCAGTACCGGAGTTAAAATCAATTTCCGCTCCATAAGGCTTAAAGTCACCGGATTTTAAATGAGTACCTAAAGCCCAAATAGATCTCTTTGAAATTTTTTTAACCTGCTCAAGTATATATCCCGATTTAGCGTCATATGAAAATATATCGGATTTACTATTATCGTCAAAATTTACAAATAATTCCTCTACAACTTTGTCTATATTGCTGTAATTCAAATTTTCCCAATCTACATTGTTCTCCCTTAAATAAGCGTCAAAAGATTCCAGCGTATCATGAAAAACATTGCCTAAATCAACATTTCTAACTTTATAATCCGCTCTTTCTTTTACCCTTAAATTGTACCTTAGGAAATAGGAAAAAGGACATTCAACATATCTTTCAAGCCTCGAAACGCTAGTTACTATATCTTTTTTGTACAAAGAGCTTAAAACTTCATATGAGAGGAGGTTTATACTCGTCGTCCCCTTTAAAGACTTTCTCATTTGACTGCCATAGATACTACTTTCCAAATACCAATTAGTTAACGCCATGTCAAGTTCCGGCAAAATATCTTCGCCTAATTTTTCAAGCATGGACTTAGGTACAGTAATGTAGTCAATTATATTATCCTCTACACTTTCCTCATCAAATGTAAAAAGCTTCCTTATTTTCCAAAGTATGGAAGATGGCGTATTTTGTTTGCCTCCAAAATCTCTCTCAGGATAGTATAAAAACAAACAATCGCTGGCTTTAGTCAATACCCCAAATATTCTGTGGCTGTTAATATATATTTGTTTATCTGAGCTTACTCCAAGCTCTATGCCGGATTTTTCTAAAAATACTTTGTCATTATCATCTAAAAGACCTTCATTTTCAGGCTTTTTAGGAACCATATCAGAAGTCATGCCTATTATAAATAAAGCCTTTATATCACTTAATCTGCTTCTGTAAATATCCCCCACTATAACTTGATCTTGAGAAGGAGGTATAATTCCCATATCACAGGAAGAAAGCCCCATAAACAGTATTTCCGCAAATTCAGTAAAAGTCATTTGGGTATCATACATATTTTCATCGACCGGGTCAAAAATTTCCGCTATTTTTTCAAGAACAGACATATGAACATTCCAAATGCCTGCGTGAATGCGGTATAAATACATATCCCCGTCCTTTGCCGAGTCCATAGCAAGTTTTGTTAGCTTGTCCGGAATTTTAAGTCCGAGTAAAAATTTATAAATAGCTGTACAAATATCCAATGGTCTAACTTTGCTTTTGGGGGTGTATTTGCCGCTAAATTCGCTTATTGTACTATAAACTGCCTCTTTAACAGCATGTATTGAGTCCTTGTCGTAAGGACTGTTTTGGGAAAAGCCATATTTCCATTCGTCATACTTCCATTTGCCGCCTCTAATCCCATACTCTATTACATAATTTTCCAATATATCAATTTCATCCTCTGAAAATTCCAGTAAATTAGTTTTCAGCAGTCTAAAAACGCTTTCGTGAGACCAATTTTTCATAGTAATTTCAAATAAAGCGCGTATAAATTCAGTTAAAGGATGAAATAAAATACCTATACGCAAATCAATAAAATATGGTATATTATAGCGTTCAAATGTATTTTGAAGTATGGGGGTATAGCCTTCCATATCTCCCGGCAAAACAGCTATTTCGGAGAATTTAAACCCTTTATCCCGTACAAGACGTATAATATTATCCGCTACAGCCTTTGTCTCTAAATATTTGTTCGGAAATGAATTTATCAAAACCCTCTCGTTTTTATTAGAAAACGCTTCGGGATTTACATCCATATAATTATCAAGAATCCATTTAAGTTCAGGGGAGTTTTTGAAGCGGTGGGAACCTTCAAGAAATACAGCCGCAATCACCTCTACCCTTTGCTCTTTAGCAATAGCAGCCAGCTTATTTACAAGAAATTTAGACTCAAAATAAATATCTTCATAGGATATATTGGCATAGTTCATAACATCACTGTCTATATTTACGCATATATTAACTTGTGCTGCCAATTGCAGTAAATTTCCTATGACACGATATTCCTGAGGAGTGAACCCTGTAAAATTATCTATCCAAATTACGGCATTATGAAAAAGCTTGCTTTTATAAATATGGTCATTTAAAGTATCAAGAGTTGTATCGCTTGATATATACCCTTTCCCAACAAAATCTTTATAAGCATTAAAAACAAGCCCTATATCCTCAAATTTATTGGCTTGGTTGATACTTACCATTCCTGAAACTTCTAAGCTTTCCCCTGTTTTTTCATATTGATACAATTCTTTAATTGTATGAGATATATTTTTTACGAACCCCGGGCTGATAGGAGTTTTGTTGTAATATTTTAGCTTTGGCAGAGTATCATACAACACTTTTCTTATTACCATGCTTTTTCCTACAGAGTCTAAAATGCCACCCTGTTTTGCCCCCGTTTCGCTAAGGACATGATAACTTAAACGCTCAAAGCTTAAAACTTGAGCTTTTATCACAGATTTAGCTGCGAATTTCGCAACAAGATTTTTTTCCGCCTCTAATGTATATTGTTCAGGCACAATGTAATAAAGAGGTGATTTGCCCAAATTTGCCAAGTTTATAATATCTTCTGTACAATATGTAGTTTTGCCGGAACCAGCCGTACCAAATATAAATCTAAGAGCCATTGTATATCCTTCTCTTTTTGCTTTTTATCAAGGTTCTAAAAACCTGCATTGTCTAATAAGATGTAACATACGTAAATAAACTCTTTAAGGAGGACCAAAAATGAGGGGAACCAGAATAATGGCCTTGCATTTAGGCGAAATAATTAAAACCCTGCTTTTCGTCATTGCAGGTATCGCCATTGTGATACTTTTAATTAATTTATTCGCTTCCAGAGGAAGTGGAAATTACGAGCAAGAAAGCACCGCCAGAGCATCTTTCACACCGGGCGCATATAATGTTAGTTTACAGCTTAGCACAGGCACCGTAGAGATTGAGGTAGTTGTGAGCGAAGATAGGATAGTAAACGTAGGTTTCATAGACCTGCCTGAGGATCAGCAAGTTTTTTATCCGCTATTTAAGCCCACAATGGAAATATTACAAGCAAGTATATTAGAAAACCAAAACTTAGCAGTTACAGTACCGGAAGATAGGCTAATAACAGGTCAAGTACTTTTATCGGCAATTGATAAAGCACTTACCCAAGCAACTGCTGAGGCTGAATAAGTATAGCTGTTCAACTTAAAAAACCACTTTAAAGGCGTTCATAAATTTAAAAACACTGCACCCTATGGCGTGTATTTTCAAATTGATTCACTATACATAATTAGACTACAACCACTGTTTTGACTCGACTTTCTCTCCGGCATCTGTTAAATTTACCTGTAAAAACACTTCACTATGTTCATATAATAAACCATGCCCACCGATTATGTCAACCGGTGGGCATACTTAGTTATGATATCCTATTCAATTACCGGCGGTCTATCGTCATCCTCAATTATTGGAGGCAATGGGTTAAAATCCGGCGGTCTGTACTGGCGCGGTTCCTGGTTTCGTGCCGGAGATTCCGGTGATAATGGCGGTACTTCAGGTAATACATCAGGAGCAGTGGGCGTACCGCCGCTT
This sequence comes from Defluviitaleaceae bacterium, assembly GCA_009779915.1. GTDB lineage: Bacteria > Bacillota > Clostridia > Lachnospirales > UBA5962 > WRBA01. The sequence continues at coordinate 19,200 of WRBA01000013.1, read as the reverse complement.
ATTATATAAGGAGAATCTAAAACAGCGTCAGTTCCCTCGTCAGGATTAACCTCATAGGATTCTTCCGGCAAAGGCTTCCCTTCGTACCCCGGACCAACACGAACTATAGCCCCTCTAGCTCTGTATCTGCTTGTATTCACTCTTTCCCTGTACAGCTCCATGTCTCCGTCAAAAACTATTTTTATAAGCTCAGCAACTACACCGCCTCGTGCGGGACTTACAACACGCCTCTCACCCGGCTCCATTGTACTATCCTCAATTATAGTATCTTCCGGTGCCGGTATACGCTCTATAACTCTGCTGAAAAGTTCAAGCCTGCGACCGGGCGCACGGCTTTCATGCCCAAAAATATGTACATAAGCTCTATTTTCATAAATATATGCTTCTATCAGTATAGGGTAATCCGTGTCATTTTCAAATCTTAGGTCAATAATATCCCCTGCTAAGGTAGCATCCCATCCGTAATCGGCGTAGCCTACCCTCATAGAGTGATTAAGCCTCTCAACAATCCTTAGCTCAGCAAATACAACAGCTATGTACAAATTCGTAGAGATTTGGCAAATTCCGCCTCCCATACCAGGTACAAGCTCACCATTTACTATTACGGGAGCAAGGCGATAACCATTTTCATAAGTCATTGCGCCAAAAGCCCTGTTAGTGGAAAACACTTCGCCGGGAAGTACTATGTAATTATTGATTTTAGATGAAGCATTGTATAAATTTTGATTACGCCCTGGATCATTGCCTGTTATAATAGTGTAAAATGTCCCTAATTTATCAGTGGATCTTTCAAATATCACTTCCGTAAGCTCAGGTACACTCTCCAAAACTTCTATAACAATATCAGTACTCCGGCGAGCCCTAACAGCATTTACCAAATCATCCACAAGCCTATGCTGATTAACTTCAAAGCCCACAATTTCAGGCGTAATTATAAATTCACCGTTTTCACGAAACATTGAGGCATCTCTGGATTCTCTGTTAAGTTCATTCACTAACCTTGCCATAATATCAGAAACTGCGTCCGAATCGAAATAAAAAGCGGATTCAAGCTCAACTATTCCTGAGCTCTCTCTACCACGACCTATGGAATAAGCAAAATCTATAGCCGCTTGAAAATCATGGCTAGCATTAAAATCAGCCAATGTATATGTAAATATGTAGTCATTATGTACTAGGTTAATCTCTTCAGTAAGCTCCACATCCCTTATCTCGCGATTAAGCAGTTGAAGTGCTTCGTCCTGAGTAAGCCCTGTAACCCTAATACCATCAATATATACATTATCCGCTATAGTATATGTTTCAACAACTTCCATAACAGGTGGCGGCGGCGGATTCATCATATCGACAATCATTGCAGGTGCACCTAAAGCCGCGGCAACGGTAATGCCGACTGCTGACATCAAAACAACAAGCCCTAAAAACATAGCTGTTTTCCAGCTTTTTTTAGTCTTTTTTATTTTTTTGTTCTTATTTTTTTGCGGCTGTGGCATCAAAGCACCTCCCAATTATTTCCTTTTATGTTCACAGTATAGCACAAAACTATAATTTATACCACTTTTTCAAAAAATATATTCGAATTCTTAATATAATCATTTCTTAATCCGGCATCCTCAAACAAATCAAAGGCAATAGCCACTTTTGAATACAAATTTTCAATAGAAGTATCATAGGCTATATTTATGATATCGTCATTTTTTAAACTTTCCGTAGATGCGTATTTGTCCGAGCCTGAGCTTATTTCGGAAATATAAAGGGGTATATCATATTTTTTAAGCTTCTCCACCAGCCGGTTTATGGAATTATGTGAATCAAATTCAGGGGCACAAAAAGTTCCCGAATGATAAACACCGTAAACAACCGCTGATAATGCCTCATTTATATTAAACAAATCAAACCTAAGCCCTACATAAGGATAAATTATCATCACGGTTTTTGTAAGCTCGATACCTTTTGCAGATTTAGGGTCAACGACAGTGTTTATGTCGTCAATTGTCGGATTTTTCTCATCATTATTATGAACGAATTTACCTTCCATAAGTTTCCCAAAATTTACATTCTTAAAACTTTCGTAAGAATCTATTATTTGATTCATTTGCTTAATGCGTGAGCCAAGATGAATTTCAAAAACCCCTTCATGGTCTTTATATATTACGAAAACTCCTTGGATTTTGACACAGTTAATAAAATCAAGTGCCGCGGCAAAATTATCAACACCATTAGCTAAGGGATGGTTCAGCGGGTGATTGCTTGATACCATTATAAAAGGTATCCCTTTGTGAGAAAATAACATGCTCAATATATTCGCCGTATAAGCAAGGGTATCCGTACCATGACTTATAATTACGCCTATATATTTAGAGTAATCGATTTCATAAAGGGCTTTTAAGAGCTTATTTAAAAGCTCAAAGGTCATATTCTCGCTTAAGGTAAATATAGGTCTTATCTTTTCAAATTCAATATTATAGTATAAGGATTTCTCCTTAACAATTTCATAATCATAAATGGTCTTACCTGAATCGTAATTTTCAAGGGTACGTACACTATTTACAGAGCTTGTGGCGAATGTGCCTCCGGTTTCTACTACTAATATCTTTTTTTTCATATTGCGAACCCCCTGTCATTCATCATGAGTAAGTGTGTGCCGTCTTTTAATCAGCCCAAAACAAAGTTCAACTATACCTTTTTGTATCATCACAAAAGGCATCTGTATGTATAGTGAAATGAGGCAAAGTGAAACTCATTGTTGTTTAACCTTTCTCTGCGCCGCGCACAGCAGTTTCCCCGATTTTCTGGCGGTTTTTATCGTATATGTCCAAATTTCCATACTCTCTTCTTTTAAAATAACAGAACCTGCACCTGATACAATTATATCAAGTACAGGTTCCTAAATACAAACACTAAGCACTAACAAATCCGGCTTTCACTAATATTTCAAAAGCTTTATCCTTATTAGCCTCGGATACAAGGACTATCGGACCTGTACAGCCCATGCCGCTTTCGGCATAAATTGCCGCTTTCCAAAGACTTGCAACCGCATCATCAAGCTCCATAATTTCGATACCTGCGATTTCAGCCGTAACGACTTCTTTAGGGGGAGCTTTAACTTCTTCTGCGTCAGACGGCGCAGATTTAGCATTTGCCGCTTTAATTTTGGCAAGAACATCTCCAAGTCCGGCTTTTTCAGCTTTTTTAAACTCATCAGTAAGAACCTTATGATAACCGCCATTTACAAGGTCAGCGGCAAATTTGATAGCACCGGCAACAACAGGGGCACCGGAGGCACGAGACGCTATCATAACTATTTTATCATAACCTTTGCCAACACCTGGGCCATAGCCGTATCCAACACTTTCATAGCTGCCGCCGGTTGTAAAGGAAGATAACATTTTAATAATCAAATTCCCTGTGAGTGAGTCGCAAACCACAACATCCGCCGCACCTGTAAGGATATCGTTGCCGCGGAATATACAACCGCCGTCGGAACGTTTAGACTCAGCAAAGTTTATATCGTAGCCGTTTTCTTTAAGGGTTTTTAAATTGTTAAAAGTTTGCTGAGCACCATCAATGTTAATAATGCCAACGGTAGGGTTTTTAATGCCGCAAGCTTTAGCTGTAATGATGCCATATAAAGTGTTTTTCACCATAGCCTCTACTCTGTCTGTTGAAGATGTGCCGGTTGTTGTTGCTATAAATATCTCCTTACCTGTGCCTGGAGTATTTACCCTGCCTACAGTAGATACCCCAATTGGGAAAGGATAATGCATTGTAACAGCCGCATCAACTTCCCCTGAAGCAAGCAGCGCATCCATTTTTTTATGACATTCCTCTTCACTTGCAACTTTATGAGCAGTTAAGCCGGGAGCGTCCATAGTACCTATAAAATTAACATCAATAGGGCTTTTAGCGGCAATAAGTGCTGCATCCAAAAGCTCTTTCTCTCCATGCTCTGAGCCGAGACCTGTCAGGGCTATTTTAGGCAATTTACCCATTTGACCGGTCATAAGCCCATCGGCTACTTCATTAAATATTTTTGCGATTGTTTTTTCCACATTGTTAGACATTTTCTCACCCCTATTCAGACATCAGACTCGAGGCAAATTCTTTCATAGCCTTAGCAATAAGTTGTTTAACTTCTTCTTCGGAAACACCGCTGCCTTTGGCACCCTCGCCTTTGTTAGTCTCCATAATAAAGGAAACGCCGTCAAAAAGATTAGTCATACGACCAAGGAAAAGGCTGCCTTTGCCTACTATCATAGCATTTTTAATCTTGCCTGACATAATATCTTCTCTCGCAAAACCAACAAAAGGAACCCCTGAAGGGATATGCCCTTGTGTAGGTGCCCAGCCGTTCATACCGTGCTTAACAGGGAAAGCTGCAAGGTCTGATTTTTCAATATCCCCTTGTTTAACAGCTAAAGCTGCAATCATTTTATAGTTTTGCAGCGGAACATCGCCGATACCTGGAATATCAGGGTTATGCATTTCAGCGGAGTATTTATCAATATCAGTTAATTTAAGCCCTGCATTTGAAAGCGGGTCAGCCACAAGTGAGGAAATAACCGCTTGAGGCGCAGAACCTGTGCCTACCATATGACGCCCAACAATCTCAAGGTTAATAATTGGACTTTTGCCGTCGTCCTCGGAAATGAGAACAGCGAAGCCGCCAAGTACGTCCTCAATAAGAGGGGTATCTCTTTTAACAGCATCTTTACCGTTCATACCAAGCTTAGCGGTAGAGCCGCCGGCCGCAACAACAACGTTTTTAAATGTACCCGCCGCCACTAAAGACGCCGCTATAGTAATCGCGTGAACGGGAGCCGCACAGAAACCGCGAACGTCAGAGCCGGTTGCTTTCATAAAGCCAGTCATTTCAGCCGCTGCTTTAGCAAAGTTGCCGCCGCCTCTTTGGTTCATATCGCCGCAAGCTTCCTCTGAGCAGTCGATAACATAATCTACTTCATTTTTATTTATGCCGGATGTTTTAACCAAATGAAGCATAGATAAAACACAAGTAGCTTTTGAAACAAGATTTTCATGAATAACATGCGCTGAAAGATTAACATCAATATCATGGGCTTTTTTAACATAGCCAATAAGCTCATTGTCTTGATACAGGGCTTCCGCATGTTCTTCGTTTACGAATTTCTCAATCTCTGACTTATCTACGCCTTCTTTAACGCGGGCAACCATCTCCGCGTCCATAAGCGGGTGCTTTTCAAAAGCCGGCTTTACTTTATTCACAAAATTTTTCTCAAGTTTAACAAGGTCAAAGACATCCATTGCCTGCATAAGCAAGTAAAACTCATCCTGAGGCATAATTTCGCCTAATTTGCCGAATCTATCCGCACCGGCAACAGGCTTGTTATACCAAGGAAGCTCTACTCCTGCAAGGTCTTCCGGTGTTTTATTGCCAATATAAACTTGGTTTGGTAAATAATTAACTACATCCTCAAATTTCCTCAAATGTTTGGGTAATTGCTTTAAATAATCACTCTCAGGGTTTACAATCATTTCCGTTGTTTGTGTGGTGCCGTTATGCAATAGCATATCAGGGGCATTAACAAGGGTGTACGCACTACCTTTAACTACACAGTTCATAAGTCCGATTACCTCCGTAAAAAATTTTATGTTAAGCCTATATAGCCAAGCCACTCTAAAACCGTCCAGTAAAACTTGCCTTTGGGCAAACGTCGTCGCCACCTCTTTGCCCTGCAGAAAAAATTCTGGTTTTACCGGGACTCTTTTAAAGTAGCTTGACTATAGCTTTTATCCTATTTAATCGACCTAAAATCTTAAAATGGTGGTACGGACAAATGCCGCACCACCATTTCAAAAGTGTTTGGCTCAATTTAGAACTTTGTATGTTCGTTTCTGATAGCTTGCATTTCATTAGCGATATCATCCACGTCCAAAACCATTTCCATCATGGAAATTTGCTCTTCATAAACTGCTGCATCAACTTCTGATTTCATTTCTTCTTCACATATGTGATATACTTTGAGTCCCAACTGGACTCCTGTTAATGGTCCTGCAAAAGTAGGGTCACCAGCGGTAACGGTTTCAGCGGCAAGTCCTGCTGCTTCACCTTCTGCGGCACCGAGAACTACTACTATATTCTCAGCTCCAAGTTGTTCCGCGAATTCTTTAACCCTCTTTTGATTTTCCAGGTCCATAGCACCGGCGGCCGTTCAGACGAAGCATTCCGTTGAAGAGAATACTACTTCGCCGCCAGCTGTTTTAACGCATTCATCAATGGCTGGGCCGGGAATACCGTCGCGATCGCCAATAACGATAACTTTTTTACCCTTTAAAATGCTCATTGCGGCTACTCCTTTCGTTTTCTTTCTATTATTAAGGCATAATACGCCAAAATAACCTTGTAATGATTGAATAGACCCTCCAACCAGCGGAAGGGTTCGGGAAACAAAGAGTTTCCTGAATTCAATCCACAGGGCGGGCTTTGCCCGCCTGAGGAGAATCAGCTGCCCGCACACTTCAGTGTGCAAGCTGATTCATTCCTTCAGTAAACTCGTAAAAATGGCTTTGCCATTTTTACGACATTTAAATGTGAGCGTTTATAAGCTCTTCAATAGCAGCTTCAGTACATTCTTCTTTAACTAACTCTTTAAGTTTTTGACCGTTTTCATAAACAGCTATAACAGGAAGACCCATAACTTTTTGAGAGATAGCAAGTCTTCTTGCTTTTGTAGTATTTAAAGCTACAAATTTAATTTTGTCACCGTATTTTTCAGCCATTTCATGAACAAAAGGCATAAGGGCTTTACAAGGCTCGCAGCCTTCGCCGTAGAAATCTACAAGTATTTTGCCTGAAGCTTCCAATACTTCAACATCAAAATTTTCTTTTCCAACTTCTAACATTTGAGTGACCTCCTTCAAAAGTTTTTACTCAAGTGATTCAAGATATTTTTCAGCATGAGTTGCGGCAATAGCACCATCAGCACATGCGGTAACTACCTGGCGAAGCATTTTCACCCTACAGTCACCGGCAACATATACGCCGGGAATATTAGTTCTCATATTATCATCAGCAATTACATATCCGCGGTCCATTTCAACCTGACCTTCAAAAAGCCCTGTAAGCGGAATAAAACCTATAAATACGAATAAACCGAAAACGCCGTCTTCTTCATCAGCAAATATTTCTCTGCGTTCTTTGGTCTCGGAATTTTCTATTACTATACTTGACATCATACCATCTTCGCCTTTAATTTCGGTTACTTGAGTATTCCACAAAAAGTCAAGCTTTTCATTTTTAAATGCTTTTTGCTGGATACTCTTAGCCGCTGTAAGCTCACCGCCGCGAACAAGAAGTGTAACTTTCCTCGCGTAACGGGTGATAAACATAGCCTCTTCAACAGCGGAGTCTCCTGCGCCTACTACATAAACCTCAAAATCTTCAAAGAATGCAGCGTCACAAGTTGCACAGTAGGAAACGCCTTTGCCCGTATACTCTTTCTCACCGGGAACGCCTAAAAGCCTTGGCACGGCACCGGTAGCAATTATAACCGCTTTCGCGTGATATTCACCTTTTTCACCGTAAACTTTTTTAACATCCCCTTGAAGCTCTACCTTGGTAATCGTATCAGAAACTCTCTCAGCACCAAACTTTTTAACCTGCTCAGTCATTCTGGCAATAAGAGCTGGACCGCTGTCTTCTTCTAAGCCGCCCGGATAGTTTTCTATCTCGTCCGTCGTGGCAATTTGACCGCCGTCTTTAGCTTTTTCGATTACCAAAGTGTCTACACGGGCTCTGCCGCCGTATAAACCGGCTGAAAGACCGGCCGGACCGGCACCTATAATAATAAGGTCATATACTTTGCTCATTTTATTCCCCTCAATCTCATAATGATATAACCGATAAAGACCGCCTTGCCGAATATCGGCAAGGCAGTCAGTACTATAAGTTGAATCATAACTTCGACTCGATTTTTTTCGCTGTCCAACTTAATCTTCGCTTAATAGTTTCTGCTCAAAAAATCTCGTTATGCCTGCTTATAGAAACCCTTCGGGTTTCTGCTTATGCACGTACATATTAATTCTCAAAAACAGTCTGCCCTGAAACTTCCGTAGAAAGCGCTTTAAGGGCTTTGTCAAGAAGACTTCTTCTGAGGGTCTTCTCTTCGTCTTTACCAAGAGAAGGGTTACCCAGCGGATGAGGAATAGCAATAGCGGGGACTATTCTATTCGCGCCAACTGTAAGAGAAATCGGTACTACTGTACAAATATGAACTACAGGTATGCCTGCGCGCTCAATTTCTTTAACCATCGTTGCACCGCAACGAGTACAGGTACCTCAGGTGGAGGTAAGGATAACGGCATCAACTCCGTCAGCCTTAAGTTTAGCGGCAAATTCAGCGGAATAAGCTTTAGAGTTAGCTACAGATGTACCGTTACCTGTAGTTGTATAGAATTTTCCGTGAAGAGAGCCGATTTTGCCTTCTTTTTCGTAATCTCTCATAACATCAACAGGAAGAACTCTGTCGGCGTCTAAATTAGCATAAACAGGGTCATATCCGCCGTGAGCAGTTTCGTAAGTAGCTTCTGTTAAATCCATAACGCCGTCGATAACATACTCGCCGTATTTAGAAGCGGAAGAAGACTCGATACGGTCAGGATTACCTTTAGGTACGATACCGCCTGATGTAACAAGGGCAACTTTAGCTTTAGATAAATCTTTAACAGCAGGATTAGGCTCAACCCTGTCAAAATCAGGCATCGGATATTCGGTTACAAACTCTTCGCCTTTAAGTTTTTTAACAAGCATATCAACCGCACGCTTAGAACCTCTTTCATTGTCAAAGAAGTTTACGCGGATACCTGGCATATAACCTTCCATAAAAGCTGGACCAAGTTTTTCGCCTTTGCCCAATTTAATAGCCAAAGGAGCCATTTTAGCAACCGCATCTCTCATACCGGCGGCAGAGTTTTTAGTGGGAACTATAACAACTTTACCTTTAAATTCAACGCCTGCGTTTTCTTCAAACATACCTGTGAAAGCAGGAACACCAAGCTCAACCTCAACAGCCTCAGCTACAGTACCGCAAGCGAAACCATAACGACCAGCATTAAACGCAGGACCGGCTATAACAACATCGGGAGATTTGGATTTAATCATATCTAAAACTTCAGCTTTAGCTTTATCAAGGTTTTCACTAAAATAGTTATCGCCGCAAACAACAGTGGCAACGATTTCAGCTTCTTCGCCAAAAGCCATATTAAAAGCCTGACCAGAGCCTACAGTGCCATCCCTAAGCTCAGGAGTAACATGCGCCATTTCTTCGCCGCCTATACCGGCTGCAAATTGATTTACATAGTGTACAACTTTAATTTTTCCCAAAGTAATTTTCCTCCTCTCCTATTATCTCGCGCTCATTTTATTGAAGCCAAGTTCGTTAGTTGCCCCTGTGATAGCTTGAATTTCAACAATTATACTGCCGTCATCTTTTAAGCTGGCACCATGTACAGGGTCAGAACCGAAGCCTCCTGCAATTGTGTTTACAACAGTAGTATCAGCTTTACCGATAATTTTCTTCATCGATCCAAGAACAATAACTTCATTAGCATTTCCGCCTGTTACAACTGCGTTTGCAGCCACATCAGCATCGGCAAGAGACTGGCTCTTTCCGTCACGACCGGCATACTCGTCAGTGATTATAACAGTTTTAATGCCTTTAGCTTCAATTTTTTTACAGTTCATAATAAGGTCGGTATCAGGATTTCCAAAACCTTCCTGAGAAATAATAACGCCGTCAAGACCTAGCATAGCAGCCATTTTAGCTGACCAGTCAGAAGAACGCTCTTTATCCATCAAATAAACATTTTCATTAGTGATGATAACGCCTACAAAATTGATAGTTTTACCATGAGCATCAAACATATCATGAACTACAGGATTGTTTTGATGGTGATAAGTTGTGTTTTTATCACAAGCAGAAACACAGTTGCCGCTAAGGATAGCGCCGTCCATAATTTCTGTCGGATAAATCAAGGTAGAGATAGACTGCTTCATATCAACACCGTAAACATAGGTATCATGAAGAAGCCCTTGAGTTTGAAGCATCAGTACATAAGCAACACGCGGAAGGTTTGGATAAAGTTTCATACCTTCAACCATGTTAGGAGTTTCAAATGTGTGGTATTCATCAGCTTTTACATTTTTGCCAAGTTCGCCAATATAAGCAGCAACTTTAAGACCAGCCATACGGATAGCTTTTTCATGGTCATGTTGTTTTGTGCCTTCTACAGGATCAGCAACCATAACAAGGTTTAATGTCTCAGAGAAAGGTGTATATTTCGCGCCTTCACCGGACATATCAATAATACCTTCTTGGAAGCCAACGATTTTACCGCATGTAACAACAGCAGCACCTTTAAGTACATGAGTTTTACCGTTGCCAACTGTTTCGACTTTGTTAAGCATACCGGGGAACATTGCGCCGGTACCCTCAACTTTTACCCTTGGTTCAATAACATCTTTCACTGGTGTAATACGTACACTTTCACCTGGCTTTGCAATGTCAAAATCCACAGAAGCGATAACAGTATCTTCCATAACAAGTTTTTTGAGTTCATCTTTATTTACATAAAGAACCCCACCCTCAACTTTTGAAACATTGCCAAACTGGATATCTTTAATGAAAATGTACCCGAGTTCTAGTTTCAAAACAAATACCTCCTTTGATTTATGAATTAACCCTCTAGGGGTAAGTATTGCCGTTGTTAAAAAGCTCTAAGAGAAGCAAGTGCCGATTCGGCCAAAGATAAGTCTATTAGCTGAAAATCCTCTGTTTTGCTGCCGTAATCAATATCTCTATTTACGAATTTATCACAAGTAGCTATTGCCCCTTCTATAAGGCTTACGGAATCCATATTTAACTTACCCTTTTCCTTGGTTATAAATACGGTTTTAAATGGAGTTTCGTTGGGTTTAACACTCCCTGACATAGGGTGAGTCAAAATTTCATGCCCGGCATGTACTTTATCGCGGACAATTACAAATATTTCACGAAGAGATACATTGTGATACAAAACATCAAACTCACCGTCGTATTTATCTTTTAGCATTGTGTTATTAGTAATTACCACAAAGCCCATTTATATTACCTACTTCCAATACATATTTCCTAACAAAAATGGCGTCCATATAATGTTTTACAACACATATGACGCCGCTAACTCTGTCGGCTATACCTTCAGAGGCTGTCAGATTGCGATTCTTTTGCCTGAGATTTTCGCAATCCGATCGGCACACCGGAATGCTTGAACCCTTCGGCGCTGAAAAATCAGTCTCTCACGCAACCGTCATCCACTATTAAATTAATACTTTGGCGGGAGTATGTGGGAATCGAACCCACCTAAGCGGGTCTAAACCGCTATTACCGGTTTTGAAGACCGGAGGGCACACCAGCCACCCATCTACTCCCATAAAAACCTACTTTCACTTTCCATTCCCATAAATATTATCACAAGAAAAAGGGCTTGTCAACAAGTCATTGCCGTAAAATTTACCGATAAAGAACCCGGCTGTCACCAATTTTTTTGGTTATTTTCTTCGTATCACAATATTCCAGTATTGCAACGGCATATTTTCTTGATGCACCAATCATATCGCGGTACTGGGCAAGAGTAATTTCACCATTTTGGCTGATAAAATCTTTAATCTTCCCAATACAGTCCTCGAATATATCTTTGTGAAATAAAAGCTGCTTATCCACCATAACTAATATACCTTCGCTAATCATAGATTCCATTACTTTTTGCTTGTTTTTGTCATTAAAGATTTTGAGAACATCGTCTTTATTAGGTACCAAAACGCCTGCGTCTTTATAGACTTTTTCTATTTTAGCTGACAGCTCGTTATAGACATTATCAGTCTTTATCTTAAACTCGTAAGCGGATATTAAAAGCTGCTCTGATTTGATTTTCTTATCTTTAATCATAATATCAATTAATGGATTTAACGCGTAATCAACAACCCCTGCAAAGGCTTTATTCTTATACTCCTCAATATTCATGCCCTTTTTATAAGCGTTGTTTTTGTGAAAATTTTGGAGTATTGTATTCGATTTATCACAAATGGATTTATAATGTAGCATAGTTGTAATCCACTTGCTGTCATTGCTTTCAAAGCAAACAATTTTGCCTTCTCCGCTCAATTTATCTAAGGCTTTCTCTATGTCTGACCCGCCAACATTAGCCAAAACAGCCATTTGAGAAATTTGCGGCATTTGCCTTGCCCTATCTGAAAGAATGGCGTAAATCCGCTCTTTAATACTGCCATCTTTAATCAATCCAAGATTTTTTACAAGCTCATCTTTTTTGTACCTCGAATGCTTTCGAGGTTTTACATCTAAAATCATGCCGCCGCCAATGGTTTCAAGAGGAGAGTAAAACCGTACAATAAAACGGTCACCGTATTTAAAAGCCCCTTCTTCCTCTAGGCGAAGCTGGGCAAAACCCGCTTCCCCGGGAGAAAGCTCATCCTTATCCAAAAGTATTATTTTGCACAATATATCTCTCGTCCCGTGGTATAAATGAACACGGCTGTTATTTTTTACAGTCCGGCCGCATTCCGGCAGCACTTGCAAGAACACGTCAAGCATATAAGTATTTACCATACTTTTAGGCTGCGCGACTACCGCGCCCCGCTCTATCATATCTTTCCTTACACCCGCAAGATTTATGGCAACCCGCTGCCCGGCATAAGCTGTATCCGCGTCCTCGTCATGTACTTGAATATTACGGACTTTGCTCATATGCCCATAAGGGTAAATCTCGAGGGAGTCCCCTTTGTTTAAAACCCCCTCAATAAGTGTACCTGTTACAACTGTGCCAAAACCGTCTATGGAAAACACCCTGTCAACAGGCAGTCTTGCAGGGCTTTCCAAACCATCGCTGGATGCATCCTTCACAAGGTCATAGAGGTGTGCTTTAAGCTCATCAAGCCCCTTATTATTATGCACAGATGTTTCAAGTACAGCCGCACCCTCAAGGGTACTGCCCAAAACCAGCTTGCTCACATCTTCTTTAATCATGGCAAGCCAAGCATCATCTACCATATCAGTCTTTGTTATGACTATAACGCCCTTTTTAATATTCAAAAGCTTTAAAATCCCAAAATGCTCAATGGTCTGAGGCATAACCCCTTCATTAGCCGCAACCACTAAAATAGCTATGTCTATACCTCCGGCTCCGGCAAGCATATTTTTTACAAATTTCTCATGTCCGGGTACATCAACTATACCTACCTTCATCCCATCTCCAAAATCCAGATAGGCAAAGCCAAGCTCTATGGTTATTCCTCTTTTTTTCTCCTCTTTTAGTCTGTCGGTATCAATCCCTGTAAGGGCTTTTATAAGGCTGGTTTTGCCGTGATCAACATGCCCGGCAGTACCTATAATTACGTTATTATTCATGAAATTACCTCATATATACTACGAGCTATATATTCAAAATCAGCTTCATCAACAGTAAGTACGTCTAAAATAAGCGCATCATTAGCAATCCGCGCAATAATAGGAACATCCAGCTTACGAAGCCTGCTTTCCATATCGTTAACACTTAAATTGTATGGCTTTATTTCCACACAATAGGTGTCAATAAACTGCCCCGGCATCGAGCCTCCGCCTATTGTTGCTTTGTCTTCTGTTATGGTCATATCAGCATTTGAACCTGCCTTTTCTACCTTTTCAAAAAGCCTCTTCGCCTTATCATGAAGCTCAGCCATATCGGCAGTAATTTGGTTTAGCACCGGAATGTTTTTAATTGCCCTATCCTCCTCCAAATACTCACGCAAAGTGGCTTCCAAAGCGGCAATAGTCATTTTATCTATCCTAAAAGCGCGGGTCAGCGGGTGTTTTTTCATAATATCGATATATTTCTTAGAACCCAATATAATTCCCGCTTGAGGTCCTCCTAAAAGCTTGTCTCCGCTAAAAGTGATTACATCCGCCCCGTCAGCTGCAACTTTTTTAACCGTAGGCTCTCCTTGAATGCCATAAAGAGAAAAATCAATAAAACTTCCGCTGCCTAAATCGTATATGACAGGAGTTTCGTATTTTTTACCAAGCTCAACCAATTCTTTCAAGGGCACTTCCTCTGTAAAACCAATAATCTTATAATTACTGGTGTGAACTTTTAAAAGTACACTGTTTTCATCCAGCACGGCTTCATAGTCAGCATAATGGGTTTTATTGGTACATCCCACCTCCACTAAAATACTGCCGCTTTGATTCATTATCTCAGGCACACGAAACATACCGCCTATTTCAACCTGCTCCCCGCGGGAAACTATAACACGCTTATCCTTCGCCAAAGCACTAAGCGCAAGGAGAACCGCAGCGGCGTTATTATTAACCACCAAGGAATCTTCTGCTCCTGTAAGCTCTCGAAGCAGTTCGGACACCGCGTCATACCGCTCTCCACGCCGACCTTCTTCCACATTGTACTCCAGGTTGGAATAGTTTTTAGCAATTTCGCAAACTGCCTTACAGGCACTCTCAGAAAGCCTTGCACGACCAAGGTTTGTGTGTAGTATAGTCCCTGTTGCGTTTATAACTTTACGTAAATTCATACGAGAGTTGGTCTTTGCAAGCTTTAAAGCATCCTCTATAATTTGTACCGCATCAGGCTCTTTATGGATACCTGAAAGAATTCCAGCCCGTACCTTGTCAATTGAAGTACGCAAAGCCTCAAGGGTTGCGTTTCTGCCATAATCTGCAATGGCTTTTGCAATCCGCTCATCTAAAATAAGTTCATCCATTTTAGGGAGTTTTTTAAGTAAATCGTTTTTATCAATCATAATTATATCTGCGCTTTCTCAAATTCTTTAATAAAATCAGTAATAAAATCCGCCACAGTCTCAAGCATTTCATTGCCCCATTTAACAGTCGCATCTTTCGGACTGTCTGGACCGCACCAGCCCGGGCTTGTAACTTTATCTACACTCCTTGCCACGGGAATACTTACTCCTTTAAATTTTACTGTGCTTAAGCTGTCAGCAGGCAAGTTTTCCGATACCGGATTAAATCTAAACTCCTCCAAAGTGCCTAAGTCCACCCAATCCTCATTAATTGCCATAATAGCCGATGTCTCCTGAGCACTTGCGTGACCTCCGGCCCAAGCCGGGTTAAGAGCCGGTGCTATCATCCACCAATTTAACACTGCCGCGATACCACCTATACGATTTAATTCAGCCCCAACTTTTTGAAGTCCGTTAATATTGCCGCCGTGACCGTTTAAAAATACAAATCTTCTGGCACCATGGACAAAAAGGCTCTCAACTATACTCCTGATAACTACATAAAGCCCTTCTTCACCTAAAGTAATAGTTCCGGGAAAAGCCATATGATGATCGGCATTTCCAAAAGGCATTGAAGGAGTGAAGAGCACATCTGATTTTTTCTCAACCATTTCAGCTAATTTGTCCGCAACAAGATAATCCGTACCAAGGCAAAGATGGGTTCCGTGATTTTCAATACTTCCAACCGTTATTACAACCGTATCTTTCGATTTAAAATACTCCGCGACCTGCGGCCAGGTCATATTCTCCAATTTCATATTAGCACCCCCATTATGTAGTTTGACTTTGCGCTTTCCTTATGCTTAAAATTACCAAATAAAATCCGCCCTGTCAAGACACAGAGCAGATTGATGTCATACTATTTTACATTGTTAATTCCTGAGGGCTGGCGCATTCTAAAGCTATAATTTTGCATATTTTTCCTTAACAAACTTAACAAGCCCTTCTGTTTGCGATCTTAGACATATTTCTCCTTCGGCTTTAGAAGCCTCTTTAACCGGCTTATCTGTCATAACTCCTAAATTCTCTATCGCACAAGAGTCATTGGCAGCTATATTTACATATTCAGGTACAAGATTAAGCATCATACTGGTTTCATAATATCCCGCATGGTCTGTGTGGCGGCGGGGGTCATTTATGTCTAAAACCATATACTCCATAGTAAAGCAAACAGGCTCTCTTCCATCATCAGTTTTCATTATATAGCACACTTCATCCATAAGATACTGCTGCGCCCGCGGATTATGACCTGAAACCATAACCACAAGCTTAAAGCCCCTTTGGAGATAATTATTGCAGGCACTCAGCATTAAATTCTTCATAAGTTCGTTATCAGCTTTATAAAAGGAACCTGGCAGCATTGTACCTGCAAATGCATCCATCCCAAGTCCTATGCCGTTTCCGGCATTTTTATATCCATCGGTAGAAAAATAAATTGCGGGCATAACAACCCCACCGGTTATTTTAGCCGAAGCTTCACAAAGCTTTTGCGCCTTTATAGCATCACAGCCCAAAGGATTATGCCTTCCGTGCCACTCCAATGTGCCGATTGGCTGATATGCCACAGGGAATTTATCTAAAATATACAAAAGCTGCCCCGGTCTCAAGTATTCACAGCGCACTTCTCCTAAAGGATTCTCTTTGGAGACATTAGCATTTACAAATTTCTCATCATAGACTTTTTTCATATTATTATCACCAATCACAATCACCAGCCGTATCGTTTGGAGCCCCAGTCTATTTCACTCGTCTGCTGCTCCACCAAAACCATTTTGTTTTCAGCTATATCTTTTGACACAATAAGCCCTGGTCCTAACGCCGAGTTTGAGCCTATTTTAACCCCTGGGGAGAAAATATTTACAACCCCAGTTCTCGTATAATCACCTATAAAAATGCCGTTAGTGTACTTGCCGGCATATTTCTTCAAAGGGGCTTTTACAGGATTATCCATATCATCGAAGCGCAAAATACCCATAGTACAGCCCGCCGCAATATCAGTATTTCTGCCAATTACGCCATAAATTTCACAATTGTGTATAGCTGATACACTATCAAATGTCACCCCTGTAACTTCAGCGGTAAATCCTATGCGGTTTTTGGCTCCAATAACTGTGTTTGGCGAAAGCTTACAGTAATTTGTAATAGTGGAGTTATCCCCAATAACACAGTTTTCCCCTATAATTGCGCCGTTGTCTATAACTACTCCATCGCCTATAATACAATTGCCTTCTATAACAACCCTAGTCCCTATTGAGCTGTTTTTACCCATACGGACAAAGCCTTTCACCTCAGCCTTCTCGCTTATAGAAGAACCCTCACCAATATCATCTTTTTCAAGTTTGCCAACTACATCAGTACAAAAATATGCATTTGCCGCCATTATATCCCACGGAAAGTCCATATCAGCGTAGTTATAAGCAGTAAATACCGAGCCTAGAGAAACACCTGCCTCAAGAGCCAACTGCAAGCTCTGCTCAAAATAAAACTCCTTACCTGGCATATTGCCTACACATACATTCATAAAAATATTAGGGTTGAAGGCATTATAACTTAAAGCCTCTTTGTCCAGCACAAAAACCCCTGCCACTTTGGAGTTTGCATAATTTCCCCGTGGATGACCGTAAAAGGCTTTAACTTGCCCATCCTTCTCATCAGCACAAATATAGTCAAGAGATTTATATTGTGAGTCAAGAGACTTAAGCAGAACCGAATTGCCCTGTCCTTTGTAATTTTCTAAAAGGGCGTTAAAGTCCTCATCATGTACATAAACGTCCCCATAATACACTATTATATCATCTTGACCCTCACATAGAGCAGATAAGGCTTTACAAACATCAGGGGCACTATTTACAATTGTCACACCTTCGCTCTCACGAAGGATATAGCGAATCTGTGCCTCCATATACCTGCTCAAGACCCAGATATCACTTATCCCCTGGCTTTTTAGCTGTGAAACAATCCTAAGTATATTCGAAATATTGCCAACGGGAAGGCAAGCTTTTTGCCAAAACCTATTATAAGGCCATATTTTAGCCCCTTCACCGCCGCACATAATTACAGCTCTCATAAGCCTCCTCCTGTTTTTGTATAGCAAACGACTTTCGAAATAGTGATTTAACATCGTGCTAAAATCCCATTGATTTTACGAAAAATGCTTTATCCTCGCATTTTTCGCCGCACTTGTCAAATCACTTTTCTCAATGTCGTTAGCACTACTATTTAAAATAACCGTAATATTTATCAAACAAATCGTCGTTGTATTTGTCCGCTCCATCAACATTTGAGCTTTTAAATACCGGAGGCGTTATTCCGCTTTTCACAAGATTTTCAACAGCGGAAACAATAATTGCCTGAGCTATTGCCGTCCCTGCAAAGTCCGATGTGGGTCCTAAAGGTGTATCAAAGCCGTCTATATAAAATCCGGCATCTCCCGCCTCAGCCATATTGTCTATTACAACATCAGCTATTTCATGAATTCTCTTGCCGCTTTTATGGCGGGAAGTTGAGCTGCCCGCATGTTTAAGTGAAGTCATGGCAATAACCTTAGCCCCGGCCGCCTTAGCCGCAAGGCACATTTCAACAGGTACATTATTGCGGCCTGAGTTGGATATAACCATCAATGTATCTTTACTATCAACCTTGTAAAGCCTTAAAATCGCCTCCGAATACCCTTCGAGCCGCTCAAGATAAGTACTTTTATTAGGCATTTGATGCAGCATAAGCTCCGGCGGGAGTATAGCTTTCACATAAGCAAGCCCTCCGGCTCGTATATAAATATCCTCCGCAACCATATGAGAATGACCTGAGCCGAAAACATAAAATCTTCCGTCAGCCTTGCAGGATTCGGCTACTAAATTTGCCGCTTTTTCTATATTGTCTCTTTGAGTGCCTTTGATTTCATTTAATTTCTCTACTATGAATTCCAAGTATTTGTCTAAAGAATTCATTTTATCACTCCTTGTAATTTAATTATAGTGAAAAGCTTTTAGCCGCTCTTCAATAGCCTCCATAAGTTCCTCACCACTGCCTCTTTCGTAGGGCTAGGAGCTTGCCACCGCCTCATAGGTTTCGCTGTAATAGGCGGCTTTATCTGAAATATAATTCATACAACTTCATCATAGGTCAAGGATAGTCGAACCTTGCGCGCCCATAGCGCAAAAAATTCGATTAATCTTCATTTTCGTCCTAGGGCTGGTCGTTCCAAATACGAACCCCTTTGGGTTCATATTTGGAACTGCTCGCCCAAGCGTCCCGGTGGGCTGGGTGCCCACCGTTGTCCTCAAATTTTGCTATAGTGAATAAATTTTAAAGCACTAAATGAGCTTGCTCATTTTGCTGTTTTAAAGTTTATGAACGCCCCGAAACTCGTACATTTT
>WRBA01000012.1 GCA_009779915.1 Defluviitaleaceae bacterium | reverse complement strand
CCGGTGGCGATGCGTTTGCGGGACACATCCGTTCCCATACCGAACACGACGATTAAGCCACAGACGGCCGACGATACTTGGCGGGAGACTGCCCGGGAAAATAGGTGGCTGCCGGATTCTATTATTACTTAAAACGCACCTTTAGGCGCGGTGAATCCGAAGGCACGGTTTAGCTGTGCCGAAGAGAATCACTGACTGCGAATCTTTGGATTTGCAAACGATTTGCTCCACAAGTAAAGCTCGTTTAAAGTCGTGAGCGAATCTAACGAATTTAAATGAAATTATTAAGGGCCCATAGCTCAGCCGGTTAGAGCGCACGCCTGATAAGCGTGAGGTCGGTGGTTCGAGTCCACTTGGGCCCAGAGAAGAGCAATTAACAATTAATTTTAATTGTTAATTGATTTTCGGGGGTGTAGCTCAGCTGGGAGAGCACCTGCCTTGCAAGCAGGGGGTCAGCGGTTCGATTCCGCTCATCTCCATTCCACAAACTTTCCGGTGGCGATGCGTTTATGGGACACATCCGTTCCCATACCGAACACGACGATTAAGCCATAGACGGCCGACGATACTTGGCGGGAGACTGCCCGGGAAAATAGGTGGCTGCCGGATTTTTATTAATTATTTAATATGCGCCGTAAGGCGCGATTCATTCCATAAGTGAAGTTCGTTTAAAGCCGTGGCGCAAAACCGTAAGGGTTTAAACGAAATTATTTAGGGGGGAATTCCCGAGTGGCCAAAGGGGGCAGACTGTAAATCTGTTAGCAACGCTTTCGGAGGTTCGAATCCTTCTTCCCCCATTTTTGTTTTAAAAGTTTAGGCTCTAAGGAGGATATTAAATGTCACCTTTATATATTGCTTTATGTGTATTTTCAATTTTATTATGCATTGCACTGATTATTATGATTTTGCTGCAGAAAAAGGATGCCAGGCTTGGTGCTGGCATGGCTGGTATGTCAAGCGATAATTCGACTTATTGGGGTAAAAATAAAGGTCGCTCTTTAGAGGGCACTTTAGAGAGATATTCCAAAATAGGCGGTGCAGTGTTTATGGCACTTTCTATAATGATTTGCCTTATTAGATAGGAATGATATACTATTAACCCTTCCTGCTTTGAAACCGGAAGGGTTTTTTATATTATTGAGCTAAATTATGCAATAAGAGGAAGCGAGGGCTATATGAAGACCACCTTCAGAAACCATACATCGGAGCCTTTTCACACTGATGATTATCAAATGGTTCGCGAATTTTTAGTCCGTATAAATGATAAAAAACTTTATACACCGGAGTACTTATGGGGTGCTTGGGAGTGGATAGTGACCCATCGCGACCGCGACCATGATAATCTTGATAAAATTGGTTTGTGGGAGGATGGCGCAGGTAAGCTTGTTGCGTTTGCCACATATGAAACGATTTTGGGGCAAGTATTTCTTGTTGTGGATGAGACATATGCCAATCTAAAGCCAGATATGATAGCCTATGCGAAAAAAGCACTTTGTGATGATAAAGGAAACCTTCGTATTTGTTTGCCGGATGGGGACTATGAGTTTGCTCATGCTGCTAGGGCACAAGGCTTCCGTCCAACTCAAAAAACTGATATAATTTCTATACTAGATATAGAAAAAATAGGCTTTTATGCGCTGCCGGCTGGATTTTCTTTCATTAGTATGGCTGATGGCTGGAACTGGGAACAATATAACCGTGTTATGCGTAGAGGTTTTGGCGGTGAAGAAAATCCTGTTTGGGATGATGAAACAGCTCTTTATCGCAAAAGAATGCTTTCAAGCCCTATGATTAATCCGGAGTTGGTTGTGGCGGTAATGGCACCTGACGGCTCTTATGTATCTCATTGCGGCTTGTGGCATATAAAAGGGGAATTTTGCTGTTATGTTGAGCCGGTGGTGACTGACCCGGACTATCAAAAAATGGGTTTAGGGAAGGCTGCGGTTTTTGAGGCAGTAAGCCGTGCAGCCAAACTTGGAGCGTATCAAGCCGTAGTAGCTTCCAGCAGGCAGTTTTACTACAATATTGGATTTTACCCCATTAAATCAATTACATACTGGGAACTGGCAATGGAGCACAACCCGTTTTAGACAATTTTTCTATCACAAAACACTTGCTTCCCTCGTACCACTCTGAAAAATTGCTTCAACGTAAGCTTATGCACTGTTGCTAACTGATTTAAGAGATACCATGGGTAGGTGAATAAAATGGATGATTTTAAAAATATAATGGAGCAGAGAAAGCAAATGCTTCTCAAGTTTATAAAGGATGACGAGTATAAGCCTATGAAATCCTCTGATATTGCTTATATTCTACAGGTTGAGCCAAGTGATAGGAAATTTTTCGATCAAATACTTACTGATCTTGAAAAAGACGGCTCTCTTATGATTACAAAACGTGGTAAAGTCATGCCGGCGGAAGCCTTAAGCCTAATCCGCGGGACTTTTTCAGCTACGGAGCGTAATTTTGGCTTTGTTGTGCCTGAAAATAGTCAAGGGAGCGATATATTTATAGAATCCGCTGCTACAAACGGTGCTATGAATAAGGATACGGTTTTATGCCGCATAATCCATCCCGGAGGTGGCGGTAAACGTCCCGAAGGGGAGATTATTAAAATAGTAAAGCGTGGTATTAACTCTATTGTAGGTACGTTTATAAAAGAAGGGAGACTTCCGACCTCTCCGGTCAGAACCGGCTCTAAAGGGTCGTCCGCTAATGCGGGTCGGGTAAAACATTATTTCGTGCGCCCTGATGATAGAAAACTACGCCAAGATATATACATCCCTAAAAAAGAGGCAGGCAATTTTATAAGCGGCTCAAAAGTAGTGGTTAAGATAACCAAGCCATCTGACCGTGAAGGTAGAAACCCTGAAGGTAAAATTATCGAAGTTTTAGGGCATATTAATGAGCCGGGAGTGGATATTCTCTCTATTGTTAAGCAATTTGAAATACCTACGGAGTTTAGTGAAAAGGCTAAAAGCGAAGCCCTTGCTGCCCCCCAGACTGTAAGTGCTGCGGAAATGGAAGGGCGCCTTGATTTACGCCATTTACAAACGGTTACAATAGATTCAGACGATGCCCTTGACCTTGACGACGCCATTTCAATAGAGAAAATTGACATAGGATACCAACTTGGCGTCCATATTGCCGATGTTAACCATTATGTGAAAGAGGGCGGCATTTTGGATAGAGAAGCCCGTAGAAGAGGAACCAGTGTATATTTGGCTGACCGTGTTATTCCCATGCTTCCTAAGGAGCTTTCTAACGGCATATGTTCTCTAAACCCCCAGGAAGACAGGCTTACACTAAGCTGTATAATGGATATTGACGGTGAGGGCAATGTTGTCTCTCATAAAATAGCTGAAACTGTGATTTGGATAGATAAACGCTGCTCTTACGCGGGAGTTAGCGCAGTTTTGGATGAACATATTGAGATAGGCGAATACGCCGACTTTGTAGATATGTTTAAGCTCATGCAAGATTTGCAAAAAATACTTAAAAGCAAACGCAAAAAACGTGGTGCCATTGAATTTGACTTTCCCGAATGCAAGGTTAAGCTGGATGAAAATGGCAAGCCTATAGGGGTAGAATCACGAGTTAGAAATATAGCGTCTCAGATAATTGAAGAATTTATGTTAATATGCAACGAAACTGTTGCAGAGGAATACTTTTGGCTTGAAGCACCTTTTGTATACCGCTGCCACGAGGAGCCGGACAGCGAGAAAATAGAGAATTTGGCAGAATTTATCCGTCATTTTGGACTTTTTATAAAAGGCAAGTCAAATCATCCTAAAAATTTCCAGCAGCTGGTAGATGAGATTAAGGACAAACCTGAGGAGATGATAATATCCAAAGCACTTCTTCGGAGTTTGAAGCAGGCAAGGTATAGTGACGAGAATAATGGGCATTTCGGTCTGGCTTCAAAGTATTACTGTCATTTTACATCTCCTATTAGACGTTACCCTGATTTGCAGATTCATAGGATTATAAAAGACAATTTAAACGGCAGACTTGGGGATAAAGAAGAGCGGTATAAAAGGATTTTAGCAGATGTGGCTAAATTTTCCTCCATGGCCGAGCGAACTGCTGAAGAAGCCGAGCGGGAAGTTGAAAACCTTAAGAAAGTGGAGTTTATGTCTGGTAAGGAAGGGCAGGTATTTGACGGGATTATTAGCTCTGTCACTCGTTTTGGGATATTTGTAGAACTGCCTAATACCGTGGAGGGTCTTGTAAGTTATGGTCATATAGAAGATGATTATTATATCTATAACGAAAAGCTTATGGAGGCAAAAGGTGAGCAGTCAGGGAAAATTTATCGTCCTGGTCATAAAGTACGTGTGAGGCTTTTAAACGCTGATTTGCAAAATAGGCGGCTGGATTTTGTATTTAATGTATAAATTTCAAATTTCCCATAGAAATTGTTTGTCACTTATGTTATGATACCTTATAGTGAGTTAATCGATTTAAAGGGGTCTTAGCATGAAAAATACCAAACCATATGGGAATATAGATGGAGTATCTGAACTTTGCGATTCTTGCCTTCAAGATGAATTTGTGCATTTAACCGGGCGTACTTTAAAGTTTGTTGTTGATAATATGTCGCTTGCTTATGTATTTTTAGATAATGATGTGCGGTTGTTGAAATGTAATCAAGCTACTATAGATTTATTTGGTATAGACAAAGATAAGCTTGATAAAACCCAGTTGTTTTTAGATTTTTCGCCGGAGTATCAGCCTGATGGAGGATTATCCAGGGAAAAAGCTAATAAGCTTATAGCACAGGTACATAATGAAGGGAAAATAACTTTTGAATGGATACATATAAATGTATCAGGTGAGGAGATTCCTACAGAAACGGTTCTTACCAGAGTTAAATGGCAGGACGGTTTTGGATTGGTGGCATTTATACGCGATATGCGCGAAATAAATAAAATACAGGAGACGGAGCGGTCTACAATCCAAAGACTTATGGCAAGACTTATGGCAATGCTTGATTCGTCACCCTTAGCTTGTACTATAGTTGATGAAAACTTAAACGTACTGGATGTTACTCAGGAAATGGCTAATTTGCTGGGTTTGCCTGATAAAAAGGTATATCTGGAAAGGCAAATGGAACTTTCGCCTCAATATCAGCCTGATGGCAAGCTTTCATATGATAAAATGATAGAGAAGCTTAAGTCGGCATTTATAACCGGTAAAGAGCATTTTGAATGGATGTATAATACCCTTGATGGTACTATGGTGCCCTGTGAAGTTTTTCTTACCAGAGTTGAATTAGATGGGCATAATTTTATTACAGTGTATAGGCGTGATTTACGTGAGCTTAAAAGCACCATGGATTTAATGGAAAAATTGGAGGAGCTTGCCTTTTCAGATGCCCTTACTAAGCTCTCAACCAGGCATTATTTTTTGGATGCAGCCGAGCAGGAGTTACGAAAATGCATTGATGAAGGTCAGTCTTTTCATTTACTTATGATTGATATTGACTTTTTTAAGCGCATTAATGATACATATGGTCATCCTGTAGGTGATGAAGTGTTAAAGATATTATCAGCGCGTATGCGTAGAGCTACAAAGCGCAATACTTTAATTGCAAGATATGGCGGGGAAGAATTTATTGTTATGCTCTCACGTATGGATATTAATATAGCCGAAAAGATTGCTTGGCGTATCCAACAAAGTGCTGAAGTTTATAAATTCGGCACCGAAGTTCATAAAATACCTGTTACGGTAAGCATCGGACTTGCATCTTGCAAAGGTCAGGGCGATACTCTTGCGGATATTATTAAAAGAGCAGACTATGCTATGTACGAGGCTAAAGCTTCAGGGAGAAATACGGTTAAACTATCGGTTAATTGTGATAAATAGAGGTACATTATGACTAAAGGAAAAGAAGGCATCAAAATACTGGCTCAAAATAAAAAAGCCTATCATGATTATTTCATAAATGAAACTTATCAGGCAGGTATAGAGCTTGTAGGGACGGAGGTTAAAAGCCTTCGTGCTGGTCGCTGCAATTTAAAAGACAGCTTTGTGCGTATAGAAGGGGGCGAAGCTTTTGTTTATGGTATGCATATAAGCCCCTACGAGCATGGGAATATATTTAACAAAGATCCTGTGCGAAAAAGGCGGCTTCTTCTCCATAAATTTGAAATAAAAAAATTGCAGGAAGCCTTGTCACAGGATGGGCTTACAATTGTACCTACACGGATATATCTTAAAGGGAGTCTTGTGAAGATTGATATAGCCGCAGCTAAGGGGAAGAAATTACATGACAAAAGGCACGCTATAGCGGAGAAAGATGTAAAAAGGGAAGCACAAAAGGAGTTTAAGATACGGAATTTGGGGTAGGGATGATGTTGTTAGCCTGTTGCCTGGTGAGTTTTATTGACATATTTTAGTAATAGCTTTATAATTTAGACAAGCAGACTGTGGGCGGTGTTTGGTCGGACTTCTGAAAGGAGGCGAGGCCGTATGTCTATGTTTAAATCGTTGTATCTGGTTCTTACTGTTGCGCTGGTAGCTTTAGCGTACTTGACATATAAAAACACACAAAAATAAGCCGCCCCGTGGCTGGAATGGCTTATTTTTGACTTAATCTCAATTTGATTTTAGTCTGGCTATACTGCCAAACAGTTTGACTAGAGAGGACGCGCAAACGTCCTCTTGCTTTATTTATATCCATTTTAACAAAGTTTAATTCTTTTGTCAAATACTTTCAGTTTGAACGTATAAAGCTAAGTAAAAAAATCCTTGGCACGTAAATGATATTATGAATTTGAGGAGGTGATGAACATTACTAGCCCTAAATTCAATTTAATACATTAAATATATATTATTGCTTAATAAGCAAGATTAGTTTCTACCCAAACACCCACATATACATAACAGCCATCATTTCACGTAAATAGTTTACAGGCAAAGTTCCCCGGGGGGTATGTGCGCCCAGGCGGTTAACTGTAAGCCCTATATCCTGCGCCGTTCTTACGGCACGGTAAATATGAAAATCGCTGGTAATTAGTACAGCACGAAAACCGTCAGGGAAATAGCTTTCCAGTATTTCTTTAGCGAATACAAGGTTTTCATATGTAGATGTGGACATATCCTCCTGTATTATACTTTCAAGGGGCACGCCGCGGGCGGTTAAAAATCTTTCCATGGCTTCTGCTTCGGTAATTTCCCGCCCTGCTCCAAGCCCGCCGCAAACAATGATAAGGGCATTAGGGTTTCTGTCAAAATACTCAATTGCTGAGATTAGACGCCTGGCCAAATGCGGACTAACCTCATTATCAGCGCGAAGCCCCGCACCTAAGACGATAATTACATCCTCTGTATAATCTACATTGCTGGTTTTTCCGTATGCTGCTAAGAAAACAATGAAAATAACGGCAGCTAAGCAGACGGAACCTGATAATATATGGATTTTATTGGAAATTTTATTAAAAAACATGCCGTAAAGTATAAATACTATTGAAACAGTGGTTTGTAAATAGTAGCCTAAATGGAGATTAGGCACCATAAAAGTTAAGATGATAACATTTAACAAAGATATGCAGCCCATTAGTAATAGGATTGCTCTTATTATAGTTTTTTTCATTGTTTTTTGGCTCCTTATCTGTTTATATGTACAATTTTAACATATAAATGGAGCTTTTCTCCTGAATTTAAAATTAACAATCTATGAACATAGCGTAAGAATTGAGATTAAGAACCTGTGGTCAATAATGACGATAACCGCAGGCTCTAAAATTTAAACCCCTTAAGGGCATCTGCGATTTTCGAGTTAGCCCCTTCTTTTTCCTCTGCGTTTATCTTCTTTAAGTACTTATCTACATCTCGCTTATTAAGCTTTCCGGCGTTTTCAGCTTCTTTGCGCCGCTCAAAAGCTGACATTTTTTCCCTAAAACCGCAAACACAGGAAAACTGCCGCCCATCTCCTTCACCTCGTAACTCCATCCGTTTATGACACTCAGGACAGCGGGCATTGGTATTAATGGAAAGGGATTTTCTATAGCCGCAATCCCTATCCTGACAAACCAGCATTTTACCTTTTTTACCGGCTACTTCTAAAAGAAGCTTGTCGCAATCAGGGCATTTTTTTCCCGTAATATTATCGTGTTTGAAAATAGCCTCAGAACCTTTTATTTCAATAATAATCTTTCTGGTATACTCTTCAATACCTGTGAGAAAATCATCCTTTTTAAGCTTACCTTTAGCGATATTTGTAAGCTTTTGCTCCCAAATTGCAGTCAAATCAGGTGAACATAAGTCCTTAGGGGCAAGCTTTAGCACCTGCCTGCCTTTACTGGTGGTAAATATATGATTGCCACGTTTTTCTATATAAAAAGACGCAAATAATTTTTCAATAATATCTGCACGGGTGGCAACTGTGCCAAGCCCGCCTGTTTCACCTAAAGTTTTAGCGTACTCCCCGGAGGCGTAGGCTTTAGGGTTTTCCATTGCGTAAACTAAAGTACCTTCGGTAAAATACGGCGGCGGCGAAGTTTGTCCTTTTACGGAACTTTGGCGGCTTACACTAAGCTCCTGCCCTACCTTAAACTCAGGCAAAAGCTGCTCTTTTACATCATCTACATTGTCATTTTCTATTTTAAGCCCATAAACTTCCTTAAATCCGGCATTTATCACGGTTTTACCTTTTGCTATAAATTTGTGGGAGGCGCACTCAGCGGATATATTTATAGCATCATACTCAAAAGGCGGCATAAGGCATGCCAGAAACCGCTTTATAACCATTGAGTATATTTTCATCTCGTTATCAGTTAAGGCAGAGGGCTCCACCGCCTCCTCCGTTGGGATTATAGCGTGATGGTCTGATACCTTAGAGTTATCTACAAAGGTTGCAGCCGGTTTTACTCCTTTGGCTAAAATATCCACTGCAAACTTTTTAAAAACCCCAAATCTTACTGCTTTAAGCCTATCGGAAAGGGTAGGGGCAATATCAGTGGAAATATACATAGAGTCCGTCCGAGGATAAGTCAATACTTTATGACGTTCGTACAAAGATTGTGCAATATCCAATGTCTGCTTTGGGGAAAAATTATAAAGTCTGTTAGCGTCTCTTTGTAAAAGGGTTAAATCATAAAGTCCCCGCTCAGTTTCTTTAACACGCTTCTTTTGCACTTCTTTGATTTTTGCGTTACTCCCTTTGATATCTGCAAGTATTTTGTCCGCCTCGTCCTTATCAAATATTCTATGAGTACCGCTTTTTTTATCCTGCCAAATAAACTCTGTACTTCCGGAGCTAAATTTCACTGTATAAAAATCCTTTGGTCTAAAAGCCCTAACTTCATCCTCTTTTTTTGCCACCATTGCAAGGGTCGGCGTTTGCACCCGGCCACAGGAAAGCTGAGCATTATGTTTTGTAGTCAGGGCACGGGTGGCGTTAATCCCTACAAGCCAGTCAGACATAGCCCTTGCAACGGCTGAATGATAGAGGGGTATATAAGCCTTACCATCTTTTAAGTTTTTGAAGCCGTCTAAAATGGCACGGTCGGTAACGGAAGATATCCAAAGCCTTCTTACAGGCTTTTTACTACCTGCAAGCTCAAGTATCCAGCGTGCCACAAGCTCCCCTTCACGACCGGCATCAGTGGCGATTATTATATCTTTCACATCTTTTCTATGAATTAAATCTTTGATGGTTTTGTATTGATATGCCGTTTTAGGCATTACCGTAAGCTCAGCCTTTTTAGGGATTATAGGCAGATGGTTAAGATCCCAGGTTTTATATTTTTTGTCATATCCCTCCGGGTCTTTTAAGCTTACAAGATGCCCCATAGCCCAAGTGATTATATAGGCACTGCCCTCCATATATCCCTTACTGTTCCCGCCGCATTTTAAGACTTTTGCCATATCTCTAGCCACAGAGGGCTTTTCCGCGATTACTAAAGATTTCATAATTTTCTCCTTAAATAGCATAATTTAGTATAATAACTGTATTATACCAAATTTGTTTGTTATAATATATAGTGGCAACAGTGCATAACTTAAGTTGAAGCAATTTTTTAGAGCGGTACGAGGGTAAGCGAGTGTTTTGCGGCTATGATTTTTCCATGGTCTTTGGAAAAGGGAGACTTCCGGCTAAAGCCGGAACCGAGCCTCGAGAATCCATACATTTTGCTTACAAAATGTATGGATTTCGTGATAAAAAAATTACCTGAAACTAGTTATGCACCATTGCCGAGTGAAAAGTTCGGCAAGAGGAGGTAAAATATGTTAGACATAGCCATCATAGGAGCAGGACCTGCCGGTCTTTCGGCTGGGATAAATGCTATTGCAAGAGGGCGAGAAGCGGCGGTTTTTGGCAGAGGAGTAGAAAGCAGCTTTTTATACAAAGCTGAGAAAGTTGACAACCATCTTGGTCTTCCCGGTTTGTCAGGCAGTGAGATGCTTGATAAGTTTTATAATCATGCAAAGAGCTTAGGCGTAGATATAAGAAATGGTCGTGTTCTTCAAATACTTCCTATGGGGGATTATTTTTCGATTAATTTCGACAATATGATAGAGAACTCTCGAACTATAATACTTGCCACAGGCATAGTAAAAGGTGATAAAATAGAAGGTGAAGAAGAGTTTCTGGGAAAAGGGGTAAGCTACTGCGCTACTTGCGATGGTATGCTCTATCGCGGGAAAGAGGTGGCTGTTGTCGGCAACTCGGAGGAAGCAATGGAAGATGCCGAGTTTCTTTCGAAAATAGCCGCTAAAGTACATTTGGTAAAATCCAAGCCCATCCGTGTTACAGGTGAGCAATTTGTGACGGCAATAGAAACTAAAGAAGGGATTATCCCTTGCCAAGGAGTGTTTTTTATTAAAGAAACTATGCCTTTTGACAGCCTAATTGCAGGGATAGAGCTTGACGGCGGTCTTGTTAAAGTTGATAGGCTGCAGCAAACAAATATCCCTGGCGTATTTGCGGCGGGAGACTGTACCGGATGGCCTTATCAGCTTTCTAAAGCTGTTGGAGAGGGGCTGGTGGCGGCGCAGCAGGCAGACAGGTATATTAGCAAGGAGAACAAATGAGCAGTTTCATATTAAAAATTGCAGCACTTTCCACTATGATAATAGACCATATAGGTTTTGCGTTTATAATTTCTTCATTTCGGTATATAGGCAGGATAGCTTTCCCTTTGTATGCATTTTTGATAGGTGAAGGGTGCAGGCATACGAGCAATATAAAGAGATATTTAGGCAGATTACTCGTTTTTGCTTTTATATCAGAAATACCCTTTGACCTTCTTAGAAGTACAAGGGGTGGAGTACCTATAAAGTCTTTTACGGATATTATTGATATGTCAGCACAAAATGTATTTTTCACTTTATTTTTTGGGGCGTTAAGTATAGCTGTATATTTGCATGTGAAAAAAGCAAAGGGGGAGTCTTTTGCTTTAATCATAGGGCTGTCTGCGATGATTATTTGCGCTTATCTTGCGGACTTTATACGGGCTGACTATGGCTTTATGGGTGTGATAATAATAGCCTTACCGGCTATTGCCGCCGAGTCTTGCCCTCTCAAGGACTGGAAGAAGTTTATAAATATAGCAGTTATTGCTATTTGTTTATTGTTTATATACAATGTAGATTGGCAATTAGGTTTTTTACTTGCTTCTTTTGTCAGTTTGATTTTTATATTAATATATAATGGGAGAAAAGGTATGCCTGTTAAATGGGCTTTTTATCTGACCTATCCGCTACATATGGCAATATTGTTTTTAATATGGTTTTATTTGGGAAATATTTAAGAACATAGATTCTTGGAAAAAGGCTCTCACTGACTAGGAGGTAGGAGGCGCGCTAATGAGAAGAATAAATTGGTCTTTGGTTTTTTGGATAGGTTTGGTTGCAATAATGTTTATTAGGGTATTTTATTTTGGATTTAGCTATTTTAATTATTTAGATGATAATAATACCTACGGCGTTTTTTTTAGGCGCAACGGGGATATTTGGAATGATATAATAATGTGGTATGGTCTATATACTTTCCGCCCTATAGCTTTCTTTAGTGATGCTTATATAACTCAATGGTTTTGGCCCCGTATGGAACTTGTACTTTTGTTTTATACAGCGATGAGTTTTATAACTATGGTGTTATTCAAAGAAGTTCTTCGAAAATCGGGCATGGGCTTTGGAGTGGCAGGGCTTATAGTGTGCGTATTGGTACCTTTAAATATTGAGGCAGTTTATTGGATAGGTGCCTCTACCAGATTTGTGCCGGGTATGTTTTTTTCTATACTTTCATGTTATGTACTTGTAAGATTTTTAGATAGAGATTATAATCGTAAAAATTTGATGCTTTTTCTATATTTCATATTTAATATAATAGCAACAGGCTTTTATGAGCAGATAATAGTTTTTAATTTTGTATTTACATTGATAATTATTGCCCTTAATTTCAGAAAACTTGAATATGACAGAACTACAATAGTCGCAGCACCTTTCGTATCTTTAGTTGCCATATGCGCTTATTATATCGCTTTTTGGAATCATGGGACAAGGCTTGCCGACCGCGGCGCAATGGTATCCGAGGGGTATATATCTCATTTTATAGGGACTGGCGGAAGTATATGGAGGCTTTTGACTACCCACAATTTTAATATGATAGGGACAGGCTTTTTTGGCTTTTTTGATATTGCAATAAATTTATTGCAAGTACTGGCACTTGCTTTTGCATTAATATTTGCCTTATTGTGCGGCTGGAGGCTGTTTAGTGAAGAGCCCTCCGACAATATGCCATTTATCAAAATTTTAGGGGGAATTATATTGGCAATAGCTCCTTTCGCTCCTTTTTTCCTACTTGAAAATAATTTTATGGCTTTTAGAAATGTATATCCGTCAGTTTTTGGTATAGCTATGGTTATTGACGGGATTTCGGAAATTATTACAAGGACAAGACTTGGGCGCATGATTGCCGGATTTGGGGCAGCTATTGCTTGCTTAGTATTTTTTCTTGCCAGTATAACGGAAATTAATAATTACCGTTTAATAGAAATTGATGACCATATAATAGCCCAAAATTTTTTAGCTGAATTTAGTCAAACCGGATTTGATGACCAAGGGCAAATTATTGTTTTTAATACCAGGCATAGATTTACAGATACGTCGAGAGAAGGATTTGAAAATATATCTTCCAGTGATTGGGCGTTTTTGGGCAAACTTAATGCCCATTCGGAAGAGTTTTACTTTGCCTCAGTGCTTCCGATTGTGGAGGCAGGAGGTTTTAATATGGATATATTAACTGACGAGGTTCTCCTACTTGGCATGGATGAGTATATGAATGTGATTCAGCTTAATTTAAGGCAAGATAGGCAGATTTACGACCGCCTTGGAAGGGCTTTTGGGCAATTACTTCCATATGAGGATAGGTATATTTTTGAAAAATTTAATTAAATTTGTATTGTACTATATAAAAGCCGCCTAAGCAAAGTACTTAGGTGGCTTTTATGATATTTATAGCAAAATGAATCCAAAAAAACAACGAAAACTTGTTGTTTTTTGGATTACAGCGTCGTCAGAACCGCCGGAATACCTATGGATATTTCGGGAACCTGTCTCCTTGTCCTGCTAAAAAATCACTGTGTTTTTGTGTTGTTGTTTCGGAATCATTTCACTAATATAATGAATAAATTCCAAGTATTTTGGTAAATATTATAATGCTCCCCTAGACAGCATTAAAGAGGCGCGAAAGCATCATATGAGGCAGAGTTTTTTATGAATATTTTATGAATAAAATGCCTCTAATGGTAAAATACTATATCCAGCAAGCTTTTTAGGTTTTAGGTTTGTTGGCGGCATCCTTGATAAAATGCTGTACTGATTTGGAGGAAATTCGACAACATAAGGAGGAGTTATTTTGAAAGCGACAGGAATTGTCAGGAGAATAGATGACCTTGGCAGAGTAGTAATACCCAAGGAAATAAGACGAACTTTGAGGATTAGAGAGGGCGACCCCTTAGAGATATTTACAGACAGAGAAGGTGAGATAATACTTAAAAAGTATTCACCTATAGGTGAGCTTGGCGCATTTGCAAAGGAATATGCCGAGAGCTTGGCTCAGTCTTGCGGTCATATTACATGTATAGTAGATAAAGATCATATAGTTGCTGTTTCAGGGGCTTCTAAGAAGGAGTTTATGGACAAAAACATATCCTCCGGTCTTGAGCGTGTCATAAATAATAGAGTCACAGTTATACACACCCGTAATGACCCTGAGTTTGTACCTGTCCTTGATGATGATAATACAAGTTTATATAAAAATCAGCTTATTACACCTATTATTTCGGAGGGTGATGTAATTGGTGCGATTGTTATGTTATCGGCTGATAAAACAATGGGTGAAGTAGAGAGTAAATTAGCACAAACCGCCGCCGGATTTTTAGGTAAGCAAATGGAGCAGTAAATATTTGGAAAAATTTATGTTAAACTGAAATCTATATAAAATAGAGAAAGCGCAAATAGTCAGGTCTATTATACTGCCGATTATTGCGCTTTTTTGGTTTGCGAAGAATGTTTGCTTGTGGTATAATATGCACATAAAGAAAAACGCTGAACAAAGTGAAGCGTTTATTCCATGATTGTGCAACGAGACTTTTTAAAGAAAAGTCGAGTCAAAAATGCCGCCTAACTATAAAGTCACATAACGAGGTATATTGAATGAATACAAATATGCTGCTTTATCAAGCCCTTGCCGCAGTTGTTACTATAACAGTCCACGAATTTGTAAAAGCATTTATAAGCCACTCTCTTGGAGACCCCCTACCTAAGAGAGATAAAAGAGTTACCCCAAACCCTCTAAAGCATATTGAGCCTATTGGCTTTATAATCATGGTAGCTTTGGGATTTGGCTGGGGGAAACCGGTGGAAACCGCGTCCATATATTATAAAAACAAACGTAATGGAACATTGCTGACTTATACGATACCATCTGTAGTTAATTTGCTTTTGGGTATAATCATGTATGCTTTATTGATTATAACAAGTGGTACCTCCAGGCATTTAGAGCTTTTTTTCTTAAATGCGGCTCTTTTTAATATACGTCACGCTTTTTTTAATATTGTGCCGGTTTATCCTTTAGACGGCGCAAAGGTGTTATCTGTACTTAGAGATCCTAATTTTGTAATAACTATGGCAAACAGGCAGATGTTTTACCAGCTTGCCTTAGTACTTTTTATAGTATGGGGCATAGTCGGCAGGATAATTGATCCTATAGCTTTTTCCATTTTCTCCTTTGTGGGGAGAATTTTAGCAGGATTTTAAGCTATGGTTGATATAAGTGTTAAGCTGGACGCATATGAAGGTCCTATCGGTCTTTTATATAGCCTTATTGAGAAAAATGAAATAGATATATATGATATACCTATAGCCCAAATTGCGGATCAATATATGGAGATAGTGAGTACTCTTCCGCCAGATATGGAGTCTTTGAGCTTATTTCTGGTAATGGCGGCAACTTTACTTGAAATTAAGGCTAAAATGCTGCTGCCCTCAAAAAAATCAGATGAAGAAGATATAGACCCTAGGGAAGAGTTGGTTCGCAGGCTTTTGGAATATAAGAAATTTAAAGAAATAAGTGAAATTTTGCAATCTAAAAGCTCAGGCTACTATACGGTTGTTTATAAGGAGCAAGATAAAACTGTGAAGGATATTCTAGCTCTTCCTGAACAGGAGATAGACAAGCTTTTAGAAGGTGTTGATATAGCGGCACTTTTTGCTGTTTTTACGGATGTACTAAATCGTAGGGAGCTTAAAGTTGATAAGATAAGAGCGTCTTTTAACTCTGTAAAAAAAGATGAATTTACTATAGAAAAAAAGATAGCTCATTTAAAAAGTGTACTAAAATTCCGTAAAAGCCTTAGGTTTAGTGAGCTTTTTAGTGAAAATTCCGATAAGCCGGAAATAGTTGTTACATTTTTAGCCCTTTTAGAACTTATTAAGCAAAAAGAAGTAGAAGTTAAGCAAGTCGGTGTGTTTAAGGAAATTGTTATAGAGACAAAAGAGTCCGGATTATAGGTGAGAAAATGAACATAGATAAGTACGAAAATGCTTTGGAAGCGATTTTATTTGCCTCAGGCGAAAGTGTGGAACTGTCTAAGCTGGCTTATTGCTTGGAGCTTGATGAAAGAGACATAAAGCCCATAATAACAAATTTAATTGATAAATATGAAAATGAAAACAGGGGCATTAAAATAATACAAATAAACGATGCTTACCAAATGTGTACCAATGAGGATTACTTTGAATTTGTAAGCCGCCTAATAAAAGCACCTGCTAAAAAGCAGCTGTCCCCGGCACTTTTGGAGACCTTGGCAATAATTGCCTACAAGCAGCCTGTTACTAAGGCTATGATTGAGGAAATAAGAGGGGTTGACGCATATCACGCGGTTAATAAGCTTATGGAGTTTAAGCTTATATGTGAGTCAGGTCGCCTTGACGCCCCCGGAAAGCCTTTGCTATTTTCCACTTCGGAGGAATTTCTTAAATACTTTGGGCTTAAAAATTTAAGGGAGCTGCCTAATTTGCCGGATATTTCTCTGGAGGATTTAGAAGGGGAATACCCAGAGGGGATTTATTAAATTAATTTATTTCCGACCATCCAAAAATTATTTCTTGGATGGTTTCTTCGTCTATTGAAAAGCTGTGCAAGTTTCATTAACTAATCTATACAGCTCTTTGAATAAGCGTACGAATGGAAAGTAACAGCGGCACTCCATAAAATACAATGTATTAAAATTTACTCTCTTTAAAAATTCCAAGATGCTCCGTTATATATGGCTGTTTAACATAAGAAAAACATTGACGTATTTATGCATTGATGTTATCCTTATGGTTGTACAAAACCTATTATAATTAAGGAGGAGTTTTCTTGAAATTATTTAAAAAATCCGTATCATTATTATTAGCACTTGTACTTTCTTTAGGATTAACTATGACAGTGTCGGCACAATCTGCCGGAGACGGTTCGCTTTTGCCCCTTCGCTACTTATTTGAAGCATTAGGCGGAGAAAATATTTACTGGGATCAGTCAGAGCGTATGGTAATCCTTACCCATGGCGGTACTGAAGCCAGATTATGGCTTGACAACAGCTTGTTCCAAATAAATGATACAGAAGGTCAGCTTGAAAACCCTGCTGTACTTCGCAACGACCGCACTCATGTACCTCTTTCGTTTATAGAGTCGGTACTTGATGTGGCTTCTCATTTAGATAATGCCAGTATGTCAGTATTTGTAGCCGATGAGGCTGATCTCGACACTATTGCCGAGTTAATGAGTGCCCTTAACGCTTCGGATCATCCAGCGATGTCAGCTGTTTTATCCAGCAATATGCAAGTTTTAATAGATGTTGATGGTTTCTCTGAAACTTCGGATGTACAAATACACGGCACACTTAAAATTGACCCTGCTAACAGATTCCAACATGTTTACATGACTACCAGCATGTTAGGCATGGACATGGTTTCGGAAGTTTTTGACGATGGCGATTTTATGTATGTTGTAGTTGATGGCATGGTTTTACGTATGATGTCAGCTTTTGAGCTTTCTGATAATCTTGTATCCCAGTATATGCCAATCGGTCAAGATATCGGGCTTAGCTACTACGGGCTCCAGCTTGCGGAAGGTGATGATGCCCTCACTATTTCAGGAGTTATGATAATCCCTGAAGAATACTTCAATGAATTTTTTGCTTCTCTTAGTGATTTTGGAGATTTTATCCCTGGTATAGAAGATATCGACATGGACATAAGGTTTAACGCTCCTATCGGTTTTTCTGTTGTTTTTGACAGAGAAAGCAGTCTTATGACTTCTATGGAAATACATTATGATATGGAAATTACCATGACGGTAGAAGGCGAAACAGTGTTCATGCATATGGTATATACTATTATCATGTCTAATATTGTATATGGAGCTGAATTTGACACTGTTGTACCTGTTGAA
The DNA here is from genome assembly GCA_009779915.1 of Defluviitaleaceae bacterium. Taxonomy (GTDB): domain Bacteria; phylum Bacillota; class Clostridia; order Lachnospirales; family UBA5962; genus WRBA01. The sequence continues at coordinate 63,422 of WRBA01000012.1, read as the reverse complement.
ATAATTGAGGCTGCTATACCATTTGATACTCTTGTGTTTTAATCTATAAACTAAAAGAAGGGGTTGACGTTTTTTACGTCAACCCCTTTTTATAGCTTTTATAGCTTTATGGCTAGATTGTTATTTCTCCTCCTCTATATATTCATAGCTTGCATAAGGGCTTGGGGCATCTATTAAAAGCTTCCCCTTATGCTCAAATTTAAACCACGCCATACATGACGGCGTTTCATAAATTTTACGGCTCATTACACCGTTTTGAGGGGCTGGTAATGCATGAGCTTTGCCCTTTGAGTTTATTTCTATAGTCAAACGACTGTCCCATTGTTTAATTTCAAGGATTTTTTTAGTACGGTTTATAATTTTCGCGCCTAAATAGGTAGCAAGTCTATAAGGTATACCATCAATTTGTATAACACAAATAGTTCCCCAAAAGCTCCCGCCCATAAAAGGGATTTTTGCAGCCGCAGCCATTATGCTAATATCTCTATCAACATAGCCCGGAAAATCGCTGCTTTGAACCCATGTATACTTCTCAGGAAAAGATTTGCCTGAGTCTCCTTCAATAAACCCTTTTCCTCCTGTAAAATCAATGGTTTCCCCATTAAGGTTGAAGGCGCCATATAAATCGTGGCTCATACTAAGGACATCATGCTTGCAGGGCATAGGCAGCAGATTAAAAGGCCCCATAATATGATATTTAAGAGGGGTGATATTGGCGTATCTATACCTGATTTTGCCTGAAAGCCTGAAGTCAGGAGTCTTAATATTTATAGAAACTCCATCAAGACCAAATTTATTATCCCCTATTATAACAGGAGAAAGCCGCCTATACTGCGCTTTAGTAAAAAGTGCGTTATAAGCTTTGTCCTGTGTAACAACTTGTATAAATGCCCCGTCATCACAAAGCCCGGGTATCAGAGCCAAAGTGTTTTCATTTTTTTGGTGTTTAAAGTACCATCCTTCAAAAAACCCCAAGCTTAATCCCACCTTAATATGGTAATATAAGCTTATTATTCCATTATTTCACTATTCAATACATCCCAATTTCACTACTTAGGGCAAACGTATGAAAAGTTTGCCCTTTGCCGAAATCAGGATTCCGGCGAGGAACTTTTGCGATTTGCCGGAAGTGAACTTTCGTCAAATCGATTAAAATCTGCGATGCAAATTACAAATCTTAGCAATTATTTTTTCATGTATTTGCTCTGTTCCACTACTCGCCTAATTTGTGAATCATAATATCCGGCGTAGTTGAAAACAAGGTTTTGTAAACAAAATCAAACTTAGTTCTATCACCGCTTATGAAAAATTTATGCTCCGGCGGGGAGGTTTCTTTGCGCTCCATATTAAGCATTGCCAAAGTCTGTGCCAGAGTGCGGGTTGTCCCTTGTGCAGGGTCAATAATATATACTTTGCCTTCAGTAACAGTCTCCACCTCAGGGCGGAGGAAAGGGTAATGGGTACATCCCAATATCAATGTATCGATATTATGAGTAAGAAGCTCATTAGCATATTTGCGAACCTCATTAAGAGCCTCCTCACTACCCATTTTTCCATCTTCAATAATAGGCACTAAACTTGGACAAGGGATAGAATGAAAAGCTTGCTTGCCCCCTACTTTTTCAAACAAACGCTCATAGGCTCCCGAATTAACTGTAGCGGCAGTTGCCATAAGCCCAACGGCGGATTTTGAGTATTTTGCCGCTTCCTGACATGCAGGCTCGATTACTCCAATAACTGGCATTTTGAAATTTTTAACAATTTCATCATAGCTTGCCGCAACAATGGAGTTACAGGCAATAACAAGGGCTTTGACATTTTGGCTTTCCAAAAATTCGCATATCTGCATAGTAAAAACTGTAATTTCGCTAAGATCTCTGGAGCCGTAAGGGGCACGAAATGTATCACCGAAATAGGTTATCTCCTCATTTGGAAGCTGTGCAAAAATCTCCTTTGCCACTGTAAGCCCGCCAACACCGGAGTCGAATACTCCAATAGGTCTGTTATCCATAAATTACCTCCCTATTTTAAATTAAAATTAATATGAATACAGTATAGCATTATTTCATAAAAATTGTAATTCAAAATTTTTCTTACAATCTTGTTTCTTTTTGCTAAAAGAAGATAAAAATATTTGCCATTTTTTAGAAAATGTAGTATGCTATAAGTGGAGTAATTTATAAATTTAAAATAAATATTTAAGGAGGCGTTATTATGAGTATGGCTATTAATTCTGTTAATAGGACGCCTAATATGTTTCCGGCTAATAACACCCAAAACAACCGTCCTGCTGAACGTTTAGCATCAGGCAGGCGTATTAACTCTGCTGCTGATGATGCGGCTGGGCTTGCTATATCGGAAGGGCTTCAGGCGATTATAAGAGGGCTTAATCAAGGTACTGACAATTCCAGAGATATGCAAAACCTATTAAGAACCGCTGAAGGTGGCATGGATACTGTTTCTGACAGCCTTGTTAGAATTAGGGAACTTAGTGTGCAAGCCGGGAATGGAATTTTTACACAGCAAGATCGTGCTGTTTTACAAAATGAAGTTGACCAGCTTCTAAGTCAAATTGACAGGACTGCTTCATCCGCTCAATTTAACAACCGTAACCTTTTGGATGGAACCGCACAAGATCTGCATACAGCATCTTATGCGGACGGTGGTGGTATGAGTGTTTCAATATCCAGTTTTTCCACGGCTTCTCTTGGTGTAGCCGGCTTTAATTTAACAGGTAATTTTGACTTAAGTATCCTTGACAATGCCATAAGTCAGGTAAATGAGGCACGCTCTATAGTTGGTGCCTCTACAAACAGGCTGGATTATACTATTAACACCACTCAAATAACTTCCGAGAACTTATCTGCCGCAAATAGTAGAATAGCCGATGCCGATATGGCAAGAGAATCTATTAATTTCAATATCAACAGGGTATTAGAACAGTATAGAATCTTTTCCGCAAGAAGTCATATGGCTAGACAAGGCAATTTAGTTAATCTTCTATTGTAATTATGGTTGGGGCTATTAAGCTTAGGGGTTGTACCCCTTACAAACTTGAGTATAGCAGAAGTTTTTTAACAAAAAATTCCGGTAGGTATGAATCTCCTTATGGGGCTATTTACTCCCACCCCTTTGAGAGTGCAATTACTGTGAACATTTCCAATCATTACATAGATAAGCCCTATAAAATTGGCAGGCTATTAAGTCAATATCATTTTTACACAAATTACAAGAAAAAACCTTTGATTCAGATTAATCTTAATATGATATTTTAAAAGGATTGCCTTAGCCAATCCTTTTTTTATTTCCTGCGGCAAGCATCTTTTAAGCGTCGCAGACCTAAAATCCGCAAGCTTTGCTTGCAAGCGATTCATTCATACAGGAGCCTCATTAAAAGCCTTAGTGCTATGTACTAAGGCTTTTAATGACTTACTCCCATATAAACAAACACCCATTCAAATATAAGCCCTGCCGCAAACCACACAGGGGCATAATCCAGTCTTATTACCCCATGTACACTGTAGCGGCAGTTTGTATAATCCCAAGGGCATAAATCAGCACGCTTCAAAAACCCTCCTGTTATATATTCTCCTATAAATATGCATAGGGTATATACTGCTCCTCTAAACACTATAGGATAATGCTGTATCAAAAGATACACAGGCTCCAAAAATACCACCATTCCATAAATAAAAAACATCCAAATAGAGGTATTGGCTCTAAGTTTATAATCTTTATTAACGAGTGAGCACAGACCTGTCCAAAAAACCTCCATCAGGCACCCAAGGTTTCCGTATAATATAAATCGTATTATCATAAAACTATTATCTGCTAAAAGCCTAAGCTCATATACAGTAAAAAATTAGTCGATTTTATCTTATTGCTTATCACTCTTCCGGCGGTTGTTCGTTTAGATACTTTGTTAGGTCAATCAAATTACTTGTACTTGGCATACGGTTAAATATATCACTTCGGTTAATATGTTTTTCAAACTCATCAAGGCTTGATTTTATCAGAGTCAAACTTTCCTTACGGACTCTTATACTGCCGATGGTATTTCGCTCCAATGCGGCTATAAGCTGCTTAATATATTCCTTTGTATCATCGCGGCACTGTACATATAGGGCTTTTGCCTGCTCTAATAATCTATCAGCCTGCTCCTCGTGGGAAAGCTTCATACTTTTAATCTTTGTAATATATTTTTCAACTTCCTTATCTGATAGCTGAAGCCCATCTCCCGTCAACACAAGCTTATACTCCTCTTTCGAAGAGATAACCTTAACATGGACAATTAATATAGCGTTTATATCATAATAATAAGTAATTTCACAGCTTTCATGCTCTTTCATATTAAGGGGTATTTTAATATCCAGCCGCCCTAAAAAAAGATTGTCATCTGCATAAATTTCTTCCCCTTGGTTTACATTTATCCGCATACTACGCTGCCCTAAATGAAGTGTATACAGCCTGTCTGTCCGGCTTATAGGCAAAGTGGAATTGCGAGGTATCAAGGTATGGGATAGCTCTTTATTAGGGTTGTTTTCATTATGTACATTAGCATTTAAAGAAAATGGGCAAATATCGGCTAATACAACGTCCCGTACAGTATCGTTCCGCTCTTTTATGCCTACGTATACGCCAAGTCCCTTTGCTACAATTTCCTCCGGATTTTCACTTATTACAACAGGGACACGCAGCAAATTCTCCAAATACTCCACTACAACAGGCATATGACAGGAGCCGCCTACTAAAATACATCGATCTATATCTTTAAAGCCAAGTTTACTGTCATTAATAACTGATTGTATCGGTTTTTTAATTTTTGAAAAAATAGAGTCAGATATTTCATACAGTTTTTCGTTGGTAAGCAAATACTCAATTTTTTTAGCCCCTATATTGGCTTGTATAGGTACCTGTGACTCTTTTGTCAGCTCTATTTTGGCTTTTTCGGCTATGCTAAGTAGAACTTGCATATCTTGCAGCGACAGTTTTTCTATATCTATTTTCTTTTCTTTGCATATTTCTTGCACTATGGCACGGTCAAAGTCGGAGCCGCCTAAATAATTATTTCCTGAAATAGCGCAAATACTTATAACATTGTCAAAGGCTTCCACCACAGATACATCTAAAGTACCGCCGCCAAAGTCAAATACGATAAAAGTTTCTTCATCTTTGTCGCGGCAGGCAAGTGCCGCGGCTGAAGGCTCGTTAGTCAGCCTCTCCACTTTTATTCCCGCCAGCTGTCCGGCAAGTTTTGTGGCAGCGCGCTTTTTAGCATCAAAATAAGCCGGTACGCTTATAATGGCTTCAGTCACGGTCTCTCCCAAAAAATCTTGTGCATCCTCAATCAGCTTGCGTATTACAAAAGACGATAACTCCTCAGGCAAAAAACTCTTCTTGCCTAACTTAACCGCTTTTTTCGTACCCATATTCCGTTTAAATAAAGATGCCGCCGAATCCGGGCTAGTAATCAGCATATCTTTTGCCATTTTACCAACCACAATATTTCCATCCTTATCCACACCAACTGCAGAGGGGGTAAATATATCCCCATGCTTATTTGGTATCAATATACTTTCGCCATCTTTGTATACAGCAACTAAACTATTAGTTGTACCTAAATCAATACCTACAACAGCCATACACCTCTCCTTTTATAAGCTATACACTCCCCGATTCGTAAGTAAAGCCTCTTCCGTGTACGTCAGCAACTGTATCGGTAATCATAAACGCCTCTTTATCATATTTATCAACTACGGCAACTAATTGGCGATAATCTCTCATATGACAGGTTACCATCAGCATTTGCATTTCATTTTGTTTATAAGCACCCTTAGCAGGTATAATAGTAACACCCCGCCCTACATTATGCATAATCTCTTGGGATATTTCATTATGCATCTCGCTTATTATATACACCATTTTCTTTTTGTTAAGACCGCTCTCAAGGTAGGTCATAGTAGCGGAGGTAATGAAAATTGAAAATACCGCATAGAAGAAACTATCCACGCTAAATACCCACAAACACAAAATAACAACGATACCATCGGTTATAAATAGACCTACAGCTGTGTTTAAGTTGAAATATTTTTTAAATATCAATGGCGGAATAGCGGTACCACCGCTGGATGCCTTATTTGAGTACAAAACATGGACAGCTACACCAAATACAACACTGCCAACTACCATAGCAAGCATAGTATCCTGCACCAGAGTCATTCTTGGCACTATTCCCATAACAAAAGGCAGCATAGATGCGCCAATTACGGTATTTAGGAAAATTTCTTTCCCTAAAAAGATAAACGTAACCACAAGTATCCCTGCGTTAAATATCATAACAACCACAGAACGCTCAAAACCAAACATAGCCTCCAAGATTATGGCAAGACCTGTAATACCACCTGCCGCAATCTCATGGGGCCCTAAAAGCATATTTACCCCTACAGCTATAAGAAAAATAGCAAAAGTAATCCATAAAAGCCTTTTTAGAAAATTAATCATATTACACCTCGATAATATTTAAATTTATATTCCTTCATTTCTTGTATTAGTTTACTTTATTGTGGCGTAGTAGTAAATACTTATTCACGCTAGTTGTTTTGAGCTTATAAATGGCATTTTACTATACTATAAACTCATCCATTAATATATGCCCTTTTTCGATATAAACACCTGTTTTTGCGGCATTAATTTCATCAAACCCTGTGATTGAAGGATTATTGTTTGCCGGCGCATTTTTACGGTAATAAGCAAAAGGGACAGGGTCATCGGTATGCGTCATAATATCAAGGGGGGTAGGGTGGTCCGGCATAACAAGTATGCTGTAATCATCACCGCGCTTATTTAACTCCTCTATAACAGGAGCTATAATTTTTTCATCTATATATTCAATTGCAAGTACTTTATCATAAATTTTGCCGCGGTGGCTGCATTCATCAGGTGCTTCAATGTGAAGATATACAAAATCTTTGGCTTTAAGGGCATCCAAAGCTGCAGCGGCTTTGCCGGCGTAGTTAGTGTGGAGGGTTCCCGTGGCGCCGCGGACATTTATGCTTTCAAAGCCGATGGATATGCCTATACCCTTAATTAAATCAACCGCCGATATAACCGCACCGGTCAGAGCGTATTTATCATAAAACGAGGGTAATGCCGGAGCCTTGCCTTCACCCCAAAGCCAAATAGAGTTAGCCGGATTTTTGCCTTGGCGGATACGCTCAAGGTTTACAGGGTGATTTTCCAAAATTTTCCAAGATTTTTTTATTAAGGAACTGAAAAGCTCACTGTTTTCTCCTTGTGGAAAGCGATTTTTAAACTTTTGACCGGTAAAATCATGAGGGGGTATGGTAACAGAGCCGGGAGTACCGTCACGTATTACAAGACAGTGACGATAACTTGTACCAACATGAAGCTCAATATCTAATGCCTTTGCTAAGTCTTCAATGAGAATTTTTGCTTCGTCGGTAGAAATTTCCCCTGCCGAATGGTCGGACATAATATCGCCTTCGCAATTTATAGTCACTAAATTGCAGCGATAAGCCAAATCGTTCTTATTCAGATTTATACCTATACTTACAGCTTCTAAAGATGAGCGTCCGGTGTGATAAATTACAGGATCTATTCCAAGGACAGAAAGATTTGCCGTATCACTGCCTGGCGGCATACCTTTTGGGATTGTTCTTACAAGTCCCATGTGACCGTTTTTTGCGATAAAATCCATATTAGGCTTTCGTGCCTTCTGGAGTGGGGTGAGGTTATTAAGCTCAGGAACAGGACGGTCTGCCATACCGTCTCCCAATATGATTATATATTTCATACACACCTCCTATAGCTTAAGCCAATCAAAGAGCTGGCTTTTCATTTCATTTAAATTACATAGGGTTTTGTGGCATTCTTCTTTATTCATTAAATTCCCAAGAGGCTTTGGTATTGCTATGCCGCTTATTTCCGAAAGCTTTGCAAGTTTTTCGAAATCATCTCCCAAGGCGGATACTCCAAGAGCCTCTAAAGTGCTGTCGGCAAATTTAAAAGGACTTGCTGTGGCGGCTATAATCGTTGGCGTTTTATCATTGCTATTTTTTTCTATATATTCTCTGTAAACTTTTATACCCACTGCCGTATGGGTATCGCTTAAATATCCATATTTCTGCCAGGTCTCTTTGATTATAGCCAGTGTGGCTTTATCATCTGCGTAGCCCGCATAAATAAGCTCTTCTACAACTTTATGGGCTTCGTGTGTTATTTTATAACGCCCTTCCTCTGCAAGGGCTGTAATTAAGGTTTTAACAGCCTCTCCATCATGATTATAAAGCTCAAACAAAAAGCGTTCAAGGTTTGAGGATATCAATATATCCATTGAAGGCGAAATAGTTGCCAGAAAAGTTCGCTTTCTATCATACACTCCTGTGCTTATGAAATTTGTAAGCACATTGTTTGAATTAGATGCACAAATAAGTTTATGTATGGGCAAACCACATTTTTTGGCGTAATATGCGGCTAATATATTCCCAAAATTGCCTGTAGGCACGACTACATTCATTGGCTTGCCAAATGTCAGTTTTCCGGTATTTACGAGGTTTGTATAAGCGGAGAAATAGTAAGCAATCTGCGGTACAATACGCCCCCAGTTTATGGAGTTTGCCGAAGAGAGTATATAACCTGCTTCTTCCAACTTAGCTCCTACGGCAAAGTCGCTAAAGATATTCTTAACGCCGCTTTGTGCGTCATCAAAATTACCTTTTATACCGATAACTTTAACATTTGTTTCAGCTTTTGAGGTCATTTGGAGCCTTTGGATATTAGAAACTCCCCCTTGAGGATAAAAAACGCAAATTTTAGCACCGGAGATATTAGCAAAACCTTCCAATGCCGCAGAGCCTGTATCGCCGGATGTTGCCGCTAAAATAACAGCTGTCTTTGATATATTCAATTTCTTAAGAGAGGCGGTCAGTAAATGAGGAAGAAGGGAAAGGGCAAAATCCTTAAAAGCCAAAGTAGGTCCGTGAAATAGTTCCAATATATGAGTTTTTTCATCTAAGCTTACAATAGGGGCAGGATTGCTGGGAAAATTACTGTAAGCACAGTTGGTGAATGCCCCAAGCTCTTCATAGATAAAGCCGGGCAAAAAAGGCTCAGCGACAAAGGCAACAAGCTCACTATAGCTTTTTTGACTAAGATAAGCTATATCTTCCAATGAAAAATTAGGTAATGTCAAGGGTGCAAAAAGCCCGCCATCATTGGCAAGCCCATAGGCTATGGCTTCAGCAGAATTTGCGGTTTTATTTATATCACGGGTGCTTACAAAATTCATAGAAAACCTCCCAATAGTCAACGCACATGAAAACCTCAATATTAAACTTATCATTTTTTGCCATTCAGCGTCGGTGCCTTCTTGGCTGACAAAAAAATGCCTGGTGTTTACTGTTCTGCTTTTCAAGTTTGTTGACTATAACTCAATAAATCCTTAGGAAATTCAACTCGAATGGTTTTTTTGGGGTCAACTACTTGGCATATTCTAACCTGTGCCGCAAGAGACATTAACATAACCGCCTCATCCATAGGAAGCCCGTATTTGTCTTTTAAATAATTTGCCATATGTAATAATGCTATATTCACCGCTTCATCCAAATCTTCATGGGATGCAATTGTCATAATATGAGAGTTTGTAAAAAGCATTGGGGAAGGTAGAGGCGTGTTTTTTATAATATCAATGCTTACAGTAACTTTGCCTGCTACTTCAACACCGCAAATACAAATTTCACCATCAGCCATGACAGCGTGTAAATCCCCAAGAGCAAGTAGTCCCCCCGGTACATTTACAGGCAGATGAAGTACGGCACCTTCCGTAATTTCTTTGCAGTCCATATTGCCGCCGTGATAATCAGGAACACCGCAAGCTATATCGGAATCTTTCGGTGCAACACCTATTACCCCAATCATTTTGTTAAGAGGCAGGCGGATTTTATCGGAGAAGATGGCAGTATTATTTTTTATAGGGATAATTTTTATAGTGTGAGCGTCCATAAGATGACCAAGGGGTCCCATTTCTTTACCGGCAACCATTACACCGCTTTCGGCAACTTCAATTTTATCAATCCTAACAGATAAAATATCTCCCGGTTCGGCACCGTTTATATAGACAGGACCTGTAGCAGGATTAATCCGCGACCAATCTAAGCCGCCAAAACTATCATTTGATGATTTAATTTGATTTTCAAAACAATCGCAGGTTTCAAATTCGATTTGAGCATTTGGAGGTACGTACAATACAGGTTCATTGTTTGGACTCATGGAATAAATGGAGTGTTCTTTTGAGAGCTTAAACATATAAACACCTCTTTCTATATAAATGGATTTTGCTCAGTATATCATAAACAGGAAAAAATTACTATATGTACCATATGTTTATACATTCCCAGTTCATTTTGTATCTGTTAATTTTTGCAGTTTTGTATTATTATATAACATAATGTCAATAATTTACATAATTTTTCAAATTTTAAACATAAAGGAGATTTTTTTATGCCATTAAGCAAAAACACAATGTCGATCATAGGGAGCAATGTACGGAGAGAGAGAATGCTTCGTAATATGTCTATAGAGGAGCTCTCAGAAATATTGCAGCTTTCAACTGCTTTTATAGGGCTTATTGAAAGAGGACACAGAGGGGCGAAATTGTACAATTTGTTGAGAATTGCTGATATATTTGGAATTACTGTAAACGATTTGGTTTACAGCAAAAACCCTGATGTTCTTGAAGTTAGAGAGGGCAATGAAAACAGCGAAGAATCTATAAAACAACAGAAAAAAGATGCAATATCAAGTCTGGTATATGATTTTAATGCAGAAGAATTGCAGTTTTTAATCTCTACAATCAAGGCTATGAGAGCCCTTAAGAGAAGTGGCAGTAACGGGGAAGACGGCTTTGACATAGACGATGAAGATGAGGGAGCACCTGTTAATTATTAATATAGTGAATCGACGTGAAGATATTTTCACCGGCACTACTTAAGCTACTTAACTAAGTTAAACAGCCCATCTCATTTTTATTGAGATGGGCTGTTTGTTGCCTATTAAACAGATACTTTTTGTTGTTTTGCTAAAAGCATAGCTTCTTTCCACATATCTCTAAAGTTTCTTAAAAGATCTCTTACTTCACCTAAAATTTCCAAATCCTTTTTGATATTAGCAGTTATGAGCCTTTCATGCATATAGGCGTAAAGAGAAGCAAAACCTTCAGATATTTCATAGCTCCTATTAAGAGTTACTTGGAATTCTCTTATTATTGCCTGTACTTTGAGAATAAGCTCATTAGCTTTTTCATACTCGTTGTTTTCTACAGCAGTTATAGCCTGATTACAAAATTTTAAAGCACCTTCATAAAGTTTAAGGGTTAATTCTTCAGGTGATGCTGTAAATATGGAATTGTTAGTATACTTTTCGTATGGATTTTTCGATGCTGTCATTAATATATACCTCCTGTTCGTATAAATCACGAACGATTAAGATTAAAATAATGGATATTACTATATACTACACTCTCTCGTCGAAAATAACGCCTACAAGTTCCAGCATTTTTTCCGCAACATTTAATATCTTTTCAGGGGGAATTTCCCTGATTATTTCATCGGTTTCGCTGTCTACAATCCTTACTACTATCCTGTTTGTGGCTTCATGGAAGTCGTAATTAAACTTTCTGTTTGTTGGGAAAAGCCTTGCATTGGCTTCCTGAATAAATTTGTCAAAAAATTCAGCACTTAGAGTTTCTTGTAATTGTGATAGCTCGCTTCTTAAGCTTTCTGCCGTAACGTTTGGAGGGGAGCCGTCAACAGTAACTCTACTCGCATTATCAACTCTTGGAGCGGCAGTACCCGGATTTAGATTAAAATCTGCATTTGATGAATTGCGCTCCATAGACCTAATAGTATTGGTATTAACTTCCATGTCAATAAGCCTCCTATCAATATACTTACTTAGTTTTGTTAAAAAGACGTCCGCCACTTGGCATATTATCGTCTGAATAAAGGTTTTTTACATTTTTACGTTCCTTTACGGTTTTAACTTGCTCCATAAAAACATCTCTAATTTCTTCTATCATTGGTTTGTTGGAGAGATCAAGTTCTCTAATTCGATAAACTGTGGCTCTGCCGGCGTTGTATAAATCTTCCGTTGACCTTTTAAATTCGAGAGAACCTTGAATTTCTCGTTGGTTGTAGTCGAAACCAAGATTTTCAAGCTCTTTCAATATTCCTTCTATCTTGTCAAACTTCTCCTGTCTTGCTTCCATAAGCTCAACGTACTTCAATGTATCATCTTTGTGGAATTTAACAGGTTCTGTAAGGCTTAAAACATCGTATAACAACATATTTCTCTCTTCAAGCAAGGCAATAATTGCTTTTTCCTTTTCGTCCATTCATTGCCCTCCATTTAATAAAATCTTTTATTGCATAAACATTTGCATCATAAAATTCATTTGACTGTCACTTTGCATTAAAGATACTTCCATACGAGAAAACATTCTAAACAAAGCTTCTTCTCTTCTGGCGAGCTGCCTTGTTACATTGGCTATTCTCTCATCTTCTCTTGTAAGCTGACGGAGGAGTTCGTTATTAGGGTCAGTTGCGGATGTACCGCCGGCACGCCTTGATATTGTACCTCTTGTAACGTGTGTCGCATCTTCAATTATATTGTGCATCCGCTCACCAATCCCGCCGGATGTGGTGAACATTTGACCTATTCTCTCACCATGCTGCTCAATGGCGGCAGCCAATCTTTCTTCGTCAATTACTAAAGTACCACGATCCGCATGGTTACTGGATGGATTTATACCAATTTGGCTAAGGCTTAACCTTGTGCCGTCGGGAAGTTCAACACCATTGAAAAGCTGCGAACGCATATCATTTACCATGCGTGTAAGCAAGTCATTACGATGCATAAGCCCTGTTCTTGCTTGCTCTTCCCACCTTCTTACTTCATCATCGCTCATGGCGCGGCGCTCTTCGTCTGTAAGAGGTTCAAAGAAAGAACCCATACTCCTTGCACGTCTTTCATGAATCATATCGTTAAGGTTAGTACGAAGCTCATTGTAAGCAGTTACGAAATCCCTTATAAGGTTGATTGTGGCTGAGTTATCTCTTGTTACACCGATGGTAATTTCGCCGGCAGCAACTGCCCCCTCATTAAATGTGAAAGTTACATAATCATGAGTGAAGGTGTTTGTCTCTCTGGTAGTTTCAACACCATTTAGTATAAATCTAGAGTCTTGAGCAACTTGGGTTCTATTCATTCCAAGAGCATCAAAGAAAACTTCCGAATTGCTGCCGAAGTTAATAGCGTTATTTTCACCCTCCCTGTTGGATTCCAGTGTGAATGTCCGGCTGAACGAATTATAATTGAAAGTTACGCCTGCATTGGCACCGTTTATTCTTGTAGCAAGGTCATTCATAGTATCGTCAGAAAAAAGAGTAATTGTAGTGCCGTTTATTACCATGTCAAACCTTTCTCTACCTGTTGGTACTCCATTTTCATCTACTTCCGGATTTCCATCACTGTCTAATACCGGAGTCCAAAGAGCCGGCGGGATACCGGGCAAAGTAGACTGAATATTGTCTGCGGTCGAAAAAGTATTACGGTCATTATTTTCCATCCCCATTAATGCAAGGCTGCTGGTTCTTTGCAGGGTAGTTGAACCGAGTCCAAAAGTACCCATAATAGTGCCGCCTGAAATATTTATATCTTCTCTGGTGACGCCGGTTGTACTAAGGCGTACTTCTCCGGCATTCCTGTCAAGTGTAAAAGCGGCAAAATGACCGTTACTGCTTAACGTGTCATTAATACGGTTTAAAATAGCCCCCGAATGTCTTGTGACACCTGTAAAGTCAACGTCTATAGTTTCACCGTTAACAACCAGGCTAAATGGTCCGGAAGGAGCCGGTCCCCCTGTGGGACCTAAGAAATGCTCTACAAACGCAGCTTCATTAAAAGCATCGTTAGATGGACCAAAGTCCATAAAGGATGGTATATTGCCGCTTGCAGTGGTGGCAGTCAAAGCCCTGCCTTCAGTTATAGTAAGGGTATGACCGTTGCCATCAGGGGTGAAATTAAGTCTGTTGCCACCTCCTGTGACATTTATTCTGCCGGCACCAAAAGCGTCATCGGCTTTGTTTTGCATAAGAGTCGTTAACCGTGAATCACCAATAGCAAAAGACGCAGGAGCATTATCTCCGGCAGGTATATTAAATTCGTTTCTAATATCTGCAATTGATAAAGTAATCCGTCTTGTACTGCCGTTAAGATTTAAATTGAAATCAAGAATTATTGCTTCTTCTTCCAACTGTGCGCGGTCAAGGTTGGCGTCAGCAGCAATCCTGTTATCTATATCGGTAAGTTTATTTGAAATCATACTATTGATTCTAGTGAAATCAACATCTGCCCTACTGCTTATAGAACTCTTAAGATTAGCGGCATTGCCGGTAAATGTTTCTCTCTGGGCACGTTGTAAAACCTCTAATCTATGACTACCGGATGACGCCCCTGCCCCGGGTGTAACAGTAACAGCATTAGAAGACCCTGAAGCACCGTTTACCGTCGTATTAAAATTGCCCCAAGTTCTCTGCATACGAAGGCTTGTAGGCGAAGAAAGATCTAAAAATCTTGAGTGAAAACTACGAAGCTGGCTTGCAACGTCCTGGTAAGTCTCTTGTCTCCATTGCAGCCTGGTACGGTTCCTTTGCATCCTGTGCAATCTGCCGCTTTCTGCTTGCATAATTTGGCGAACCATACTTTCAGTGTCAAGACCTGACATTCCTGTAACTCTACTAGGTCTGTTTGTAAATATAGCCATGGAAAAACTCCTCCATTCAAAAATTCAAGTTTATTGCTCAATTTTCTAATTATTATATCGGCAAAAGATTTAACTCAATTAATAGTATAAATTTATGTTTTGTTCGACATTTATTCTTAGCATCTGTGATTAGTAATGGAGTGTTTATATTTACATGCCTTATTTTAAGCCGTAAAGACCAGCATCAGCTTATTAAGCATAGGTTTTTAAACAATTAATTTTAAACTACCTATTGAAATTTATCGGTCAATACGGTATAATTCCTTTGTAGATTGTACTTAGAAAATTTATGGAGGTGCCTTAATGGCTTATGTAATTAAAGATACTTGTATCAACTGTGGAGTTTGCGTTACTGAATGTCCTGTTAGCTGTATTCATCCGGGGGACTCTATTCACGTGATAGACCCTAATGCTTGCATCGACTGTGGTGCTTGTGCCCCAGTTTGTCCTGTAGATGCTATCTCGCAATAATTATCAGACTTATAAAGCGGTCAAAAGCTGCACCCTTAGGGGAGGCGGCTTTTTCCATATTAATGATTTAACAACGAAAATTACGAGGTAAACCATGCTTATAGTAGAAAATC
The DNA here is from genome assembly GCA_009779915.1 of Defluviitaleaceae bacterium. GTDB lineage: Bacteria > Bacillota > Clostridia > Lachnospirales > UBA5962 > WRBA01. The sequence goes on along the minus strand of WRBA01000012.1, from coordinate 47,999 downwards.
TCTCTCTTCGTTTTGGGGGCAGAAAATTATTTGACAGTGTAAATTTAAAATTTGTGCCGGGTAACTGTTATGGCATCATAGGGGCTAACGGTGCGGGGAAATCTACTTTTCTTAGGATTTTAAGCGGTGAGCTTGAACCCACTACAGGGGAAGTGATTTTGGAAAAAGGTCGCCGTATGTCAGTGTTAAAGCAGGATCATTATGCTTTTGATGACTACAGTGTACAAGATACAGTTATAATAGGCAATCCCCGCCTTTATGAGATTATGAAAGAAAAGGATGCCCTTTATTTAAAACCTGACTTTGATGACAACGATGGGCTGAAAGCGGCAGAGCTTGAAGGGGAATTTGCCGCCATGAATGGCTGGGAAGCTGAAAGCGATTCCTCCAAGCTTTTACAATCTCTATCTATATCGGAGGAGAAGCATCATTTAATGATGAAAGACCTTGACGGGCAGGAAAAAGTTAGGGTTTTTCTGGCACAAGCACTTTTCGGCAATCCGGATGTACTTGTCCTTGACGAGCCGACTAATGATTTAGATATAAAAAGTATAGCTTGGTTTGAGGAATTCCTTATTAACTATGAAGGAGTTGTTATTGTCGTATCCCATGACAGGCATTTTTTAAACAATGTCTGTACGTATGTTGCCGATGTGGATTTTGGGCAAATCAAGCTTTTTACGGGTAATTATGACTTTTGGTATCAGTCCTCACAATTAATGTTAAGCCTTGTACGTGACCAAAACCGTAAAAAAGAGGAAAAAATTAAAGAATTGCAAAAATTTATACAGCGATTCTCTGCAAATGCCTCAAAATCTCGTCAAGCTACCAGCCGTAAAAAGCTTTTGGATAAAATTGCAATAGAGGAAATACAGCCATCTAACCGCCGTTATCCCTTTATATTTTTTAAGCCTGAGCGGGAAGCGGGAAATGATATTTTAATGGTGGAGAATTTATCGAAAGCCGCGGAAGGGAACACCCTTTTTGAAAACTTGACTTTAACCGCTGCAAAAGGTGAGAAAATAGCGTTTATAGGCAGCGAACATGGTATATCAGCCCTGTTTCGCATACTTGCAGGGGAAGATGAGGCGAATTTAGGCAATTTCAAATACGGTATCACAATCACTTATGAGTATTTTCCAAAGGATAATTCAGAATTTTTTGAAGATTGCAAATTAAACCTCGTAGATTGGATGCGCCAGTTCTCCAAAGACGATTCGGAAAATTATATTAGAGGATTTTTGGGCAAAATGCTTTTTTCCGGCGAGGAGGCATTGAAAAACGCCAGTGTCTTATCAGGAGGGGAGCGGGTGCGCTGCATGTTTGCTAAAATGATGATGACAACGGCTAATTTCCTTATATTTGACCAGCCTACAAATCACCTTGATTTGGAATCTATAACGGCACTAAATAATGCCATGACCGACTTTAATGGCAATATTTTATTTACAACCCATGATAGGGAGCTTATACAGACTGTAGCGAATAGAGTTATTGAAATAAAAGAAGATGGAAGCTTTGAAGATAAAACTGATATGTTAGAGGATTTTCAAGGGGAATAGCCTTAGGTCAAGGAGAGTGGAACCGCTCATCGTTCGACTCTCCTTGACCTAAATACAACAAAAGTTCTTTTTTGAAACCTTTGTCATACTAATTATATTAAAGAATAGGTGTTCAATAAGCCACTACCCATTAAAGCAAGCTTTAATGGGTTCCCGTTCGTTGCCCGCTCCTAGCCCTAATTAGCTTAAAATAAGGCACGTAAATCCGAACACTCCATTATTGAACACAGATTTTAATAAGTATGATGGAGGTTTTTTATGGAAAAAACCAGCAGCTTGCCAATAACTAAGGCCTTTATTTACGTTGGTATAATTTTAGGTGCCGGCTTTGCCTCAGGGGCTGAGATTAGGGCATATTTTGTTGAGTTTGGTATAGGAGGCTTCTTTGGTCTTGTACTCGCCTGCGCTTTGTTTTCCCTAGGGGGCTGGGCTATTTGGCATATATGTGCTGTAAAAGGGATAAACGACTACAAAAGCTTTATGGATATAACAATGGGGGTGCATTTAGCCAAAATAATGGAAGCGGTACTGGGTCTTTTTATGTTTATAATTTTTGCGGCTATGCTTGCTGCAACAGGTGCCGCACTAAATGAGAGTTTTGGACTAAACTATTTATTATCCGTATGTATCGTGGCAGTTGTTTGTTTTTTTACATTTTTATTTGGCATGAGCGGTATAATAAAGCTTAATGCCTATATTTCCCCTATATTAATCGCAGGGTGTATATTTATAGGCATATTAACCTTTGTTATGCGAGTGGAGCCTGTGTTTGCCGTAGCCGAGCGAAGTGCCGATTTACTGCGTGCCAACTGGTATATATCCGCTGTTACTTATGTAGGCTACAATATTATAGGTGCTGTTGTCATACTGCCCTCTTTAGTTCAATCATCAAAGGAAAAAACCTTAAAGCCCTCTCTTCTTTCAGGGGTTATACTGCTGGCTTTGGGGTTTTCTTTGTATCTTTCTCTGTCAGCAAATTTAGTTTTGATAGAAAACACTCAAATCCCAATGCTGGCTTTAGCTATAAGCCATGGCACGATTATCACATATATTTTTATGCTTTTATTTTTGGCAGCATGTTTTACCACAGCCGCAACCAACGGTTATGCAGTTGCTGAAACAATAAACGGCAGATATGGAGTAAATAAAATACTCCTTAAAATATTAATCTGTATACTGGGCATATTAGCCGCTTTAATGGGTTTTTCTAACTTTGTGCGCGTCATTTACCCTTTATTTGCCATAGCCGGACTGATAGAAATCATACTTATCATTAAATACTTTATTGCCCTAAAATTAAAAATGTAGTAAAATGTAGATATATAGTATTTAGGGGAATAAATAATGCTAAAGGTAAAGGTTACAGTATTTGTACTTTTTTTCTCGGCACTTGCGGTTTTTACATACATAATCTGGGGTACAAACTTAGGTGCTGCTTTTGCGACAAGAGAGGCGCCTTCTCTTGTTCCGGGAAATTTTTCTGTTTCTTTTGATGGAAATAGTTTTAAAAGAGTTATAGCAGATAAGGGGGGCTTTTACGCTTTAAAAGATAGGGGTATAACAAGATTTGACAATTTTGGCGAAATAATATGGGAGTATCCCCTAAACTATGAAAACCCTGTGCTTGTTCACTCCGGCTCTTATGTGGCTGTATCTGAGCACCGCGCACGAACTTATCGCGCCTTTAATCCTTATGGGAGCTTATATACTCTAACTTTTGAAAACGATATACTAAGCTATCATATAGCCAAAAACGGCTATTCTGTAGTGGTTACCGAATCAGAATCGGGATACGGTATTAATGTTTTTAACACCGCGGGTAATCTTGTTAAGCATAAAGGAATAGAAGATAGAAACCTCTTTCCCTTAAGTGCTGATATATCCCTTGATGGGCGTATTTTAGTTATAAGTTATCTTGACATATCAGGACCTAATATTTTGTCTTATATTTGTGCCTATTATATACGGGAAAGTGATGCCGCTAATCATACAGATGGATTATTTGCTTCTTTTAGGCATTTGGAAGGGGAAATTATATCTAAAGTACGCTTTATAGATTCTTCTAATCTTATGTATAGTTCGGACAGTCAATTTGGTGTGTATGAATTGGCTCAGGGAGAAAGGGTAAATTATAGATGGTCAAGAGTACTTGATAACAGAGCGGTTTTTGTGAATGTTGTGGACAATGTAGGTGTTGCCGTAGCTTTTGGTTCCTCTTTGCTTAATAGAGAAGGATATGAAGAAGGGACTTTTATTGTATATGGTGTAAGCGGTGATGAACTTGTTTCTCATACTATAGATGGTTCTATAACTTATCTATCAATCGGCAAAGAAGGGGCTGTTATAGGCGGCGGGGCACTTAGACGCAGCTTTGTGGCAATAACTTATGGCAATAGGGTTGCGTGGGCGCATACGGCAACTTCAGATGTTCTGGATTTTGTAATATTGGATAGACCCGGCAGGGCTTTACTTGTAAGCCCGGCTCGTATGGAAATAATGGAAGTAAGGTAAGGTGACTGCGTTAGCGGCTCAAAGGTAGAAAAAATATGGGTATATTTAATGTATTAGACATATTGGCTTTAACTGTTTTTTCCTTATGCGTCCTTAGCGGTATAAGGAAAGGCTTTTTGAGGATGACCTTTGGTCTTGTAAGCATTATTATCGCTCTTTATATAGCTCATAGGCTTTATCCGTATGTAGGTACACTGCTTCGGGAGCATACGGGCATATATGAATTTATAAAGGCTCATATAATATCAACACTCGGGCTTGGTGATATTATAGAAAACTATGTAGCCCAAGGAGAAGCGGCGATTGTCTCTAGCCTCCCTCTTCCGGAGGCTATACTTAATATGCTTACACAAAATAATATTCCATCTGTCCGCCAAATGCTGGGTGCCCATACTTTGGAAGATTATATAGGCTCGTTTCTTGCTAATATTTTTATGAATATACTTTCGGCAGCTACTGTATTTATTCTAGTTATAGTTATAATGCGCTTAATAGGTTCAGCAATTGATATTATAGCAAGGCTGCCTATTATAAGGAGTTTTAACAAATTAGGCGGTGCTCTTACGGGGGCTTTGATGGGCTGTATAGCCATATGGATTTTAGTAACTTTGTATTTATTCTTCTTTGTAGGTATTAACCCATCTAACGAGGGGATTTTTAATAGTTCTTTGGTAGGGCAGTTTTTATACGACCAAGGCTTATTACTTAGGGGATTAACGGATATAACGTAACAGCAAGGTTTTTGTTACTATTTTGTTCGGATTTTAGATTAATAAACTCACTTTTTAAGGAGGCAGGTATGGACAAGCTTAAAGAAGAATGCGGCGTATTCGGCGTTTATGACCCGAAAGGAAATGTGGCTAATACTGTATTTCATGCTCTTGTTGCTTTACAGCACAGAGGGCAGGAAAGCTGTGGAATAGCTGTAAATCGCGACAAAGAAGTTTACTGTTACAAAGGTATGGGTCTTGTTACAGATGTTTTTAATGACAAAAAAATACTGGACAACCTATCGGGAACAATGGCTGTAGGTCATGTTCGTTATTCATCAGAAGGGACATCAAGCCCTGCAAACGCTCAGCCTCTGGTTTTGCATTATGTAAAAGGAAACCTTGCCATAGCTCATAACGGCGGCTTAAGAAATACAGCAGAACTTAAAAAAGAATATGAACGTACAGGTGCAATATATCAAACTACCTCTGATACGGAAATAGTTGCCTACACCATAGCCCGCGAAAGGATTAATTCCGGATCTATTCAGGAGGCGGTGTCAAAGTCTATGGATAAATTGAAAGGGGCTTACTCTTTGGTTATAATGAGTCCTCAAAAACTTATAGCCGCCAGGGATATGTGGGGTTTTCGTCCTCTTTGTATAGGTAAAAAAGGTGACGCTTATATGTTCGCCTCAGAATCCTGTGCGCTAGACGGAGTTGGTGCCGATTTTGTAAGAGAGATTGAACCTGGGGAGATAGTAGTAATTGAAAATGGAAAGTTAACGGAGATGAAAAAACATGTAGGTAAAGTGCCCACAAGCTTTTGCATATTTGAGCATATATATTTCGCAAGACCGGATTCTGTGTTTGATAAGCGCACAGTTTATGAATCACGCAAGACAGCAGGGGTGATTTTAGCGGAAGATCATCCGGCTGCGGCAGATGTGGTTATAGGGGTACCTGACTCAGGTGTGCCGGCAGCAGTAGGTTACGGCAAAAAATCCGGCATTGAATATGCTGATGGATTCATAAAAAGCCGTTATATCGGTCGGACATTTATACAGCCGGATCAAACAGACAGAGAATGGGCTGTACGTATGAAACTTAATCCTTTACGCTCTAATGTTGCCGGTAAAAGGGTTGTTGTAGTTGACGATTCATTGGTTAGGGGTACAACTTTTGCCTATATTACCAAAATGCTTCGTGACGCGGGAGCGACAGAGGTTCATGTGAGGATTGCCTCACCGCCATTTTTGTTCCCATGTTATTACGGAACGGATGTTACCTCCGGCAAGCAGCTTGTAGCCCATTCCCGCACTCTTGAAGAGATAAGGAAGCTTATAGACGCAGATTCTCTTGGCTATCTTGGGCTGGAGCGGCTTAAAGACCTTGTGCCTGCAGAGGCAGGCGGTTTCTGCGATGCTTGTTTCACAGGGAATTTTCCGGTTTAAGACATATAAGAACGAGCAGAGCAAGTATAAAATATCAATCCCTTCAGTATACTATTATAGAACAACATATACGGAGGGATTTTTTATGCAAAAAAAATGGCTGCGAATAATTGCAATATTTATTGCCGTAAGTTTTATTTTAGCAGGCTGCGGGGCTTTTAGCCCATCTAACGGATCAACTGATATTGATGTTTCGGCTTACGAAAGAATTCAAGAAATGCTTATGAATATGCGGACTTACCAAGCGGAAGCCACTGTAAAATACATATCTAACAAAAATACAAATGAATATACCACATTACAGCAAGCAAGAATAACAGGTGAATACAGAATTGAGGTCATAGCCCCATCTGATGTTGCAGGGAATGTTACAGTTTTTGACGGGACTACGATTTATCAGTTTAACCCTAATGTTTCCAATCAAATTGCAATAGGAACAAGAGAAGCGCCGGAGCGGTCGGAAATATTTCTAACGGCATTTATGAGAAATTATCTGACATCTAAAGAAGTGTCACTTGCGGTAGGGGATTTCGGTGAAGGGCGTGCCACTATATTTGAAGCCACTGTACCCGGCACCCATCCTTATATGTCAACACAAAGGCTTTGGGTTGACAACGAAACACTTAAGCCCCTTCAGCTTGTTATATATGATCCGGATGGAGTAGAGCGTATTGTAATTACATATATAAACTTTGAATATAATGTAGAGCTTCCTGACAGTATATTCCAGCCTCCGCTGGATTAGGGCTATAGTAGTTTCAGTCCCAAACAGACTGAAACTATGCCCTGCATTCACACTCTAGCTAACGCTAAAGCGACTATTTTGTGTAGATTTGAGTGTAATTAAGCTTAATTAGACCGTTTTAAACTTAATTCACTATATGCAGCAGATTTTAGCGAAACATATAGGAATTTGTAAAAAACTTAAATCAAGCCCCCACGTATACCACAGCTTAATAAGGAAATACTAAAGACATAAACGTACAGAGGCAGGCAAGATACATTATTACATAAAGGATACTATTCGCTTGCCCTCACCTGTAATAAGCGGAGTGGATAGATGTGCTGGTAAAACGTGGTGATGTTTTTTACGCTGATTTAAGTCCCGTTGTAGGGTCAGAACAGGGCGGAATACGACCGGTTCTAATAATTCAAAATGATGTTGGCAATCGTTACAGCCCAACAATTATATGTGCGGCTATAACAAGCCAAATTAATAAAGCAAAGCTTCCAACCCATATAGAGATTGATTCCCAAAATGTGACTCTTGTTAAAGATTCGGTTGTACTTCTCGAGCAAGTACGGACTATAGATAAAAAGCGCTTGAGGGAAAAAATCTGCCGGCTTTCAGACGAAATTATGGAACGGGTAGATAAAGCCTTGATGATAAGTATGGGACTTAAATAATAGATACATATAGCCGCCTGACGGAACTGTTAGGCGGTTATTTAATGAATTTGCGAATGTCTTCGTTTGAGTTTGCCAAAAAAGAGTAGTAAAAAGCCATAGAGGCAGCAATTAATAAAGCGGATAAACCGAGACCGCGGATAGCAAAACCCCAAAACATAAGGGTTTGCAAAATATTATAAGCAACAAGATGTGCAATACTTTCGGTGGTTAAACGAAAAACCGCTTCTAAAAATGGAGCAGTGCTTATCAATATCGGAAAGATAACAATCACGAAAACAAATGTGAGTATGGAAGTTGTTTTCAACCGGTTCACTGAGTCTAGTTCCAAATTCATAGCATTTAAAAAGCTGACGGCTAAAAGAACGTGGAAAACCAATATTATCACAATGGTTACTATTGATATTATTGTGGGAAAAACAAATAATATTTCATCAGGCGGCCGATAAGCAAACAAATTTCCCAGCGGGATTTGCCAAGCGGTAAGAATTGCCGCAATAAATAAGCCGATTATATGTAATATAAGAGAAGCTAATACAAGTTTTTTTATGGGGCTAAGCGCAAAATTCATATGTCTATTCTCCTTAATATATCTTGCTCTTGATGTAAATAATGTGTAAAATATCTCTCAGATAGGCATGGAGGTGTTTATGGGCAAATTCCGATTTTACGACGATAGCGGTTTAGCTGATTGCGAAATATATTTAAAAATCGAAAAATGTATTCCCGGAGACATACCCTTATACATAATGAGTATTGTAACCCAAGATACAAGAGATATCGTAGGACAAATTACATTGCAAGTGGCGTATAGCGCAAAAGTTTATTATGGCGGGCATATAGGGTACAGAGTCGCCGAGGAGTTTAGAGGGCATAATTACGCTCTTAAAGCGTGCCGCCTTATGTTTAAGCAAGCCAAAAAGCATAAAATGAACCAACTTATAATCACCTGTAATCCTGATAATATACCTTCCCGCCGAACATTGGAAAAGCTTGGAGGGTTTTTACGTGAAATTGTCCCCTTGCCTGAGCAGCATGAACTGTACGCAAGAGGTGATAGGGAAAAATGCATATTTTTGTTCAAAATTTAATGGCTGTCTTTCTCTACAGACATTACCTTCTCGGCAAATTTTAAAAAGGTATAACTGCTGTCCACTGAGCTACCTTTACCTATATCATTAAAGAAACAGATGGGTATTTCGTGATTACGCAAACTCTTTTCAATACAAGCAGTACATTGGTTATTATGATTGCGTGGGTGGTGCGGACAAGTTTCGCTAATACAAGTACAAAATTTTTCACAGGACATATTAAACTCCTTTCATATTTATCCTTTGTGCCACTTCTTTGGCTTTTTTAACAGCATTTACATCATCTTTTGCCGGCAAAGTATCCGTTTTAAGGGAAAAAATTGCATTCTCATCATCAAATTGTGCATTCATCATTTTAAATATTATTTTAGCCGAATCTATAGCAGGCTCCGCCCCTCCGTTGCCTCCGGCTGCAAGTATTAGTACTCCGGTTTTCGCTTTTCTTACTATAGGATCGTTTAAAAAAAATCTTGCGGCAAAATATATTTGAAAACGACTGGCAAGACTAAGGACAGGTCCGGTCAGGTTGGAGATATACACAGGTGAAGCGATTACAACATTATCAAAATCATCAGCATAGATTTTTGCCATATCATCTTCTATAATACAACAGCCGCGGTGTTTCCAGCAATGTCTGCAATCGTTACAAGGGGCTATTTTATCGTAATAGGCTGAAATTTCCACAACTTCTCCGTCTATATGTTTTTTAAACTCACTTATCAGTGATACAGTATCGCCATCTCTTCTTGGAGAGCCGTTTATAATAAGGGTTTTCATGATTTAACCAATCCTCCGCAGGCTATAATTGAAGCTTTTGCAAGCTCAAGTGTTGTATCTAAAAACACATGCTTTCCTTTACAATACTTAGCTATAACGGGCAATTCCGTACATCCAAGTACAAAATAGTCGGCACCCCTTGCTTCCATGGTATCAAGTACTTTGGAGAACTCCTTAGCAATTTGCACTAAATTACCGTTTGCTTTTACTCTTTCAATAAGGCTTGATACTTTATCCTGTTCGTATTCATTGGGGGTTATATAAGGTATATTAAATCTATCCATTGGATTTAGAAGGATTCGTGTATCTGCCGTGCCTTTAGTTGACAAAACCCCTGCTTTTTGCCCCGGAAAGTTATGGGCGCAAACATCTACTATAATATCAGGCATATTCAAAAACGGTACGGAAGCACTCTCAACGGCTTTATCATAAAATCCATGGGCTGAAATACAAGGCATGACCAGAACTGAGGCACCAATAGACTCCAGCTTTTTAATAGACTCGCATATGGCTGCCGTTGGTTCTTCGCCGCCTTCTAAAAGAGCAGCCACTCTGTTTGGCGTTTGAGAGTGACAATCCACATATATTCTTAAATGATCCTGGTCTTTGCCGGCTTTTGTAGATTCAATAATTTGTGTCATAAAATTGGCAGTTGCAAGAGGTCCCATGCCGCCAAGGATACCTAAAGCTTTTTCCATTGTACTTGTCTCCTTTGGGATATTTTCGATTTGCTGTTTTGAGGTAATTTTACTATAATTTTTCGATATATTAGAACTCAGAGCCTAGCCAATTTCCGTTAGTATCAAAAAGCCGCTCGCCCCTTATTTCATACAGCCAGTTGCCGTTTGTATCAAAAATACGATTGCCTCCTCTTAACTCATATCGCCAGTTGCCGAAACTATCAAAAATCCGGTCACCTCTAATTTCATACAGCCAGTTGCTGTAATTGTCCATAATTCTATTCCCAACTATTCGGGCAATCCGTTGTCCATAAATGTCTCTAAATTCCGTCATTTTAATCATCCCTTTCTATATTTAATCAGGGCGTATTAACATGCCCTAGTCTAAAGTATTTATTAAAATAAGAGCAACAATGCCAACACTTAAAGAGCATAGAAAGCCTAAAAATATCGGACGTTTGCCACCTTTTATAAGCTCTTTAATATTACATCCAAAACCGATAGCCACCATAGCTGTAATTATAAGAAATCTTCCCATTCTGCCCCAAAATGAAGTAACCTCTATAGGTATAATGCCTGTTGTGTTTATAACGCTTGCAAGTAAAAAAGCAAGTACAAACCAAGGGAATGATTTTAATATATTGAAATTGTGATTACTGCTGCCTTCTTTAGGTCTTATAAAAGCGATACAAAGAGTCAAGGGGATTATCATAATAGTTCGTGTAAGTTTAACTATTGTTGCCACATCACCTGCCGTGTCAGAGTAAACATAGCCTGCTGCTACCACGGAAGAGGTATCATTAATAGCAGCCCCTGCCCATATGCCGAACATAGTGTCGCTCATGCCCATAGCCCTGCCTAAAATGGGAAACAGGAAAGCGGCTAATATATTAAATAGGAAAATAGTGGATATGGCGCGTACTACCTCTTTATCCGAAGCACTTAAAACAGGTGCTGTGGCCGCAATTGCAGAACCGCCGCAAATAGCCGTACCAATACCTATAAGCATTTTTTCATTATGGGCTATTTTAAGGGCTTTACCTGCAAATATTGCTACCCCAAAGGCTACGGTTATTACAACTAGTATAATGACAATAGAATCTCTGCCCATTTCAAAAACTTTCCCCAAATTCATTTGAAAACCAAAGAGGACTATAGCTGTTTGCAGTACACGCTTAGAGGAAATTTTAATCCCTTTTGTAAAAGCCTCCTGATTTTTCCATAAATTTGTAATAATAAGACCTATTAATATACCTAAAACAGGTCCCCCCACCAGAGGAAGCATTTGACCTAAATACCAGGCTAAAAAAGCAAGCCCAAGGCATAACAAAATCCCTGCCCAGTTCTCCCTCTTATAAAAAGAGGGAGTGGTTATAGGCAGAGTTAAAAGAAGTACGGGTAAAATATAAAGGATTTCCACTGTATTTACCGCCTTCTAAAAGAAATAATCCGTATAATGATAAAGTGCCGGTGCGCCCCCTGTATGGAGGAAGAGGATATTTTCACAATCTTTGAAATAGCCCTTTTTAATAAGATCCATCATGCCGTACATAGTTTTTCCTGTATAAACAGGATCTAAAAGTATACCTTCCAAACTGGCGAGAAGTTTTATGGCTTCTACCATGCCATCGGTTTTTCTAGAATAACCTTCACCTATGTAATCTTCAAATACTACAACATCTTCTCGTTCGATATTGTTTTTAAGTTCCAGCTTATCAGCAACTTTTTGGCAGAGGTTATATACCCTGTCCAGCTGAATATTAAGCCTTGCATTAATGCCTATGCCTGTTACAGGGATGCCTGCATTTGCGCCTATCATACCTGTAAGCATACCGGCATGAGTACCGGCACTGCCTGATGTTACAACGATATGGTCGATTTTTAAGGATTTTTCATGTAATTGTGCCAAAATTTCCTGAGCGCAGGAAACATAGCCAAGTGCCCCTATTTCATTAGAGCCGCCTCCAGGTACTATATAAGGCTTTCTCCCTTCGGCTTTAAGTTTTTCAGCCACTTCGTTCATTTTACCGAGGATATCGCTGCCCCCTTCAACTACGTGAACGGCTTCGATGCCCATAAGTTTAAACAGGAAATTGTTGCCGCCGGCCATTTCATCATAGCTGCCGGGAACCCTTTGCTCAAGTACAAATTGGCATTTCATACCTTCCCTGACAGCCGCTGCAAGGGTAAGCCTGCAATGGTTGGACTGAACCGCGCCGCAAGTCACTATAGTATCAGCACCGCTATTTTTAGCATCAGCCATTAAAAACTCAAGCTTTCTTGTTTTATTACCGCCTCCGGCTAAGCCTAAAAGGTCATCCCTCTTAATATAAATATTTGGACCGCCAAGATGCTTAGTAAGTTTATCAAGTTTTTCAATAGGCGTATAACCCTCTGTATAGCGTATACGTGGGAACCTGCTTAAGTTCATAAAAACACTCCTTTTAGTTTTTAAACTAATTATAAACCATATATCCAAAGCTTACAAACAAAATTTATTTAACATAAGACCTAAAAATCTTGTGTTGACAAATAGGTTGTATTGTTGTAAAATTAATAGCGTTGCATTAACAATTGCAGCAATGGAGGGTTACCGAAGCGGTCATAACGGGGCGGTCTTGAAAACCGTTAGGGGGCAACCCCACAAGGGTTCGAATCCCTTACCCTCCGTTTGAAATGGGGCTTCGCCCCACGCTACGTAGGCAAAGTCCCCTTCGCTTACGCTTCGCGGCGTTGTGCAGGGCGCAACTCAGGGTTCGGATTTTAAATCCTTCACCCTGTATTAGTAATAAATGAGAACAAAGTTTGACGTTTTTTGTTTGAGGGGTGTCTGTATTTGCATTTCTCTTTAGAAAAATATAAACTAATATCCACAACTACTTAGGCAGCACAACCCGCGAAGGTATAGTATAAAGCGGTTTGTGTTGTTTTTTTATTAATTACCGACGATTAAAAACTAAAAGGAGAGTACATATGAAAACAAAAGCAAAGATAATTGCAAGTTTATTTACAATGTTATTTTTTTTGATTGGGCTGAGGGTTGATGTTTTTGCCTTTAGCAGCGGTAATGGAACGGCAGCAAGCCCTTTTATTATAACGACACCGGCGCATGTTAACCAAATGCGAAGCCATTTAAACGCCCATTTTAGGCTGGGCAATGATATAAATATGTCCGGGATAAATCATGTGCCGATTGGTACTTTTACGCAGCCTTTTAGAGGGGTGCTGGATGGTAATGGGCATGCAATAAGGTATTTGATGGTAAATGCGGGAGCTAGTGCTTCAGGGGCAGGCTTGTTTGAGGTTGTAGATAGTGCCGCTATAAGAAATTTAACTTTGGAGCATGTAAATATAAGCGGTACGATAAATGCCGCTGCACTTGTAGGTCACTTTGCTGTTAATAACAACCAACATCCTGTTTCAATATACAATGTTGGTGTAAGCGGTACGATAAATGCTACACACGATCAAGCAGGCAGTATAGTTGGAACATTATCAGCCATATCGGGACAAACTGCTGTAATAAACAGAGTACGCTCAACTGCTGAAATAAACGCTGTAAACAACTCCGGCGGGCTTATAGGTCATGTTAGCGGGAGGATTCATTTAACTGAAAGCTACTTTGCAGGCGAAATAACCGGAAACGGGGGAATCGGAGGATTAATAGGTAACAGTAGGAATACTAATAATATAAGCAATGGCTCAATAATAGAAAATAGTTTTTCTATTGGTAAATTAACTGCTACTGGCAATTCATCTATCGGAGGCTTGATTGGGAATCCGGCTCGTGATACTTTTCAAATAATAAACTCTTATTCAGCAAGTGAATTGAATACATTAAATATTTCGCTAAGAAACGGCTTAGCACCAAATGGTGTTGCCGCTATTACCAATTCCTTCTTTGACGGACGAGCCGCGGGAAGAACAAATGGAAACTTAGACCCAAATTCCAGGCTTACATCGGGGCTAATGTTTAGAGATACATTTACAAATTGGGATTTTGATAATATATGGACTATAAACGAAGGCAGCTCATATCCGTTTTTGAGGAATCTGCCAAAGCCTGAAAAAGCGACTGCCTTGCCCATAGCAAGAGGCGGCGCAAGGGGCAGAGGTACGGCAGACGACCCTTACATAATATCAGAAGGATACCAATTGCAAGATATGACCTATGATATAAGTGCCCATTTTAGGCTGGGCAATGATATTGATATGGCAGGTATAGAATTTGTGCCAATCCCTCAATTTAATGGTGAACTGGACGGCAATGGGCATGCAATAAGAAACCTTACGGTACATCTCCCTCACGGCGGCGGTGGTTTGTTTAATACGACGGGAGACGCTGTTATACAAAATATAAATTTTGAAGATGTAAATTTTTATAGCGATGGAGGTAGTGTTGCACTTGTTGGTAACTTTAGGGTAACTTCTTACGAAAGTCCCGGATTTATAGACAATGTTAGTATAAGCGGGGCGATAACTGCCGGAGGCAGTGGGAGTACTGCAAGCAGTATGGTGCTTGATTTGACAAATGTAACAACCCAGCCTGTAATATTAAGCAGGCTCCATTCGAGTGCAACGTTAACATCTCCCGATCAGACCGGTGGACTTATACGTGCTATAGCAGGAAGGAGTGTTTGGAATGGAGGGGAGTTTATTGGTGTGGAAGGCGGGACTTTTATTTTAAGCGAAAGTCATTTTTCAGGGGAGATAATTACGGATTCTTCAGCTGGAGGGTTGATAAACTTTACTAATGCCTGGGACAATGGTTCAGAGATAAGAGACAGCTTTTCTACCGGCAGGATAACATCGAGTAACAGTAATCCCGGTTTTGCTGTTACTGGTTTGATAGTCTCTAGCAATAGCTCTTTGCCGATAATAAACTCCTTTTCAGCAAGCGAGTTAAGCGGGTTATATAGGCTTGGCTTAGCGACAACATGGAATATAGTCCCCACCAACTCCTTCTTCGATGCTGCTCTTGCAGGCGTTGAAACCCCTGAAGACCAAGCCCGCACTACAGCCCAAATGATGCAGCGTGATACTTTTGCAGGCTGGGACTTTGATAATGTTTGGGATATAATTGAGGGGCATACGTATCCGTTTTTAAGAAATGTATCAACGGCACCGCCTATTGAGCGGCCGGCGAATATAACAGGTCTTATTTGTACAGAGCAGACCATCAGTACATTAGGCTTTAGCTGGGATACAATGGCTAATATAGACTATTTTGAAATATCATTTGATGGGCAGACATCCACTCAAATCGAAAACACCGCCCGTTTTGACGGACTTGATGGAGATGTATCATATACCTTTATGGTTAGAGCCGTAAGGGGTGGTATATACGGCAACTGGGCTTATATTACGGTTTATACTGTTGATAACAGCCTTAACGCACCTGAAAACCTTGTTGTTACAGGACGTACATCAAACAGTATAAGCTTATCTTGGGATGCTGTAAATAACGCAACTGAATACATTGTAAATTACAATGGTCAGAGTATAGCTGCTAATACAAATAGCATAACTATCAGGAATTTGGCAAGCGATACTGAATATATTATAACCGTGCAAGCCCGAAATACAACTAATATAAGCCCAAGAAGCCTTGAACTGTCAGTCAGGACATACAGGGCACCTTATGCCCCTGTAACTAATCTTAGGCATACCGGTCGTACTAATTCTTCCATAACCCTTGTATGGAACCCTGTGATAGGCGTTACGACATACCAAGTCAGATTTGGTGAAAATATTATATCGGTTACGGATAATACGGTTATTGTGAGTGATTTATCTCCCGGTACCAGTTATACATTTGCTGCAAGGGCATACTCCTCCGATAATGTGGGGGAATGGAGCAGTCCCATAACTGTCAGCACTTTGCGGGGTCCATCAGCTCTTTACAGTGAAATACTGTTAAATGCCCAAAATACGGCAGTGTATGAAATAGTACTGTCAGGCGACAATGTATTTTTTGATGGGGATACAGTATTTAATATAACATATGACCCTGAGGTTATCAGGCTTTTAGATTTTGCAAGTCAGGTTCCGGGGGCGCATACCGGTGTTGGAGTTATACCGGGTACAAATATACAAATTTTGTCTATATCAAGCGGAAATATTGAATTTAGGTTTTTACAGCAATTACGAGACGATCAAGTATGGAGCGGGATATTTACCATTGCCCGTTTCCAAGCTTTGAGAACCCGAAGTACAACTATTGTTTTTGAACAATAAGGAGGCTGTGATTAATGGGTGAAAAAACATATTATGCAGCCAGATTAAGATTGATAGCGTTTATCCTTATTTTTGCCATGCTTGTCCAAATTTTGAATGCTGAGATGGTTTTAGCTCAGGTTGAGATGCTTGGTGAGATAATTGAAGATATTGGCACAGTAGACGAGGTTACCGAGGACACAGGCAACGGCGAAGAGCCTGATAGTGAGGGCGAATCCGATGATGAAACTGAGAATGAGCCGGATGATATTGATAACGACGAGGAAGCATATGACAAGGAGGAAGATGAGGAGGACGACCTCCTACTGCTCATTGATCCTCCTGCGATTACAGTTCCTGACTTCGAAATAGGCTCGGGGATGGTAATAGAGCGAAGGATTTTTCCGCCCTTCTTTTTAGATATCACCGAATTTTCTGACGAGGCAATATCTCTGGTCTTTAGCGGCCGCCCTTATTCGGATTTAGATGAATGGGAGCGGTTCGTACTAAGAGATCAAGTTTTTGTCCGTGAGGATACAATGCTTGCTTTGGAAGCTTTTGGCTACAGCATTTATTCGTCCATACCCATTGCGCGGATTATGCAGCAGCTGGAGTTAAATGTCCATGATGCTCATACTATGATTGCAAACTACGGCGGGCTGGACGGACCTGTTTATGAGGCTAATGCCTTTCGTCAAATAGTTATTCAAAGTTCTATACCGATATCTGATGCGGATAGAGCGGAGATAGTAAGCTTTATTGCTGCCGGACATGGGGCAGAGCATGTTATGTCTACTTATATAATGTCTTTAGCTTTAGATATGCCCTTAAGCTTTCTTATGCGACCACAGCAGGTATTTGATTTTAATAGCATAACATTGATGGAGATAAATCCACCGAGAGAAGATGCGCCTTCTATTCCTGCGCCGGAGCTTCCTTCACGGCACCCTTCTGATGATGAAGATGAGGGTTCAGACGAAGATTACGAAGATTCAGACGACGAAGATGATGAATACACAGGCTTTGATGATGAATCAAATGATGAGAATGATGAAAACGCAGAGAAACCTTCCGAGTCGGATGACAACGAAAACAGTTATGAAAATGAGGGCGAAGAAGAATCCGGTTTAGAGGCGGGTTCTTTAGGATTAGCAAACCCTAGACTTGTTGGCTCGGCTGTAGCGAATGCAGGACAGGTGCATCCTGTACCGCAATTGTTAAATTCAGTTTTTTTTCTTCCAATGGGCGTAGAATTATCTGCCCTGGAAGAATCAGAGGGGTTAAACGGTGATGAAAACGAAAACCCATCTCCCGAAGAGCCGGATTATCCGGATTATAGTGAAAATGATGATGAAATAACCGAGCCGGAAGATGATGATGAGGCTCAAGACCCTGATGAAGATGATGAAAATGAAGAGCCGCCATCTTTGCCTAATAATCTCCTGCCGGATTACGGGGAGGAAGACGCCGAGCTATTATCGGAGCTTGATTTACATATTATTATAAGCCTGGCAAATCAATACCAAATTCATCCGGATATATTAATAAATTTTATCATAGAAAATGGTATGAACGGTCAAAGTCTTAGAAGTTTTATAAGGCTCATCCAAAGGCTTAACGGTATTGTAATAGAAGAAGAGTTTAGTATGATTGATCCGAGTGTGCAGGCTCTTTCTCTTGGGCGTTCCGCCGCAACACCGCCGGATATAGGATTATCATGGCGTTATCCGGCGTCACCTTTCAGCTACAAAGGCTCTTTTTCTGAAGTTATAAATTTAAACACAGGGGCGTTAATTTATACGGATCATATAGTAACCCTCCCCGGCAGGGGCGGTTTTGATCTTAACTTGTCACTTATTTATGACTCCAGCCAGTCCAGTAATGATTTTTACTGGGGTGAAATAAACAATGTTAATGTATTTATGAACGGACATTTCTTTACGGAATCATGGAATAATGTACCCATACCTATCACCCGGTATGTAGGATCGATGGAGCACAGCCCAAGGTGCAGATTTATTGCTTCAGGCTGGACTTTTAATACAACACGGATATTTAGAGATGATACGACCTTTATTCATGGGATTCTTTCTCCTAATCCGCTAAGATTTATAAGGCTTGCTGACGGGCGCACCATTGAAATAGAAACCACAGGAGGCACAGCAAATCTTAGAAACTATAACCGTACTGACCTACGGCTGCAGGCGGATAATTTTGCCTCGTTCCCCGGCTCGGTTTTTATACTTACTTATGCTGACGGTACGAGAGAATTTTTAAATCAAACCAATTTGGTGGCAAGAACCGACCGCTTTGGAAATACTATCCAATTTATTGATTCGGATCATCGCCTTACAATTATCGATTCTAATAATCAACAGGTAATTATTGATTTTCCTGCTAACCATTTTCACCAACTTATGCGTGTTACACTACCGGATGCAAGTATAATTGAATATACCATCACCACCGTTCCTATGTTTTTAAACTCTGTTTTTATACGGCATCTGACAGAAAAAAGAGACCAGCATGGGAGAATTACAAGGTTTGAATATCAATTGGCCCCATACAACCCTAATTTTTTCAGCCGTACAAGCCAGACGAGGCAATTCCTTTCTCCGGCTGAACTTGACCGCCTGACAGTCTTCAGATTCTGGGGTACAGGGATAACTGGCTGGTTTGGAAGCCCTCTTCAATTTTACGCTCGTCATGGAGGTCCTTCCGGGGTAGATATACATAGCTATAACAACCATATAAACAGCACTTTCGTGTTTGGCAGTAATCATCTTAATGCGGCGACAAATCCCCATTATTCCAACCTTGTAAGAATTACATACCCAACAGGCATGGTTACAACCTATGTTTATGGTCAAACCTTCGCTTCTTTGCATGCCATGGGGCATAAAGAGCATTATTATGTTAGGGAACGCTTTGACACAGCAAACGGTATGCGGTTTAACCATGTTACCTACACTATGGGTGCAGGCGGCAATTCGAGGAACAATTTCTCGGGGATGTCTCTTACTAATACTGTGCTTACGGAACTGCCAACGACATATTTTTACTATATGACCGAGCGCAGAGGTGAAATTACCACCACTTATCGCTTTAACCACCGCCATCTTTTGGTGGAACAGCGGGTGGTGGGCGCAGGGGTTACTGAAACCACCATATTCACCTATGATCAATTTGACCTGCCTGTTACTGTTGTAACCACTGTTTCAAGCGGTTTTGGCTCATATACAACCACGGAACGGTTTCAGCATGACTCATATGGTAATATAACGGCTCATTGGTCGGTTTTGGCAGATGGCAGCACCGCGGATTTACACAGGACAAGCTTCACCTATGACCGCAGGTTTAATTTGATGACCGGAAAGACATATAGGCAAGACGCAAATACGCTTATATCGGAAACATTTACCCTATCTCCTGACGGACGGCATGTAAGCTCTTTTACCCGCACTGTAAACGGTATGCAGACTGCAAGGGAGGAATATACGGTAAATTCCTTCGGGATGCTAACCGGTCAGCGGAGTTTTTACGCCCCCGGCAGGTTTATTGAGGAGAGTTTTACCTATACAAACAACACCCATTTAGCCAGCCGGACGGTAGGTGAAGCGGTTGAGCGCTTTACCTACGATCGTATGGGTAACCTGCTGACCCATATAGACCCTAACGGCAACCTTACCAGCCACAACTACGACCGTCTAAACCGTTTGACCCATACATTTAACCCGGACGGGACTAACAATGTTATAACCTACAACGATATAGCAAACACCGTAACCGTCCGTGATGAGATGGGTTTTCAAATCATGTATACCTTTAACCCGCTGGGGCTTTTGACTACGGTTACTGACTTGCAAACCGGGCATGTACTGGGGCGTGTCACATACGACAGTTTTATGAATATCCTGACAGAGGCAGATGCTAATGGAGTTGTGACCACCTATCGATACGATGGCTTAAACAGACTGATAGAAATACGTACAGGGAGCCATGTTGAAACCTTCGCACACCAAAGCGGCATAAACCAAGGCAACAAGGTAATCCGCACATTGCAAGGTGACGCGGCAGCCCCAAGCCAGCAATCTGCGGCATTTACAGACAGGTTTGGCAGACTGGCGTATGAATCGGTGTTTTTAGACGGGCAGGAGCTTCGAACCCGCTTTACCTATGATTTTTTAGGTAATATTTTGACTACCCTAAATCCGCGTGACGCAGCACTTGGGCACTCTGCCACAACTCGCTTTACGTATCAGTTTAACTCACTTGGGCTAAATTTGATTACTGAAAACGCTTTAGACTACCGGACGGAAGAACAAAGTGACTGGCTTGGGCGCACAATCTCCACAAGGGACGCATTAGGCAATATAGCCCGCATGAGCTATAACAACCGCTCACTTTTGGCTGAAATCCGCACCCCGTTTGAAGGTGGGCATTACCGTGTCCAACATTTCACATATGATTTAAACGGCAATATAATAAGTGAGAGAACCACGGCAAACCGCCCGGGGCAGGCAGCGCGTTATATCGAGAATATATTCGCTTACGATTCTATGAATCGCCTGATACGGACGGAAACGGGAGGTGAACGTGTTGAGTTTACCTATGATCGTATGGGGCGCCAAACTTCTGTCCGCAATGCAGGCGGCAGCCGTATAAACCGCTTCGAATACGACCATAGGGGCAATCTCATACGCACTATAGACCCCATGGGTCAAGAAGAAACATTTGAACATGACCGGAATGGCAATGTCATAAGGCGTACAGACCGTAACGGTACAGTATTTACCACCACTTACGATAATATGAACCGCCCAATAGAGACGAGAGCCGTAAGTGCTGACGGCACGATTATTCAGCAGGTACGCACAACATTCAGCGTGAATGGCTTGCTAATCTCAACAGAAAATGAGAACGAAACTACAACTAACCGCTATGACAGCCTGGGCAGGCTTGTGGAGGAAACAACATCAGACGGCACAAGACGTGTGTACACCTACGATGTACTGGGCAGCCGCACCGGCTTTGAACTGTTTGTAAACGGTAACCGTATTTTAAACCAAGTTTACGAATATGACCGCCTAAGCCGCCTTACGGCAGTCAGCAGCGGCAGTCTTCGCGAGGCTATCTACCAATACGACGGCAATAACAACCGTATATCCAGACAAATGGTAAATGGCGTAACCACAACCTACACCTATAACCAAGCAGGACTTATGACAAGCCTTGTAAACCGTAATAACCAAGGGATAATCTCATCTTATACATACACATATTTCTTGGACGGTAATCAGGCGACAATAATAGACCATACAGGGCGGCTATTGACCTATGTATACGACAATCAAAACCGTTTGGTAAGCGAAATTGAGCAAAGACCGAACGGCGAAATTATTACACGAAGCTTTACTTTCGACAATGCAGGCAACAGAGCTTCAAAAACGGTTGTGGAGAACGGTGAAACTACGGTTACCGCCTACACCTACGACCTAAACAACCGTTTAACACGTATCCATGAGCATAACCAACAAACCGGCTCACAGCGCATGACTGGCTTCACCTATGACCCTAACGGCAACCAGCTTGCAACCACCTCAAGCGGGACAAGCCCAAGGGTAGGAGCAGGCGAGGCGGGGCTTAACCTGCACGTCCATTCATTGACGGTATTTAGGGACTTTGCCCATTTACAGGATGAACTTAGGGGAACAATAAGAAGTGACGGCACAACCCGGCTGACAACAAGGCTTGCGACCCAAGCTGACCATGATAACCTTGATGAACTGTTAGCCGGCACTATAAGCAGCCAGGATATACCGCTGCCGAGTATCCAAATGATGGTGCTAAACAACGACAGCGATACGACCTTTACAGGCAGTGCATTTTCAAGCAGATACACCTACGACCTGTTTAACCGCCTGATACGTATAGACCGACCGGGGCTGCGTGCCGAGTATGCCTACAGAGCCGACGGTATGCGGATATCCAAGACCGTGAACGGCATAATCACCCGCCATGTATGGGATGGGCTTAATATCGTCGCTGATGTGGAGGCGGATGGGACAATTATTGACACCTACATCCGAGGGGTTGGGCTGATACGTAGCTTGGTACATGGGTATTACGTGTTTAACGCACGCGGCGATGTTGTGCAGATAACCAATGCCATAGGCTGGGTTACGAGGGATTATGAGTATGATGCTTTTGGTAACCAGTTAGACAGGCAGCATTTGTCCAATGAAGCGGATACGAACCCATGGCGGTTTAGCGGGGAGTATTTTGATATTGAATCGGGGTTGGTGTATTTAAGAGCGAGGTTTTACAACCCAGTTACGGGGCGTTTTATAACCGAAGACCCGCACTGGGGTGTACACAATATGATATTTGGGGATAATCCTGCTACTCTAAATGGTCAGCCAATGCCAGATATTAATGCAATTAGACAATCTGCAAATTTGTTTGTTTATGCCGGAAACAATCCTATTAAATTTGTTGACCCAAGCGGATTGTTCTTCATAATGCAAAGTTCTAGCGGCATATTCAGCATAAGACCATTTAACAGTATCAATATGGCTTTGAATACAGTCATGTCGATACTGCCTATTGGTGGTACTATAACTAATCAAATACAGCGGGCACCTAACCCAAGTGCTACTGTAGTTGGGGAAGCAAGCTGGGGGAGAGCTGGTTCTGGGTTTGCCTGGTCTCCATCTCCTGGTGCAGACCTCATTATGGATGCAGGTATGTATGGGTTTGCTCGAGGCACCAATCTGGTAACCTCCTCAAGGGGAGGAGCAATTGCTTCATCTCTTTTTACCGCGGGAATGGCAAATGATAGATTGGGTCATAGTAACACTATTATGGGCTTAATGGAGGTACATAACGTTAACAATCGTTTTTCTGACTTAACAAGCTTAACAAATCAAATAGCTAGATTTGATAATATTATTATGAATAACCCGGATTATTTTTTCTTTACAACACAGTATGGGATAATGCATGGCAACTTTAGCGGTTCTCAGTTTTTAAGAGATTTGGAGTTATACAGGATGGAGGAATCAATTCGTTCTCAGATTTTTAGACAACGAGCTAGAGTAAGTCCTTCAAATTGGACTGTTGATGATTTTAATAGTGCAAATAATGCACTTATGACTAGGCTCCGAAGGCAGTAAAAATTATATATATATCTATATAATATAAAGTGAGGTAACAATATGGATTATATTATTGGTGCAATCATGCTGTTATCACTATTCATTGTTTTTGAATTTACATCTGTTGTTTATACTCGAGCTATTTATAATAAAATCAGAAAAACAGGCATTGAAGGCTTTGGACGTCTGATGAGTTGTAAAAGGGTATATTTTAATTTCAGGTATTCAGCAATAATACCAGAGTATGTCCCAATTGTAGAATTTTACTATGCAGAAAAACGCTATGAAATGCCAGCTGTAGGACGTTTTGGTGTTAGTCCTGGTAAAGTTGGAGACGAAATAGCAATAATCTTTTCTGAAGAATATACCGACAAAATTATTATAGTTAGGGATAAAAGTACACAAGATAATTACAATATTTATGTTTGTTTGTGCCATTTAGTTATTATATTTATTATATTCTTAATAGAGATGCTATTAAACTAACTGGATTTATAGCACCACAGACATGATTAATCGGTTTGGGGGTGTGAGTTTTTAGATGAGGGAGTTTTACAGATTAGAAACAATCGACTTTGGAGACTTTCCATTTGCCTTTTGCGATCTTCCAATCAATACCAATAATTATGCTGATACAGGCTTTAAGTGTTCAAAATGTAGCGCACCGATTGGAGCTTTGTACTGGCTTGAGCCCAGAAGGGTGATATTATCAAAGCCAAGGTATGGAGATTTTGTATCTGGTCAAAGATACCTGTTTTCAGAAAAAGTTAAAACCGCATATGAACAGTCCGATTTAAAAGGCGTAAAGGCATTTATCCCTGTTGAAATAGCTAAAGTGAGGTATATGCACAAGGGTTCGCCCAAACCGCCTCAATATTACGCTCTTGAATTAGAGTACAGCTATGCAGGAGTTGATATAGAAAAATCAGTTGTAAGAGGGAATCCACACGAAGGGTGGTGTACGTTATGTAACCCATTTAGGAATACAAAAAACGAAATAAGAGGTATCTACATTGATGATACCAATTGGGGTGGTGAAGATATTTTTCATCTGTATGAAATGGGAGGCTCTGTATATGCTTCACAAAAATTCATAGATTTTTGTGAAGAACATAAGTTTACCAATTTTAACTATATTAACACTAAGGATTATGTATTTGATTTTTTTGGCTCGTTTATTTGAGTGTTTATGTTGTGCAGAACAATGAAACCACAGTAACAAACTACACCTACAACCTAAACAACCGCCTGATACGTATAGACCAACCGGGACTGCGTGCAGAGTATGCCTACAGAGTCGACGGTATGCGGATATCCAAGAGCGTGAATATCATAAACCCCCATTGCAAGAGATAATCCTGCAATGGGGGTTTTAGTTTTATTGCTCTATTACGGTCCTATTACAATAGTCCAATAAAGGGCGGCTTGATATCTACCTGTTGATATGATATCGTTAGATGCAAATTGTACTACAAAGCCGTTATTTATATCATCCAAATCGCCCCATGTTACTGCGTGGTTAGCACCGCCTGTAATAGCCGGAATATCGTTATGATCCCATACAGGCTGGGATACAGGAAGCCCTGTTGCAGGGTTAAATAAAGATGCAGTACCTGCCCTAAGAGACCTTGCCAGTAAAGTTTCCCCACCTGATATGATAGGTCCTGCGCTTACTTCAACTCTCCAATCGCTGTGATGATTGCCGTTTACAACAGTAAAGCCTACGGCTGTTAATTGAGTCGAGTCGGCGGCGTCCTCAAGTTCAATCGGTGTTGTATTGCCAATTGGAGCAAGGGTATGCGTGCCAAATTCCAAATTGTTTGCTGACAAGCTTAGAGACTCCGGGAAACCTGTAAGGAATATATCATAATTGTTAATCACGTGAACATTTGTGCCGGCAAGGGCTTCATTTGTATTTTTTATACCGCCTAAGCTGTTTACTCCGGCCCAGGTAATATTTGGAAATCCGTTTATACCGGCTGCCATACCATAGTTGCGCGCACCGGTTGTAGCTGCGTTGCTGCCGCCGCCAAATATTCCGCCGGTAAACCTTATGCCTTCATGGGTGCCTCCACTTTGTTCAGGTTCCCAAGTGCCGTTGCTCATTTGCAATATAGCTAAATCATCCATCTCACCATCTACAAAAATACCGCCGCCGTAACGAGCTTGATTACCGGTTACCTCAACATTATATCGCATTTCAACCAACCCAACACTGTTTGATATAAACATACCGCCGCCATTATAAACAGCTATATTCTCTGTTATACGTGTTGTAACATGGTGACAACCGCCGGCTATTACAATATTTAATCCGGGACTATCAGCATATAAGCCGGCACCGTAGCGAGCTCTATTGCCATCAATATAAGTCCGGCCAGGCATACTAAATGTATGCGGCGCGCCTTGGGAGGATGATATATGCACACCGCCGCCATAACGGGCATCATTTGCGGTAATGTTCAAGCTGCCCATATGGGTAATGCCTTGCCCCATAGACCCGGGGGGAACCACCGGAGTACCAATAGTCACTCTGGTATTATTGCCTGTTACATACATACCGCCACCGCTGACGGTCGCTGTATTGCTGTTTATTCCAGTGTTTTCAGCCGTAAGTATCAAATTAGTATTTCTTATAAACATACCGCCGCCGCGCCCGCCAAAATTAGTGCCTGAACCGCCGGCATAATTATTTGCATCGGCTATATTACCTTCCACCATTGAGCTGCCTTCCATCCTAAGCGTCGTTAAAGCTGTACCTGTATCAGCTATATACAAGCCGCCGCCCATCCAAGCTGTGTTTGGCTCATTACTGCCTAAGCCGCCTATTCTGGCGTGTATACCGAGAGTTAGGTTTGCAGGGCTGGTTACTGCTATACCGCCGCCTCTGCCGGTGTTAATGTTTCCAAGCTGACCGATAGCGTTGTTGCCGGTTATTGTACCGTTTATGGTTACTGTAGAAGGGATTGCGGTCCCTTGGATTATTATGCCGCCGCCGTTTATGGCAGAATTGTTTTCAATCAAGCCGCCTGCCATATTGAAAGTTGCGCCTCGTACCAGCACACCGCCGCCGTTGCCGCCGATTGGGTTGCCGGCAGCATCAGCACCGCCTACACTATTATTGTAAATTGTTGGATTGCCGCTGCCTTGTGGATTCATAGTGAATACGCCTTGTATAACGGCTACGCCGCCGCCTGAAAGACCATCTGCTATTTGTCCGCCAGCGTTCTGCACTGATAAGTTACCGGATATTATGCCGCCGTGCATATAAAATCTCGCGTTTGCGTGACCAATAACTTGTACGCCGCCGCCGGTACCTCTTACTATATTTCCGCTTATTGTACCGTCATGCATGATAAAGCGGGAATTGTTGCCCGTTATTCTTACACCGCCGGCATGTGGTATCCTATTGACAGGTGCAAGTGTATCGGTTCCAACACGGCTTTGGACATGGTTAATTATAGAACCATTGTGCATTGTAAAAGTACCGCCGCCGCTTATATTTACACCTCCGCCGCCTGAACCGCCTTGATTAACTATATTTGCTTCAATAGTACCGTTATACATTGTAAAGTTAGCTGCAGTGCCGCTTACATCCACCCCGCCGCCTGCAGTACCGCCGCGGTTATGTGAAACATGGGCACTGTCACGCATTATAAAGGTACCGCCAACAGCAACCCCGCCGGCATTGCTGTTGTTCGCATTACTGGTGTGGGTAAGCTGACCCGGATTCTGAACATCATTAAACATAACAGCCGCATTACCGGACATTTCAAAAGTGGTTCCGCTCATTGCAAAAACACCTGCGCCGGCTCCTGAATTGGCTTCAAATGTATTTCTGTAACTTATACTTTCACCGCCAATAATACCGCCGCTCATGTTGAATACCGCCGTATTTCTAAGCAACACGCCGCCTCCGCCGCCAACTCCGCCAGAAGGCCAAGCCACATTGCCGCTTATACGCCCATTTAACATAGTAAATGTACCGCTGTTCACATGTACGCCGCCGCCAGAGCCGGTGTAGGCAGTAGTGGATTCATTGCTTACCTGAGAACTTCTGGTACGGTTATGGTGAATAACTGCACTGGCACTTGTCATGTTAAAATTACCGTTTTGTACATATACGCCGCCGCCTACTTCAGCCCTGTTATTGGCTATTGCGCCGCCATTAAATGTGAAAGTATTGCTGCTGCCTACAAACACGCCGCCGCCCGGACCGGTATTGCCGGGACCATGCGGGGTTTCATTGCCGTATAAATTGCCGATAGGGTCCACATTTCCAATTATTCCGTCATGCATAGTAAACAGAGAAGACCCGCCAGAACCATCCGAACCGGGTAACGCAACCCCGCCGCCAAAAGCCGCAGTGTTTTGGTCAATAGTACCGCCGGTCATAGTAAAATTAGTATTTATTAAAGCTACGCCGCCGCCAATGCCGGTTCTAACTACAGGCTGAGCACTGCTTATATTATTCCAAATTACGTTTTCGCGGAGTCCATTGCCCAGTATTGTACCATTAGCCATGTTGAATATAGCACCATTGCTTATGGCTACTCCTGCACCGCTGCCGCCGGCGAAGTTGCCTAAGGTGCGGTTCGCATCCCCAATCACCGCCGCATTACCGCCCATAATGAACTGCGCGCCGTTTGTCGCATACACTCCGCCGCCGTGATGATTAGCTACATTGCTCCTGATTCTGATTATATTGTCTGTGCTAAGATTAAATATTGTACTATCTCCCGCATGAATGCCGCCGCCTGAACCTGCTATGTTTCCTTCGATAACGCCGCCGTTCATATTAAATCTACCGGGGTTAGTCCCCATATTAGGCATACGGAATCCTATATACACACCACCGCCTAAGCCGGTCAGCTGCTGTAATTGAGAGAATGTTCTCGTAGTATTAGCAATATTTTCATTTATCCTGGCAGAACCGCCCATATTAAGCACAGTTTCTCGCCCTACATATATACCGCCGCCAAACATAGCCATGTTATCGGAAATTTCGCCGCCGGTAAAGTTAAATATAGTACCAAGTTCAGGCATTGCTACACCGCCGCCTAAGCTCATGTTCTCAAAAACTTGACCCAATCCCCATTGAGTGCTGTTAGCCATAAATACTGTGTTGCCTCTTATTGTATCATTTACTCTGCCTATAGTACCTCCGGACATTAAATTTGGATAACTCATAGGGCAGGATGATAAACTAACACCACCGCCCATATGCGTCATAAATCCCGTCACCCCTTGCTGACCAACAATATTATCGGCAATCATACCGCCGCGCATATCAAATAATGCGCCGTGTTCAAAAAGTATACCGCCTCCCGCGTTAATCCCGCGCATAAAGTTGCCTGTTGTTGTTTGGTTGCCTATTACATTGCCCGAATGCATTATTACAGCATAATGGCTGGTTTGGGTACCCCATAATGGCTGAGGCAGAATAAAGTCGTCAGACGCATCTCCAAGATCCATGCCCATGACCATTGGAGCCCAAAGATTAGTAGCAAATATACCCCCGCCGCCGCTGTAAGAGCGGTTGTTTCGGATTGCGCTTAGTGAACCGCCCTGTAATATTAAGTGAGCCCGTTCTAAAGTCCACGCAAAACCTTGGTTATTAATATATACACCGCCGCCGCTACCTAAGGTTGACTCATTGTGTTCTATTATAGTAATTGGGTTTATTGTTAAAGCGGAAGGTCTGAGTATGGCGGAGCCGCCAAGTTGAGTGAACCCAACTACTGCAATACCGCCGCCGTTGCCACTTGATTCATTATGAGAAACCCATGTAATATGCCCGCCGCCGGTACCTATTGATGCAATGGTGCCTTCTGCAAGATGCAGCCCGCCGCCTATGCCAAATTCTGCTACATTACCGGCATTTGTTCTATTTGGTGCATGAGGTCCCGGTGAGCCGGTGCCGCCTATAGTTACCAGTCTCTCTACAGTAAGATTTCCGCTGAGCATTGATAAACCGCCGCCGTTTACGGAAGCCGCATTACGCCTTATATCCGTTCTCGGACCTAAAACTACCGTATTATAGCCGGCGGCAAATATAGCACCGCCGTCGCTCCAGGATCTGTTGGAGTCAAGCATAACTGCCCCTGTATGGGCTGCGTCAGTTGAGCTTGAGGTTGTTAAAGCTGCATGATTACCCAAGAACACGCCACCACCGGACATAGCAGTATTGTGAGAAATATGCGCCCCTGTTCCAAGTGTAAGTGTACCGTTATTGCTTAGATTACTGCTGCCTGCAACATACACGCCGCCGCCATGATTAGCAAGGCTTCCTATGATTGAAGCGTTGCTCATTGTAAGGGTGGCATTGTTTCTAACTTCCACGCCGCCGCCGTTAGTAGTTCTGTTTTCAGGGCTTGCAAGGATTATTCTAAAGCCTACATAGTTTCCGCCGCTGCCGTATCTGTCAGCATCCATGCCTGCTATTGTTAGGGACGCCGCCGGCTGTACTATAAAATGCCTGGCCGGTGCATGTTGAATAAGCACAACAGTATCTAAAGGATTCGCTCTATCAGAATGCAGGGTTATATGTTGATTATTAGCAATTGTAATTGCACCAAATCCACTGAGTGCTGTATTGATTATGCTTTCAGAAGAAAGCCTTACTGTATGAGTACCTGCTCCCAAACCATTTATATGCGCTTGAAGAGCGGCAAAAGTATTACCTGTAAAAACACTGCCGCCAAGAGGCATCATTATTTCGCCGCCAAAGGTTATTATTAACTCTTCCGTTTCGCTTACAAACTGCTCTGCGCTGTCAGGATGGACTACAGCAAAAACTACATCCCCACTAAAGCCCGTAAATAAATCCTCTTCAGCATTTTCCATTTCATTGCCATTGGAAGAAGCCGCTGATGCAAGTATAGGGAATGGATTAACAGCTTCGTGATAAATTCTGCCTTCCGCGTCTTCGCTAAAGTTTCCGACAAAAAGGTCAGCCCCGCCGCTAAAAGTACTCATAACTCCGCGAGCCATGAAAGTTTCAACATTAACATTAACATTAATAGAAGGATTTATCATTTCTTCAACTTTTTCTAAATTATCTCTTATGTACTGTGAAAAACCACCGTCGTTTAAAACGATTATTAAATGACTTATATCCACGCCATTTTCATCAAAGGCTCTTATACCGCTGCTTTGTATAAGAAGGGCGTTTGTATCAATGCCTGTATAAAGTTGGTCAATCTCAATCTCAATTTCGTTATTTTCAATCTCAAAAATTATTTCCGTATCGGCTATTATAAATACGAAACGCTCCCCTATGCTTGTGCCGCCTTGGGGGTGGTCAGCTTCAAATGTAACGCTAAACCATGTACCCGCAGGAGAACCTATAAAAAACCCGCCATCATCTGTAATACGGATTTCAGTTTCAATCACATTACCATACTCATCGGTTATTGTCATATCACTTGCAAGAACTACAGCTAAGTCGCCGTCTGCGCGCTCATATGCCGCCGGACTAATGAAAAAGTCACCGTCAAAACTAAAGAAAAGCGGAATACTTGGACTTAAATCAAGTCCGGGAGTCAAGCCGGGACTAATAACATTGAGATTTTCGTCGTCCTCGTCCTCTTCTTCCTCATTGTCTTCATCATCATTTTCGCCGTACTCACTGTCTTCTTCGCACTCACAATCTTCGTCTAAACCGCAATCTCCATCATTTTCCTTATCTTGATCACCGATGTCTTCTTTATCTTCGCCTAGCTCATTGTCTATATCGTCTTCCTCATCGGCAGGTTCACCGTCATCATCATTTTCACCTGACTCACCATTTTCGTTGTCTTCACCATCGCCGGACTCACTGTCGTCATTCTTTTCATCACCGCCGGGCTCACTGTCATTGCTGCCCTCTTCAGGGCTGTCATCGTTGGAATCGCCGCTATCGGACCCGGAATCGAAGGATTCCGAATACCCAGATCCGCTCCCATCACCGCTATCAAGCTCATCCGCGCTAAAAAAGACCACATTTGCCACCAAGAAAAATGAAAGCAAAATAGCACAAAGCTGGCTCAGTTTTATGGGCAATTTTATTGGAAGTTTTATGGGTAATCTATTCATTGTTAATATCCCTTTCAACATTTTTTATTTTTGCAGAACACTAATATAATCCAATACTTCTCTCTATAATGAAAGACACTAAATATCATTGTTTGGTAGAACAATCCTCTGTGTAAATGTAAATTTTTTGTGAATATTTTTTCTGGGTTATATCGTCACGAATTTAATGTGTGAATTTTCGAGTCTGATTTTTTGTCAATTTAGAAGGAACCTGCTCGCCCAAGCATCCCGGGTAGCGGTGACACATTCTCAGATCAGCTATAAATTTAAACGCGACCATATAGCTCTAAACTTGCTTGTTATCATCCATTGGCGTTATAATAACTGTGCCTTTATCGACACTAAGCTTAACCTTACTCCCGCTAACCATACCTCTTGTAAAATTATGTGGAAGCTGGAGCCGCCCAAATCTGTCAAGTACAGCATACTCTTCATGGGTCTGCTCATGAAAAGCAGCAGATAGGCTTTCAAGTTCCAAATTATAGCGTCGGCGGATAAACTCATGGCTTGCACGACCATCGCTCATTGCCGCAACACGGTCAACAAAGGAGGAAACCTGCCTGTCATGAGTTACGATGACAATGGTGGTACCTAATTCTAAACTTATTTTCTTAAATAGGTTTAGTAGATCAATGGTGGTCTTAGTATCTACAGCCCCCGTTGGCTCATCAGCTAACAGGAGGGGAGGCTTGTTAGCCAGAGCAATAGCAATTGCTACACGCTGCTGCTCACCTCCTGAAAGTTCATAGAGTCTGCGTTTTAATTTATTGCCAAGACCAACATATTCGAGCAGAGAGTTAGCGTAATCCCTATCGACTTTTCCTAATATACCCATAGGCAGTATAACATTTTCGAGGGCTGATAAATAAGGTATGAGATTTCTTGCGGTGGTTTGCCACACAAAGCCTACTGTTGCAGACTTAAATCTTCTTATAGCCGCCGGGGCAAGCTTTGCAAGCTCCATCCCATTCACAGTCACTTTACCTGCGGAGGGCATATCAAGCCCGCCTAAGAGATTGAGCAAAGTACTCTTGCCGGAGCCGGAATTTCCAATTATAGCCATCATTTCCCCCCGTGCCACTGTAAGGTCGAGCCCTTGGAGTGCTACCACCTCTATATCTTTAGTTTTGTATATTTTTACAACATTGTCACAGACAATCATATTATTGTCAATCGCCTCAGAGCTCATCGGATAATTCACCATCCTTTAAGGTATACAATTTATGCGCTACATCAGCGATTTCAGGGTCGTGAGAGGACATGACAACAGTAATCCCTTCATCTTTGGTAAGCATAAGGAGTAATTTGATAATTTGCAGCCCCATTTTAGTGTCAAGCTGCGCCGTTGGCTCGTCAGCCAGTATCAAAGCCGGCTTATGGGCAATAGCACGGGCAATAGCGACGCGTTGCTGCTCCCCTCCTGAAAGCTCTTGAGGAATATGCTTTATCCGACCTGTCATGCCTACCATGTCAAGACATTCTTTGGCGCGCTCCAGGCGTTCTTTGTAACTTATCCCCGCGACACGCATGGCAAATTCCACATTTTCCAAAGCCGTCATATCTCCAAAAAGTGCAACAGACTGAAAGATAAAACCAATACGTGTACGTCTTAATTTTTCACATTGTGCTTGAGGCATCTCAGTGATTTCTTCGCCGCAGACCCAAATTTTACCTTTATCAGGTTTATCAAGGGCACCTATAAGGTTGATAAGTGTAGTTTTTCCTGACCCTGACTTTCCGCGCAGGACTGTAAAGCTTCCGCGCTCAACCGTAATAGATATGCCGCCTACAGCTGTTACTATATTACCATGCTTGCTGCCAAAAGTTTTCACAACACACTCTGTGCGTATAATTTCTGACATATTAGCCGATTCCTTTCTTAGAGCCTATCCTTTAATAAGCAGCTTCGTGCTTTTTTGTCTATTTTCTGTTTAACTACGCCGGCGTTCGCTTGCAGGTCAGCTTTGCACATGCGGCACTCACACCTTCTTGTTAAACAGAAAAAATCCTACAAAATCCCTTTGCTGTTATTAAGGGACAGGCTCTTAGAACCTGTCCCTTAATAACAGACTGTGCCTATTCCTCACCTAATTTTAATGTTTGACTGATATTAATACGCTCAGCCATATACCAAAGCATAACAATTGCTATTATAATACTTCCGGATACGATAGCTGCTACATTAAGCGAATCCGCGGCACGGCTGAAAACCCTAAAAGGCAGCTGCCCTTCGGAACTGCCCATCTCAAACATAGGCACAAACAGTGACTGACCAATATTACCTAAAATAAATCCAACTATCAAAGGCAAGATAGAAAGCAATACCTGTTCCCATAAAAGCATAATGGTTACACCGCCTCTGGACATACCCATTGAGCGCATGATACTAATTTGCAGTCTGCGGCTTCTAAGCTCAAATATCCAAAACACCAAGAAACTTGCCACAGTGACTGCTAAAGTCATTACAAAAGACAAAGTGAGAAAGCCGTTCATACTAAGTATTAATGGGTCGTTACGAACAGCAGCAAGATTAGCACCGGCATCTTGCACCCATTGTAAGGATATACCATTGTAAATATAATGCTCTATGATATTGGCAGCGGAGCCGCCGTCTTCTTTTCTAATCCAAACTTCATATGGCTCCAAGCGAAACTCAGTTTTGACAAGCTCGTAATTCATTACAATAAGGTATGATGGATGAGAATTATCTGTCACGGGACTCCAAGCCGGGAAGAAGTCAAAAGTGTCATAAATATATAAAGTTACCTCATGGGGATTGTTAGTCCAAGTGACAGACACTTCATCTCCGTGGGAGACACCAAGCCTATCCATTAAATTACGAGAGAGAAGCGCAACATTTGGATTTAGCGACATAGCGTTCATCTTATGGTTTAGGTGGTAGCTAAACATATCACTGCGCCACCATGCAACCTGAGCGAATTCGTCAGGATAAATAGCCATAACATTTACATTGGGTATATTGGCCGGCAATGCGGACCCGGCTCCGGGTACAAATTCGGCTCTTCGCAATGTTCTTACAGTTGCGCGGTCGTTTCTATACACTATAGTTGCCAATTCTACGCCGTCAGGTTCCATAAATCTTTCAAAGGGAGGCTCCATAAAAAGCAGATATTGTATGGGGGGTATAATGCGAAGTCCGGTTTCTAAATCGAACACAGGTGTGCTGGGATCGACAAAAGACCATTGCTCCAAAACAATAAGGTCTGCGCCAATATTATACATAGCACGGTCTAAATGATTTTGGTTGATTGTTCGTGCAGCGGCCGCGGCATTAAGACCAATGGCTGTAGTCATTATGATAAATAGCATAATATAGCGGCTTCTAGGCCTTGATCTTGCCACACTTAAAGAAGCATAAATAGCAGGTGACCAGAAAGACCGGCCTGCATTAAATAACCCTTTGATAATATATGGATAAAGCCTTGTAAAAAGCATTGCAAATCCCATAAAAAAGAATGTGGAAATCAGGAAAATCAAAGGATCTACAGTGTGTTGTGATGCTGCAATATCTGTATCTGCAAGTAAATATATTAGGTTTTGATATGAAAAATAGCCGTAAAGAGAAATACCTATTAAAATAAAATCCAGATAATATTTTTCGAAGAAAGGTTTTGTCCCGCGAGCTGCCTTTAAACGCCGCGAAGTTACAACTCCACCGGACTGAGAAAATAAGATTGGCAAAAGTGTTGACAGAATGAAAAGCAATGCCCCAAATATAGCGTAGCGAAGGACAAGCCCCGTTATTGTAACATCTAAGGGAGCACGTCCGGCAAACTCTAAAAAACCGGCTGCCGCCCCTATAACTCTGCAAAGGAGTAAGCTAAGAGGAATCCCTATTGCCATACCAACTCCCGCAAGTAGAAAAGTCTGAATAACATACATGAAAAAGACGCGGCTTTTACTTGCTCCACGGCTGTAAAGAAGAGCTATTTCGACCTTGTCGTGGTCTAGGATTAGCCCTGAGAGCATTATGGTGAAAAATACAATAAGAGCAAGTATGGGCATTTGCAATACCCACAAGAAAGGTCCAAGTTCAGCCTCGCGGCTTATGGCATTTCTAAGTATGGGGTGGTTGGATAAGAAGCCGGTACCTCTTTCTTGCAAAACATATAGGATAGGCTGAATACCTCCCGGTTCGAGAGCGGTATGGTCGAAAGCAGTTTGCCACTGAGCTCTAAAATCAGATGAATTACCAACCTGAAAAATTTTTATGAAGGATTCATAATCAGTGTATATATTACTTGCGGATAAGCGTCTAATCCTCCAGAAAGTATCGTTTGGGTCTAATTCGCGTACAATACCAACTATATACAACTCTACCCACCCGTTAGCAGCATTTACTGTATCATATCTGCGGGTAAAATCCAAGACATACTTAGAATCCAGCATAAAAAGCCTGGCTGCGGCACTTTCACTGACGACAACCTCGATAGCACCGTAAGTATCGATATTACTTGGAAAGCGGCCTGCCACAAGCTCAACGTGGTCAAAAAGACCTCTGGAATATACTACAGAGCTCCTGGCAGCGACCTCAGATATATCATCGTAAGGAGAAATATGATGAACACCTGCATTTTGTACAGTAAGGGTTAGACGCTGTTCGGCAGTAGGCAGCCTAAAGCGCGGGATTAGTTCATTATAGACAAAAGCATTAATATTTGAGATGCTGCCATCGCCAAATTGCGATATTACCGAGCCTTCATAGGTAATGGTATGCATAAGAGGCGGACGGTTGTCTTGGATTTGTCTATCTCTAAATTCCCTTTGCAGCATACGCTTATTGATTGCGTTCTCATAAGCTGGTATGCTGGCAATGAGAGCCACCGAAAACACACATGCTATAAATAAGCATACAAAGAGTCCTTTGTTTTTTATGATTTTACCGATTGATAGCGCAAGCATAGTTTTCTACCTCACTACAATCTCTTCGCCGGGGGCAAGACCGTGGACAATTTCAACCATAGTAGATGATTGAATGCCGATTTCCACCGGTCGCTCTCTGCTTATGCCATCTTCCGCAACTCGGACGAAATTAAAACTTCCGATTGTGTTTAAAGCATTTACAGGGATGGTCACAACATCGTAAACCCGTGCGCGAATCAGGTATATCCAGATTAAATCTCCAAGTTTAACTTCCTCGGGCCAATTTGCTGCCTCAATTACAATCATATCATCATCTAATAATGCCGCTCTCCTTTGATCCGTTGAAATGGAAATTACTGAGCCTTCAAACTCGATAGTTTGACGCTCATCCCCAACAAGAACGGACGCCGTAAGCTCTACATGATTGCCCGGTGCAAAACGGTGGCGCTGTATCTCCGGCACGATTGCACTTACAAAGAGTGATGTATCATCTGCTATAGTAAACAAGCGTTGGTTGTAACGATATGTATCTCCAATAAAAAGTTCAGCAAAATAAGTTATTAACCCATCTGTTGGCGCACGCAGAACAAATCTTTCGCTACGTTCCTGAATATCTGCCAGGTTTTGCTGTGCAGCTGTGAGATTAAGCCTCTCTCTACGCAAGGCAGTGTCATTTTCGGCACTAGCCCTTGCTATTCTAATATCTTGCTCCAATTGAGCATCCTGTGTCAGTCTGTTTCTGGCTTGCAAAGCTTCCAAATTTTCAAGCTCATCCTCCAAGTCTCTTAAAACCCTTTCAAGATTGCTTAGAGTATCTTGACTTACTATACCTAATTCAAAGAGAATCCTATCAGTTTCGTATCTTCTTGCAGCGTCATCAATACGGGTTTTTAGTCTGTCTAATTCGATTCTCTCACTCTCTGTTCTTCCTTCGCGAATACGCTCAGTTCGGTTCTTAATCTCCTCATAGTATATTCGCTGCGATTCCAAAGTGCGGAAGGCGGCATCATAGTTTATCTGTGCAAGTTCCAATGTTCGTGTAAGGGGTGTTATCTGTGCTTCCAAATCATCTGAAGCAAATACAGCAAGGGTATCTCCTGCCTGTACTCGCAAATTTTCCGGGTCTACTCCTCGCTCTATGAGAACAGCACTGGGAATATCGAATCCAAGGTAAATATTGTGCTGATTTACAGATACAGCTCTGCCGGAAACACGTACATAGTCTATTATGTCGCCTCGCGCTACTGTTTCAGTTCTTAAGGTGATTTCCACACGGGGAATAATAGGCGGCGGCAGGACCTCCTCCTCAGGCAAAAGCGCACACGAAGAAAACATTGCTATACTTAGTGCCATACAGAGGATAGTTCTCAATTTTTTTGCCATATATACCCTCCATATCTGTTGTTTTTAACAGGTACTATACTTAAACTTACTATGGATCTTAAAATTATAGACGCTGTTGCGATAAATTTCAGTGCTGGCTTTTTGCCACTTTTCGCCGCTACCCATGACGACTCAGCCTAGATTAAAATCATGGACATAGACCTTTATTTCTGTGATGATAATTTGAAACTCCTGAGGCTTTTCGGCATCTCTAAGAGCATGAAAAGCCTTTCGTAAGTATTTTCTCCTTAAAGGGAGATCTTTAAGTATCCTGATTTATAAGAGAAATAATCTCATGAATCAAGAACATACGATTATCAAGCTCTGAAATTTTATCGGCAATAACAACCAGTTCGTCACTTAAATGCTGAGGAATACGCTCCTTATACTTATAGCGGGCTTTATGCTCCAGAGTTGCCCAAAAATTCATAGCCTCTGTGCGTATTTGAATCTCCACTGTTACATTTTCTGTTTTGCCTGAAAAGAAAACCGGCACTTCCATAATAATATGATAACTGCGATAGCCGCTGGGCTTAGGCGAGCTTATAAAATCCTTTTCGACCAGTACGGTTATACCAGGCATAGAGCGGATAATATCAGCAAGAAAGTAGATATCTCTCGCAAATGGCACTATTATCCTAACTCCCGCAATATCACGCAAATGTTTCTTCGCGTTTTCTGCTGTAACTTCAACACCAAGTTTGTGCAGCTTTTCCGCTATACTTTCAGGGGCTTTTATACGGCTTTTTATATATTCAATAGCATTGTTTTTTTGAAAACCTGTAAGATCTTCGTGTAGGATATTAAGTTTTGTCATAAGGGTTTTTAAGCCCCACTGGTATATAGGCAGCAGGTTTTTAAGTGCTCTAAATTCTTCATTGCTAAAACGTATGGACATTTAGATACCTCCGTTATATATGCATATTATCTAGGCAGACTCATTGTAAAGCGTGCGCCATTTTTAACTCCATTTTCGGCTTTAATATTTCCACCCAATAAATCGACAATGGATTTTACAATGGCAAGCCCAATACCTGTATTGCCGCCTTTGCCTTTGTAAAAACGCTCGAAAATATGAGGAAGCGCATCAACCTCTATACCATTTCCATCATCAACAACAGTGATAATTATATTGCCCTGCTCTATACGGCAGGATAAGGTAATTTCAGTTTCCGCATAGCGGACTGCATTGGAAATTAAATTATCAATTGCCCTTGAAATCAATTCCTCATCACATTTATAGCTGATATTACTTTCGCCAAAGTCAAAGGAAAAGCTAATCTGCCTTTTGTTTGCCATAGCTTGCTGCCTTTTAGCGGAGCCTTTTATTATCTCAACTAAATTTAGCTCTTTGGCTGTATATACCGCAGTAATATTATCGACTTGGGAAATATAGAGTAAATCCGCCACAAGCTCTGACAGCTTATCCGTTTCCTCTAAAATAGTTTTAGATGCTTCGTCAGGGTTCATGATACCAAAATTTATACCTTCTGCATAGCATTTAATGGACATAAGAGGTGTCCTAAGCTCATGGGAGGCATTTTGGAAAAATATCTTCTGCTCTGAGTCATATATGCCCAGCTGCTTAACTGATTTGTTTAGTGCGGCGTTCAAATCTTCAAGCTCACTATCCTTAAACACAAAATCGTTAGTGTCAAAATTGCCTTTGCCGATGCCTAAAGCAAACTCTCCAAGCTTTTCTATTGGTCTGGTGATGGAATTGGACAAAAAGTATGTGACAATTACAGCCACTACAAACATAATCCCAACAAGGACAAATAAAGTAAAACCAGCCCTGCCGACAAAGCCTTGCTCTTGAATATGATAATACTCATCAGCAGGTGCAAATATCCTAATCGCTATATTAAATATAACCACTGTAAACATAAATGAGAAAAAGAGTACACAAGAAAAAGCCGCAAGGATCCT
The DNA here is from genome assembly GCA_009779915.1 of Defluviitaleaceae bacterium. Classification (GTDB taxonomy): domain Bacteria; phylum Bacillota; class Clostridia; order Lachnospirales; family UBA5962; genus WRBA01. The sequence goes on along the minus strand of WRBA01000012.1, from coordinate 8,162 downwards.
TTGGCGCAGCTTGGTTTTATTCGAGTTTTTTATCTTATTCATTGGTTTCATCACCTTTTGCATTGCCTTGGCGTTCAAACTCTATACGCCTAAAGATTGCCTCTACCCGTTTAACCAGTGCCATAGGTGAAAAAGGCTTTACTAAATAATCATCGCTGCCTAAGTCCAGACCTGTGGCATAGTCTAAGTCGCTGTCTCTAGCTGTTAACATAATTATCGGTACTGTGCTTGCTTTTCGTAATTCCTTGCACACAACAAAGCCGTTTGAACCTGGCATCATTACGTCTAATACCACTAAATCAGCAGTTTTTTCGGCAAAAGCCTCAAGGAGTAAATTACCGTTTTCAAAATCTTCCACAGTATGTCCGGCATTTTCTAAAAAAGTCTTGATGGCGGCTCTGATATTATTCTCATCGTCGGCTATGTATATTAGTTTTTTATTGCTCATGTTAATCGTCCTCTCTTTTCATAAGTTTTTTATCTAGGTCTAGTAGAGTCGAACCTTGAACGCCCCTTGCCAAAAAAATTTGATTGATCTTCATTTTCGGTCTAGGGCGTTTCGAAATTTATTGTCGACATGCCCTAGGTGAGCTGCGGTCCACTGTCACCCTCAAATTCCACCACAAAACCGCTCATTGTTCGACTCTCCTAGACCTACATTAACGGTGCAAATAAATGTAATACAGCGTCAAAAAATTCATTGTAAAATTGCTTTCTTGACTGCGAGATCTCACGGCTTAAGGCGATAGATTTAACAGCATCATCCTTTATATCTCCAATTGCTTTTGCTTTATATAAAAATGTTGCACATTCAAAATGTAAATAAAGACTGCGATAATCCAAATTAATAGAGCCTACAACAGCAATTTTATCATCGCAAACAAAGCTTTTAGCATGAAGAAATCCCGGTGTGTACTCATAAATCCTAACCCCTGCTTCAAGTAAATCGCCGTAGTATGAGCGGGTCAGGCGATATACTATTTTCTTATCAGGCACACCGGGGGTTACTATCCTTATATCAACGCCGCGCTTTGCTGCCATTTGCATGGCGTAAATCATTTTTTCGCTGATAATCAAATATGGGGAGAATATATATACATATTTTTCAGCTTGGCTAAGGATATCGATGTATATATTTTCCCCTAAACGCTCTTTTTCCAAAGGAGAGTCGCCGTATGGTATAATAAGCCCATCTGTTGAGTAATTTATATCATCTGAATACTTGTATTCTATATAATCATTTATACGGTCATCTTTATTTTTGCAAAAAGCATTCCAAGTCTCTATAAACATGAGGGTAAAGCTCCATACAGCCTCACCTTTTAGCATAATCCCTGTATCCTTCCAAACACCCCAATGTTCCACAAGATTTATATATTCGTCGGAAATATTAATACCACCGTTAAAGCCTGTGTGACCGTCGATTACCATAATTTTCCTATGATTGCGGTTGTTCATAAAAGGAGATATAAATGGGACGATAGGGTTAAAGCGCATAATTTTAATGCCCTGCGCCCCGAGAGATGCCATATAAGCCGAATTAAACAGCCCGAGAGAGCCTATATCATCAAATATAAGGCGCACATCCACTCCTGCTTTCGCCTTTTCCAGTAATATTTCAAGTATTTTATCCCACATATAACTTTTTGATATGATAAAATACTCAATAAATATAAACTTCTCAGCCTTTTGAAGCTCTAAAAGCATTGCCTCAAACATCAATTCACCCATAGGGTAATATGTAGTTTCGGTGTTTTCATAATGGTGGTATGCTGATGATTTTCTGATATAATGCATTATTCCGGCACTTCGCTCCAAAACATCCAAATCTTCGTATGTAGAAACATTATCGCCGTCTAAAAGCTTTGCAACCACCGCATGCTCTTTCATATGGGCGGCAACTCTTTTTGCCGGATGGTTAATGCCAAACAGTAAATATAAAATGGCACCGGAAATTGGAAGTGCAATGATTACAATAATCCAAATGACTTTATATGCGGCGGTTTCGTTCTTTTTAACAAGCATTAAAACCATGAAAATACTAAATAGATAAATCCCAAGGGCGATGATAGGGAAAGCGTTTAGCATTCTGTTTATCAGCCCTGCAAATAATAGCACCTGAGCTACAAGAAGCAGTACGGTTATGCGGGTTTTAGTCACCACTTGCTTTTTATAGGCAATATATATTACAAAAGTGATTACAAAACTTATTATAAAAGGAATTATAAATTCCCTTGAAAATGGGTTTGTAATAGCTGCCCCTGCAAATACTACAGGTATCATAAAAGGGCTTAACCCAAGCAGAGACATAAATATATAGCTTGGAAAAGGCACTTTAAGGGCACCGAAAAACAAGCTGACTAAGCCAAAAGGCGTTGGAAGCAGGCGGGAAATAAAACTTAGAAATAAAAGGTTATCTTTATTGCCGTTTAGGAAATCTGAAACCTTTTTATTCTTTGAAAGCATTTTATTTACTTTTTCTTCACCAAGTCTTGCGCCTATTATATAGCCAACACTTAAAGATACGGTTAATCCGGTATAGGTTATAAGTATACCAAGCCACGTTGGAAAAGCAAGCCCTGCACCAATATAAAGCAGCCCTGTAGGTACCACCATAATAGCACCTTGCAGAGCATAAAGAAGCAAAAATACTATTGCAGCCGGCACAGTGGGCAATTCCGCAAGGCGTAAAATATTGTCCTCGTTAAGAAAGTCCAAGCCTGGAAGAATCAGCCAGGCAAGAGCCGCAAGAGCGGTTATAATAAGCCACTTTCTGTATTTGCTTATACTATTTAACATCTTCCACCTCTTTATCGCCTAGAGCACCAAATTTCTTATGCTCGTAATGTGCCACAATACTGTCAAATATATCTTTTAACACCGCAACGATAGGGATTGCAACAATCATGCCAAATATACCGGAAATCGCACCCCCTATAGATATACTTATTATAACAAGGAGGGGGCTAAGCGAGAAAGAGCCGCTCATAAGTCTTGGCTGGATAATATTTGCGTCAATTTGCTGTGCAACAAACAGCAGTGCAGCAGCTATAACCCCTATGCCTAAGCCTTGGGTCAAAACTACAACAAATACAGCTATCAAAGTACCGAATATTGAGCCGAAATAGGGTATGTAATTTACAATTCCAAGCATAATGCCAAGTATCAACGCATAGGGTGAGTCCAGCAGAAAGAGGATAATTGCTGCAATTGTGCCAAGGATAATTCCGTCAATAGTTTGTGTGCGGATATACTGTCTGAAATTTTGGTTAAGTCCGCTAAATATAGATATGGTTACGGTTCTAAACCCATCAGAAGTAAAAACTCTGAGAAGTTTATCAATATATGCCTTGCACCTGTCTTTTTCGACTAAAATATATATTGATGATATTAAGGCTATAACACCGCTGAATGCTGCCGTTGCCGCCCCCATTACAGCATTAATCGGTGCCATAAGAGTATCCATACTGAAATTAGCAAATAAATCACCTAACATATTAATTATCTCATCAGGGCTAAAGTTAAACTCAAACAGCCCCAGCCCGTTAATGTAATCAATAAATCCCATAATACTAGCCCAATAAATATGAACGTTTTCAAAGAAGAATGAAACACTGTCACTTATAGCGGGGACAATTAAATTTAATGTTAAAAAAACTATTAATGCCACTATCAAAAACACAATAAGTATACTTAGCATCTTTTTTCTCTTAAGAACAAATTTATTAGTTGATTTAGACAGCAGCTTCTGTATACCGCTGCAGGGTATATTAATTATGTAAGCTAATATAAATCCGTAAAAAAACGGCAATATAACTCCCCATGTAAGTCTAAAAAAATCGATAAAAATATTTAGTGCCCCTGTAATTCTATATGCAATAATAATGGCAAGAGCAAGTAGAAAATATGGGATTAAGGATTTAAGTTTTTCTAACAGGGGTGATTTCGTCATATTTGTCTCCCTTAAAGGCTTTATTTTAAACAATTCTAAAAAGAGTATAGCATATTTTTTAAGTGTTTTGGAAGAAAAGCAAAAAAAATGCGAAATATGCTCGAATATGAAAAAGTGAGCCGTATACTACTCAGGGATAAGATAAGGCATAGTACAAGTCCTAATTTTAATATATTAATACAAATTAATTTGTTTATAGAGGAAGGGGTTTTTATGATAAAAATTACTAGGATTTCAAAAAAAAGAGACAAAATCAGTAGGTTTTGGAGGTCTAATAGGTACAATATAGCACTTTCTATATGTCTTTTGGGGGTTGTTATATTTGCGGCTATGAGCCTTAATCAGGATAGTATTGTAAGCGTTTTTGCCCAAAACACAGCGACTAGAAAATTGCCTATTTACTCTGTGGAAACGCCGAATCAGCAGCTTTCAGTAACCTTTGATGCGGCTTGGGGGGCTGAAGATACGGATACACTTTTAGGCATACTTGCTGATTTTAACGTAAGGGCTACCTTTTTTCTATGTGGTTATTGGGTCGAAAAGCACCCTGAGGAAGTTAGAAGGATATTTGATGCGGGACATGATATAGGCAATCACGGCGACACTCACGCCCATGGCAATCAGCTGAGCCTTGAGAGAAATAAGCAGGAGATACAAGGGGTTCATGATAAGGTTAAGGATTTACTTGGCATAGAGATGGATTTGTTCAGACCGCCTTTTGGTGAATATAATAATACGGTGATTCAGGCGGCAGAGGAACTTGGGTATTTTGCAATTCAATGGGATGTTGATAGTCATGACTGGATGAATAAAGGGCCGGATTACGAAATTAATCAAGTATTAAACCATAAAAATTTGCGAAACGGCTCTATAATACTTTTTCATAATGGTGCCAGGGATACACCGAAAACCCTGCCTATAATTTTAAGAGGGCTGCAAGACAGAGGCTTTGAGATGGTTCCGCTTTCTGAACTTATACATAGGGAAAATTTTACAATTAATCATGAAGGCCGTCAAATACCTAATGTGACCAGGTAATTTTGTAAATAATAAACCGCTTGGGTAGCCAAGCGGTTTGTTATATGTATATCAAAGCTTACCAAAACCAGCGTCTGGGTCCGAAAAATCTTGGTCCCCAAAAATGTCTAGGTCCCCAGTGAGGGCCAAAGCCCCAAGGTCTAAAATTCCACCACATAATTATCCTCCTTTATTACTTGGATATTGTATACTATGCTGATTTTATTGAAAGGTGACAAGCCCAGTCTACGGATTTTAAGTTTGCGACGCATCAATCCATGTATATAGAAAAGATTGACAACTAAATGCTTTTATAGTAAAATCCCCTAAAAGGGAGTAGCATTGTGATTTTACATGTTTAGTCGTCAGCACAGCGAGATAAAGTATTGCTTTTACTCGTTCGGTTAAACAGCCATTTTATGTGGTTTGCGAGACTTTTGTTTGTTATTTTTGTACAAACAAGGTCTCTTTTTGTATTTAATAATAAAAAGTAGGAAATTATAGATACTTAGGAGGATATAGCCAATGGAAGTGCTTTTTCAAGGGTTATTGAGTTTAAACTTTTCATCGCTTATAATGATGGGTATAGGCGGCGTACTTATTTTACTTGCAGTAAAGAAGGATTACGAGCCGATGCTTCTTTTGCCTATAGGTTTTGGGGCGATACTTGTAAATCTGCCTTTTGCGGCAGTGTGGGAATTTGAGGGTGAGGCAGGGGTTTTGCAAATTTTCTATAATGCTGGGATTTTAACGGAAATCTTTCCTGTCCTTATTTTTGTTGCTGTTGGGGCTATGATTGACTTTTCGGTGCTTATAAAAAACCCTAAAATGCTGTTTTTAGGGGCGGCGGCTCAGTTTGGTATATTTGCCACTGTTGTGGCTGTTGTACTCCTTGGCTATACTTTTCCGGGGCTTGGGATTGATTTAAAATCGGCATCGGCAATAGGTATATTAGGCACAGCTGATGGGCCTACATCCATATTTGTTGCATCAAGGTTTGCCCATCATTTACTGGGTCCTATTGCAGTTGCTGCATATTCGTATATGGCTTTGGTACCTATAATTCAGCCGCCGGTAATAAAAGCTTTGACTACAAAACAGGAACGGCTTATTCGTATGGATTATTCGGATAAAAAAATCTCAAAAACAGCACTTATAATGTTTCCAATAGTGGTTACTGTTATATCCGGCATTTTAGCCCCGGTTGCCGTGCCTTTAGTGGGGCTTTTAATGTTTGGCAATTTAATAAGAGAAAGCGGTGTACTTGAGCGTTTATCAAAATCCGCTCAAAATGAGCTTGCCAATCTTGTAACATTGCTTTTGGGCATAACCATAGGTGCAACAATGCATTACGAAAGGTTTTTACAGCCTATGACGTTAATAATACTTGCTCTTGGTCTTGTTGCTTTTGTATTTGATACGGCTGGAGGAGTAATATTTGTAAAAATTTTGAATTTGTTCTCTAAAAGTAAGATTAACCCTATGGTAGGTGCGGCAGGGATATCGGCATTTCCCATGTCTGCCAGGCTGGTGCAAAAAATGGCAGCAGAAGAAGACCCTACAAACTTTATACTTATGCCGGCAGTTTCTGCCAATGTGGCTGGGCAGGTGGCTTCAGCAATAGCCGGTGGTATGGTTTTGGCGATTGTGCCTTGGTTATTAAGTTAGGGCTAGGAGAGTCGAACAATGAGCGGTTTTGCGGTGGAATTTTAGCCCCGCCTTTGTCATTGTCCTTGCCTTACTGCGGTAAGGCTGTGTCCTCTTTCGCGGCGGTTTCAAAAATTCCATCCGCAAAACTCGTAGACCCATAGCCACAAAAAATTTGCATTTAGCAAAATTTGAGGACGACGGTGGGCAATCAGCCCATCTAGGACGAAAATGAAGATTAATCAAATTTTTTGGGCTATGGGCGTACAAGGTTCGACTCTCCTAGCCCTAAGGAGGTCTTAATATGTTTATATTATCATTGGAGTTAATGTTTTATGGGCTTATAGGGGTTTTTGGTGCCCTTACCGTTCTTTATTTCGCAGTTAAGATTATGACTAAAATATTTCAGGATAAATAGATCCGTCCGCTAACCTGCTTTTGTCAGATTTTCGAGGATATTTTCCATTGTGCAAGGAAAGAGTGACGGCGCAAAGCCAAAGCTCTTGTTAGAAGGTCTTGACACAGTAAGATAGAAAATAGGTCGAAAAGATGGTGAGATGAGGTTAGCAGACAGGTCTAACAGGAGACTAAATGAGCTTATTTGAAATTTTTTTACTTGCATTTGCCCTTTCAATAGATGCATTTGCGGTGGCTATTTGTGCCGGGCTTAAATGCTCCACAGCAAATGGTTTAAAGAGCGCGATTATTGTAGGGCTATATTTCGGTGCGGCACAAGCCATCATGCCTATTATAGGCTTTTTCCTGGCGGCTTGGTTTGCGGAGCCGATTTTTGCTTTTGGGCATATAGTTGCTTTTGTCCTTCTTGGAATTATTGGAGGCAAAATGATTTGGGAAAGCTTAACAAAAGGGGAGACCTGCGATATTGTCGAAATCTCCCCACGTCCTTCAAAAATGCTCCCATTTGCTATTGCCACCAGTATTGATGCGCTTGCGGTTGGCATATCATTTGCTTTTCTTGAGGTTAATATTATTGCTGCGGCTTTAATTATTGGCATTATGACCTTTTCATTGTCAATAATAGGTGTTAAATTAGGAGCTTTATGCGGCACAAAATTCAAAGCCAAAGCGGAGTTTGCCGGCGGTGTTATACTTATACTTATGGGTGTTAATATTTTACTTAATTAAGAACCTGTATTCAATAAGCTATCACAAATCTTCGTCTTTCCGGCTGATTTTAAGCCACTTTGCCTCAGCACTCACTTGCATTCGCACAATCACTTCGTGATTATGCTCAGAAGGATCATCTCCGCATATGCTGCGTTCGCTCTTGGCAACAGTGCATAACCTAAGTTGAAGCAATTTTTTAGAGCGGTACGAGGGCAAGCGAGTGTTTTGCGACTATGATTTTTCCGCGGTTTTCGGAAAAGGGAGACTTCCGGCTAAAGCCGGAACCGAGCCTTGTGGCTCGTCCGCTATTGCGGGTCATTGTTGAAGCAAAAAGCGATATAGTCGTTTAAGACCAAAATGGTCTTAAACGAGCCTCGAGAATCCATACATTTTGCTTACAAAATGCATGGATTTCGTG
>WRBA01000011.1 GCA_009779915.1 Defluviitaleaceae bacterium | reverse complement strand
TAAACGAGCCTCGAGAATTCGTACATTTTGTTTGCAAAATGTACGAATTTCGGGGCGTTCATAAACTTTAAAACAGCAAAATGAGCAAGCTCATTTAGACTGTTTAAAAGTTTATTCACTATATTAGTAAAATAAGAGGAGGAGAGCATGAAAATACTATTAACGGGCTTTGAACCGTTTGGCGGCGAAACAATTAACCCGGCTTATGAAGTTTTAAAGCTAATACCGGATAATATAGATGGGCATGATATCATAAAGCGCGAAATTCCGACATCATACAAAAGCTCAATTAAAGCTGTGGGAGAACTTTTGGAGTCGGAAAAGCCTGATGTGGTATTAAGTCTAGGTCAAGCCGCCGGTGCTTTTGGACTTAGGGTTGAAAAAGTTGGGCTTAATTTACGGGACGCAAACAGTCCTGATAACGATGACCACCGTGCTTCTCATGAAGTTATATTTGAGGGAGGAGAGACTGCTTATTATGCTTCTCTTCCTGTTAAAGCTATTGTTAAAAAACTTAGAGAAAACAATATACCCGCTAATGTTTCATATTCGGCAGGGGCTTATGTATGCAATAATTTATTATACGCACTTCTCTATCTTAACAATAAAAAGTATGAAAATATGCGATGTGGTTTCATCCATGTGCCATTTTTTCCTGAGCAGATTATGGGTAAAAATAACATATTCTATATGACTCCTGATGAAATGCGGCGAGGTATCGTACTTGCTGTTAAAGCAATAATTGAAAATAAGGTGGATATTGATTTTATTACATAGCGGCTGATTGATTTTTATGGGCATATATGTTAAAATGCATAAAAACATAGGAGGGATTTATTGTGATTAAAACTTTTGTTGCGTATACAGACGAGCTTGATGATGAAACACTGGCTATAAATCAGATTAAAGAACAGCTGGGACTTGAAGAGAATCTTTTGAAAAACTCCATTGGTATTATTGCATGTCATTATGAATTTGTACTCTCAGGTGTTGTTAAAGCTATATGTGATGCATTGCCTTTTGATGTGGTAGGGACAATTACATCTAATTTGTCAATAGCAGATAACGCAGACTCCCTTGTTTTATCAATTATGTTAATAACCAGCGATGATGTGGAATTTGAGAAAGTGATAACATCCTCTCTTTTAAATGAGCCTGGCAAAATAATTGCAGAAAGTTACAAAGAAGCTGCTGCAAAAAGATTGGACAAGCCTTCCTTGATTTTCACCTTTGCCCCATTTATGTATCAAAACTCAGGGGATGAATATGCAAATGTAATTACAGAAGTATCCGGAGGGGTACCGTGCTTTGGTACTATTGCAGTAGATGATACGCCGAATCTTTCAAGCAGCTATATGATTGCTGAAGGCGAGCATCATTTAGATAAAATGGCTATGGTTTTATTTTACGGAAAAGTGCAGCCTAAATTTTATATTGCCAATATTTCGCCAAACAAAGCTTTTGACAAGAGTGCCCTTATTACTAAAAGTTCAGGGCATGTGATTATGGAGGTAAATGGCCGCCATATTAGTAAGTTTTTTGAAGAATTAGGGCTTGCTAAGGCAAGTGAAGATGCATATGCTATGGCCTCGCTCCCTTTCTTACTTGATTATAATGATAATACACCGTGGGTTTCTAAGGTGTTTGTCGGTCTTACACCTGAGAACTATGCCATATGCGCCGGCGCTACCCCTGAAGGCAGCACACTTTATATCACCCCTACCGATAAGGAAGATATACTTTTCACAACAGGGCAGGCGGCGGATCAGATACTTAAAGATATTGAGAATGCTTCAGGGCTTTTGATTTACTCATGTGTTGGTCGTATAATGACCCTTGGGGTTGACCAATACGGTGAGATGGATTTGGTTGACAAGAAAGTGGCAGGCAGACTGCCATTTATGATGGTATGCTCCGGCGGTGAATTTTGCCCTACTCAAGATTTGAGCAATAAAGCAGTAAACCGCTTCCATAACGATGCTTTTGTTGCCTGTTTATTCTAAGAGCCTGTTTAGTATCTCCATTCCGATGTTCTTTTAACAAATTTTCTGTCATGCTTTGTCAGTGTCTCCTCCGGGGTCCCCAAAAAGCGAAGCTTTTAGGGGTGGCGTTGCGTAATATCTTCGATTATGCGTCGCCCGCTACCCATTAAAGCAGGCTTTAATGGGTTCCCACTCGTCGACACTTCCGTGCCTGACAAAAAATTTCTTCAAAAGCTCTTCGTAAGCGAGATACTAAACAAACTCTAAAGACTTACTTTAGTATGCTTGAAAGGAGGGCATTATTATAGATATTCAACTTTCACTAGAAGAAGAGAACATTGCCCTTCGTGATGAAGTAAACAAGCTTAATTTAGAAATTAAAAAGCTTTCACGCGAGATTAGGGTATCTAAGAGTTTTTTAGATAAAGTCACCAAAGCTTCTGAAGCTAAAGATACTATAGGGAGTGCTCTTTTAGCAGCCAATGCAAGGCAAAAGGCATATACGGATATGCTTTTGGAATATTGTCCAAGTATTATTATACTACTGGATGAAAGTGAGAGACTCGTTTTATCCACCAGTATTTTCTTAAGTGTAATCGGTACGCCCAACCTTGATTTTATTAGAAATCATAGTTACGAAGACATATTTAAAGCATATTTATCACAAGAAACCATGCAAGTATTCAAACATGCGATTGAAAACTCGGCTTTATCAGAAGAGACTATTACTTTTGATGCATGGATTGATTTTTCTAAGAATGGGCAGCCAAAATTCTACTCTGTTGAACTGCGGAGTGTCGGCGGCGGCGCAAAAGGGATTGCAACAGGGACATTGATAGTTATGCTTGACTTAACTGACTTTATGCGTGAGAAACAGCGGGCTGAAGCGGCTAATAATGCTAAGAGCGACTTCTTAGCCACAATGAGCCATGAAATAAGAACCCCTATGAACGCCATTTTAGGCATGAGTACCATACTTGATCGTTTAGACCTCGATCCGGAACATAGGAAATATATATCAGATATACGAAAAGCCTCTAATTCTTTATTGTCTATTATAAATGATATACTGGACTTTTCTAAAATTGAAGCCGGGAAGATGGAAATCATTAAAGAAAATTACAATTTAACAGCGATGCTTGATAATCTGCGTTCTATGTTTTCTACAATGTGTACTCAAAAGCAGCTGATAATGGAATGTAACTTTAATAAAAATCTTCCTGAAAAAATAAATGGTGATGAAAATAGATTGAGGCAAGTACTTACAAATATTTTGTCAAATGCCCTTAAGTATACGCAAAAAGGCGGTATTACTTTTTCGGCATGGCTTGATAATGAAAATAATTTACACTTTGAAGTAAAAGACACAGGGATGGGGATACGCGACTATGATATTGATAAGCTGTTTAGCCCCTTTGAACAGCTTGATATTCGTAAAAACCGTAATATTGTTGGCACCGGTCTCGGGCTTGCAATATGCTATAATCTCTGTCGTATGATGGATGGTGATATTGAAGTTAAGAGCGTTTATGGGGAAGGGTCTACATTTTCGGTAATCTTGCCATATACGCCGGCTGATGGTACAACTGATAAGAAGGATAATACAAATATTGCTGAATTTGCCGCCCCTGATGCTAAAGTATTAGTGGTAGATGATATGGAAATTAATCTTACAGTTGCCGAGTTAATGCTTGAGGTTTTTGAAATTACACCTGATTTGGCAGGAAGCGGCAAGGAGGCTATTGATCTTGCAAAAAATAAGCAATATGATCTTATTTTTATGGATTATATGATGCCGGAAATGGACGGAGTGGAAGCGACCAGAAGTATACGTGAGCTTGGCGGCTGGAATGAAGCCGTGCCTATTGTAGCTCTTAGTGCAAATGCGGTCAAAGACACCGAACAAATTTTCTTAAGTAATCGTATGGACGATATTTTACCAAAACCAATAGAGCTTACAGCACTCAACATTTGCCTTAGGAAATGGCTTTCCCCACAAATTATTAAGGAGGAAATATTATGATAAAGGCTGTGTCTATATATACGACAATAATCGATGATATACCTTTAGCCTGTGAAGATCTAAAGAATCAGATTGATAGTAAGTTGACTCTTTTAAAAAATAGTATAGGGATTGTACAATGCGACCCTGAGTTTCTTGAAAATGGAATTATGGAGCCGCTTCATAATGCTCTTGGCATACCTTTAGTTGGAGGGACAACTGTCTCTATTGCTACTAATGATGTTGTGGATGATCTTATATTTTCGATGCTTATTTTAACAAGTGATGATGTAGAGTTTGCAGCTTCACGCACTAACGGTCTTATGGATGATTATAATCTTGCTATTGAGGATTCAATGAAAGCGGCTATTGCTGCTTCTCAAAAGCCTTTGAAAATGGCACTTATATTCCCGACTGTAACGGATAATGAGAACTTGCCGGGAGATTGCTACGTGGAAGCGGTGGAAAGTGTCTGCGGCAGGATTCCGGTTTTTGGAACTCTTTCTGTTAATGATGCTATTGGGGTATTTGACCGTAGTATCTCAGTTTTTAACGGCGATATATTTAAGCGTGAATTATCCTATGTTTTATTCTTCGGTGACATTTCTCCGCGCTTTTTTATAGCGTCGGTTCCATCCAAATCAAATATTAATGACACATCTACTGTGATAACTAAGTCAGATGGGCATATTGTTCAAGAGATAAATAATATGCCTGTATCCGAGTATTTTGAAAGCATTGGATTTGCGCTAAACGGTAAATTTAACAGCGGTATTGTTTTAATACCTATACTTGTTGATAACCATAAAGAAGGTGAATCGAGTGTTCCTTTTATGCGCGCTATGATTGATTTTAATGAAGACGGGCATGTTGCCTTTCGTGGAAAAATACCTGAAGGGGCGCGAATTACCTTTGGCTCAATGCCGAGTACCGCTGATATTTTAACAGCAATAGAGGAAATTATGGAGGAGATAGCAAAAGAAAAAGATATAAATGCAGCTTTATTTTTCTCCTGTATAGTCCGTCAATTAACTATTGGGTCAGACCCGTTAAAAGAGCTTGCATTAGTTAAAGGGTCTTTAGGAGCAGACATTCCTTTTGTTGCTTCTTATTCCGGGGGCGAAATTGCGCCTATTGGTCATGACAGTAAGAAAAACCCTATAAATTCTTTCCATAATTATTCGTTGATTGCTTGTTTGTTTTAAGTTTTAAAGTTTTCTTATTTGCAGAAGAAAAGGCCGCTCATTAGGATAATAGAAACCTAATGAGCGCCTTTGTGATATCTTTAAAACTGCAGCAAAAGTGTGATGCTTTGCCTATTCACTGGCATAATCATCAAAATAACCTTTAATCAAAACAATAGGTGTGCCTTTATCACCACTGCCGCTAACTAAATCACAAAGGCTGCCTAGTAAATCAGCAAATATCCTTGGAGTAGTGCCTTCCCTGTATCCGGCTGAGGTGGATTTTTCCCGTATCATTTTTGTTATTGCTTCCTGTTTTTCTTGTGGGGATATAGCTTCAAGAAAAGTATTGGCAGCTAGTTTAAGCTTAATTTCATCCGGGCGGCCCTTAAGCCTCTCAGTATGCCCCGGAGATACTACCGGGTCGGCAAGTTCCCAAATTCCCGCGAGAGGATCCTTAAATGCGCCATCGCTATATATCATAACCTCAGGTATAACATTTGTTTTAAGTTCAATTTCTTTTTGCAGCTTATTAACGAACTCACCACAATCACGAGGGAATAATTTAAGCTCTTCCCCGGTGGCTAAATTTGACCCAAGTACACCATAATCAGGATTATAGCCGCTGCCGTTTACAGGTTTTGACAAAATATCCGCAAGAGTATACACAGTTTCAGCCCCTGCTTTTAAAAGCCGTTTTTTTGTGCGCTCGCGGTTGTGTATCTCCGCAACAAGAGCATGAGGCGTAAGCTTTAATATATCTCTTGCGTCGGAGGAAAGATATATGCTGATATTATCCGATAGCTTTTCATAAAGCTCGATATAGTCAACATCAGTAAAAGGATGCTTATATTCTCCTGTTATACGTTTAAATTCATCAGCGGGGATAAGCCCTTTAAGTTCATTCTCAACATCGTCCATTAAATCCATGTCCATAACAGGGTTGCCCACTTCATCATGAGGAAGCTGAAGAAGCACACAAACATGCTTCGCTCCAAGGCAAATCCCTTTCAAGATGTTTAAAAACCTATTGCGGCTTAAAATGGGAAAGACAACTCCTACTGTATTATCAGCAAATTTGGCTCGAACATCCGACCCGATATCTTCTATACTTGCATAATTGCCCTGTGCTTTAGCTACCACAGCTTCTGTCACGGCAACAACATCCGTAGGCTTAAGAGTAAGCCCTTCCGCCGCCAGAGCTTTTTGCAAAGAACCTGCAACTATTTCAGGCAAATTATCTCCTTTATTGATTAATGGCGCACGTACCCCGTATGCCGAAACCCCTGTATATCTCATAATAATTCATCCTTTCTTTGTCTATTCCAGCTATCATAAAGCTTGGTTTTCATGCGAGCAAGTACATCTTTTCCCTGAGTTTTATTGTGACCGGAAATACAGACTTCAAAATCATACTTTTCATATAAAGCAATAAGTTTTTTAAAAGTTTCCAAATCCGTATCTATATGAGGGACAATAGTATCATCGGTATCCCCAATATTATCCCCAGCGTGAAGTACGTTGTCTATTTCATCGTAGACGCTGATGCAATCCGCTGTGTGTCCGGGGCTGTGAAAAATCATTATCCCATCGTCAGGAAAGTAAAGCTTATCCTCAAAAACTAAATTTGGCAATTGTTTATAAACTTCGCCGTCTATAATATGTTTGGCGTGTTTTTTAACATCTTCATCCCAATGTTTATCCGCTAAGCTTAGGCATAATGAATGAGATATTATAATACTGTCCTTAAACACCCAATTGCCCCACAAATGATCCCAATGCCAATGGGTATTTATTACGATAATGGGCTTTTTGTCATTGGCGATATAGTCCAGTATAGGCTTAACGCTCCCGCTGCCCACACCTGTATCGATTATATAATTGCGGTTTTTGCCAAGTATCAGCCCTATATTCAAATCCCAATCATATATTGTCGGTTTAAAAAACATTATATTTCTATCAGTTATCCTAACAGGCTTCATCATAAGCAACCCCTAACTTAGTTATCAATTGTCCAAAACAGCTTTTTTGTGGAATTTTTTAAGCTTTTTAAATACTTTGCCATGAACAGACTTTATTGGGAAATTACCCTTTTCATTCCGGTCTCCGGCAATTGTGCCTGTAAGTATTTCTATCCCTTCATTTACATGGGCAATAGGGTAAATGTGGAACAGACTGTTTTTAACCGCTTCTATAACCTCATCATTTAACACCAATTCCTTAGCATTTTGCCAAGGAATGATAACTCCCTGCTTGCCTGTTAGCCCTCTCTTATTGCACACATCAAAGAAGCCCTCAACTTTATAGGTAACACCGCCTATTGGCTGAATTTCACCAAATTGATTAATACTTCCCGTAACGGCTATCCCTTGATTTATAGGGAGTTCACTAAGGCTTGATAATATAGCGTAAAGCTCCGTACTTGAGGCGGAGTCGCCGTCAATGCCGGAATAATTTTGCTCAAAACACACACGGCATGATAAGGAGAGAGGGAAGTCCTGTGCGAAAACATAGCCTAAATAACCTGCCATAACCTGAACACCTTTATTATGGATAGCACCGCTCATCTCCGCCTCTTTCTCGATATTAACGATACCGGCTCTACCCATATAAGTTGTTGCTGTTATACGGGAGGGTTTGGCAAAAGCATAATCTCCAAGATCCAAAACAGCAAGACCATTAATTTGCCCAATTTTCTCACCTTTTGTTTCAATCATAACAAGGTGTTCTTCTATCATTTGCCCAAGTTTTTCCTCGTACATATTAAGTCTTAGCCTGCGCTCATCGATAGCCTTTATTACATAATCTCCCGTTACTTGGTTTTTGGAATCAAGTTTTGCCCAAGCGTTAGCCTCAAGTAAAATTTCAGCAATTTTGTCAAATTGGGCGCTTAATTTATCCTGACGCTCGGAAAGGCGGGATGAAAACTCCAATAAATGACTGATTGCGCCTATTTCAAAATCTAAGCAGCCGTGTTTTTCTATTTGTTTTTTAATAAAGCCCAAATGCCTGACTACATTAGGTTTGTTAAACTCCATTTCATAGTCAAAATCGGCACGTATTTTAAAGAGCTTTTGGAAATCGTCATCATACTCATATATTAAGCCGTAATAAAATGGTGTGCCGACGATAATTACTTTTACATTGACCTTAGCAGGCTCCGGGCGAACACCTGACATAGCAACCCCTGTGGAATACTCCCGAAGAGGCTCAATATTTATCTCCCCTGTGCGAAGGACTCTCTTAAGCCCATCCCAAGCGAAAGAACTTGCAAATAAATCTGCGGCTTGTATAATAAGATATCCACCATTGGCTTTATGCAGCACTCCGGCCTTTATTTTCATAAAATCCGTAGTGAAATTACCATATTCGCTGTCATATTCAATATCCCCTACTAAATTGGAGTATATAGGATTATACTCAACAACAACAGGGGCACCTTTAGTTTCTGAGTTATCCACTAAAACATTAACAGCATATCTGCTTAAAAAGTCCCCGCTTTTTTTGGTATACCAAGGAAGCATTGCGGCAAGGGTATCTTCTTCCTCGTTGTCAGTAACTACAAATTCCTCAATGTTTTCGAGTATATCCTCCTTTATTTCTTGTAAATATTTAATGATTTGGGAATTATCACCATATTTATCTAATAAAAGACCAACATACCGCCCTACAACGAAAAGGCTTGTACTGTACTCCAAGTCATCAATCTCTGTTTTAATCTGCTTCTCATATTCCTTTATATCCCGCATAATTAGCGCGGCACGCTCGGAAACTTCGGCAGAATTTTTGTTTATCCGCTCCTTCTCATCTTCGGAAAGCTCGTCATATTGCTCCTCGGTAACGGCAACTCCATCTAATATGGGCATAAAATACATACCTGCATTTGTGCTTTTTATACCAAAGTCGTAAGCCTTGGCTTCCTGAGCCATTTCTTTAATTTTCTCATCGCGGTTTTCATTGTATTTTTTAAGTATGGCAGTTTTTTGATCTTCAAAATCTCTTGAGGAAAAAACTTTTTGCAGCTCCTCGGATATGGAATTTATCATATCCTCCATATCATCAGCAAATTCCTTGCCAATGCCTGCATTTAGCATAAATAAATTAGGCCGCTTTGGATTATCGAAATTATATACATAGCACATATCGGGAGCGGCAGGCTCATTCGCTGCCAATTCTTCGGCAAATCTTTTTGCAAAAGTTGACTTGCCGGAGCCTGGCAAACCTGATACATAAATATTATAGCCCTTCGATTTAACAGAAAGCCCAAATTTTAAAGCTTTCTCAGCCCTATCTTGACCTATTAAATCTTCACTTGGCTTAACTTCCTTAGTGTTTACCACATTTTTCAAATAATCTTTGATATTGTGGTTTTTTAATTGGTCATATGATAATTCCCTTGCCATTATACACCTCCCAAATTACGTGCTTATAAATACTTCCACATAATCAGCGCATCTTCTTTAGTATCCGCATAATAATTTTTACGGATGCCTTCAACTACATATCCATTTTTCATATAAAGCTTTTGTGCAGCTCCGTTATTCATCCTAACTTCAAGGGTTATGCCTATCATTTCTTTCTCTCGGGCTATTATTTCGAGTCCTTCAATAAGTTTTTGTCCGATGCCCATATTTCTATAAGCAGGGGAGACCGCTATATTAGTTATATGACCTTCAGTGACTACATGCCACATTCCGGCATAGCCGACTACTTTATCATCATACACAGCCACTAAATAAATTGAAAGCTTGTTTATTACAGCGTCTTTGTGCAAATCATCTTTAGCCCATGGGATGGAAAAAGACTCTAGCTCGATTTCGTATATACTATCTAAGTCACTTTTGTTAAAAGGACGCACTTCAATCATTTTAGGCTGTTCTCCTTAATTTCCAGCTCGCGCTCAGCTTGAGGCTTTCGTAAATAAGTAAGCTCAAGGTTGTTATAATTTACCGTTTTCCCTAAGGCAGCAAGCTCATATGCCAATAAACCAAC
Organism: Defluviitaleaceae bacterium; assembly: GCA_009779915.1. Classification (GTDB taxonomy): domain Bacteria; phylum Bacillota; class Clostridia; order Lachnospirales; family UBA5962; genus WRBA01. Next base: position 84,213 of record WRBA01000011.1, on the reverse strand, counting down.
GGAGGAAGCTCTTTGGAGTAAATTATTAGGCGCTGCTATATTAAAACCGCGCTCCAGAATAGTTTTTTCATGAACAAAGCAGCCATCCCCTAAAAAGACAGCGGAGCTGCCAAAAGATTTAACTCTATCCAAAAACACATCAAATCCCTCGTTTAAATAAGGGGTAAGTCGTTTTAATGATCCGTTTTCACAGAAATATGCACAGGCATAAACCTCATTACGTTTAGCGTCCATAATAGGCGCAATAACCCGATTTTCCATTAAAATATTATATGCCAGCCCATCAAGAGTCGGAACAGGTACAATAGGGATATTAGCCCCATGAGCCAAGGATTTAGCATAGGCTCCCGAGAGCCTAAGCCCGGTAAAAGACCCGGGACCGCTTCCAAGTGCTATATGAGAAATATTAGAAAGAGACAATTCTGCCATTTCTAAAGCGTAGGCGGCAAGAGGCATCAAAGTTACAGAATGATTTTTTTTATGATTAGCCCAAAATTCAGCGATTATGCCACTTTTATCTACTATAGCCACGGAAGCCGCACTTCCTGTAGTTTCAATTGCTAAAATTTTCATAGATATCTCCGTTAGCGCGTTATAGCAATGCGCCTGTAGTCATCGCCCTTTTCAGGGGATTTGGTAATTTTAATATTTATGGCATTTGAAGGAATTTCTTTTATAACCATTTCGGGCCATTCGATAAGGCAAATTCCATCACCATAAAAATATTCTTCATGACCGATATTTACAAGCTCATCCAAATCTTCTATCCTATACATATCGAAGTGATAAAGGGGCAGACTGCCTTCATATATATTCAAAATTGTAAAGGTAGGGCTTACAACATTATCGGAAATATCAAGCCCTGACGCAAATCCTTGAGCAAATACAGTTTTGCCGACACCTAAATCCCCTGAAAGAGTATAAATCTCACGTTTTTTGGCTGTTTTTGCTAGATTATATGCAAATTCATAAGTAGCAAGGGGATTGTATGAATGATGCTCCTCCATGAAGTAAAACCTCCTTATAGTTAAGCAACCTGGGTACGAGGGGTAAATAAGCAACGACGTAGACTGTAATAAAACCAAGTTTAGCGTTTGGGTTTTTGGGGTTGATTGACTATATTTATACTAACATTAGAATTTTAGCACAATAGAGAAAAAAATTCAATAAATTGAGAGCAGCTAATTAAGAAAAGACCTTGAGAGTAGATAAGCAGCTTTCAAGGTCTTATTTTTATAAATTTTTACCACTTTATTTCGGAGTCAGGTACAGATATTTCCCACAAATATAAAGAAGCGGCAGAAGCAAAGGGGAAGTACCTCTTAGCATAGTGTAAAAACTGTTCTTTAGGCAGCTCATCAAGTCCGTACAAGCGCATCATACCCCGACGGATAGCTAAATCACCATAGCTTATAACATTTGGACGCATAAGAGAAAATATTAGGAGCATTTCTGCCGTCCAAACACCGACACCATTTAGTGATGTTAGAGATTTTATAATTTCTTCATCACTTTTTGAAGGAAGAATATTAAAATCAACGCTTTTAGTAACAGCAGCTTCAGCGATATTTTTGATATAACCTGCCTTACGCATGGTCATACCGCAGCCTTGTATCTCTTCTACTGTAAGGTTATGGAGTTTTTCAGGCTCAATATCCATATCGCAAAGCTCACTAAGTTTGCTTCGAACTGTATTTGCCGACTTGATGGAAATCTGTTGACCTATCATATTTCCCACAAGTGCCGAAAACAAATCAGGGTTTATTTTTCGTTTTAAAATGCCGATTTTGTTTATGGCTGCTCCAAGCTTCTTATCTTTTTTGCGTAAATGAGATATTTCTGTTTCGCCGTATTCAAAATATTGCTCCATTATAATAATTCTCTCCCAAGTCTAAGGAATAAGCCCCATTAACATTCCAATAGCATCAAGGAAGCTATATCCCCATTCATCAAGGTTAATAAAGTCAATTGGCAAAATTTCCGCCCCAGGTGACGCTGTAAGTGAAAGGCTTAAAGTTTCTGTTGAGCTTAAATTAAAATCATCAAACTCCAGGAAAAAACTGCCGTATTCATCAGAGGTGAAAATGCCGCTGAGGCTTCCGCTATCCATGCCGCTTTCAAAAGATAAGCTAAATTCACCGCTTTCTTCAGCCCATAATGAAGCGAAGCTTAGCCCTTCATTATCGAAGCTAATGTCCATTGTGTTTTCAAACACATGTGAATCCTCACTAAAGCTCCAAGTAAAATTGAAAAGCTGAACTCCGTCCGAACTATCAAAGGCATCGTAATCACTGTAAAGCACAACATTTACCACCCAAGGGTCATATACAGAGCGGCCTAAATCGGTAGTTATGTTAACAATTCCGCCAGGCATACCATCTGCCGAAGCGTTTGTGCGTATATTCATCTGCTCCAGCCGGTTTTGCGAATCAATTAAAAACTCTAAAACAACTTCCAGAGAGATACTGTTTTCAAACTCGCTTATAGCATCTCGAAACTCTCTTAAAAACTCCTCATATGTAGGCATGTCAATATCTTCCATAATTGGGTTATCGTATAGCTCAAGGGCATTTCTTAAAGTCTCATCCTCTTCTATTAAAGCATATAGACTGTTTAAAAAAGCCAATATATCCTCTTCAGTGATTATAAATTGGATATGAGTATATCCTTCAACCGTAATTTCGGCACTATATTCAATGCCGCCTATGAACTCCGTAAAAAGGTCGATATAAGGCTCAAGGCTTTCTTCGGGAGAGTAGGAGGCCTCATTCATAGAAATATCAATAGCTTCAACAAAGTCCGCTATCTGCTCCATCATAAAATCATCAAGTCCGATTAAAGGACCAAAATGACGGATATCCTCCCTAAAAGTGCTGAAAGTAATCCCGTAAAAGGCACTGCCCATAAGGCTGGAGCGCAGGGCAAGCCTTTCATTGTTTATGTAAAGGTCAACATCGATATTCATCATGCCGCCAAGAAGGTTTACAACAGTTTCTATGGCAAATTCGCTGTTTGCTGCATCAGAGAAAAGAGTAACTTGCCCACCGACATTGCCGCCAAAAGGCACCGCACTGTCTCTGTAACTAAAATCAACGGCGAGAGAGCCTCTGTTCATTGTGTCCGCAATTGCTCCTAACATTTGCAGGGGAGAGCTTTCCAAACGCTCTGCAGCTTCTGCGGCAAGATTTAAGAATGCTAAATCCAAAGAAGCGTAGGGGGTGTCCGGAGTTCCTGCCTCTACACGAGATTCAGGCGGTGATGCGGGAGAAGCTACAGCGATTACAACAATAAGAGCCAGTCCCGTTACCACTGCTAATACAATGATTTTCCAATAACTTTGAATAATACTCATAATTAATTTCCTCCATATTTTAAATTAATTTTATAGTGGAATTCCTTTAAAAGCCTAACAAAATTTAGCTATTCTTTTAAAGGTAGGCTGGGCAACGCACAAGCGGCCCAGCCTAGTCTTACAAAATCGCTACATATGTAGCGATTTTGTAAGACTTCCACTATAATTAATAAATTACTGCATTTATATACCAGTACAGTGGAAACAAGCGTTGCAATTGCCCGAACTGAGGGCTAAGCTCCGAAAGATCCAGTAGTATACCACCAAAAAGGATGTTTAAAATTACTATAAAGATACTAAAGCTTTGAATAAATCCGGCTGTTTTCAAAAAGCGCGAGGCAGCGGCTAAAAATATTGTACATACTGCCGTGTAAGAGAGCAGGGCAGTTATAGATTTAAAAGCCGGGGCTAACAAATGAGGTGTAAAAATATACATAGTAATAAGCCCTGATAATCCAACTACACTCATTACAGTCATAGCCGAAGCCCATAGGGAGAGTTCATAAAGCCCCAATTTTCTACATGCTGATAAAGCCGCTTTTAAGCCATAATGTCTCTCTTCAATAAACAGAGGTGTGCAAAATAAAGATAGTATAAGAATTGTAAGCCCAATAAGCCCGTGAAATATACGGATTGATGTTATTTCCAAAATATTAGGCACTTCCATATAAATGTCTCCAGTTTCACCTACGAAATATGGTGTCATAAATATATCCATTTGACTATATGCCTCAAATTGCCACGCCACAAAACGACTAAGCTCTTCACTTTCGCCGAATATGACCTCAAGACCGTTTAAGGTAATGTTTTGGACGGCAGCATCTAAAATTGCTGCTGTAACAATATCATTTAAAATAGGAGCGGCAACTGTCCGTGGGGAGGTTATAAGAGTTACAATATCAGCAAGTTCTCCGTACAAGGCATTTTCAATATTGGGGTTTAGTATATAACCACATTCTATACGCCCTTGCCGGACATCTGCAACAAGCTCATTTAAATTATCATAGGCAATGAAGTTTATAAAAGGGTTATCGCTTACATTTCCCTCAAGGGCTTCAAAAATACTCACTTCAAAAGGGTGTAAAGGGTTATAGAAAACCCCTGCGTTTACTGTGATTAGCGTACCTTCAGTATTTGCGAATATAGAGCCGGCAATGAGAGTCATGGGCAGCAAAATAAGCCCAAGCCATAAAGCCTGCCTTGATGCAAATTTTTTAAGATTAAGCAAAAAAGATACTGTTAAGAAGCTCATTTTTGCACCTCACTTCTCTTACCGGCAGCAATACATCCAATAGCTGCAAAAACTAAGCCGAAAGAGGCACAAATAGCTATTGCCGCCCATCCGATAAGTCCTTCCGTTAAGGCGGCAGCTAAAAGACTTGCTGCCCATGTGTTCCATACTAAATTTGATACAATTTGCATACCGTCGGAGAAAAGTGCGATAGGGATAATCCCGCCTGAGAGGAAAAAGGAAAGCCCGGCAAAAACAGCAGTAAAAACCCCGGCGGAAAGAGGGCTATCAAAAACAAATGTAAGCATAGCAGCGAAAGATGATAAAACTGTTATCACTACAAATACAGCCAATAAAAGTGCGGCATTTAAGATAAATGGCGGCATATAAAAAACTGTAAGCAATATATTTGAAAAAAGCCAAAGCCCGGTATTTAACGCCGCAAAAAGCAGAAAATAGGCAGTTACACAAGCCCCAAAAATCATATAAGAGGGTATGCCTCTATTTTTAAGGCTTATGAGAGAAAAGCGGTTAAAATTACGGCGTATAGTATCTGTCATAACGAAAGCGGCACACATCATAAGAGATATATAAGCGGCAATAAAATATGCCTGCCAGATTAGAAGCCCTCCTGTTACGGATAGAGTATCAGTTACAAACATTTTATCCCTGTTTAGTACAAAGCCTAAAAACCTCATATTTACGCCTAAAAATATCATATCATACTGTGCCTGAGGAAGATCCATGGCAGCAGCGTAATTTAAGGTAATATAGACCCCCGTTTGGCTTATGCGGAGCATATCGGCAAAAGCATCCGCAGAAATGCGGACGAGAGCAGAGATTAGAGGCATATTTTGATTATAAGTAACGGTGAAAGGGATATTTTCACCGGTGGTAATGCCTATGCCAAAATTTTCCGGCAGTGTGATGATAGCAACTACAGAACCCTCCGAAAGAGCATCTGCCGCACTTTCAGGTGAATGGTAAGCAAATGAAAGCAAGCCGTCATTTTCAGTGCTTTCCGTAATTGCAGAGAGAATAAGCCCGGTTTCAAAGCTATTATCCAAATCAACAACAGCCACATAAATAGGATTTATAATATTTTGACCTGAAACAAAAAAATTGCCTGCAAGCCCTGCCCCAAGGCATAACAAAGCTATAAGCATAAAAAAAGAGGCAATACGCATTTTTTGCCGGGCGAAGGTTTTAAGGTTAAGGGCTAGTATGTTTAAGAAGTTTTCTATAGGCGATATCATAAACCGATCCTTTTTGCATCCAATCTATCCAATAAACACTCAAGCATATTATCTTGCATATCCATATACTCGAGCTTTCCATTAGAAAGGGTGTAGATTGTATTGTCAAGCCCTGTTATTTCATCAATATTATGGCTGGTATAGATAATGCAATTGCCTTGGCTGCGAAGCTCTTTAAAAGCCTTGAGTAAAATATTTTTATAGAAAATATCAAGACCTGAAAAAGGTTCATCTAAAACAAGTATTTTAGCATCAACTGTAAGCGCACACAAAATAGCCACGCATTTTTTCATGCCCCCTGATAAATGACATATTTTTTTGTGAATATATTTATCAACTTCAAATAATCCTGACAGGTTTAAATTATCTAAATCAAAGGAGCCGCCTGAAGCTTTAGCCCAAAATAACAGATTATCCTTAACAGTAAGTTCTTCAAATAAATTATCGTTTTGCGGGCAAAAGGCAATTTTTCCATTTGTGGCAACACTGCCGCCGTCAGGCTGTAAAAAGCCTGCCAAAATAGAGAGGAAAGTTGATTTGCCTGCCCCGTTTCGCCCTACGATTACTGTGGATTTGCCTGCCCCGGCAGTAAAGTCAATACCATCAAGCACCAGTGCTTTAGCGTAAGATTTTGATATGTTTTCAGCTTTAATCAAATTGCACCCTCCGTTTTATCTATAAAACGATAAAAATGTATTACATTCATATCCTCAGCCATATTAAGACCGTGACTTCCCAAACTGCCATCTATTTCATGACAGCCGTGGTCGGGGCAAAAGCCAATCATAGTGCGGTGTTTTGCCCAATGTTTTTTAATATGTTCTATTATTTCACTATATGTATCGATATTATTTGCAAGTTCCGCCAAAGCTGCCTTGGATTCAGGACCGTTACGGTGCATGGCGTTATCGTATTTCGGATCGTATAGTACAATTAAATCATATTTATCTTCCTCTATTAGCTCCATGGCTTTTTTATTACATTCATCAGAAGTTTCATAAATAAAATAATCCATTTCCCGTTCAAGAAATATACAGGATATACTGTCACCGGCAGTTGATATAATAGCCGGCTTTAATCCGGCTTTTATAAAAGCATCAAAAACAGTATCTATTTTAAGTATTGGTTTTTCATAAGCGGAAATACCGTGTATATCAGGTGAAGCACCGCTATACATGGAAGCAAAGCACACCGGAGTTACAGTAGGCATCACAGCAAGCATAGGCAGCCCTAAATCTGATTGTAAAATTGCCCTCTCAAAGCGTTCCGTATATTTTTGAAACAGCCACAAGGCAACAGCGTCAGGGTTATAGATAAATACCCTATCAGCTTTTTTACCTTCAAAAACTTTTTTTGCACAATTATGTATTATATTAATCGAAGGCTCCGCCTGTTTAGGGGAATTTATACCCACTATATCCGTAATGGTTTTTGCAATTGCACCAATCGGAAGGGAATTGTACAGATTACTCATAAAAATCTCCTATACATTGTTTTGATATGATGTTATTATAACAGTATACCATAATATAACAAGATACTTCAATAAAGGGAGGAAATAATATGTTGGAAAATCTTACCACTGAAAAGAGAAATCCTGAAACAATGAATATGGATCAAATGAGTGCCCTTGAAATCGTAACTATTATGAACGCCCAAGATGCTCTTGTTCCTGAAGGAATTAAAAAAGCCTTACCTGAAATAGCTGAAGCTGTTTCAGAAATTTCAAAATGCATAATGTCAGGTGGACGTTTGATTTATTGCGGCGCAGGTACAAGCGGTCGCTTAGGTGTACTTGATGCGGCTGAATGTGTACCTACATTTAGTGTATCCCCTGATGTAGTAGTTGGGGTTATAGCCGGCGGCATAGGGGCAATGGTAAGAAGCTCCGAAGGCACGGAAGATATTGAGGAGCAGGGGAGAAGTGATGTTGCAGATATAAAATTATGCGGCAAAGACTTCCTTGTAGGCATAGCCGCAAGCGGCAGGACACCTTATGTTATAGGTGCTTTAAAATACGCCAAAGAAGTTGGGGCAAAAACCTGTGCCGTATCTACAAATGCCAATGCCGTAATCAGCAAATATGCGGATATCGCAATAGAAGCTGTGTGCGGACCTGAGGTTTTAACAGGTTCCACAAGGTTAAAATCGGGAACGGCACAAAAGCTTATACTTAATATGTTGTCTACTGCCGGCATGGTACTTAGCGGCAAAACTTATCAAAACCTTATGGTGGATGTTAGTCCCACAAATGTAAAGCTTGTAAACCGTGCTAAGCGTATAATTATGGATGCCACAGGGGCAGATGAAAATACCGCCGCTGCTGCTCTTGAAAAAAGCGGCAACTCACCTAAAGTTGCTATAGTTATGATTGCTAAAGAGTGTGAAAGGGAAGAAGCAGAAAAAAAACTTAAGGAAAACGGCGGCTTTGTAGCAAAAGCTATAGCGAAGGGGTAGGATTGATGCTGTAGCTGCTCGCGATTCACTATAAAATGCAGTAGGTTTCTTACAGCCTACTGCATTTTAGTATATCTTATAAAACCGCTAATAAAATCAATATAACCCCACCGAGCCATGATAAGTTAACGGGCGATTTTTCTGCAATTTTATTACCTAAACGGCATCCAAGTATAATAGCAATTACATCTGTAAAAAGAGAGAATATTATTATCTGAAAATGATTAACATTGGCAAGACCGGCACCAAAGCCAACGGCAAAGCTGTCTAGAGCAAGGGCTATAGCAATAGCTATGGCTTCTTTTGAAGAAATTATCCTTGAACTGTCTATATCCGCTCTTTCAGGGTTTGCGTATACGGTTAATATGAACTTAAGATCAAAGGCTGCAAACTCAACTTTTTTTGCGGTGTCGCTGTATTTTCGTATAAAACTTTTTACAGTGCTGTCAAATATTTTAAAAAGCCCAAGGCTGAATAAAATTCCAAAGGAAAGAGCATCTGCTACTTCACCCGGCACAAATGGGCGAAAAAATATACCAAGATAAAGAGAGAGGGCAAGTACAAGGCTCCCTATAATATTTATAATCATAATTGACTTTAAAGGTATTTTTATTTTAGAACTGCCATAGGCAAAGCTGGCAGCAAATGCGTCTATGGACAGTACAATTGTAAGCAGCAGCGCCTCCACAGATATATTAATATTAATCACTCCAAGCATATCCATTCTTAATACTTATCCTATGTAACCGGTCTTTACTGTGTTACACCTATAGCCAACTCCCTTGAATGGTTACACTTCCTTGAAGCACTTTGATATCCATGTTATAATTAAATATAACTTATATTCGGTGGGGTAATAACTATGAAAAGATACATATTTGCTATACTTTTGCTGGCAGCCATGTTGTTTTATTTTTCAGCTTGCGGCGGAAATGGGCAAGTTGAACAACCTGTGCAAGAAGCTATAGGCGGCATATTTCACCAATTTGACAACCTTGGGTTTTCTGTTGAATTTCCCGCTTTTTGGGAGGGCAAATATGGTATGGCAGAGTTTTATTTCGAGCAAGATTACGGTACTACTTATTTAGTGGCAATATATCATTTGGGCAGCAGGGAATTTGGCGGAATTTTGCTTTGGCTTGGCAGAGCTGTGGGGGAGCATTTTACTTATGACAATCCTCCTCGTCCGGCGGGAGGTTCAATATTTTTAGCGCAGACTGGCGGATATACTTACTTTATTAATTTCCCCAGCGATGTGCAGCATAATTATTTAGAACCGGACAGCGAATCAGCCGTTGAATACCGAAAAATGGCAGGACCTTGGGGGGAACAAAGTCATTGGGATTTTCTTATAGATAGCTTTAGGCTTATAGATTAGATTGGCAAAGAAGCAACTGTCGCTTGCTGTTCTATTTTTCATAAAGTTTCTCGCCGAAATCCTGATTTCGGCGAAGCGCAAACCCTTCATGGGTTTGCACTGAATAAATTGACATAAAACGATTGACATAATTCCCTGTAAGATATATAATGCTAACAAATAAATAGAACTTGTTAGGTGAGGCTCCTGGAAGAACACAGGCTGCTGCCCTTAAATGTCGAGAGACGCCACAGGGTATAACAGGCATAGTCGGATTAAGGCTTGCTTAATGTAGCTGATTGATTTTCAATCTACGTCTTTTAGTGCTAAAGCTCATACGAGGGGTTAAATTAATTTAGGTGTGTTTATGTCTTTTGAGCATATATACAGTACATTTATGTTGCTGTAATGTTTATTGACGATTATTTGTGGACGAACAGCCTAAAGTTTTAAATTGATTGCGACCCTTCGAAGGTCGTTTTTTGTTGTCCAATGGGCTATTGTATTCATATGATAAAAGAAGGCGATTTATGGGTTCAAAAAGTGTGGTTTAGGGGAATAATCTTAATGAGCCGGAGGTGTGATATGTTACAGGAAAATATTTTAATTTATTTTAAGGATAAAGATATGGAAGGACTTAAGACATTACTTTTAGGTGCGGAAGATTTGGAGATTTTAGATGCGTTTTATGACTTGAATTACGAAGAGCAGGGGATAATGTTTCGGCTCCTTGCAAAAGACAAAGCTCTCCATTTATTTGAGCAGCTAGACACTAATGAGCAGCAAAATTTATTACAGTCCTTTACAGATGAGAAAACAATTGAATTTGTAAATGAAATGGCACCTGATGATAGGGTGAAATTATTGGATGAAATGCCTGCGTCTGTGGCAAAAAAGCTTATTGCATCCTTATCTCCCGAAGAGAGAAAGGTAACAAATGAGCTGATGGGTTATAAACCGGAAACATCCGGGCGTATAATGACTACCGAATTTATTTCTCTAACAAGAGATATGACGGTAAGCCAGGCTCTTGAAAAAGTACGCAAACAAGCAAAAGACAAAGAAACTATTTACACATTATATATTACGGACAATTCTAAGAAATTGGAGGGTGCTCTTTCCCTTAAAGAACTTATAATTGCAGAGGTTGACTCTAAAATAGAGGATATTATGTCAAAAAACGCCATCCGTGTATATACGGATACAGATCAGGAAGAAACAGCGCGAACCTTGCAGGAACTTGACCTTCTTGCTATACCTGTAGTTGATAAAGAAGAACGCATAGTAGGCATAGTAACCATAGACGATGCGATAGATATATTAGAAGAAGAAACAACGGAGGATATATTCGACCAGGCAGGTCTTGTGGATATTAGCGGTACAGAAGCTAACCGCAGCGAGGTTTTAATAAAAGGCAGCCTATGGAAAATATGGAAAGTGCGCTTGCCATTCCTTTTAATTACTTTGGTGGCGGCAATGTTTGCAGGGGCAATCATAGAAGGATTTGAGGAGTATTTGGAATCTATTGCGGTAGTAGCTATTTTTATTCCTCTTATTATGGATATGGGGGGCAATGTGGGTACTCAGTCCTCAACTGTTTTTGCCAGGGGAGTTGTACTTGGGCATATTGATACAAAGAGCTTTTTTAAGCCCTTTGTAAAAGAAATTGGCATTGGTTTTAGTATGGGTATACTTATAGGGTTAGTGGCCGGAGCTATAACCTCTATTTGGCAAGGTATTCCCTTATTGGGGCTTGCTGTCGGTTTATCTCTTGTTGCCACTATGACTTTGGCATCCCTTTTGGGTTTTTTGGTTCCTTTTATCCTTATAAAATTTAATGTGGATCAGGCAGCAGGTTCGGCACCTATAATCACATCTATAAAAGATATTGCAGGGCTTGTTATTTACTTTTTATTTGTCAGTACCTTTTTGGGGAATATGCTGTAATAAGAAAAAATCTAGGTTAGGCAATTAGGGGGCGGTTTTCGCCCTTTTTTTGCGCTGTATATGGATTTCAGTCTAAAGGCGTGATTACGCTCTTTTTTTAAAAAAAGTGTTGACAAGACAGTACTGAACCTAATATAATGTACATATTGAATAAGCACACATAAAACACAAGGGAGGATAAAGGAGGAACTGTTTTGGATATTATCATCAGCAATAATACCAGCAAGCCTATTTACGAGCAAATAACATCGCAGATTAAAGCAATGATAATGAATGGAGAATTACAGCCGGGCGCGCCGCTTCCGTCTATGCGTTCATTAGCGAAGTCTATTCATGTCAGCGTAATTACCGTCCAAGCTGCCTATGAAAATCTACAGCGCGACGGCTTTATTGACACCACCATTGGACGCGGCAGCTTTGTATCAGCGCAAAACAAAGATTTTATTCAAGAAGAACAGCAGCGCAGAGCAGAAGAACATTTACAGGAAGCCGCAGAAATTGGAAGAACTAACGGTATCCCTGTTGAAAAACTGGTTGAGCTGCTCAAATTATTTTATCAAGGAGAGGATTAAACATGAACGCAATCTTAGAAATACAAGGATTGGCGAAAACGTATGAAAGCTCGGATTTTCGCTTAAATAACATATCGTTTTCAGTGCCAAGCGGAGCGATAATGGGCTTTGTAGGTGAGAATGGTGCGGGTAAAAGCACGACAATAGGCTGTATTCTCAATACGCTTATTAAAGACAGCGGAACGGTGAGAATTTTCGGCAAAGAGATGACCGCAGACAGTACCGATATTCGTGATGGTATCGGTGTTGTATATGATACGAACTGTTTCCCTGAACACTTAACGCCGGTAGAAATATCTTCTGCTATGAGGTTGATTTATTCAAAATGGGATAATGGTTTGTTCAAGGAGTATTTAAGGAAATTCAAACTTCCCGAAAAGAAGAAGGTTAAAACTTTTTCAAGAGGCATGACAATGAAACTGGCAGTAGCGGCTGCCTTATCGCATCACCCAAACCTATTGGTTTTAGACGAAGCGACAAGCGGATTAGACCCAATCGTTCGTGACGATATATTGGATGTGTTCTTGGAGTTTGTACAAGATGAAAATAAATCCATTTTACTGTCATCGCACATAACATCTGACCTTGAAAAAGTAGCTGATTATATAACCTTTATCCATCAAGGCAGTATTATTTTCAGCGAAAAGAAAGATGTTTTAAAATACAATTATGGAGTTATGCGTTGTAAATCGGCACAGTTTGCCGCTATGGACAAAGAAGATATGCTTGCATACAGAAAGCATGACTACCAAATAGATGTGCTGGTCGCTGATAAGCAAGCCGCCTCAAAAAAATATCGTGACATTGTCATTGATAATGCGAGCATTGAAGAAATCATGCTTATACTCGTGAAAGGAGAAAAATAATGATGAAGAACAATCCGACAAGAGGGTTACTGATGTATTCCTTTTACTCCTCAAAGGGAAATATAGGGGTCGCGCTCCTGTTAATTCTAGCACTGGGGATTACGCTGCTGATAACAGGCAGCACTACTGTTTACGCGTTTTTTACGCTTGTGGCTATAGGCATACCCCCTTATATCATTATGATAAAAATGGGAGCAAAAAATCAAACTCAATGGGAAAAATTTCAAATTTCTATGCCGTTAAAAAGAAAAAATATTGTTGCATCTTTTTATTTAAGCATAGTAATTGCAACATTCGCCGGTTTTCTGCTCTGCGGGGTAATATTGGGCATAGGACTTGTTTTTCATGAAGGTTTAATGGAACATGTTATTAAAACAGCGTTTGGTTCGGTTTCATATATCATAGGAATAGCGTTGCTTATGGCTGGCTTGCTTCTGCCCATTGGCAGCACAAAGTTCGGTGAAAACAAGGGCGAGGTGTTCTTTACGTTATGTTTGGGTATTGCGGCAGGGATTGTGCTTCTTATCCAATGGGCAGGCGGCAAAGTGGATATACCGCCGGCGATTATATCGTTATCGCAAATTGTTATAGCATTAACTGCCTTAGTTATCTCATACTATATTACAAGTAAAATTTACGCAAAAATGGATTTTTAGCGCGGAGATTGATAGTGAAAATGTTTTTGTACCGGCAGGGGAAAGAATAATCATCTCTTCGCCGGTATTTAATGCCCCTTCTTAATCATTTCCCAAATATTTTTTGCCACAATATAGGGTAAATCATCGTTTTTAACAGTCAAATCAGCGAAATGCCGGTATTTTGGATATCTATCAGCATACATTTCGCTCAAATCGACATTTTGCGACAAAGGACGGCCTTCTCTCTCCAGTAAAGATAAATTTCGCTCCAAGAAAATAATTATCCCATTTTGATGTAGGTGGGGATAGTTCTCTTCCCGTGTGACACAGCCGCCTCCTGTGGCAATTACAATCCCGGATTCTTTGCCCAGTTTTTCAAGGGTTTTTGTTTCTCTGACTCGAAAGCCCTTTTCTCCTTCTGATTTAAAAATATCAAGAATTTTCATGGTGCTATCTATTTCCAAAGCAGTATCCGCATCATAAAAAGGTCTTTTCGTAATTTCGGCAAGGATTTGTCCTATTGTGGTTTTACCACTGCCCGGCATACCAATCAGTATAATATTTTTCATCTGAGTTTGCAGGGAAGTCAGCACCGCCGCTTCCTTTGTATTGTCAATTGGTTTGGTACAAAATATTTCAGCCGATGCCTTGGCTTGACCTACCAGCATACTAAGCCCCCCTATATGAGGTATGCCTAAGTTTTTGGCATTAATTAAAAGCCGTGTTCTTGCCGGATTATAAATAAGATCAAATACTCCTTCTAAATATGGGAAGTTCCCCAGATTAACAGGGGCTGTATTGACATTTGGATACATTCCCACGGGAGTGGTATTTATGATTATTTGTGCATCTTGGTGAGTTTTTAAATTTTCGTATGTATGTTCTCCATGGCGAGAGATTACAACAATCTCATCAACTCCCAACTCTTTAAGACCATAACAAACCGTCAGGCTGCTGCCGCCGCTGCCAAGCACTAATGCTTTCTTGCCGCTGACATCAATATTACTACGCTTAACCATCGTCAAAAAACCTATAACATCAGTATTATCACCGTATAAACTGCTGTCAGGGCGGCGCAAAATTGTATTTACACTGCCTATGGTATGGGCAATAGGGGAAAGTTCGCTACAAAAAGGGATTATTGCAGTTTTATAGGGGATAGTTATATTTAGCCCATGAAAATTACCTTGCTCTAAAAATGGGGCAAGATTATCAGGCTCTATCTCAAAAAGCTCATAGGAGTAAGAGCCCCCTAAAGCCTCATGAATAAAAGGGGAGTAGCTATGCTTAAGCTTTTGTCCAAGTAATCCGCAACGTTTCGTTACATCACCCTTTTCCATAAAAACCCTCCTTATGTGCATAGTGCATCATAAATTGCAATAGCCGCTGCTGCCTCTATACAAGGCACAGCTCTGGGTACTATACAAGGGTCATGACGACCTTGTATTTGTAAAACAGCAGGGTCTTTACGGCTTAAATACACACTTTCTTGAACTTTACCAATAGAAGGGGTAGGTTTTATTACGGTACGAAACACAAGGGGCATACCTGATGTGATGCCCCCTAAAATACCACCATTGTGATTAGTGCGGGTTTTTATATGCTCACCGTCACGGTAAAAGGGGTCATTATGTTCACTGCCTCTCATATCAGCAGCCCTAAATCCTGCGCCGAAATCAACACCCTTAACAGCGGGTATAGCAAATACAAGCCTTGCAATGCGGTTTTCCATCCCGTCAAATATAGGTTCACCAAGCCCGGCCGGCAAGCCAATAGCAATACACTCAATTATACCACCAATGGAATCTAGGTTTTTACGCGCATTTTCAATTTCGGTTTTTATAATAGCTGCAGCATTGGGGTCAAATACAGGAAGTTCCATTTTAGAAAGCCCAAGTAAACTTTCCTTATTTATATTTGCTGTATCAATTACACAGTCGCAAACATCACCTATAGAATAGATATGTGTCCCGATAAAAATCCCGTGCCGCTCCAAAATTTGCAGGCAAATACCTCCGGCGATACATAGAGGAGCCGTTAGTCTGCCTGAAAAATGCCCGCCGCCAGACTTGTCTTGAAAGCCGTTATGCTTCACATGAGCCGTAAAGTCAGCATGACTGGGGCGCGGTATATCTGTCATATCGGAATAATCAGAAGAGCGGATATTATTATTGCGGATAATTGCGGTAATAGGTGCGCCGCAAGTCACGCCGTTTACAAGACCTGAGATAAATTCAGGCACATCCTCCTCGAGGCGGGAGGTTGATAAAGAGCTGCGCCCGGGAGCGCGGCGAAGTAAAAAAGCTTGGAGCTTGTCCAAATCAATAGCCTCGCCGGCTGGAATGCCGTCTAAAGTCATACCTATGGCTGTCCCGTGAGACTGACCGAATATAGATAAAGAAATCCTGCTTTTCCAAATACTACCCATATTGCACCTCTATTTTTTTGCCCAGTCCGGACAATTTTTCATAAAAATTAGGATAGGACTTGTTTGCTGTATGAGCATTTTTAATAATAACCGGCTCTGTACAAGCAGCCGACGCAATTGCTGCCATCATAGCTATACGATGGTCTCCAAAGGAGTCTACCATGCCGCCTTTAAGCTGTGAAACACCTTGGATTAAAAGCCCTTCCGCTTCTTCCGTTATATTAGCCCCCAAGGTGTTTAAACAATGAGTTATGGCACTTAAGCGGTCAGATTCTTTTAGCCGCAGGCGTGCCGCGTTTTTGATAAGTGTAGTGCCTTCGCTAACTGCCGCAACCGCCGCAATTGCCGGAATAAGATCCGGAATATTTGCGGCGTCAATTTCTATGCCGCGGCGGCTTCCTTCCGATAAGTTGAGAATCTTACCCTCCCATTTTACCACAGCTCCTATTTGTTGGAGGTTTACGCAAATTTGCCGATCTCCCTGTAAGCTTTTTTTATTAAGACCGCATAATTGTATATTGCCGCCGGGCATTGCTCCTGCACATAGCCAAAAAGCGGCATTTGACCAATCTCCTTCGGCAGATATAATATGAGGACTTATAAAACTTGTATTACAATCGATTTCATAATGAGTGAGTAAATTTTTTTTCGGCTTTTCTCCAAAAGCTTCAAGAACTTCCAAAGTTAAGGCAATATAGCTCTGTGATTCAATAGGCTCCGTTATAGTTAGGCGGCTGCGGCCGTTAAGGAGGGGCAAAGCCAAAAGCAGCCCTGTGATATACTGCGAAGAAATATTTCCTGGTAAATGAAATGAACCATAGTTAAGCTGCCCTTTACAGGAAATGATATTAGATTTTGGGCGGCTTATTTGTATGCCGGCACGGGTAAGTGCCGCTTCCAGAGATGAAATAGGCCGCTCAGGCAGGCGACCAGACAAGTGAAACTCTCCACAAATCCCTAAAGCACATACTACAGGCAGCATAAACCGTAGAGTAGAGCCGCTTTCCATACAAGGTAGAATGCAGGCTTTAGGGAGTTTATCACGGTGTATGGGAGTTACTATAAACCCATCTATTATTTTTTCAATCACAGCCCCAAGAGCTGAAAGGCAGGCTATTGTTGCCTTAATATCTTCCGCGCCTGTGTGAACACATTTAATAACAGTCTCTTTGTCCGCCAATGACGCACAGATAAGAAGACGGTGAAGATGAGATTTTGATGGTACAGCAGCTATATTGCCGGATATGCCGCCAGGGGATATTTTTATGTCAAAAGCTTGGCTCAAAAGGCTCTAACCCCATTTCTATCCAATTTAATAAGGCTTCAACCGGAATCGTTTTAAGCTCACATTTTCCAAAAGCGGTTGGTACGATAATCGTTATGAATGCGCCTTGTCGTTTTTTGTCGCTTAAGGCGGCGTTATAAAGTTCTTTGGCATTATAATTTGTCTTAATTGGAAGCTCGAAAGATGAAAGCAGCTTGGTAAGCACATTAAGGCATTCATGGGGGCATAATTTCTGCATTAATGCTGCGCGGGTAATTATTGCCATACCGATACTTACAGCAGCTCCGTGGGAAATCTGATAATCACTTAAAAGCTCAATAGCGTGACCTATGGTGTGACCAAAATTTAGCAATTTCCGTTCGCCTGTATCAAATTCATCTTTTTGTATAATGTTACGTTTTATAGTAATACATTCAGCGATAATTTGTTCTAATTTATCTTTTGGAGGAGAATCCAAAAGCTGGTTTAAAAGTTTAGGACCGCATAGCATACCATATTTTATAACTTCTGCCATGCCGTCGTTAAAAATATTTATAGGCAAAGTATTAAGCATATTTATATCGCAAAGAACAAAAGATGGCTGATGAAAAGCCCCGGCTAAGTTTTTTCCGGATTCTAAATCTATGCCGGTTTTACCTCCCACTGAAGAGTCTACCATAGCAAGAAGAGTAGTAGGAATTTGAATATATGATATGCCCCGAAGATAGGTAGCCGCCGCAAAACCAGCTAAATCTCCAACAACACCGCCTCCTAAAGCTATTATAATATCAGAGCGGGTTAGGTGATTTGAAGCAAGCCAGTTAAGGAGAGCGAAATAAGTATCAGTACTCTTGGAAGCCTCGCCGGGAAGGATAGAATAGGAGAGCGGACGAAAGCCGGATATGGTTAGGGCATTTAAAACAGGCTCTAAGTAAAGTTCTTTTACATTATCATCTGTTACAACAGCAACAGTATGCCCTTTAGGAAAAAGCCTTCTAGCAGCATCTCCGATTGAGCTTAGAATACCTTGTCCTATATTAACATCATAACCTTCGCCCAGTGACACTGATATCCGTATCATTTCATCGCCTCACGAATTTTGAATATTTTTGCGGCAATACCTCTAAACTGTACAAAATCCAGGGATTGGGAGCCGTCACACAAAGCGCAGGAAGGGTCATTATGCACCTCAATCATAATCCCGTCAGCCCCTGCGGCAACAGCCGCCAAAGCCATTGCAGGGACAATATCAGCTCGTCCTGTACCATGGCTTGGATCAACTACAACAGGCAAATGGGTAAGGCTCTTAAGTACAGGTACCGCTGATAAATCCAGTGTATTTTTAGTATAAGTATTTTCATAGGTACGGATGCCTCGTTCACAAAGTATCACATTTTCATTGCCGTTTGCAATTATATATTCAGCACTCATAAGAAGCTCTTTTATTGTGCCGGCTAAGCCGCGCTTTAGGAGTATTGGCTTTTTTACTTTGCCCATTTCTCTTAAGAGCTCATAATTTTGGGTATTTCTTGCTCCGATTTGTATTATATCCACCTCTTCAAACAAAGGCAGGCTGCGGATGTCTGTAAGCTCGGTTACAATAGGCAATCCCGTAACTTTTTTAGCCTCTAAAAGAAGGGCAATCCCATCTTCCCCAAGCCCTTGGAAATCATAAGGTGAAGTCCGCGGCTTAAAAGCCCCGCCCCGTAAAAACGCAGCACCATGGGCTTTTACTTCCTTAGCGATAAGGGTTATCTGTTCTTTGCTCTCAACTGTGCAGGGACCTGCAATAAGCGCAAAGTTATCTCTAAATATATTCATACCACTTTCTCCTATTCATATAAAAACACCGCCCAGACTTATAGTTAGCGCAGATAAAAACCATCAAATAAAGCTCGACTTTTTTACACAATACATCGTCAGCTCCGCTTAGCTTGACTATAGGCAAATGTCGTTGCCGCCTCCCGTTGGTCCCATAAAAAATCTGTTTTTGATTTTTCATGAAGGACTTGTCTTATGAAAAAAACTCTTCGCTTTTTTTTGATATTTTTCAACTGCGCTGACTATAAAAAGAATCCGTGCGGCATCTGAGCTAACCGTTCTATTAAGCTACAACCATATGTACGGTTGATTTTGAAATGCCAAATTTTTTGGCAGTCTCTCTTACTGTGGCATTGGAGCTTATAATGAAATTTGCAACTTGCACAGCTCTTTCTTCAATATACTGTTTCAAAGAAATCGCCCCTCCTTAGGAATCATTCTTTTAATGTATATGAGAGGGGATATATATTTATGATTATTAGGCGTTTTTGGATTGTTATAGTCGTTTAAGACCAAAGTGGTCTTAAACGAGCCTCGAGAATTCGTACATTTCGCTTACATTCGTGCATCTACGATGCACTCAAAGAAATGTACGAATTTCGGGGCGCTCATAAACTTTAAAACAGCAAAATGAGCAAGCTCATTTAGTGTTTTAAAGTTTATTCACTATAGTTAAAAATATCCCGTACATGGAGAAGAAAATTTGTCTGATGCATACCGCCTCCCCAAGTTATATGTATATCAACGAACAATGGGATTATTAGGTCATCTAAGATATCTTTCAAGATGAAATTTTCATCCAATAATATTAAGGGCAATCCATAATCGCCGCCCAGAGCTATGAAAGTTGTATCGGCACTAATGCGAGGACCTGTGCTGTGGCGATAAGCAAAAATATTATGGCGATCCCCAAATACATCGAGTGAGTAAAATTCAACTGTAAGGTCAAAATCCTCTGCAATGAAGCCTTCGTTGATAATCAGGTTACCGCCTATAAAAACTTCATCCCTGTCAGAAACGGCAATTATGCCGCCACTTAACGTACCAAACTCACACCTGCCGCTAAATTGATAAACTCGCACATCTCTGGCGTTCGGAGCAGCACTAAAATACATAAACGCGGCAAAAGCTGCCGCAATTAAAATGAAATGAATATATTTTGTGCTATTGCCTTTGGTTTTTTCATTACCTCTATTAACGACACTCATAATAAACCTCCTTGCACTTATGCCAAGTATAACATTACCGGCACAAAAAATCAATTTGACTTTTTCTCTTTTGATATTTAAAATTGTAATTGGAATATGACACAGAGGAGGGTTTACTTTGGAAAAAGGTAATTTATCAGTAAATAGTGAAAATATACTGCCTATTATAAAAAAATGGCTGTATTCTGACATGGATATTTTTCTTAGGGAGCTTATATCAAACGGAAATGATGCGGTTAATAAGCTTAAGAAATTGAAAATGTTTGGCGAAGCCGATTATGACCAAGGGGACGATGAATTTTTCGTAAAAGTTACACTGGATGAGACAAATAAGACTATCACTATATCCGACAATGGTATAGGTATGACCGCAGAGGAAATAAAGCAGTATATTAACCAAATTGCCTTCAGCGGCGCGGGAGATTTTATCGAAAAATACAAAGACCGCATAAGCGAAAGTGACGGCAGCGATATTATAGGGCACTTTGGGCTTGGTTTTTATTCGGCGTTTATGGTGGCAGGCAAAGTAGAGATTGAGTCTTTGTCATATCAGACAGGAGCGGCACCGGCTCATTGGGTAAGCGACGGCGGAGGGGAGTATGAGCTTTCAGAGGGTACAAAAACAGAGCGGGGTACGGATATCATCCTTCACGTATCAGATGACGCTAAGGAATTTTTAAGTGAATATAAATTGAAAGAAATTATGCGTAAATACTGCTCTTTTATGCCTGTGCCTGTGTATTTTGATAAGGCTGGCAAAGAAGATGAGGAGAATACGCCTATTAACAATAGTTCGCCTTTATGGCTAAAACCCCCGTCAGAATGCAGCGATGAGCAGTACAAAGAGTTTTACCATAAAGTTTTTACGGACTTTGAGGATCCTTTGTTTTGGATTCATCTTAATATGGATTATCCTTTCCGCTTGCAGGGTATACTTTATTTTCCTAAGCTTAAAAACCGCTATGAAACCCTTGAAGGGCAGGTTAAATTATACTGTAATCAAGTTTTTGTGGCTGATAATGTAAAAGAAGTTATTCCTGAATTTCTCCTCCTCCTTAACGGTGTTATGGATTGCCCGGATATACCTCTTAATGTTTCACGCTCTTTCCTGCAAAATGATGGTAATGTGGCAAAAATGTCCTCTTATATTACTAGAAAAGTGGCGGATAAGCTTAATTCCCTCTACAAAACCGATAGGGACGATTACTGTAATTATTGGAATGATATCCATGTATTTATAAAGTACGGCTGTATTAAAAACAAGGACTTTTATGAAAAGATTGCGGATTCGGTTATTTATAAGACTATAAATGACGAGTATAAAACCCTTGGGGATTTTAAGGGGGATAAAGAGGACTATACCCTCTACTATGTTTCTGAGCCTGCTATACAATCTCAATATGTTAACTTATTTAAGGAATCCGGGCAGGATGCAGCTGTTTTGGATCACCACATAGACTCACCTTTTATATCCCACGTAGAAAGCTACGGCAGTAATGTTAAGTTTAAGCGCATAGACTCGGATATAACTGAATCCCTAAGAGATGGAAATAGAGATGAAAACCCAAGTATTATTGAGTTGTTTAAAGAAGGGCTGAGTAATGATAAGCTGAAAATAGAAACCATGAACCTTAAAAACGAAGATATCCCCGCAATGATTGTAATAAGTGAAGAGTCCCGCAGGATGAAGGAACTTAGTAAAATGTATGCCGGAGGCGGCATGGACTTTCCATTGGAAGAGAAGCTTGTACTTAATACAAATAACAATTTAGTTAAATTGCTGGATGGTTTTAAGGATAAACCTGAAAACAAAGAAGATGTGGAACTTATTATAAACCAAATTTACGATATGGCAAGGATTTGCCAAAGACCTTTAGAACCTTCGGAGATGACGAGTTTTATAGAAAGAAGTACGCAAATACTAGGGATGCTTGCAAAATCCAAATTGGATTAGAGGGGCGGAGTTATGAAAACATTAATACTTTACGCATCAAAATATGGGGCAGCGAAAGAAATAGCAAAACGTATTGCGGATAAAATGGGGGAGGCTGCCCTTTGGGATTTAAAGCAGGGCAATATACCGCCTTTATCGGATTTTGACTGTGTAATCATCGGCAGTTCGGTTTATGCAGGGGGCATACACAAAGAGGTGAAAGTTTTTGTGTCTAAAAATGTCGATAAATTGTGTGAAAAGCCTTTAGGGCTGTTCTTATCAGGCTTTGCCGAGGAAGGCAGCTATTATGAAAAAAATTTCCCGCCAAAAGTTGTGCAAGCGGCTAAAGCAAAGGGGTTTTTAGGAGGCATATTTGACTCTAAGAAAGCTAATGTATTTGAGCGGTTTATAATCAAAATCGTTATAAAAAAGACGGACTATGTAGATAGTATTGATAATGAGAAAATAGATGTGTTTGTAAACGAAATGAAAAAATTTTAAAGAAACAAGGTGGATGAGGGCTAAATGGATAAATATATAAAATCAGCAAAATATGATAAAGGGTGGGTAGAGGAAAACTGGATGGGTCCACATCCTCTGTGGCTTGTGGAGGACATTTGCAGCCATCTTGACCTGCGCCCAGGTATGAAAGTATTAGATATGGGCTGCGGCAAAGGGCTTACCAGTGTATTTTTGGCAAAAGAATACGGCGTAACTGTGTTTGCAAATGACTTATGGATAAGCGCAACCGATAATCTTAAGCGTTTTGAAGAGGCTGGCGTGGCAGACAAGGTATTCCCTATCCATGCGGAAGCGCATACTTTGCCCTATGCCGAAGGGTTTTTTGACGCTGCTATTTCTATAGACAGCTATCACTACTACGGCACAAGTGAATCCTATTTGCCGGGGGTATTTGCTAAACTCGTTAAGCCCGGCGGGCAGCTTGCAATTGTTGTGCCGGGGCTTGTCCGTGAATTTGACAAAGGTTACCCTGATACCCTTGAGAAACATTGGGATAGTGAGTTATATACATTCCACAGTAAAGATTGGTGGCGTAGATTATGGGAGAAAACAGGTACTGTGGAAATTAAAGCTTGCTATGAAATTAAAGACCCCAAAGCTATATGGTATCCATGGGCAAAATGGGCAAGAGAAAATTTAAAATTTAATGATGATGATTTTTTAGATGCGGATATCAATAACGATATAGCATTGATAGCACTGACTGCGGTTAAGAAACAATAGCAACCAACGTTAATTGGTTTTTATATTTGCAAAACAATACTCTTTATATCATCAAATACAGGGATGCCGCATTCAAGGAGCTTATGCTTGTGCTGGTGTCCCTGTGATATTAGGAAACAGTCAACCCCAAGGGTCTTTGCAACTTCATAGTCATGTATTGTGTCGCCTATTAATACAGCTTTGCTTTTGTCGAGTCCACTGCGCGAGATATATTCTTGCCCTGCATCAACTTTACTTTTGGCATATATATTTGATATGCCGATTATTTCATCGAAACAATATTCGATATCAAACAAACTTGTTTGGGAGCGTAAATTATTTACCTCTGACGCCGATAAGATAATTTGTTTAAGCCCCATTTTATTAAATGCATTAAGGGTTTTCACTGCATTATCAAATAGGCAAAAGCGGCGGTTATCACTATGGTATAGCTTTATAAACTCCGCCGCGGGTATTTCAAAGGGCTCATTGTCCAAATCAAATCCGGCACGACGGTAATAGTCGATAACAGGGAAGCCAAATATGTCTCTGTACGCCTTAATGTCTTTAATTGGCGCAATGCCTCTGTTTACCAATAAGGTATTGATAACAGTCAGGCACCATTCCACATCATTGAGTATGGTGCCATTCCAGTCCCATATTATATTGGTATATTTACTCAGCATCATTTGCTTTTTCTTCCATAAAGGCACTAAGCTCTTTTATTGCCTCTTCAGCGTCAGTGCCTTCTGCGGTTAAGACTACATTATAGCCCTCTAAAACACTGAGAGAAATCATACCCAGAAGGCTTTTGCAGCTGGTTTGTTTATTGCCAACAGCTATTTTGGTATTAGCCTCAAATTTCCCTGCTAATTGGACAAACAAAGCTGCTGTACGTGCTTGTAAATCTCTTTTTGCCTGCAATTTTTTTTCAATCATACAAATCACTCCTTAATTTTTCCGCTATTTCACTTATTTTTCTAAGCCTGTGATTAACCCCCGATTTTGAAATAGGGGGGCTTAACATTTCGCTGATTTCTTTCAATGTGGCAGATGAATATTCCAGCTTAAGCTCAGCGACAGCTCTTAAAGGCTCTGATAAATAAGAAATTCCCTTTGTTTTTTCAATATACTCTATATCCTCTTGAAAGGCAACAAAAGCCTTGGCTGTTTTTGCTATATTGGCAGTTTCGCAATTTACTTTACGGTTTACTTCATTGCCGACAGTCCTTAATACCCTAAGGCTTTCAAAATCCAAAAGATGCTTTCTGGCACCTATAAGCCCAAAGATTTGAGATATTTTCTCTCCATCTTTTATATATACCACATGGTTTTTTTTACGCATAATAAGTCTGGAGTGTATATCAAAATACTCTAAAATACTAATTAGTTCAAGAGCCGGCTCACTGCTGTGAAATACATATTCTAAATGATAATTCTTACTGGGATCAGAAACCGAGGCACAAGCTAAAAAAACACTTCTCAAATACGCCTGTTTGCAGCAAGCTTGTTTAAGCACCATAGAGCTTTCGGCAGCATTTAAAACTCGCAATGCATTATCACCAAAGGCGGATAATATGTAATGGTGCTTTTTACTTTTAGAGCTTGTCCTAATAGTTACATCGGCTTTAAAGGCAAATGCGGTATCAAGTACATCAAAAACCCTGTAAGCTAGAAATATGTTATCGGTATATAAGCAAATGGATTGAGAGTGATGTCTATTTTTGTCGGAAACAAACGCATTTGTTTTTATAATCCCATACAGTTCAGAAATTAAGCAATGTCTGCCTATAGATTTATCTAAATACTTAAGCTCGCTTTTAAGCACAGCCGAGTAACTCATAATATCTTTATCTTTCATTAAAAATCTCCAATTATTTCAACTTCCGGTATAAGCGTTACACCAAATTTCTCATAAACTGTTACTTTTACATGCTCCATTAAAGTTATTATGTCACTGGCTGTTGCATTATTATAATTTACGATAAATCCGGCGTGTTTTTCAGACACCTTAGCACCGCCTACTGCAAACCCCTTAAGTCCTGCCTCATCAATAAGCTTAGAGGCAAAATGATTAGGAGGACGTTTAAAAGTACTGCCGGCACTTGGTAAATCCAAAGGCTGTTTTTCTTTACGCCTGCCGTTAAGGTCTGACATTTTATCTTTAATTTGCTCTTTATCGCCTTTTAAAAGCTTTAGTGTAACATTCGTGATTATATAATTGTTTTTTTGGAAAACAGAGCTTCTATAACCCAGCTCCATTTCATTGCTTTGCATAATCAGCTCGTTGCCTTTATTATCTATTAGCTCAGCGGATAAAACGACATCTTTCATTTCGCTATCGTATGCGCCGGCGTTCATATACAAAGCACCGCCTAATGAACCGGGTATACCTGAGGCAAACTCAAGCCCTGCAAGACTATATTCCATAGCAAAGCCGGCAAGTTTTGAGAGGGTTATGCCGGCCTCGGCTTTTATCTCGCAATCATTTACAAGCTTGACTTTTTCGAGATTTTTCGACATGCAAATTATGATGCCTCTATATCCCGCATCTCCTACCAATAAGTTAGAGCCTTTTCCCATTATAAAGTAGGGGAAGCTCTTGTCATTACATATATTTATCGCTTTTTTCACTTCTTCCGCATTTGTTGGCATAATTATTAAATCAGCCGCGCCGCCGACTTTAAATGATGTATATTCGCTCATAAGAGTATTGGATAAAAGTTTATCAGATGCAAAATTTTCATAAAAAATATTATAGTCAATCGCCATTAAAAAACTCCCATATAACACTAATAACTAACCATACGAAAAAACACTATCTCTTATGCATATTTTGAATTCGTTCATTTAAAATTTTAGCTGAATTATAACCCATTTTCTTCTGCCTGTGGTTAACAGCGGCTGCCTCACAAATAATAGCAATATTACGCCCGGGTCTTATTGGGATAGAGTGAGAAACTACTTTGTTGCCAAGTATTTCCGTATAACTTTCTTCTAAGCCCAATCTCTCATATTCACTTTTATCATCCCAAATTTCCAAATTTATAACTAAATCGATATTGTGAATTGTTTTTACAGCCTCAACACCAAACATTTGTCTTACATCAATAATACCAACACCTCTAAGCTCAATAAAATAACGTATAACCTCAGGTGCCGTACCGATTAAAGTTTGGGCGGATACTTTTTTCACCTCAACTGCGTCATCTGCTACAAGTCTGTGACCTCGCTTTACAAGCTCAAGAGCCGCTTCAGACTTGCCAATGCCGCTGTCACCGGTTATTAAGACCCCTTCGCCGTAAATATCCACTAAAACGCCATGCATATTAATTTGAGGGGCCAATTGTACTTTAAGCCATTTTATAACTTCCCCTATAAATTCAGTAGTAGGGGTTTGGCATCCGAATATAGGGATTTTATTAATGACTGCATAAGTAAGCATTTCCGGGAAAGGCTCTAAACCGCGGCAAATTACTAAACATGGGATACCTGTATCAAAAACAGCTTTAATACGTTCTTTTCTCACGGTCTCCGGAAGTTCGCTTAAATAGGTATGCTCAACAACACCTATTACTTGCAGCCTATGAGGCTCAAACTCCTTAAAAAAACCTGTTAATTGAAGTGCCGGTCTGTTAATATCCGCCAAAGATAAAGACATATCCGAATAATCCATTTCAGGTATATAATTATTAAGATGAAACTCTTCAACCAGTTGGGCTATAGGTATACTTTTCATAACGAGTCCTCCTTGCTTACTTTATGGAAAAAGCTATAAACAGTCTCGGCGAATTTTTGATTTATACCTTGCACTTGTTTTAAATCCTCGACTGTAGCCGCAGCTATGTTTTCTACGCTGCCAAAATGTTTAAGAAGGACTTGCCTTCTTTTTGAACCTATACCTTCTATATCGTCAAGTACAGAGTGGATTTGAGCTTTTTGCCGCAATTTCCTATGATATTCAAGGGCAAAACGATGAACCTCATCTTGAATCCTTGTTACCAGCTTAAAGCCTTCCCCGCGTTGGTCTAATTTAACCTCTTTGTTATTATACAAAAGACCGCGGGTTTTGTGTGCATCATCTTTAACCATACCGCAAATCGGGATATTAAGCTGCATATCTTTTAAAATTTTCTCAGCCACTCCTATTTGACCCTTTCCACCGTCTACAAATATAATATCAGGTAAACTTCCAAATTTTCCGTCAGGGTCATCTAAAAGCCTTTTAAAACGGCGGAATAAAATTTCCTCCATACTGGCGTAATCATTGGCGCCTATTACGGTTTTTATCCTAAATTTGCGATAATCATTTCGTTTTGGCTTGCCGTCCTCAAAAACTATCATCGACCCTACGGATTCATAACCTTGAATATTAGAAATATCGTAAGCCTCAATACGAGAAAGGGGAGTTAATATGTCCAAAGCTTTCTGAATTTCTTTTGTGGCTCCAATAGTGCGCTGATTGTCTCTTTTTATTTTCTCGCCGAAGCTTTCAAGCGTAATGGAGGCGTTTTCTTTTGCAAGCTTTATTAGCTTATGTTTATTGCCTTTTTTGGGGATAATTATACTCACCCGGGAACCCCTTAAATCACTAAGCCAATTTATTATCGTATTTTTATCATCAATATTAATATCATTTTCAAGAACCAGCTCTTTAGGAATAAAAGCGTGTTCAGAGTAAAATTGAGTTATGAAAGCAGTCAGTATTTCAGGAGCGTCTATATCACCATGACCTGTAAGCATAAAATGCTCCCTGCCGGTCATTTTGCCGTTTCTTATAAAAAATGCTTGAACTAAAATCTCATTATCACCTTTAGCATAAGCTATAATATCTTGGTTATCATCATTTGGGTTTTCTAAAAGCCGCTTCTCTTCCGTAGTTTGTATTGCGCTTATTTTATCTCGAAGTTCCGCCGCGAGCTCAAAATTCATAGCATCAGCGGCTTCGTCCATTGCGCTTTTAAGTTCTTTGACTATATGCTCATGTTTTCCGTTTAAGTAATCTATTATTTCTTCAATCATTTTATTGTAATCTACCTCGGAAATATAACTGTTACAGGGACCCTTACATTGGTTGATATGATAATTTAAGCAGGGTCTTTCTTTATTCAAATCCCTTGGGAATTTACGAAAACATCTTCGCAGGGACCAAATTTTATGGATTATTTCAATATTATTTTTACAATCCGATGTAAAGGGACCGAAATATCTTGCTTTATCCTTTAAAACTCTTCTGGTCATAAAAACCCGGGGAAACATTTCATTTACAGTGACTTTTATATAAGGGTAGGTTTTGTCATCTTTTAAGAGGATATTATATTTAGGCTTATTCTCTTTTATTAAATTGTTTTCAAGGATAAGAGCCTCAACTTCATTTTCTGTTACTATATATTCAAATTCTTTAATATGGCTTGCAAGCTGAGCAGTTTTTAAATTTTTCGCCGCAGATTCTTGGAAATACTGTCTTACGCGGCTTTTTAAGCTTTTAGCTTTGCCTACATAAATAATATCGCCCTGGTCGTCTTTCATTATATAAACGCCGCTTTTTTTTGGCAAATCTTTAAGAGTTTTAGTTAAATCAAACAAAAAAATCACCGTTTCTTCCTTTTGTTAAACGCCGAAGGCACTAATCTGTACGCTTCCTTCTTATCCGGCTTTGTAATATATCTTGTGGCTATACGCTCCCCGCAACTAGGGCAAAAAACGGCACCATGATGCAAAGAAAAATCTATTGTGCCGTCAACGATACGCTCGTTATACATTTTTACGAAATTACTTTCGCCTACTTTTTGATAATTAGCTATAAATTGTTTGCAATGAGCGCAGCTGACCTCTAAAATATGGCTGCCGCGGATTTTTTTGTAATTTGGGTTTTTATAAATTTTAGGGTCGGCAATTTTCATTTTTTAACCTTCCCATAAGGCTCTCCAAAAAGCCCCAGGGCTTTATTTCTTGCCCGTTGTATCGCATTATCTATTGATTTTTCGTTTTTATTCATTTGCACCGCAATTTCCGCATGGTTCATACCTTCAAGATAGAGGTTTAAAACCTTTGACTCAAAAGCCGACAAAATCTTATACATAGCGTCAATAATACTTTGCCCATCCTCTTTTAGTATAAGCAAATCTTCAGGGCTGTTTTCCATAGGAAGGTTTAGCTCGCTGCCTTCCCAATCAAGGGGAATATAGAAATTAAGAGGGGCGTGTTTTTTCCTTGAGGCACTTTTTAAGGCGTTTAATATTTGCCGGTTTATACATAAATTAGCGTAGGTTTCAAAGCTTGCGCCTTTATCATCGTTATAGCTTTGGATTGCCTTAAATAAACCTATCATGCCTTCTTGTACTATATCTTCAAAATCAGCCCCCATTATAAAAAAGGTACGGGCGATTTTTTTAACCATGTTTTTATATTGCTCCAAAAGCTCATCCTGGGCACTTGAGAGTCCGGACTGAGCTAATTTAATAAGTTGATTTTGTGAATGAGTGAGTACCAGCTTTAATTCTAATTCCAATTTATTTGTCCCCCTCCTGCCGTATCATACGCATAAATGTTTCCTTCAAATTATCGTCTAAATTGTCGAACAATTGATTGCGCTTAACAGGTCGCCTGCCTACGTATTTTGCATTTTGTTCTTTTTTAAAAGAGACTACTTCCTCATACAATTCATTAGCCGAAATTCGAATGGCACCTTTGCCCGTTATCATTATTTGCTGGAGGTTATCGTTGGTAGCAACCCGTACCTTATAATTTTTTGCCAAAATCCTTGCACAACGCTCTATGTAATTGTCAGCGGTTTCATCTTCTTTGGTATATACTACGGTCAAATTATCGTAAGGGTTGATACTGCCAGGATTTGCAGCTACATTATGAGCATCAAAAACTACAATAACCTCAGCACCTAAAGAGCCTTGGTAATCGCTTAATATATCCAGCAGTTTTTTTCTGGCATCTTCAAGTGAAGAGCCGGCAAGTTGTTTTAAATTCTCCCATGAGAATATAATATTGTAGGCATCTACGAACAAATATTCCCTTTTCATGTTTATATAAACTTCCTCTGGCGAACAACTTCATACATTAAAAGCCCTGCAGCAACAGAGGCGTTAAGTGCCGATATTTCACCGTACATAGGTATTGATACGGCAAAATCGCTTTTCTTTTCCAATAATTTTGATACACCTTCACCTTCGCTGCCTATAATTATAGCAATAGGTCCTTTTATATCAGCCTTAAAATAAGGTCTTCCGTGGGTTTTTGCACAGCATATCCAAAGTCCGGCTTCTTTAAGCTCGTCCACAGCATTATTTAAATTTGTAACACGTGCAACAGGCACA
The DNA here is from genome assembly GCA_009779915.1 of Defluviitaleaceae bacterium. Taxonomy (GTDB): domain Bacteria; phylum Bacillota; class Clostridia; order Lachnospirales; family UBA5962; genus WRBA01. Next base: position 53,328 of record WRBA01000011.1, on the reverse strand, counting down.
TGTTCAATAGCACCAGCCGAGGTTTTACTCACAATCCCTGTAAGAGATACGGCACGACGCTTGGGTATAATTATCCCATGAACCCCTGAGCAGTCAGCAGAGCGCATTATAGCCCCTAAATTATGAGGGTCAGTGATAGAGTCCAGCATAATGATAAAGGGGTCTTCTCCTTTTCTCTTGGCTATTTCGAGCATATCTGATATTTCAACATATTCATGAGCCGGACAGGAGGCGATAACACCTTGATGACTCCCTGTTTGGCTCATATAATCAAGTTTTTCCCGTGCAACTTCGCTTATTACAATCCCTTTTTCACGAGCTTTAGCTATGATTACAGTAATACTCCCCTCGGAAGGTCCTTTTTTAACATAAATTTTATCGATAGGCTTGTTGTGGTTTAAAGCCTCTAAAACGGCATTGCGACCTTCTAAAATAAGACCGTCGTTATAGTCAATTAAATGTTTTCGCTCACGGCGCTCTTCCCGCTCCGGTCTTTCAAATCTTTCCGGACGGGGAGGGCGCGTACGGTCGTTGTTTTTTAAAAGTCTTTTGTTTTTCATAGCTCTACTCCTTAAAGCAGGGGATTCCCTACGGTTTTTATACAAATTTCAAAAATTTCCATAAGCCTTTGGACTTCGTTTTTCAAATAAAGATAGCCAATTAAAGCTTCCAAACCTGTGGCATGACGGTAATCGTTAATAGAGGCGTTTTTTGCCTTGGTGTAGCTTTTTGCATTTCTGCCACGGCGCATTACAGACATTTCTTTTTCGCTTAAAACTCCCTCGAGAGCCTTATACATTTCCGACTGTGCCCCTGCACTTACATAGGCTTTTGCGATATTGTGCAGTTCATTTGCTGCCGATTTAGTGTTGTTTATAATATGAGTACGTACCATAATTTCAAATACAGCATCACCTATATAAGCAAGGTTTAAAATTTGTATTTCGCTTATATTGTCAGGGTTTTTAGGCATTGTTTCTAAAAAGTTTTTACTCATTAAAATACCATCTAACCCCTTGTCTTGTGTCCTCTACAGTTACGCCCATTGAGGTTAGCTTTTCCCTTATTTCATCGGCTAAGGCAAAATTTTTGTCCTTTTTGGCTTGAGTGCGCGCTGCCACAAGCTCTTCGATTTCCTTGCTGTCGGCGGACTCTTCTTTACTTATAACAAGCCCTAATATATTACTTAGGAGTTCAAGCTTTTTACATAGTTTTTCTAAAAACCCTGAGGACGAGTCCGCATTCATATTTTTATTTATAAAGCGCACAAATTCAAATATTGCTGAAATTGCGTCAGCGGTATTAAAATCATCATCCATAGAAGCTTCAAAGTCCTTGTGAAATTTATCACTTTTTTCTAGGAGAGCGAGTTCTTCTTTTGTAATATTAGAGTTTTTCGTATTTTCTAAATTGTATTTAATATTTGAATGGCATTGCTTTATACGCATAAGTCCATTGCCTGCGGCAGCGAGAGATTCGCGAGTAAAATTCATAGCACTTCTATAATGGCTCGACAGTATAAAAAAACGCACAACATCATAACCGAATTCGTCCCCTACATCACGGAGGGTGAAGAAATTGCCTAGAGATTTCGACATTTTTTGGTTATCGATATTGAGAAGCGCGCCGTGAAACCAATAATTTGCGAAAGGCTTGCCATTTGCCGCTTCACTTTGAGCAATTTCATTTTCGTGATGAGGAAACACCAAATCTTCGCCGCCGGCGTGGATGTCGATATTTTCCCCTAAATATCTTTTGGCCATAACGGAGCATTCAATATGCCAGCCGGGTCGGCCTTCACTCCAAGGAGATTCCCAATAGGGTTCACCATCTTTTTTCGGCTTCCAAAGAATGAAGTCACCGGGATGCTTTTTTTCATCATCAATGTCAATTCTAAAACCTGCTTCTTGGCTATCTAAATCACGTCTTGAGAGCTTACCGTATTCAGGAGATTTGGATGTGTCAAAATAGACACTGCCGTTTATTTCATAAGCGAAGCCTTTTTCAATAAGTGTTGTTATCATTTCGACTATGCCGCTTATTTCAGAGGTTACGCGAGGGTAAAAATCAGCCGCAAGTATGTTTAGGGCTTCGATATCCTTTTCAAATTCCATAATATAACGATCAGCAAATGCAAGTGAAGTGATATTTTCCTCATTAGCTCTTTGTATAATTCGATCGTCTATATCCGTATAGTTTTGCACATAAGTAACATCATAGCCTTTGTGCTTAAAATATCTGCGGACAGCATCAAAAACAATATAAGTTCTTGCATTGCCTATATGGATAAAATTATAAACTGTTGGTCCGCAAACATACATACTTACTTTGTTTTCTTCTATAGTCTTAAATTTTTCCTTTTTTTTAGTTAATGTATTATAAACTATCATAATTATCTATCCTCCCACAAGTACCACAGCCTTAGCGGCTATGCCAAGTCGTTGTCCTGTAAAGCCTAACTCTTCCTCGGTGGTAGCCTTGACGCTTATTAAATCCACGTCAAGGTCAAGACATCGGCAGAGGCTCCCCCTTATGTCATTAATATAAGGTGCGAATTTGGGCATTTCAGCCACTATTACGCTGTCAATATTCACTATTTTATAACCCTTTTCTATTATCATATTATTAACCTTCTCAAGCAGTGCTAAGCTTGATATTCCTTTATATGAAAGATCGCTATCGGGAAAGAGTTTACCTATATCGCCTAAAGCCAAAGCCCCCAGCATAGCGTCCATTATGGCGTGAGTAAGTACATCTGCGTCAGAATGACCCAAAAGACCGTAATCGTAGGGGATTGTAACTCCCCCAATAACGAGTTTTTGATTTTTTGCAAGTTTGTGTACATCATAACCTATTCCGATACGAAAAGACATGGTTTTCCTCCAAACATGACTCGACTTTGTTTTACAAAGTCGCGTTGCATAATTAGGGAAGAAACGCTTCACACAGTTCAGCGTTTTTCTTTATATGCATATTATAATGCTTTATAGCAAGCTGTGTCAATCAGCACAAATGCTATTGTAATTGTCTTAGCTTTAGAATATAATTAAAAACAAGCTTCAAAAAAATACATATGGAGATGATAAAACAATGTTAGCGATTAAAGGCGGAAAAGTCGTAACCGTAACAAACGGTACCATTGAAAATGGAGTAGTTTTGATTGAAGGTACAAAAATCAAAGCTGTAGGCGCTGATGTGGAAATTCCGGCAGGTGCCAAAGTTATTGACGCAACAGGCAAATGGGTAACACCCGGTTTAATTGACGCCCACACCCACATCTCTACGTTTAATGAGCCTCAAGCAGTACAACAGCCGGGTACAGTGGATGGTAATGAAGTGTCAGGTCCCGTAACCGCACATATCCGCGCACTTGATGCCCTTAATCCTTTTGATATGGGTATAGAGCACGCGAGAAAAGCAGGATTTACAACTTGTTTTACACTTCCGGGTTCCGCAAATGTAATAGGCGGCATCGGTTTAAGCTTTAAACTGAAAGAAGGCTCTACAGTGTTTGACCTTGTAATTCCTGGTACGGAGCATATGAAAATGGCTCTTGGGGAAAATCCTAAGAGAGTTTACGGTTCTGAGAAAAAAATGCCGGTTACCCGTATGGGTGTAGGCGCGGTACTAAGGGAATCTCTCTACAATGCCAAAGTTTATGCTGAGCAGCTTGAGCTTGGCAAAACTGACCCATCTAAAGCACCTAAGCCTGATTTTAAGTTAGAAGCTCTTGTACCTGTGGTTAAAGGTGAAATGAAATGCCGTATCCACGCCCATAGAGCTGATGATATCGTTACTGCTGTAAGGATTGCACAAGAATTTAATTTGAAATTTGCGGTTGAACACGCTACAGAGTCTCATAAAATCCTTGATTTTCTTAAAGAAAACAATATTGAGTGCGTAATTGGTCCTCTTACAATGGGATATGCTAAAATGGAAATTTGGGGACGTAAGTTTGAAACCGCAGGTATACTTGAGAAAGCGGGCATAACCTTCTGCCTCTCGGAAGATGCGGCCTCATCAACTAAATACTTGCCGACACATGTAGGTTTCTGTATCGCAAGGGGATTATCTCTTGAGGAAGCTTTTAGATCTGTAACTATAACAGCTGCAAAAATTCTTGAGCTTGACCATAGAGTCGGTTCACTGGAGCCTGGAAAAGACGCGGATGTTGCTATATTTAACGGTAACCCATTCTCAAATTTTACTTTATGTGAAAAAACTATAATAGATGGCGAAGTATATGAAAATGAAGTAGCTGAAAGAGTTTATGCGGGCAGAGAAGTATAATAATTGAGACACAAACCGGCTGTTTTCATAAGTTTGAGGAGGCAGCGGGTTTTTAAGTAATATTTATTCAATATTAGGGCTAGGGGCGTTCAAGGTTGGACTCTCCTGGCCCTTAGCTAAAACTGTGTAAAGGGATGTTAAAACTTTGCAAAATTTCCGCAACTAGATGTTGACAATTTTATTTTTTAGTAGTATTATAATATACGGTTTAAGCTTAAGCGGTTGTGGCGGAACTGGTATACGCGCAAGACTAAGGATCTTGTGTCAGCAATGACGTGCAGGTTCAAGTCCTGTCAACCGCAGTGCTAATGCATAGTCCGAACCATGCTGATTTGAAAGTAATCGGTGTGAGTTCGGATTTTTCTTTACTATAATATTAAAAAAGTATAAAATAGAATTATTTAACTTATATGTTAGAACCTGTTTACTATCTCAATTCCAAACGCCTTTTCGGCTTATTTTCCATCAGGACTTCGTTAAGGCTTCCTAACAAAAGCTTTGGCTTTGCGTCGTCAGCCTCTCCTCGCCTGACGAAAAAGCACTCGGAAATTTGTTGAAATCGAGATAGTAAACAGGTTTTTAAACTATTAGGAGCAGGTGGTCTACATGGTTCCTTTCATAAGAAAATATATCTTTAAAGGTTCAGAGAAGAATATAATTGCGCCTAATATTCTTATAATTTTATTGTTTTATTTTGTTGCGACTTCAGCGTATTATATATTGTTTTTTCCTGATCATTTACATGTCAGGATTTTAATTAATATAGGCATAGTTCTATCCTATATTATCTTGGAGCGGAGCGATACTCGTAATGAATATCTGTCTTTTCTTACACCTTTCACATTAATTGTACTAGTCACTTTTGGGGCTGTATATTTCTATGGGGATTTTTTGGTTTTCACATATACAATAGGCGGGGCGATGATTTCCCTTACTTATATGAAACCTAAAGGGCTTGCCATCTATATTACAGCAATTAGTATGGTACAAGGGTTTTTTATTATGGTTCTTGAGCGCAATATGCTTGGCGCAAGCTTTACAATGGCGCAAAACTATGTAGGTTTTCTTACGACAGTAGCTATAATGTTAATACTTTATGTTTTTTGCAAATCATATACAAAGGCGTCTCACGCAAAAGGTGTTTTTTTGTCGAATATGAGTCATGAGCTTAGGACTCCTATGAATGCTATAATTGGTATGACCGCTATAGGCAAAGCTTCAAAGGATATCGCCAAGGTTCATGAAACCCTAAATAAAATCGAGGATGCTTCTACCCATCTACTTGGTATTATTAACGATGTTCTTGATATGTCAAAGATTGACTCGGGAAAATTTGAGTTATCTGTTGAGGAATTTAATTTTGAGAGAATGATACAGAGAACAGTAAATGTTGTTTCCTTTAGCGTTGATGAAAAAGAGCATAGTTTTACGGTAGATATAGATGCTAATATCCCTAAGCTGCTTATAGGAGATGATCAAAGGCTGGCGCAGGTCATTACAAACCTTTTAGGGAATGCGATTAAGTTTACTCCAAAGAGAGGCACGATTGCCCTAAACGCCAAATTGATGGAAGAAGAGGGAAAGTTTTGCAGTATCCAAATTGAAGTGATAGACTCAGGTATTGGTATAAGCCCTGAGCAGCAGAGAAATCTTTTCAAAGCCTTTCAGCAGGCGGAGACGAGTACGTCACGTAAATTCGGCGGCACCGGTCTTGGACTTTCCATAACCAAGAGCATTGTTGAAATGATGGGCGGAAAGGTTTGGGTTGAATCGGAGCTTGGTAAAGGTGCTGCCTTTGCCTTTGAGGTTAAGCTGGAGAGAGGCAGTGAAAATAGCTTGGCGGCTTTAGAAGACCTTGGCGCAGCTGCAAATGAAGAGGCAGAAGATATTTTTATAACTTATGAAGACAAGTGTATACTCCTTGCTGAAGATGTTGAAATTAACCAAGAAATTGTGAAAGCTTTGCTGGAACCGACAAAAATATCGATAATATGCGCGCAAAATGGTGCTGAGGCTTTACAAATATTTTGTGAATCACCTGAGCGGTTTAATATGATTTTTATGGACTTGCAAATGCCGGAAATGGATGGATTTGAAGCCACGCAGCATATACGCGCATTGGATTTACCCAATGCTAAAACTATTCCAATCATAGCAATGACTGCAAATGTCTTTCGAGAGGATGTGGAGCGGTGCTTAAAAGCCGGCATGGACGGGCATGTTGGTAAACCGCTGGATATTGGTGAAGTGCTTAATGTAATAAAAGAGTATGTATAATACTCATAGGGCAAACCCATGAAGGGTTTGCCCTTCGCCGAAATCAGGATTTCGGCGAGAAGCTTAAGGTGAATTTGCAAAGTTCCTACGAAACTTTGCGAACTTTTGTAATTTGACGGAAGTGAACTTTCGTCAAATTGATTAAAATCTGCGATGCAAATTACAAATCTTAGCAATTATCTTTTCATGCGTTTGTCGTGATAATACTCATGAAAAAACTTGACACATTGAATTATGTATGTTAATATGCTACTATATAAATTAAATATTACCAATACAAACCGATGATGTGGAGATAAAAATACGTATGAATTCACAGAGAGCAGGGGCAGCTGGGAACCTGCAGTACACAGCGTATTAAATGGATCACTGAGGGTGCGGTCAAAGGCTTTATAGCTTAGTATTCCGTAACGTATGGGCTGCGTTAGAGTCCGGGGCAGTGTTTGCTGCCTGCTAAGGCGAAAAGGGTAACTTTTTCGCAAATCAAAGTGGTACCGCGTTATTTAACACGTCTTTGAGATTATCTCAAGGGCGTTTTTTTATTTTTACCGACATTTTAAGAAAGGTGTGATATATTATGAGTAATGTTCCTTACAAAATTTATCTTCCTGAGGAGAGCGCACCAAGGTATTTGCACAATATCCGCGCTAAAATGAAAGATAATATTGAGCCTTTGCTTCATCCGGGAACACTTAAGCCATGCACAAAAGAAGATTTAGAAGCAGTATTTTGTAAAAAATCGGCTGAGCAGGAGCTTAACACAAAAGATGAATATATTGAAATACCTGAGGATCTTATTGGGTTTTACCGTATGTACCGCCCATCGCCTCTTGTACGTGCATATTGTTTGGAAAAAATGCTGGATACTCCCGCGGAGATTTATTATAAGTTTGAGGGGAATAATACCTCAGGTTCTCATAAGCTTAATTCCGCGGCGGCACAGGTTCATTATGCTAAAGAGCAGGGGATTACATCTTTAGCCACAGAAACAGGGGCAGGGCAGTGGGGTACGGCATTATCAATGGCATGTGCTTATTATGGCATAGAGCTGGATGTGTATATGGTTAAGATTTCAGCCGAGCAAAAGCCTTACAGAAAAATGGTTATGGAAACTTATGGTGCGAATGTTATACCATCTCCTTCAAATATGACTGAGGCGGGGAAAAAGATTTTGGCAGAAACTCCGGATTCCTGCGGGTCATTGGGCTGTGCAATATCCGAGGCCATAGAAAGCTCAATGAAAAAAGATAATTGCCGTTATGTTCTTGGTTCTGTCCTTGACCATGTGCTTATCCATCAAAGTATAATTGGGCTTGAGGCAAAGATGGCGTGCGATATGTACGATATTAAGCCGGATATAATAATAGGCTGTGCCGGTGGAGGTTCTAATTTAGGCGGCTTAATCTCCCCATTTATGGCTGATAAGCTTGATGGGAAGAACAATATTCGCTTTATAGCGGCGGAGCCTGCTTCATGCCCCACCTTTACAAGGGGGCGGTATGCTTATGATTTTGGTGATACGGCAAGAACCACCCCTCTTATTAAAATGTATACCCTTGGCAGTGGCTTTATGCCCTCACCAAATCACGCCGGCGGCTTAAGATATCACGGTATGAATCCGGTGCTGTCTAAATTTTACCACGATGGGCATATGGATGCGGTATCAATTGTGCAAAGTGAAGCCTTTAAAGCTGCCGTAACCTTTGCCCGGTGCGAAGGAATACTCCCGGCGCCTGAGTCATCTCACGCAATAAAATGCGCCCTTGACGAAGCACTAAAATGCAAAGAAACAGGGGAGAAGAAAACCATTTTATTCGGTCTTTCAGGCACAGGATATTTTGATATGATGGCTTATGGGAATTATAACTCGGGGCAAATGACGGATTATATACCGACAGACGAAGAACTTGAGAAGGGATTTGCAACATTGCCAAAGGTATGATAAAATTTATACTGATTTAATACGCACTGGCAATAGAGTTGTAACGAAACGGCAGGAGCCTTAGTTTCCTCGTGGGCATCTCCCGTCGTCATTAAGGTTGTAGCGAAATTAGCGTTCGCACCGTCATTGCGAGCCAGAGGCGAAGCAATCTCATCACGTAATATGCTTTAGATTGCCGCGTCGATACCTTGTATCTGACTCGCAATGACGAGATCAGAGGCTGTTTCGCTATAATTCTGATGACGATGGGGAAGTTAATTTCGCTGCATCTTAATAGTCCATAGCACTGGTAGGAGTGGAAAATATGAGTAAGAGATTTTACATATCAATAATTGCCTTTACAATGATACTGCTGCTGTTTACAGCATGCGAAAACTTTTTGGGAACAGGGGCGGTTACCCCAACCCGCGGGGTTTGGGAAAACAATGTATTTACAAGTGAATATTTAGGTCTCAGCTTTACAATACCCTCTTCTTGGGAAGCGGCTACAGAAGCGGAAATGCTGCTGATGGCGGCAAATATGTTTACTCTTGAGGGCGATTCTCTCCAGTTAATGGGAGGTGATGACGATGTGTTTTACGACATGGTTGCCACTAATCATTTTACAGGAGCCGGTGTTGAAATATATTTTATGAGGCATGGCGGCTTACGCCCGCCGACTATGGCTGAAGCTATCGACTCATTAGTGGAGCTTAATGAGCAAATGGGCGGAAATGTAAATTATGTCTCAAGTGGTACTGTTAGAATTGGCGAGCATGATTGGGGTTTTGTAGATGCTGAGATGAGAATGTTCGGTTTTACCACTTTTGACCGCCACTTTGTGATAGTTAGAGACGGCTTTATATGCAATATACGCATTATTTACAATGATGAGTCTGAATTGCGCGAGGTTATTCAGTCAATGTTTGGCGATTTATCAGGGCTTCCACCGGCTGAGCGTCCACAAGAGCTGGTTGGTACATGGTTATGGGACGAGGGGATTTCCTATAAATTAATTTTCCATGCTGATGGACGCGGTGCACGCGGTTTTGATTGGGAGGATTTAGAATTAGAAGAATTTGGATGGCGCATATACGACAGCGAGCATTTGTTAATCTATACAGAATTTATGATAGAAAGTTTTACATACAGCATTAGCGAAGGTATAATTACATTAGACAGTTTGCAATTTGATGAGAGGTTTAGCTACTTGTCTGAAGCTTTGTTAGAGCGTGCGGAGGAACTAATTGGGGTATGGGCTTGGGATGAGGACAATACATTTACATATACTTTCCAAGGGGACGGAGAAGGTGTACGCGGCTTTAACTTGGAAGAAGGGTTTGACTGGCGTACAGAAGGCGGGGAGCTTTTGTTAATTTACTCCTGGTGGGGAGATGTTGAAAGCTGGACATATACTATAGCCGGAGATGTGCTTACACTGGAAAACCTGCAATCGCCCGATATAATACACAGCTATATCCGGCAGTAGTTTTTAGGTTTTGGCAGTTCATTTTTCATATAATCAGCCATATTTTCTGCACCGACCCTTATTAACAATTTTACTGTTTCTTCAGGGGTGTTTGGATTATGAAAAGTTATGTTAGCAAGCTTTATTTGCTCTTTCTTTTTCATAGACAACCACCCCTTTGAATTTATAGTAAACGCAGATGAAAATGCCCACATAAAACTTGACATCTTCCGAAAAACGGCATGCGTTTTCTTATGTTCATTTTCATATGCGTTGACTATATCATATGAGACTAAAAAAGAAGTTATGAATTAAATTATCCTTGCAGCGCGCCAGTGCTTCATATACAATATATTTTGTTCGGATTTCAGTATAACAGACGTTACACAACAATGTTTTTATTATGGAGATAACAATGAATATAGCCGCCTATTGCCGTGTATCTACGGACAAACATGATCAAATCAATAGTCTAGAAGCACAAAAAGTATTTTTTGACGAATTTGCCAAAAGCAATGGGCATAACCTTGTCTGTATTTATGCGGATGAAGGGATATCAGGGACGAAAATAAAAAACCGTACAGAGTTTCAGCGATTGATGAAAGATGCAAAAACCGGACTTTTTGATATGGTAATAGTTAAAGATATTTCCCGTTTTGCAAGAAATACAGTAGATTTTTTAAACAGTATACGCGCCTTAAAAACAATGAATATTGAGACGGTTTTTTTAACCTCTAATCAAACAGTTATGGGCAATTCGGAATTTATTTTAACCATTTATGGCGCATTGGCTCAAGAAGAGAGCGCAAATACTTCTAAACGTGTTAAGTTTGGCAAAAAACTTAACGCAAGTAAAGGGCGGGTTCCTAATATTGTTTATGGTTATGATAAGATTAAGGGTGAATATTTTAATTTGCGGATAAATGATTTTGAAGCGAATATTGTACGAAAAATTTTTGATTTATATGTAAACGAGGGCTATGGCACAAATAAAATAGCCCAGATACTTAATCACGAAGGGGTACAAACCAAGCGTGGCTTTAAATGGAGCCAAAATGCCGTGGCAAGGATTCTTTCAAATGAATTGTACTGTGGAACAATAATTAATGGCAAAGAAGAAATTGCGGATTTTCTTACAGGTCAACGTAAGGAAAAGGATGAAGCTGAATGGATGATTACCGAGCGACAAGATTTGCAGATTATAGAGCAGGATATATTTAAGCAGGCAGGTAAAATACTTACAGAGCGCGGTGGGTCTCTAAATACTTATAAAGAACGGCAAAGTAATAAGCATCTGTTTTCTACTTTGATTAAATGCAAACATTGCGGCTATAGCTTCCGCCGGATTGAGAGAGTTTATCAAAATCAATATATTAAATGGGTGTGCAGCGGGCGTAATACAAGAGGTGCTGAGAGCTGCCCATGTACAGCAAAGCTTGATGAAAACGAGCTTAAAACAGCAATCCATGAGTTTTTTATTAGTACCCTAAGCTCAAAAAAAGACGTTATTGGTAGTATTCTGAAGGAGTTTAACCGTATTTACAGTGGAAAAAATGATAATAAAAATCTTGAAAAAGAGCTATCTGACAAATTTGCAAAAGCCATTAAATCCCGTAAAAAATATATGGATATGTATGAAGATGATTTAATCACCAGGGATGAACTCCGAGAAAAAGCAAGTGCGCTAAACAAAGAAATAGAACAGTTAGAAAATGAGCTTAAAATCTTCTCGTGCGCTACAGATAAAGAGGAGGAACTTGAAGATATTTTGTCTTCTACCTTTACCAATATTGAAAATATAATGGATATAGAACTTATGACAAATGCCAGACTTAAGCGAGTAATTGATAAAATTACTGTTGATGAAAATGGAAATATGGATATTTATTTAAAATTACTATCGGATATGGAAATTGGCAAAAACGTTCTGATTAGCTACAACTATACATAAAGATGTGACTGAACGCCTTGAAAAAATTAACCCCAATCTTGCCGGCGAAGCAAGGAGAGTGTTAGAAATTAATAAATCCGAAAGACATATTAGAGGCGGCTTAGCAACTAAGGAAAAATATTTGGTGATATCATCTAAAATTGCGCCAAAGAAGATTAAATAAAACATATAGTTAGTTTAAAATAAACTCCTGCGCTTTTCATTGCACAGGAGTTTGTTTTGTAGTAAACTTTAAAATAGAATATATAAGGGGTGATAGCTTTGTTTGAAAACTTTAATGCATTAAAAACCGGCGCGCTTAAAAAAAGCCCTAAAAGAATTGCTGTGGCTTCTGCCGCAGATATACATTCTCTTGAAGCTATACGGGATGCCAAAAAAGAGTTAAATATAAAATACTGGCTTGTAGGCAGCTATGATAAAATTACGGAAATTTCCGAGGAAATTGGCTTTGGCGTAGAGAAGGATGCAATAATTAACACAAACTCCGAAGAGGAAGCCGCAAAGAAAGCTGTAGATCTGATACGTAATGGAGATGCTCAAGTTTTAATGAAAGGTAACTTGCAAACAGGCACTTTATTAAAAGCCGTACTTGATAAAGAAACTGGGATAAGTGCCGGAGGGCTTTTGTCTCATTTAGCTGTGTTAGAGTCCCCTGTTTACCCTAGATTAATGTTTATTACAGACGGCGGCATGAATATCGTACCGGATTTAGCGCAAAAGAAAGCAATAATTGAAAACTCTATTGGTTTCATGAGGTCTCTTGGATATAACAATCCTAATGTAGCGGCTTTAGCTGCTGTGGAGGCGGCAAATGACAAAATGCAGGAAACTCTTGATGCGAAAGCCCTTGCTGAGATGAACAAGAGAGGCGAAATTACAAATTGTATCATTGAGGGTCCTTTGTCCTTTGATTTGGCTGTAAGCCCTGAATCCGCTGCTATAAAAGGCTTTGATTCCAAAATTTCCGGCAAAGTTGATTTGTTTTTAATGCCTAATATATCCACAGGCAATATTACGAGTAAGGCACTGATTTATCTTGGCGGAGCTAAAATGGCAGGGTGTGTGTTGGGTGCAAGTGCCCCTATCATACTTGTTTCCAGAGGGGCAAGTGCTGAAGAGAAACTTCTGTCAATTCTTTTAACTCTTTAGAAAATTGAGACTTATGATGGATAACATTGAAACGAGGGTATTTGCCGGGGCTTTTTTGCGCTATAAAGACAAGGTATCGAAGTGAAGTATAGTATAAAATTTATAAATTATTAAGGAGGATAACTAATATGAAAGTTCTCTTAACAGGGGATGAGGCATTGGCACGCGGTGCTTACGAGGCAGGCGTAACTTTTGCCTCCGCCTATCCCGGTACGCCAAGTACGGAGATTTTACAGAATCTCACTACATACGAAGGGATTTTTGCCGAATGGGCACCTAATGAAAAGGTGGCTTTAGAAGCGGTCATAGGCGCATCTATTGCAGGTGCCAGGGCAGTGGCTTCCATGAAACATGTTGGGGTTAATGTTGCGGCTGACCCTTTATTTACCTTTGCCTACACAGGAGTAAACGGGGGTATGGTGCTGATTTCGGCTGATGAACCGGGGCAGCACTCTTCCCAAAATGAGCAGGATAACCGTTATTATGCCCAGTCCGCTAAAATTCCTATGTTGGAGCCTTCTGACAGCCAGGAATGCATTGATATGATGAAGGCGGCATACGAGATTAGTGAAAAATTTGACACTCCTGTAATGGTACGTATTACAACTCGTATTGCTCATTCAAAAAGCCCTGTGGCTTTAAGTGACCGCATAGAAGTTCCTTTTAAGGAATACCAAAAAGATCCGGCAAAATACCTTATGGTACCTTTAATGTCAGTAAAAAGGCGTGTTATCCTAGAAGAGCGGCTAAAAAGCTTAAAAGATTTTACGGAAAGTACTGAGCTTAATTACATAGAAAAAGGCGGTAAAATTGGGGTTATTGCTTCAGGTATGTGTGTGAATTTTGCCAAAGAAATATTTGGTGATACGGCAACTTATCTGAAGCTGGGCGCTACATACCCTCTGCCGGATAAATTGTTAGACGAGTTTATGAGCCAAGTTGATAAGGTTTATATAATAGAGGAAAACGATCCGTATTTGGAGCATTGGGTACAGCGGTGCGGCTATGAATGCATTGGCAAGGATATTATTCCGCCACTTGGTGAAATGACCCCGGATGTCCTTAGAAAAGCCATCTTTGGGCAGGAGCTTGAAGGGCTTGCCTACGATAAATCCCTTGTGGCACCACGTCCCCCTGTTTTATGTGCGGGATGTCCTCACCGCGGCTTCTTTTATGAGCTTGCGAAGAAAAAGGACACTTTGGTGGCAGGTGATATTGGATGTTATACCTTAGGCTTTGCGCCTCCATTTAATGCAATGGACTATCTTATATGTATGGGAGCCGCATTCAGCGCGGGGCATGGCTCGCAAATTGCCCTTAATGCTGCCGGTAAAGATACCCGTGTTGTAGGGGTTATGGGGGATTCCACTTTCTTCCATATGGGCATACCTGGGCTGATTGAAATTTTATACAACGAAAGCAATACCATTTGCGTTATATTAGATAACCGCACAACAGGTATGACAGGTCATCAGGAGCATCCAGGCACCGGGCGAAATGCTTACCTTAAGCCGGCCCCTGAAATTGATATTGAGGCAGTGGCACGCTCTTTAGGTGCTAAAAATGTTGCCACAGTTGACCCTAATGATATAAAAGCCGTGAGGGAAGTTTTAAACGACGCTTATTCCAAAAATGAGCCATATGTAATAATCACCCGCTGGCCTTGTGTACTTAAGCCTTTGAGTGAAGGGGATTATAAAGAGTACGGACAAGATTTATTTAAGAAAAAATATATGGTAGATACTGAGGATTGCATCGGATGTAAAGCTTGTATACGTGCCGGCTGCCCCCCAATTTCTGTAATGGATAAAAAAGCGAATATTAATACAGAAATGTGTATGGGCTGTGGTGTTTGCGCCCAAATTTGCCCTAAAACGGCTATAAAACTTGTAGAGGAGGGGATGTAAATGAAGGCTACAAAGAGCATATTGCTGGTAGGCGTTGGAGGTCAAGGGACTATTCTTGCCTCGAAAATTCTTTCCCAAGGCTTATTGGAGGCCGGCTATGATGTGAAAATGAGCGAAATACATGGTATGAGCCAAAGAGGCGGCGCGGTTTCCACCCATGTGCGTTATGGTGATAAAGTTTACTCTCCTGTAATTGAAAGGGCTGGTGCGGATATACTTGTTTCTTTCGAGCAGATGGAGGCACTTAGATGGCTTGAGTATTTAAAACCTACAGGGAAAGCTGTGGTAAACAGCCTTGTTTGGAGTCCGATGCCTGTGCTTATTGGTCAGGCAGTTTATTCGGATAAGATATTAGAGGAGATACAAGGAAAAATTGATACAGTTGTTTTAGATGCCTATGGAGAGGCTGTAAAGCTTGGCAATCCCCGCGCTCTTAACATACTCCTGCTTGGTGCCACAGTTAAGCTGATGGGACTTATGGATATTGATTGGATGAGTATTATTGCCGCAAATGTAAGACCGGCTTTTGTGGAAATAAACCAAAAAGCATTTGCGCGCGGCATGAGCCTTGTATAGGAGGATATACATATGTCACATTTAATTCTTGCTATCAATCCAGGTTCTACATCTACAAAGATTGGTTTGTTTAAGGATGAAGAAGTGGTTTTTACCGAAAGCATTGAGCATAAGCGGGAAGAACTTCAGGCTTTTCCAGATTTGCCTGCTCAAAAGCATTTTCGGTTGGACTTTGTGCTTAAAGCCCTTAAAGACCGCGGTTATAAGCCCAGTGACCTTTCAGCAATAGTAGGGCGGGGGGGCTTGCTGCCTCCCATTGAAGCCGGAGGCTATAAGGTTAATGAAAAAATGAAAGATTGGGTTACAAAAGGACTTGGTGGTATTCATGCCTCAAACTTAGGCTCTCTTTTGGCTGATTTGGTAGCACAGGAAGCTGGCTGTGACGCTTATATTTATGATGCGGTCTCTGCCGGAATTTTGCCGGAAATTGCGGCTATAACAGGCTTTCCTGAGATTAATAGAAAGAGTTTATCCCATGTCCTTAACTCTCGTGCCCAATCCATACAGTATGCCAAGAAAATCGGTAAAAATTTCGAGGAGTTAAACTTGATTATTGCCCATTTAGGGGGCGGTGCGTCACTTTCGGCATATGAAAAAGGAAAAATGATAGATTCCGTTGGGGATGATATCGGTCCGTTTTCGCCGGAGCGTGCCGGGGGCGCACCTTTACTGGACTTTGTGGATTTTGCCTTTGAACATGGCTTGCAAAAGAATGAGCTTAAGAGGCGTATCCGCGGCAATGGCGGCATTGTGGCTCATCTTGGCACAACAGATGTACGCATAGTAGAGGAAATGATAAAGGATGGGGATAAAAAAGCTGAGTCAGTGCTTTTAGCTATGTGCTACAATATCTCAAAAGCTATCGGAAGCCTAAGCACCGCCCTCAAAGGCAAAGTTGACGCTGTAATCATCACCGGAGGTATTGCAAAGTCGGAGCTTGTTACCGATTATATTTCCGAGGGAGTGGCATTTTTAGCACCTGTTGTCATTATGCCCGGTGAATACGAGCTTGAAGCCTTAGCCGCCGGATGTTTGCGTATAATTACAGGCGAAGAAGCGGCAAGGGAGTTATAAGCCTATGACGAATATTGATATTAAGAAATTTGTAAGTATGGTGAGAGAGAAACGCCTTATAGAGCGGATTTTAATTTATAACGCGGGACTTTTCATATGGGCTTTAGGTGTAGCCTTTGCTATTAATGCTGAGCTTGGTATATCTCCTATACAGCTTGTGCCTTTTGTTGCCAGTGAAATTTTAGGCATTGATATGGGCATATGTGTTACAATTTTATTTCTGACTTTTATTTTATTACAAATTATCATAATGCGAAAAGAATTTAAATGGATTAATCTTACTCAAATCATTTTTTCTTTTGTATTTGGGTATTTTGTCAGTGCCGCAAGGTTAATAGTAGGGGATTTTAGGATACCTACTTACGCCGGGCAGCTTCTTATGCTGGGGATAGGTATAGTGCTTATCTCCAGCGGTGTTGTCTTTTATATGCAGGCAAAGCTTGTGAATCTGTCCTCGGAAGGGCTTGTGGAAGCAATTGTATACAAGATAGAGGGCAGTGCTTTTCACCGCATAAAAGTTTTGTTTGACTCAGCCCTGGTGGTTATCGGAATTGTTATTTCATTAGCATTTTTTGGCGAGTTGCATGGTGTACGTGAAGGTACTCTTATTTCAGCTATTTTAATAGGGAAATTTATGCCTTTTGCAAGGAAAGGCATTGAGTGGCTTTATAGATTTGCAAAGGGGGCTTTAGCTAACAAAGGAGATATGTGAGGATGAGAAAAGTGTTTTTTAGGAATAAACTGAAATCCACACAAAATAGTAAAGCTAAAGCAACTATTTTGTGTGGATAATTATATAATTTGCAAAATACATCTTCTTCGAATACGCGAAACTCTCAAACTTTTCCAATTTTTCCGAATATTTCCAATCATCAATCATCTAAAGATTTTCAGGGTGATTTTTTTAAATTTTCTATGAGGTTTTGAACCTGTACTTGACAAAACTTCCATATACAAAGCCTCAACATTTTTTGCAAAATTTTTACTGGACATATGAGATATATGGTTATATGCTGAGTTTGATATCCTTTCTCTTTCCTTAGAGCAAAGTAAAGCCTTATATAATACAGAACTAAGTTCCTCATCTTTCTCAAAATAATAACCGGTAAAGCCATTAATAATCACATCTTTGATACTTGGGTCTTTTTTAGCAACTACAACAACTTTAGCAGCCATAGCTTCAATATAAGTAAGACCTTGGGTTTCCGAGGTGCTGGCTGAAACAAACACATCACCTAATTGATAATATTTACCTATCTGGATCCAAGGTTTTGCTCCGGCAAAAATAACAGAATTTTCTATTCCCAAATTTTTGGAAAGCACGGTAAGCTCTGTTCGCTTAGGTCCGTCACCAACAATCAAAAGCTTTGCATTTGGTATTTTCTCAAGAAGAGAAGGCATTTGATTTATAACAATATCCAGACTTTTTTCATGAGCAATACGCCCCACATTTACTATTACAGGGTCTGATAGGTTAATACCTAAGGATAATTTAGTATGTTCAAGCTCCTCTTTTGAGTAATTGTCGCGGCTAAAGGGTTCAAAAACAAGACCTGTAGGGATTATACTTATTGGCTTTACTACACTAATTTCTTCAAGGTAAGCCTTAGCTTTTTCCGCAGGGGCTATTACAGCATTTGATTTATTGCAAAAAATACGGGAATATCTTGCCGCCATTTTAGGAGTGATAAGATGACCATTAGCTATATAATGGACATAATCCTCATACATAGTGTGATATGTGTGAACTGATGGAATTTTATGAATAGTTGAAACGATTTTACCAAATATACCGATTGGAAATTCGGTTTGAGTATGAATAATGTCTAAGTTAAATTTTCGCATTCTAGCCAAAAGTCTGGGAGGATAAATAAAGGTCATTCTATGAGAAGGTAGGAAAGTAAAAGGCATACTTGGTAATCTGTATATGCCGGATTCGTTTTTAGGGGCTTTTGGGTCTGTGGTTGTGAAAATATAAACCTTATGCCCTAAATTAGTAAGCTCATGCTCAAGTATTTTAGTGGAGGTTGCAACACCATTTATTTGAGGAAAATAAGTGTCAGTAAAAAGCCCTATATTCATTACAAATGCCTCCAAATTTACATATCAGGGTTAAGTGCGGAGTATTTAATACTAATATATTCATTAATTTTCCCAAATAATGACTCATTATTTCTAATAATATCAACATTACTTATTTTATTTTGGAGATTTAAAAGACCATCTTTATTTACTGTTTTTTCATATATATCACAAAGTAAAGAATAGGGCAGGAAAAAGAGTGCTTTCATATCAACACAAATATTAAGTATAATTTCCGCATCTTCGTAATTGTCGAGTGCTATAAGCTCTGCTGCCCAGTTTGAAAGGGCGCGGGTATACTGCTCATAATTTTCCTCCCGGGCAGTTATAGTTTCCAAATTGGTTGCTCCGAAAGCTCGTTTAATGTCGATGTTTGTCATAGGGGGGTCGAGGCGCAGCATAGGCAATTCAGCAGCTTTTAAGGCTCGCTCTTGCATTGTGGCAGCTTTGTCAGACTTCTCATCACCTAAATACTCCTTTACAGGCAGCTTACTAATATCGGGAGCATATTTCATATGCTCAGGTATCTCTTGCACGCGAGAAAAATTAGCCTCACGCTCATCAGTCATAAGTTTTTCTTTTTTATTTTTTTGGTTTTTACCGGAACGACCTATAATAAACTTAAACCAAAATGCAAAAATTACAAATAAAGCAAGCCCCATATATCGTGCGACAAAGTCTGGCATAGTACACCTCCATTTTATATAATAGAACCGCGTCCTGCCATCTTTTCGGCATAGAATTTGACAAAAACAGGTTAGCGAAGCGGTCTGATTTCTACATTAATAATGTATGAATTATTATCGTCAAATGCTTAAATAATACTTAATAAATTTTCTGCTTTTGTATTTAAATTAACTATGATATACTTTTAATGGACACATGAATATAAAGAAATTTGGGAGAGTGACTATGAGAAAGCCTAAAAAAGATAAAAAAAGAATTATTGCGGCGGCAATTGCTATATTCCTTGTACTTGTAATGTTATTATCGGTAATCGCTCCATTTGTGTTTGCATTATTTTAATTTACATATATTTCCGGCTTAGGAAAGCTGCTAATTTGTTAAGAAAAAACCTGGAAATGTCGATAAAAACTCAGATAATGCTATTTTGTAAGTTTGTATTGACTTTGGTGTAGAAAAAACATTCAGGCAGGTGATAATCATGGATGATGATAAGATTAAATTTGATGATATGGATGACGATTTAGCCTCTATTCTTAATGATGATGAAATGGCTGAGCTTTTAGAGGGACTTGGCTTGAATGAGGAGAAACAGGTTGAAGATGAGGAAATATTAGGTGAGGCAGAATTAGAGTCTGTTGCAGATGATGCTGTTACAGAAAGTCCTGATACTGATTTTGACGAATTTGATATTGATAATATTAACTTGGAAGACCTTGACTTTGATTTTGGCGATGATGAGGATCTTGATTCTGACGACGCTGCTGTTGCCAGTGAAAAATTGAATGATCTTGACTTTAATTTTAACGAACTTGGCAGTGGTGACAATTTGCAGGACTTTGATTCGGATTTTGATGAAGATGAGATAGAGTTTATAAAGGATGTTTCTGTTTACGATACGGTTGAGCGCGATGATCCGTTTGACAAAGCCCAGGCTTCGGAAAACTCGGACACAGTAAGTGAATACGAACGTTTTGTTAATGGAGCTGATAATTCGCAATCGGATGAAGATGAAAACGATGAAGAGCTTGAAACCGGCAAGAGAAGACTGTTTAAGAAGTTAGGGGCTATTTTACCCTCATTTAAAGGACCTTCCTTTGCGTATGTTTTGATGGTATTTCTTTTACTGACTATTTTAGTAGTTGGCGGTGCAGGCTTTTTAATTTTAAATACAATGCATGCTCTGGCGGCTGGGGAAAATGAGCTTATAAGAAATGTTGAAACCCCGACGGAGCTTGCAAGGCAAGTGGCAAATAATTCAAGTTCGATATTCCTTTCATCCACGCCTGTGCTTTTTAGGATGGATATTATTGAACCTGTTGAAATTGTAGTTAACGAAAAGGT
This sequence comes from Defluviitaleaceae bacterium, assembly GCA_009779915.1. Lineage (GTDB taxonomy): Bacteria > Bacillota > Clostridia > Lachnospirales > UBA5962 > WRBA01. The sequence goes on along the minus strand of WRBA01000011.1, from coordinate 32,605 downwards.
TGCGGAATTTAGATTTAGATACAATGTAGTCTGGGATAGGTATAATATTAAAGTTATAGACAGCAATAATAAGGAATACAGGCTTTTGCCAAGCTCTCTTGTTGAAGATAATTTTGGTAGAAGTCTTAGGTTTGAACCTTTGGATAATGGGATAACAGGGGTAGTGCTTTCTGTTGAAGAGATTTCATCAGGTACTGTACATGAATTTCCTTTCCGTTTTGATGGGCGGCTAAGGAGCATGCCGGTTATTCATATTGGCGGCAGACGTATTTTAGTGGAAAATGATTATTTTACATTAGATATTCAAAATGCTTATTTTTCTAATACTACAACTAATATTACTTTTGGGCTGCATCGCGGAGGCAATGGGAATTTAAGCTTTGATGAGGTACACTTGGATTTAGGCGGGCGCCGATTACCAGCCAGAGACTTAAGATTTCACAGGGTAGATGAGGAAACTACTATATATAATGTTGAATTTCCGGCTGCAAACAGGGTTGAAGGTGCTCTAGGTTTAATCCTTGCAGGTCTTCACTTTCATTATGAGCCGAATATGATAATTAACATCAGGGAGCTTATGCGAAACAGACCTTATACTGAGCAGATGATAATGCTTGGGGAACATACTCTTACACTTGAGAGAATGGGCAGGATGGGACCAATATATGTAGTGGTAGCTCATATTATAGATGCGGACGGTCAAAGAGTTCAAGGAGATTTTGAAACTGTTCTTACTCTAAGGGATTCTTTGGGGAGAATGTATCAAATCGAAGGTGATGTTATCTCAGCACCAATAGGTGCGGATATTTTATTTGACACTCGCAGAATAGCGGATATTGATGAAATAGAAGGACTTACAATACACGAGCTTAGATTAAACAGCGTACAAATCAGACAGGGTGATTTAGCGGCAAATATGGATATTGATACAAGAGTGGCTTACCGCCGTGCCCTAAATGATGAAAGGTTTATCGCAGCAGCGGGGGAATTTCTTAGAGCCGATGGTGCGGAACAGGTTGAGCTTATATTCTATTATTGGTTTGACAGCCAGTTTGTAGCCGAATTTGAAATTTATGCAAGGGGAGAAGTACGGACTTATTTAGTCGCAGGTACCTTTGAAGGTGGAGTGCATATATTCGAGCGGATATTACTGTAAGTTAAAATAATTTATTGAAGACGCCTTAATAAAACCTTAAGAAACTTCAAACTAAGCTGTAGCAAAAAGAAGAAAAAACAAATACAAAACAAACGTTCAGGTCAATGCTTGTACTGCAAATACAAGCATTGGCTTTTTTGTTGCGCTTTTTATAAAAGAAAATTTAGAAATTTAAAAAATTTACAAATTTCGACAAATTAAATTTTAAAGAATTACATAGAATGACAAGCTACTCACAGAAAATTGCGTATAAATAATATTGCCAAAACTCATCCTTTGGGGTAGAATGTGGTTAGTAATGGTTGAAAGTGGTTATTAAGTGGAGCGAAGTGGTGAAATCATGACTTTTGAGACAAAGCTTCTAGGCAAAAATTTTCATAGTCTTGACACAAAAGGCAGACTTATAGTTCCGGCACGGTTTCGCGAAGAGCTTGGATCGTCTTTTGTTGTTGCCATAAGCCTAGATAAGAAATGTATCACTCTCTACCCGCTCTCTGAGTGGAATAAAATGAGGGAAAAATTTGCGAAGATGCCAACTTTCAATAAAAAAGTAGTGATTGCACGAAGGCAATTTTTCTCAAATTCTCATCCATGCGAGACTGATCCACAAGGTCGCTTTCTGATACCCTTGGATTTAAGGGAAGCTGTTGGAATAACCAAAGAGGTCGTAACAGTGGGAATGGAAGATTATATAGAAATATGGAGTAAAGAGAGATGGCAGCTTGAAGGACCTGACACCTACGAAATAGATGATGATATTTTTGACGAATTAAGCGCGTTGGAGTAATGCAGACAATACAACAGGAGGCTGGACATAATGCAATACAATCATATATCTGTTTTGCAGAGCGAAATAATAGATGGCTTAAATATAAAACCGGATGGATATTATGCTGACGGTACTCTGGGCGGCGGCGGGCATAGTCTTATGATAGCAAAAAAGCTATCTCCTGAGGGAAAGCTTATAGCTATAGACCAGGACGAATTTGCCCATACATACTCTAAGGATGCTTTTGGAAGTTTTCCCAATGTTTATTTCATTAAAAATAACTTTTCAAATATCCATTCTATATTGGACGAGTTGTATATAGATAAAATAAGCGGAATGATTTTGGATTTAGGCGTTTCATCTTTTCAACTGGATGATGGGGAGCGGGGATTTTCTTATAACCATGACGCTCTTTTAGATATGAGGATGGATAAAAAGCAAAAGCTTACAGCTTATGAAGTAGTAAATTCATATTCGGAAGATAGGCTTGCAGAGATTATATATAACTATGGAGAGGAAAATTGGGCAAAGCGTATTGCTGAGTTTATAGCGGCGAAAAGGCGCGAGCATCCAATTGAAACCACCTTTCAGCTGGTTAATATAATAAAAAGTGCTATACCTAAAAAAGCGCGGGAAGATGGACCACATCCGGCTAAACGTACATTCCAGAGTATAAGGATTGAAGTTAATAAAGAGCTTGAAGTTTTAGAGCAGGCTATAGCTGATATTATAGACAGACTTGAAGTAAGCGGACGGCTTTGTATTATAACTTTTCATTCTTTAGAAGATCGTATAGTAAAAAACACTTTCAAAAGACTTGAAAATCCTTGTACATGTCCTCCAAGATTGCCATTGTGTGCTTGCAGCAATAAAGCTCAGATAGAAATTATAACTAAAAAGCCAATAACTCCATCTGAAGAGGAGCTTGATAAAAACCATCGTTCAAGAAGTGCCAAGCTAAGGATAGCCGAAAAATTGTAATGAACCAGTACAAGGAGGTATAATCGTGGCAGAACCTCGCCGAAGACAATCATATAACTATTATAATTATGCTAATCATTACAACAACTCATCGTCGGCAGTTGAAATGCTGCCCGAAGAAGTAGTTGTAAAAAGACCTAAAAAATCTCGCCAAAGAGGACGAAAGGTTGTTACTGAAGATGCCAGGGATAAATCCTTAAGACCTTCTATACTTATGTTTTTAGCAATAGGATTTCTTGCAATGGGAGTAAGCGTAAGTCTGTTGGCTATATCTTTTTCAGGCGCACAAAGCAGAGCAAACAGCAGCTTAAGAAGTGAACTTCAAGCGGCGCAGTCGCGGACAGGTGAACTTAGCGCACTTGCCGCCGGAAGCATAGATATGGAAGAAGTTGAGAGGGTTGCAAGATCGCGACTTGGAATGAGCGAGCCTCAAATCCATCAAATAAGATACATAAATATACCAAGGCAAAATTTTATGACAATGCCTTTGGAAACAGTGAATATAGAGGCGGATTATTCCAATTATCAGGCAGCATCAACAGGTTTAATTAACCTTATAAATATCTTTACAGGAGATTGATATATTTATGAGAAGACAAGGAAGCAATGAATCTGAACTTGAAAGACGAAGAAAAAAGAAAGCATCACTGACAAATGAGAAGGAAAGAGGCAATAAAAATAAAAACCGTAATATAAAACTTAACTTTATGGGTTTTTTGATTGTTTCATCACTGGCTTTTCTTTTGGTGCGGATAGCATATATTCAAGTGGTATATGGGGAGGAGTTTACCCAAAGGGCTATATCCCAGCGAATAACAAATAATAGCGGCAGTGAGCGTATAATTACACCTAATAGAGGGACGATACTGGATCGTAACAGAAATTTACAAGCCTTGGCTATAAGTACTACTGTTTATGATATATTCATAGATCCTTATAGAATATTAAATGCAAAAAATGATACAAGCATAAGAGCAGGAAGTGCCGGAGATCCCGAGGAGATATATAGAAGAATCAATAACGCCTTAGGAATCCCAATAGAAGAGCTTCGCGGGATAGTCCTTGGCAATCCTAATAGTCAAGACAGAGTTATTGCAAGGCATGTTGACTTAACAACCAAACAAAGGATGATGGATGAAGGGGCACATCATGTTCACTTTAGGGAGAATACTGTAAGAAATTATCCTGGAGGGGTGCTTGCGGCATCTCTTATAGGATATATACGAGGAGACAGTATTTGGGGTTTGGAAAGAGGGTATAATAGAGAACTGGTTGGTACGCCAGGCAGAGCGTCCAGCGTATTTGATGATAACAACAACCCAACCACAAATATAACCGCAGCCATAGAGGGCTACACTCTTATTACAACAATAGATTTAGCGATACAGCAAGAAGCCCAAAGACTTGTAACCCATTACGGCGGGCTTGTAAAGGCAGCCACTGCAGCACTTATTGTAGCCGACCCTAATACAGGTGAAATTCTTGCTATGGCGGAATACCCTTCTTTTGACTTAAACGACCCTCTTAATGTAGAGCGTATAAATTCTGAACGTATAAGAGACAGAATAATGCAAGAACCTGAAGAAACATGGATAGATAGAATGTTTGAAATAAACCGTAATTTTAGCGTTATTGATACTTATGAACCAGGGTCGGTATTTAAACCTTTGGTCTTTGCTGCCGCATTGGAAACAGGAGTGATAAGCGAAACTGATATATTTTTCTGCGGCGGCGGAAGAGATATAAATGGTACTTTTATCAGATGCTGGTTTAATGGAGACCATGGACCGCAGAACTTTGCACAAGCTTTAGCAAATTCATGTAATCCAGCCGCAATGGAGGTGGCTCACCGTTTAGGTCGTGAAAGGTATTACAATTTTCAAAGGGATTTTGGCATAGGAAGACCGACGGGTATAGACATTCCCGGAGAGCCTAATACAGAAAGATTGGTTCACTCTCTTTCAATGCTTAATCCGGTAGAGCTTGCGGCGGCTTCTATTGGTCAGGGCTTTAATGTAACTTCCATGCAGATGTTATCGTCATTTTCAAGTGTTATAAATGGCGGCAATTTAATGGTTCCTTTTGTTGTATCCCAAGTAGTAGATGGAAATGGTAATATTGTACATGAAAACACACCTACAATATCGCGAAAAGTTATTTCGAGAGAAACTTCAGATTTAATGGCAGCTGCTATGATTGATGCTGTAGAATGGGGCACAGCACGCCGTTCAGCTGTGCCGGGCTATCTAATAGGGGGGAAAACCGGAACAGGGGAGCAAGGGGACAAATCAGATCCAGACAACAATGATGTAGTAGAGACTCTTATAAACTATTTTCCGGCAAACAACCCGCAATTTATCATAATGGCAGTTATAAGCTTACCTGAAATTTATGAACTGGGTAATGCCCAAACCCTTCCAATGGTAAGGGATATGACAAACTTTATAATAGCTAATAGGCAGATTGAAGCCCATGATCGGGAAGCTTTTAATAGAGTTTTAATAGATAATACTATGTATATATCCGACTATGTAGGCAGAAGTATTGCAGAAGTAACAAACAGTCTTAATTTCTTTGGCTTTACCTATGATATATCAGGCAACGGAGATGTAGTGCGTGCTCAATTCCCCTCAGGAAGCACCAGGGTAGACCGGGGCAGTGTAATTCATCTAACAATAGGTATGAGCGGTGATGAGGTACCCCTTACTACAGTGCCTAATGTAGTTGGAATGAGTGCCGAACAGGCAAGAGAAATTGTAAGAAGTGTAAATTTGGTACCTGTTATGGTTGATAATTTAGCCGGTACGCAAAATACAGGATCAGGTGATGGGGCGGAAGAGGAAAGGTCATCTGTGCGAGTAGTAGCAAGTCAGCTGCCAAGTGATGAAATAAGAATTCAGGAATGGACGGAAATTTTAATTTTTGTAGAATAAGAATAAAAGAAAGGCAGAATTATTAAAATGAGTGTTTACTTTATAGCCAATATTCGTGTAAGTGATGAGGAAGAATGTCAAAAATATTTAGAAAATAATGAAAATATTTTTAACAAATGTAATGGAGAATATCTTGTTGTAGATAAGAAACCTGGAGTTTTAACAGAAGAATGGGATTATCCGAGATTAGTGCTTATGAAATTCCCCGATAAAGATTCTCTGTATAAATGGTATGATTCCGATGAATACCCGCCTGTTCTTAAAGACAGGGTAATAGCTGCAGGTCTTGATGCGGCAATGGTTAATTAGCATAGTATTTAGGTTTTTATAATACAATAATATTATCCTAAAATTAGGGGTATTGTATGAAAAACCCAAATATTATTATAAAGAAGAAACTTATAGTTATTTTATTTGCTATAATGATTGCTCTTGCAGGGCTTTGTATCCGTATTTTTTACATACAGTATTTTCAAGCTGAATTTTTGCAATCATTAGCTTTTGAGCAGCAAACCAGAGACAGGCTGATAAAGCCAAACAGAGGAGCTATTTTTGACAGAAATATGGTTGGCATGGCTTTGACGGAAACTGTAGCATCTGTTTCTGTTATAAACAGTCAAATAAGAGAGCCTGAGCGGGTAGCCCGTATTCTTAGTGAAATGCTTGAGCTGGATTATGATTATGTCTTAGAAAAAGTCCAGAGGCGTCTTGCTCTTGAGCGCATTCAAACCAGAGTTGATAGAGATATCGCCAATCAAATAGCGGCATTAAACCTTGCGGGAGTAGTTATTGATGAAGATATAAGGCGGATTTACCCTTATTCAACCCTTGCATCACAAGTAATAGGTTTTGTAGGCAGAGACAATCAAGGTATAATAGGTCTAGAAGCTAAATTTGAAGGGTTTTTACGAGGGGAAAGCGGTAGGATACTCACAGAAACCGATGTTATCGGCCGCGAAGTGGCAGGCGGGCAAAGAGAGCGTGTAGCGCCTATAGATGGCTACAGCATTGTTACCACCATTGATGTTGTTGTGCAGCTATATGCCGAGCAGATTTTAGAAAAAGCCGTAGAGTTTAAAAGTGCCCAGAGAGGCACAATTATTATTATGAACCCTCAAAACGGCGAAATATACGCTATGGCAAACAAGCCGGACTTTAATTTAAATGACCCTTTCAGTATAAATGACGAAGAATTAAGAGGCTCATGGGCTACATTTACAGCAGAGGAGCAAAACCGCCTCCTAAATCAAATGTGGCGCAATTTTAGTATAAATGATACTTATGAGCCTGGCTCAACTTTTAAAATTATAACAAGTGCGGCAGGGTTTGAAGAAGGAATAATAACCCCGGAAACGATGTTCGTATGTACAGGTGCCCATATGGTAGGAGATCGACTGATAAGATGCTGGCGATATCCAAGAAGCCACGGGGCCTTAAACTTTGCGGAAGCTGTACAAAACTCCTGTAATCCGGTTTTTATGATGGTAGCGGAGAAATTAGGCACGGAGATGTTTTTTAACTATTTAGACAGATTTGGAATAGATGACAGAACTGGAATAGACCTTCCGGGAGAGGCTGTCGCTATTATGCACAGCCTTGACAATGTAGGTCCTGTGGAGCTTGCTACTATGAGCTTCGGTCAGTCCTTTCAGATAACTCCGTTGCAGCTTATGCGCTCTGTATCCGCTGTGGTAAACGGCGGTTATATGATAACTCCTCACTTTGTTAAAAAAGCAATAGATAGCGATGGAAATATAGTTGAGCGGTTTGAAAACCCAAGGGGAGAACAAATCATTTCTGCCGAAACCTCTCGCATAATGGCTGAAATATTGGAAGATGTTGTATATGTCGGCACAGGGCACAGGACGTATATACCTGGCTATCGTATAGGGGGCAAAACCGCAACAAGTGAAAAACTGCCAAGGCGGAGCGGTAAATATATCTCCTCATTTTTGACCTTTGCTCCGGCGGAGAACCCTACTGTTATGGCACTTATGCTTGTTGATGAGCCTCAAGGGGTGTATTACGGCGGCGCAGTTGTAGGTCCTTTTATGAGAGAACTGTTAATGAACATCCTTCCTTACTTAGGTGTTGAACCTATGTATAATGACGAAGAATTAGAGCTTCCTTGGGTTAGGGACGCAGTAATACCGGATGTTTTAGGAGTAACCGTTAATGAGGCAAATAGATTGGTGAGAGAAGCTGGGCTTGTACCTCAAGTATTCGGAGACGGTGAAAATGTCAGAGAGCAGTTTCCAAGACCTGGAGAAGCTGTAAACTCAGGTTCCAGAGTTAAGATTTATACGACTTTCTGACGGAATAGAAATATTTAAAATTGGGAATTATTGGTATATGATATATAGGAGGTACTTTAGTGAGGCTTCTTAAAATGCTGGGAGATGTCGAATATACCCTTTTACAGGGTACTGATACAGAGATTAAAAATATCGTAATAGATTCAAGGAAAGTTGAAGCCGGAGATGTTTTTATTTGTATAGAGGGCTTACAGGTAGATGGGCATAATTATATAGATAATGCCCTAAAAGCCGGTGCAGCAGCTATTATAGTCAGTAAAGATGTAGAATTGTCCGGTAATGGAACTATAGCCAAAGTCTCGAATACACGCGCAGCCATGAGTATTATGGCAGGAAATTTATATAACTGGCCCGGCAGAAAGTACCCTCTTATAGGAGTTACGGGTACTAATGGTAAAACCAGCTCCACTTTTTTCTTAGAGTCAGTACTTAAAGAGGCAGGAAAAAAGACAGGGCTGATTGGCACAGTTGCTGCAAGAGTGGGGGATATACCTGTTAAAACTGAGTTTGCCACTTCAACCACTCCTGACCCTATTGAGCTCCAGCAAATTTTTAAAGAAATGCTGGATGATGGTGTTGGGAATGTGGTCATGGAAGTTACCAGCCATGCTTTAGAGTTTCGTAAAATGGAAGGGCTTAGTTTTGCTGTTTCAATATTTACTAATTTAACCAGAGACCACTTGGATTTACACGGTACAATGGAAAATTATGCCCGTGCGAAAGCGCGCTTATTTGAAAAAAGCGATATTTCTATTATCAATATAGATGATGAATATGGTAAGTTTATGGGGGATTATGCGGCAGGAAAAATTGTCACCTACAGTGTAAATAAGCCAAGTGATTTGCAGGCTGTAAATGTGAAATATACAAGCCATGGAATTAGTTTTGCTCTTAAGATAGAAGGGGAGCTTATGGATTTTGAAATCCCTATTCCCGGGAAATTTACAGTATACAATGCCTTAGGAGTAATCGGTGCCGCACTTAACTTAGGTATTTCGCCTAATATTATACAAAAAGCTCTAAAAAAACTTAAAGGTGTCCCCGGAAGGATACAAAGTATTCCAAACGATAAGGGGATAGGTGTTTATGTGGATTACTCACACACACCGGACAGTCTAAAAAACATTTTAATTTCAGTACGGGAGTTTACATCAGGCAAAATTATAACGGTTTTTGGCTGCGGCGGTGACAGAGATAGAGAAAAACGACCTATCATGGGTGAAATAGCAGCTAAGTTATCTGATTTTTCAGTAATAACATCTGACAACCCAAGGAGTGAAGACCCACAGGCTATTGTTGACGAAGTTGAGGCAGGGGTAAGCTCTGTTGCAAAAGACTATATTAAGCTTGTTGATAGGAAAGAGGCAATAATTTACGCTATAAATATGGCAAAAGCCGGGGATTCCGTTGTAATAGCAGGTAAAGGTCATGAAAGTTATCAAATATTTGCTGATAGAACAATCCATTTTGATGATGCCGATGAAGCGGCAAAAGCCTTGAAAGGATTATGATATATGGTCAAATTTTCTTTAAGTGAAGCGGCTAAGGCTGTTTCGGGAACCCTTTGTAATGTGGATGGCACTAAAGATGTAATAAGCGTTACAACCGATTCAAGAAATGTAGGAGAAAACAGCCTTTTTGCAGCTTTAAAAGGCGAATTTTTTGATGGGCATAAATTTGCGAAAGGGGCGGTTAGTGCCGGCTCTGTTTGTGTTTTAAGCCATGAGGATTTAGGCGAACTGCCCCATATAAGAGTTAAAGATACCAAATACGCCCTTTTAGGTCTTGCTAAATGGTATTTAGAGCAGTTTAATGTAACCGTTATCGGTATTACAGGAAGCGCAGGCAAAACTACCACTAAGGATATGGTGGCTGATATACTTTCTAAGAAATTTAATATTGTAAAAACCGAGGGCAATTTTAATAATGAAGTAGGTTTGCCTCTTACAGTGTTTAGAATAGATAAATCCACAGAAATAGCCGTACTTGAAATGGGTATGAACCAATTTGGCGAAATCCACAACCTATCTAAAGTAGGTACCCCTGAAGTATGTATAATGACAAATATAGGTGATGCACATATAGGCAATTTAGGCAGCAGGGAAGGGATTTTAAAAGCTAAATCAGAAATATTTGACTTTGCCGATGAAAAAGCTATAGCTATATTAAACGGCGATGATGTGCTTTTAAATAAAATTTCTCCTAAAGTTGATAAAATTTTGTATTATGGTATGGACAAATCAGCTTTTTGCAGCTTTGAAAAGCTTGAGGATTTAGGGCTTAGAGGCACCTCTTGGCGTATTGCTGTAAACGATGAGAGTTTTACGGTGAAAATCTCTCTTCCGGGGGATTATCTTGCTTATAATGCAGCGGCGGCAATTTGTGCAGGCAAGCATTTTGGTGTAAGCAATCAAGATATAGCTGCAGCATTGGAAAATTTCAAACCTTCTAAAAACCGTATGAATATATTTGAAATAGAAGGTACTAATGTTACTGTTATTAATGATGTATATAACGCAAGCCCACCTTCAATGCGAGCGATGATAGACTCGATTCGACATGAAAATTGTCGGAAAATATGTGTTTTTGGCGATATGCTTGAGCTTGGAGAACAATCTGCCGATTATCATGAAGAGATAGGTAAATATGCCGCTGATGCGAAGATAGATATGCTATTTTTATATGGCGAATTTTCCAAAGACTATGAAAAAGGCTTTAAACAAAAATCAAATCAGAATGTGTTTTGCATAAATGAGCTTGACACCCTTATCTCAAAATTAAAAGTGACTATAAGACCTGAGGACATAGTGTTAATCAAAGCTTCCCGCGGCATGAAATTTGAAAGAATTATAGAGGAACTTAAGAAGTAGCAATGGTGCATAACTAGTTTCAGGTAATTTTTTTATCGCTTTTTGCTTCAACAATTTTTCCAAAAACCGTGGAAAAATCATAGTCGCAAAACATTCGCTTACGATTGTACCGCTCTAAAAAATTGCTTCAACTTAGGTTATGTACTGTTGCCAAATAGTTATGAGGTGTTTAAATGGATTATGATTTGAGAATGGCAATAATAGCCCTTTTAATAGCTTTTTTTGCAAATCTTTTGATTTGTCCTGTCCTCATACCTTTTTTGCATAAGCTAAAATTCGGGCAAAACATAAGAAGTGATGGTCCCCAGACCCATTTGAAAAAGGCTGGAACACCTACTATGGGCGGTCTTGCTATTCTTGTAAGCTTTCTCATATCAACCATTTTCTTTTTAGGGGATAACCCTGAAGCGATACTTTTAATATCCGCAACAATAGGTTTTGGTATAATCGGTTTTTTAGATGATTATCTAAAAATAGTGAAAAAACGCTCTGAGGGGCTTACACCAAAGCAAAAATTTGTATTACAATTTCTTATGAGCGCGGGCTTTCTCTACTTTCTAATGCAGATTGATGACCCTGCTAACAGCTTTAGGGTTTTGACAATCCCATTTGTAAACTTGTCGTGGGATATGGGTATATTATTTTATCCTTTTGCGGCGGTATTTATGGTAGGCTTCGTAAATGCTGTAAATTTAACGGACGGGTTAGACGGGCTTGCAGCAGGTGTAACGGCGATTGTGTGTACATTTTTTATGTTTGGTGCCTGGGCAATTACAAGCTCTATACTGCCCATGACCGGTGCTGCTGTAGGCAGTCTTTTAGGCTTTCTTATATTTAACACTCATCCCGCAAGAGTGTTTATGGGTGATACGGGGTCTTTGGCCCTTGGAGGTTTTGTCGCAGCAGCTGCGCTGATACTTAGGATGCCTCTTTTATTAGTTATAGTCGGCTTTATATATGTGGTTGAGGTTTTATCAGTAACTATTCAGGTTTTTTATTTCAAAGCTACGGGGGGCAAAAGGTTTTTCGAAATGGCACCTCTCCATCATCACTATGAAAAGAAAGGTGTTAGCGAGACTAAAATAGTTATAGTGTTTTATATAATAACAACGATACTTTGTTTGGTAGGATATTTAATAAGCTGGTGGAATTAGGTGATAGTATGAATTTTAAAGGTATGAAAACCCTTGTGTGCGGAATAGCGAGGAGCGGTGTAGCTGCGGCTAATCTTCTTTGCGATGAAGGTGCTATAGTTAGCATTTCTGATATTAAGCCAATGGATAAGCTTAAAGAGGAAATTTCAAATATTAAATATGATATTACGATAATTACAGGTAAAAACCCTGATCTTGATGATACAGTGTTAAAACAAGATATGCTGGTATTAAGCCCTGGAATTCCTACTGGTTTAGCTTATATCGAAAAAGCAAAATCCGCCGGGATTCCTGTTATAGGGGAGTTTGAGCTTGCCTCAAGATTTTGCAAGGCACAAATCCTGGCAATTACAGGCACTAACGGCAAAACCACTACCACATCTATGCTTTACGAAATTATGAAAGCACATAACCCTTTAAGTGAGGTCGTAGGCAATATTGGTACAGCTTTTAGCGAAAGGGTGAAAAATATTAACGAAAAAGCCTTCTGTGTTGCGGAGGTTTCCAGCTTTCAACTTGAGAGTATAGAGAGATTTAAGCCAAAAGTGTCGGCAATCCTGAATTTTTCAGAGGATCATCTTGACAGACACGGCAGTTTTAGAAATTACGTAAATGTAAAGGCACGAATATTTGAAAACCAAGATGAGTCGGACTTTTTAGTGCTAAATTATGATGATATAGAATGCAAAGAGCTTACAAAACGTGCCAAGGCTAAGGTTTTGTATTTTAGCCGTAAGGATTTCAATATAAATGGGGTTTTTCTAAAAGGTGATACCTTTTATTTAAATATAAATGGTGAGGCTAAATACCTTCTTAAGACAGCGGATTTAACGGTTACAGGCACTCATAATTATGAAAACGCAATGGCTGCTATTGCAATGGCTCATGTAATGAATGTGCCTGTAGAAATTATTGTGGCAAGTATAAAAAAGTTTGCAGGGGTTGCACATAGGATGGAATATGTGCGAACCTTAAATGGTGTAGTGTATTACAATGACTCTAAAGGCACTAATATTGAATCTGCTATAAAAGCCATAGAGGCAATAGATAAACCTATATTTTTAATCGGCGGCGGCTGTGATAAAGGCGCGGATTTTAGCCTTTGGGTAAAGTCTTTTGAAAGCAAAGTAAAAAAGCTTTATATAATAGGCGCAGTTTCGGATATTTTAGAAGAAGCTTGTCAAAAGCAGGGGTTTTATAATTACGAAAAGATAAAAACCTTTGAAGAAGCGGTTAAAAAAGCTTCCACTGAAACTAAAAGCGGTGAAGTGGTACTGCTTTCACCGGCTTGTGCAAGTTGGGATATGTTTGAAAGTTATGAACATCGCGGAGACCTGTTTAAGAAAATAGTGAATGAGTTGAAATGATTGAAGCAAAAAGTGTGGGAGAGGATTTTTTATGAGACCCAATCGAATTAGACATCTTGAGACTGTACCCAGTAACGGGAGAGATAGAGGCAGAGACAGCAATAATAGAAATGAATCTCAGACTCTTATACCTGCCAATGTTCGCAGGGTTGCACTTGTTAATATAGATTATACTCTTCTTATAACTATGATACTTTTGGTAGCTATAGGCATTATTATGGTTTATAGCGCAAGTTACTATGTTGCGGCTACCAGCCCAAGGTTTGGTCAGAATATGTTTGCCCTTGTAAGAAGTCAGATAGGGGCAGCCCTTGTTGGTTTTGCGGCTTTGATAGTAATGGTGAACTTTGTTAATTATAAACTTTTGCAAAGGCTTTCATTATTAGCTTATTTAGGGGCAATTGTACTTTTAGTACTTACGGTATTTATTGGTGACGATGCAGGGGGAGCTCAAAGATGGCTTACTATTCCCGGTGTTGTACGTTTTCAGCCTTCCGAGTTTGCAAAAATTGCACTTATTATGCTTATATCAGATATGATTGCCAAAAATAAAAACTGGGCTGATAAAATACCCGGTATTGCTATTTTAGGGGCGATAATAGGCATTATGGTTGTACTGATAGGGCGCGGAACAAATAATATGAGTTCGGCCGTTATTATAGCTATAATAGGTTTTGGAATTATATTTGCGGCAAGTGCAAGAACCTGGCTGTTTATTATTGGTGGAATAGGTGCAAGTGCGGTAGTTGGGTTTATTTTAGCGACAGGTGCCGGATTTAGAGCCGGAAGATTTGATGCCTGGTTAGACCCTTTTGCCGATCCTACAGGCACAGGTTTTCAGATTATTCAATCTCTTTATGCTATAGGCTCAGGGGGAATGTTTGGGCTTGGACTTGGGCAAAGCAGGCAGAAGCTTGGCTTTATCCCTGAGGCCCATAACGATATTATTTTTTCAGTAATTGCGGAAGAGCTGGGCTTTGTAGGGGCTTTTTTAGTTTTATTTCTATTTGGCGTTTATCTTTGGCGGGCTATTAAGATAGCACTTAATGCCCAAGATATGTTTGGATGTCTTCTGGCTACAGGCTGTGCGCTAATGGTGGGCAGTCAGGCGATTATTAATATTGCTGTTGTGACTAACTCTATTCCAAATACAGGCGTTCCACTGCCGTTTATAAGCCATGGCGGCACATCACTTTTGGTTATGATGATTGCTACAGGTATACTTCTAAATATTTCCAGATATCAAAGCAGGAACTAGGGGGGATAATCATACTGAGGTGATATTGTGGCAAAAGCAGGTATGAGAAGACCAAATCCGGAGGAACCCCACGGAACTGAAAGTAATAAGAAAACTCATTTTAAGAAAAATGACGAACCTCCTGTAAATGAGATACAGGGCAAGGCAAAGGCAGGGCATAAAAAGGCGAATCCAACAGGATAGACATAGGAATAAATTTTGTGATAGAAAACGGTGGAGTGTCATACTACGCTGTTTTTTATTATTTTTTATCCGAATACTCAAATGCATTAGCAAAATTAGTGAGAAAATGCATTACAATCACTATGATAAGTGAACCGCTGACAATATAAATTGAAGCTAAAAACGCTCCCATCAAAGTAGTAATTATTAAACCTTTCGTTCCTTGATAAAAATGCCCCATACCAAATAAGATAACTGCAATCATAAATACTAAATAGACTGATATATTTGGGAATATGCTTGCAATCAGATAAAGAAAAACCCCTCTAAAAATTATTTCCTCACATATCCCTGTCGTTAAAGAAACTCCAAACCACCATCTTTTTTCCTTTTTAGTCCTTGGGGTCATCAGTCTGGAATCTACTAAATCATAATAGTCACTACCATTTGCTTTGTTAAGCAAAATTTTATTACGACGCTGCCTGTGTTTTGCGCTGACTAAAAAAGCGGTTATCCTATATAAACAAAAAGCTGTCCATAAAAATGCCAGAACAAGTATGACAAGAGTGATTGCCGCATTTTGATTAAAGGAAAGTGATGTAAAACCAATATCGGCAAAGGTTATATCAGAAAATGCCACAACCCCAAATAGCGCGATAACAGGAATCCACATAGAAAATGTGATTGCCGCATAGTGCTGCACTCGTGCCTTTTCGTCAATATTGGCTTTTAATTGTTTTTTTGTCTGCTTAACGCCTAAGACAGCCCCAACTGTAAAGAAAATTACAAGTGAAACCAGTAAAATGATATGAAGCATTTATTTGCTGCCTCCTGTTAATTATAGTCATCTGTGTTGACTAAAAGCCCCCAAAAGCCAAAGCTTCCAGGGGCTTCTAAATTTACTCAAAGCCTAATAATTCTCGCTCACAAACCTCTCAAACCTATCCATACCTTTTTTAATATCATCCATAGAAATTGCATAGGATAAACGAATATGGTTAGGCGCGCCAAAGTCAGCACAAGGCACAACTACGGTGTCATAGCTGGTTAAAAGCACACTGCCAACATCAGCGGCGCTTTTTATAGCCGTACCCTTAACTTCCTTACCATAAAGCCCTGAAACATCTATATACAAATAGAAAGCTCCATCAGGTCTGTTAAAACTTATATGAGGTATTTTTGCAGCTCTATCACAAATATAATCTCTGCGTTTTTCAAATTCCACGCACATATTTTTAACACTAGTTTGATCGCTGTTTAAAGCAACGATTGCAGCCATTTGAGTAATACTATTAGGGTTTGAAGTCATATGACTTTGTATATTACTCATTATATCGGCAATTTCCTTAACAGCCGCGGCGTAGCCAAGTCTCCAGCCTGTCATAGCATAGCCTTTGGAGAAGCCGTTGATTACAATAGTTCTCTTAAATATTTCCTCATTAAAGTTTGCGATGCTTACATGCTTAACACCGCTATATACTAACTCCTCGTATATTTCGTCAGCTACCACGAAAATATCCTTTTCTACGATAAAGTCAGCAATTTCTTTAAGCTCCGCCTCAGAATACACAGCACCCGTAGGGTTATTTGGAGAATTTAAGATAAGGGCTTTGGTTTTGCTTGTATAAACAGACTCAAGTTCTTTTCTTGTAATTTTATAGCCGTTAGCCGAGCTTGATTCGATTACGACAGGCTTGCCGCCGGCGATATGTACCATTTCAGGATAACTAAGCCAGAAAGGCGCAGGGACAATAACTTCCTCCCCTTCGTTTAAAATAGCCATAAAAGCATTTGTAAGAGAATGCTTAGCCCCATTGGAAACTACTATTTGTGCCGGTTCGTAAGTAAGTCCATTATCCCTTTTAAGTTTGTCACAAATGGCTTTTCTTAGCTCAAGTGTACCTGAAGAAGGAGTGTACCTTGTAAATCCGATATTGATTGCCCTAATTGCTTCGTCCCTAATATGTTCAGGCGTGTCAAAATCAGGCTCACCTGCGGTAAAAGCTGCAAGGTCAATGCCCTCGGAGGCCATTTTTTTGGCCTTAGCAGTAATTGCTAAAGTTGACGATTCCTTAACTTGAAGCCCTCTTTTCGATAATTTCATTTTACCACTCTTCCTTATAATAATATTTGTCGAGCTTTTCGACATTTTAAAGCAGTTTTACTTGTACACAGTATACAACAAATATAGACAATAAACAATATCAATAAGCAAGATTATTGATAAAGGTTAAAATTGGTGTTATAATCGTATTAATATTAACTTGTGGGGTTTTTAAGTGGACTTTAAAAAGAAATTTGACCAGCCGCTGCCAATAATAAATAAGGATATAGATAAGCTTTATTTTGAGAGCCCGGGAAGCTTCAGAGGGCAGTTAACTGTCAAAAATGATGGTGGAGGGGTAATAGCCGGAAGGGTAATGTCCAATTCAAGTGCTATAACCTTTGACCCGGAAGAGTTTTCAGGCAATGACAGCGAAATTTTGTTTCATATAGATACAAGTATGTATAATATAGGGGATATATTAAAAACCAGTGCAGTTATGATTACTAATGGTGGAGAACATATTGTAGAATTTGATATAAAAATAGTGCCCCCTGCAATAGAAACTAAGGAAGGTACTAAAATAGTAAGCCTTAATGGCTTTTTTGAATATGCAAATGAGCAGCCGGCTAAGGCAAGCCAGTTGTTTCGTTCTCATGAATTTAGTATATGGCTCCATTCGACAGGTTATGAATATATGGATTTTTATGAGCGGATGTTAAAGGATTTGGAGCGGGAGCGGGCTGTTTTTAATTTTCTTACATTTAACGGATATAAGAAAAAGAGCATTATTGCTTTTAAAAATCCGCAAATGGTAATTAAAATAGCACCTTATATGGATGTGTATAAAGGCAGTATAAACATTGTAAAACATGGTATAGGATATGTTGATGAGCAGATATTTATTAAAAACAATGTCATTAACGATGGCGGGTTACAGCTCGAATATGACAGACTTATAGATTCATATTTCAATGAGAATGGGGAGGCACAAATAAATTTTTTAATAGAGACTGATAAGTTAAAAGCAAAAAGAAACACAGTGATTATTTCCATAGAGGAAGAAAAGATGGAATTAATTGTCCAAAAATTGGATATCATTGAAGTTAGCTTGGAAAAAGAATTTTTGCAGTTGAAAGAAAGTTCTTACATCCGTATAAAAAACAATTGTAATTCACCAATTAGTGTTGATATATCTCCAAAAGACGGCTTTGTAAAACTTGAAAACAATAAATTTGACATTAAAGAGCGTGCCAAAATACCTTTCCGGATTGAATTAAGCACCATGCACACGGCTCAATACACATTGGTTAGGCAGCCGGAAGTCACAACAGAGATTTCTGTAAATGCAGAATTTAATAATAATTTATTTACGAAAAAGTTAAATTTAATAATAGGCTGGTTTTAATGACACAAAACGACTATTACGAAAAAAAACCGACAAAATTCAACTCCTGCAAAAATTATATGTATCTCTCTCTAAAGGCTTATAAATGCTATAAATTATCAGGAGAGCAGAGAGAACTTTTACATGCTGCTGAAATAGCCAAGGAAGGGTCTAAATTCTATCCCTCTTGCATACAGCTTTTTTTGCTATGTGCATTTTTCAACACAGAACTTGGTGATACAGAAGATGCTAAAAATATTATAGACAGGGTTAAACCTTACTTAAACTATTATAAAAACAATAATACTGATGTATATATTGCTTATATATATTTAAGCGCATTATATGATATAAAGACAGACGCCAATAACCTTGTATCTAAGCAAATTAAGCTGTTGGAAAAGCAGCATTGTGCTTTTTCGAAGCTTCTTTTAGGGCATATATACTATGAGGTGGGTAATTATCCTTTAAGCATTAAATTTCTTGAAGAAAGTTGTAAAAAAGGAGGACGCTCGTTTTTTCTTTACTTACTTTACAGTAAAATTTGCGGTAAAGCCAATGATAGTGACAAGGGGATTCTATTTTTACCATTTATCAAATGGGGTTTAAAAGAAGGGCTTATAGATACCGGATTTATTGAAGAATGTGAGGATTTAATTAAAAAGATTTTTTCAAATCAAGTAGAAGCTTTTAAAGCACTATATGAAAGCACTGGCTCTGAACTTCTGCTTCGCTTGATTTGCGAAGGGCAAGTGGCAGAGGGGGATATATCAAAAGAATCATATAAATACTATAAGGAAGCGGAAAATAGACAGTTATATATAGACGGTGTTCCCAGTATTATTATAAAATGTGCATGTATCCATGAGTATGAAGATATAGTTTCCCATACTATGCGTTCATTTCTTAAAAACAATCAAATGGATGAAGAAACTTTGCCATTCGTACTCCACCTAATACTTACAAACCCTAATTTTGATGGGTTTATTGAGGAATTTGGGCTAAAGGATTTAATACTCAAAGCCTCTGAGTGGGCTATTGAAAACTCCCTTAACGGGCGCATTTATAATAGTATATATAGATATTGTTTGGAGAATTTTACTGAGTCATCGGATAAAATTGCATCATTGATTTATAAAGACTTATTTATTGCAAATATCTATGTAGATGATGTGGATACAGGGCTTTTATATGTCCATGAAGATGAGCTTCTGAATATGAAGGTCTATGAATTTGAAGGAAATTTTAAACAAATCCGGACTGTTGCTGGAAATTTAAGGATTGATATAATAGACAAAAATACAGGCAGGATTGCAGATGTATCATATACAATAAAAAAACAGGTTGAAAATGCAGATGCCAGGCTGTACAAATATTATATTAACCGAGGGTATAATGAGCCTGCTCTGTACATAGCCCTTTCGAGTTTTTATATAAAAATGGGGGAGCCGTCGGAGGAATATATTGAAATTTTACAAAAAACTCTTGAAAGAAGAATATTGTCTCAAAATTACCGTATGCAGGTTGGAGGAGAGCTTGGGAATACCCTTTATGCGCTAAATCGCCAAGACAAGGCCCTTGAGTACTTTAATAGAGTTGATGAAAACAGGCTGGATCCAAAATATATTGAAACTATGTTAATAGCCTTTGTAAATGCTTTTGATTTTAAAAAGGTTATAGCCCTTATTATCAAAAAGAGGGAGTATATAAGCGATAGGACGCTTCTTTGGGCTATTAAAGAGCTTTTAGCGGACTATAGGAACAATAACTCTCACAAACTTATAGCCGATGCGGCTTATGAGCTTTTAATAAAAAATTGGTATGATGTAAGGCTTTTGGATGTAGTGGGCAAATATTATGCAGGCAGTAACGAAGATTGGTATGTACTTAGAGACTCCTTGGCTAAGATAGACTTATATAACCTCGCTCTGGATAAAAAAATACTGGAGAATAGTTTAGTTATTAGAGACTTTAGTGAGGCTTCTCAGATTGTATTTAATAGATTATATCAAAACGACAAGGAAAAAGAGCTTACAAGTGATTATATTTACTATGCTTGTTATGAGATAATTGCAGAGGGTAAAAAACCTTCCTATGAGTTTATTTTGAATTTGGAAAACCACTTTGAGCTTAGTTGCAGCGATATTGATATTGATATTGATATTGATGAGAGGGTTTTTGCTTATGCTCTTTCTACGACTTATTTGAAGTTTTCTATAAAGACATTCAAATCTCATGAAATATTGCAAAAAAGCATCAATTTTATGGAGACGGATGGTATATTGTTGCCTGAATTTAAGGATGCAAAAGATATTAATGCTGCTTATATTGAAAAAAATTGGCCTTTTTACTATAAAGCTATACCCTCGGATAAGGTGTTTTTATATTATAAAATAGATGAGGCGGCTGAGTATAATAAAAAGCCGATGAATCATCTTTTTTTCGGCATATTTTATACTGTAATTCCAATATTCTATAATGAAAAGGTTGAATATTATATCTGTAGAGAAACAGAGGCGGAGACTTTTGAAACAGAGACAATGGTTATTTTCAATAATTGCGAAAATATAAAAATACAGCCGGATGATATGTTTTTTGATATAAACAATGCGCTTATCTATGAAAAAATGTTTAAACATACAGAGGTTGAGAAAATTATTTTAAAGATTATTGGTAAAGCACCTGAGGTTAAAGGACAGCTTATATAAGGGGGTATAGGGCAAATGGCGAATTTAAGTCTGGATATGGAGCGGGGATTGCTTTTAGGGATTGATTTTGGCACAACAAATTCCGTTGTAAGTATATACAATTTTGAGGAAGGTAATGCTATAACCATACCTATTGATGGTAGTAATATTTTACCCACGGTTATTCAGTTTGAACAAGATAAAGAGGATGAGGATAAGCTTTCCAAAGTTTTTGGTCTTGAAGCTAAGGGTGGTGCCATAATATATCCTGAAAGTACGATTTTAGGAGTTAAAAGGCTTTTAGGTTTAGATGAAAAGGTAGCTGTTTATGTAGATGAAAAAGAGTACTTATTTTTACCTGAGCAAATTGCAGGAGAAATTATAGGGTATTTAAAGCAAAAAGCAGATGAATACGTGAGAGAAGAGCTTAATATAGAAAGTGAGTTTTCGGGATGTGTAATAACTGTCCCTGCAAATTCTACTGATAAACAGAAGCAAATGACAAAAAAAGCAGCTATTTTTGGCGGGTTTGATGAAGATAGCGTGTTTTTACGACTGGAGCCGGCAGCAGCAGCAATTAGTTATGCTGTTAATGAAGTAGATGATAAAACCGTGTTGGTTTATGATTTTGGAGGCGGTACTTTTGACGCTTGCATACTCGCCGTACAAATTACAGGTGAGGGTGAACCTGCCATATCAATATTAAGTACCTACGGCGATAATAGTTTAGGCGGCAACGATGTGGATGTAATAGCTGCTGATATGATATATGAAGAGTTTAAAAGCCTTACAGAGGGCGCAATAGATCTTTTTGATGAAAATGCAGA
The DNA here is from genome assembly GCA_009779915.1 of Defluviitaleaceae bacterium. Lineage (GTDB taxonomy): Bacteria > Bacillota > Clostridia > Lachnospirales > UBA5962 > WRBA01. Next base: position 10,695 of record WRBA01000011.1, on the reverse strand, counting down.
CGACGGCATCTCAAAGCGTCAGAAAAAAATAGCTGTTGCACGTCTTATGCAAATTGCAACTCAGACTAAAGAGCGGTTTTCTCATTCACAAACTGCAAAAGTGGTGTTAGCTCCATTTGTTCGGGAACCTAAAATCGTAAATATTAACATGGAAATTACCAGAGAGGAATTTTTAAATCATAAAAGAGTTAATAAGCTTTGGGACAGTGATGAGGTTTTTGAGAAATTTAAAGGGAAATCCGTAAATGATATAATAGATATGACTATAGATTGTGTGGATAAATGTTTAAAAGCTGCGAAACTTGAGCCTGGGGATGTTAATGAAGTTTTTACTGTTGGAGGCAGCTCCTCATTATGCAATGTGTCAGAGCGGCTTATAGGAAAATTTGGTAAAGAGCCTTATAAGGCTAAAGTGAGTCCGGCACTTAGTATTTCTCAAGGGGCGGCTCATTATTGTAATATGATTATGATGCCTGCTGTAAAGGGCCCTAAGGTTTCTGAGCGGACTATTCATCCATTAGGGCTTGAAATTGCCGGGCGCAGATTTTTAACTGTGGTGGAGGCAGGGATGGATATACCCGTAGAAGGGCTTGAGGTGGAAGCACCGGAGCTTCTTATGACAAATTTCGACAATGTATCGAGTATGGCTATAGTTGTATATGAGGATACTCAGTGGGTGGATGGTGAGCTGAAATATGTAAACGAAAATGGCATGAAACGCCTTGCGGGAACATCTCTTCGAGGGATACCCCAAGCTCCCAAGGGGCAAGAGAAAGTTAGGGTTATATTTAGTGTAGGACAGGATAATATTTTGAAGGTAAGTGCCAAATCCATAAGTGATTTGGGAGCGGGTACTCGTTTAATGGTTGATGATCTTTACACTCAGGCATAAAGCAAAACTAAGGAGCGGTCATGTCTAAATACGAGATAGAAAGTAATAAAGCTGAATATAAAAAGCCTGAGCAAGCTTTAACACTTATGGAAAAACATAATAAGGTTTATTTAAGATGCTTAAGATTTGTAAGTACAACGGCTTCTATTGCGCTTCGTCTTTTAGTGGAAGCTTCTTTTAACGAGCTCTATACAAGCTCTTTTAGTGGTACCAGGTTTTATATGCAAGGAGGATACCTTGAGAGTTATTACTCAAAGGTTATGGATGGATACAGCAATATATTAAATTATTATAATTTACATGAATCAGATATAGATCCTCATGAAAAAGCTACTCTTGCAAGTATAAGGACTATTTTTTACACAAGGCTTTCCGAATATAAAAATATATTGCCGGATTCATCTAATTTTGAGGCGCGTGAAGTCAGTAATGCTTATTTACAAAGCTTTTCTGAAAAAATTCGTGAAATAATGCTTGTAAAGTTCAACAATACTTTGAAAGAAATCCAAAACAACTATACAGCTAATATGTGGAATATAACGGAGGTTAGCTCAAAAGATATTACAGAGGATGTAAAAAGCGATATAATACGTGAATTTTCAGAGGATTTTTTTAATATTTACAAGGAATTTTCCTCTCATGCAAAGGTTCTTGATGAAAAAGCTAAAGATGTAGTTTTGCTGAATTTTGAGCGTATAAAACAAGAATATAATATATTAAAAGCAATTGTAAGAGTTCAAGCTCCAAAGTTTGAAACACAAGGCAAAGACTATGGACCGGTAAATAGAATTTTGGAAATGATACAAAGCGAATATGAGCGTTTAGGCTACGATATTGATCATACTGAGAAGTTATACAATCAGGCAATGCAGGAAATATATGCGTCAGGCGGCGATTTTTACAGGTTTATTGATAGCATTTTAGTGTGTATAAACTCAAAAGATGATCTTATCCAAAATATGGACAAGTTTTTATGCGAATATGTATTTATTTTAGATGAATACGATGAGGAAGTTAAAGCGTATTGGAGAGATGAATTTAATGAAAATCCCGATATGCTGAAACCTCATGATACTTTGCGTACGGAGGCTTTATTCAGCGGTATTATGAAAGAGTTTGATACAGTTTATAGAAGTATAAGTGAAAATATGGAAGACTGCAAAGATGACACCGGCATATATCAAATAATTTCGGGGATTTATGAAACAATTGCTGTTAAACAGGGCAGTATGAATGAAATGTTTGAAGAATATTTAGAGAACTTGAAGCCGTTTCTTGGCAAGGAGTCATATCAAGGATATGATTTTGAGCAAAATATTGAAAAAGCCCTGGAAGAGTATAAGCTTAACTTTAATGATTTTTTTGATAATGAAGGATGTGCAAAATTAATAGATGATTTTTACAAATCTCAAATGGAAAATGCAAAAGAAAGAAATTTAATTTCAATAGAAAAATCATGGGAGTCAGAGAGCGGCAATATTGAAAAAGCAGGCAATAAGTTTAAAAAAGAGTGCTTGTTTTTTGAAATAATTACATTTGAAGAAATAATAAGCTATAGTGTTTTAAAGCTTAAAGACAGTGAAAATGAAATAGCTCTTAAATGCTCAAAAATCATAGAAGATGCGGCAATAAATATAAAAAAACTGATTATGGAGTACGGCATTGAAGTTATTGAGCCAAGCTTAGGTGAAATATTTAACGGACGGTTACATGAGGTTATTATGGCTAAAGAAGAAGACGGCTTTGTCCGGGGTGAGATAACTAAAGTTGTAAGCAATGGATACAGAGAAGGGGATGTAATTTTTGCGCGTGCCAATGTTATTTGTGCAAAATGAAAAACAAAAGAGGTAATATAATGAATTTAAAGGCAAATCTTTTAAATATATTAAAGAATAAGGAGATTTCCGAGTCTCAATTTATACTTGGTATAGATTTGGGAGACTTTGCCTCGAGCATTTGTTATTACGATGTTTCGCGCAAAGCTCCGGAAATAATAGATGTTTCAGGAGGGTACGGTCGTGCTAATATGCCTACAGCTCTCCAATATACAACAAATTCTAAAGAGTGGATATTCGGAGAAAACGCTATTTTAAATGACCCGTCAGGAGAAGATGTATCTCTTTCTAATGTTTTGAGTAAGCTTGGCAGTAATTTTCACATAAAAATAGGGGATGAGCTTAAATCAGGTACATATATACTGGCAAGGTATATAGAGGAACTGGTTAAAAATCTTAAAAATATAAACCCTAAGGCTGAAATAGCAGGTATTATTGTTTCTGTATCTGACTATATAGCAGATGCAGCATTGCAGGAGTTATCCGAAGCCTTTGAGCAGGCGGGCTGCTCAGAAAAGGTTATAGATTTTGTTTCTCATAGAGAATGTGCCCTTGCCTTTCATTTTTATACCAGAAAAGCGGATAAAGAAAATTTGCTTTTAGTGGATTTTGGCGGGCGGGAACTTCGAGCCGGGATTTATGAGATAAACAGCGGTAAAAACTCTGTACCGGCTAATATACTGTCATATTTTTATGATGATAAACTTAGTGTGGGGGCAGTTGATAAGAGTATAAAAGATAAGTTTATCAAGATATATAACGAAGGGGCAGATAAAGCAGCACAAGATATATTATCTCAGATAGATATATTTTTTTACCAAAATAAGGATGCTTTGTTTCAACGCCATATTCCTAAAAAGGGTATGAGAATTTATTATAATTTTGTCCATCCGCCCCTAGAGTACATATTTACCAAAGAAGATGCAAATGAAATTGTCACACCTTTTAAATTGGGGGTTAAGAGTTTTTTTGCTGATTTATTTAAAAGAGCTGGGAGCGGTGTCGAATTTGGTGATATAACCACACTCTTATGTACCGGAGGTGGTTTTGAAATGCTTTGGGTGAGAGAGCTTATGGAGGACTTGTTTCCGGATAGTAATATTTTCATACACAAAAACCCTAAAGCTGTAAATGCACATGGTGCGGCAATAATAGCTGCCGCAAAACTTGGGCTGGAAACAGGAAAATCTATTGAGATTGAAGATAGGCTTCAAATTAAGAAAGATATTGGCATTATAATAGAAACATATGGGGAAAAGAAGTTTTTACCTGTAATTGAGAGAGGCAGTTTCTGGTGGCAGGGTGTAAAGACTTTAAAGCTAACAGCAAGAGATGTTAAAGGTGGAGAGTTTAAAATAAAAATCCATGAGAGAGACGATACAGGCTATATGACAGAAATAGGCAGCGTTTCACTAGGTGATTTACCTTCTTTTTCGGATATTAGGCAAATTTCTCTCGAGTTTTCCCATGTGGAGCCTAAAATATTAAAAGTTCGTATAGAAGATAAAGGCTTTGGGGAATTTTTACATACAAGCGGGGCGAGTGGAGAGGTGCGGATTAAAGTCAGCCAGGCTGGAGGTGCATCTTAGGTGAATTGGGAGTATTACAAACAAGTAATTAAAGAAAAAGGTAAGCTGCCTGAAAATTATTATATTCTTGGGATTGATTTGGGTACGACTAATTCTGTTATAAGTTATTGGAATATGCAGAGTGGGAGAGCGGAGCCTATAGATATATCAGGTGGGTTTGGGAAAATTCCAATGCCTTCTGTAGTGCAATTTAGACCTGATAACAAGGAGTGGATAATAGGGGAGGAAGCTTACCGCTCCATGAAAATATATCCTGAAAATACTATTCGCAGTATAAAACGTAAAATAGGGACAGATGAAAAGATTATTATAGATGGTAAAAGCTATTTGCCGGAGGATATATCAGCTAAAATAATTAAGGAGCTTGTATCATTTGTTTACGATTTAAACCCTAAGGCAGAGATTGCTGCTCTTGTAGTCAGTGTCCCTTATGATTTTGATGACGGGGCGAAAAAAGCTACAATGAAAGCTTGTGAAATTGCAGGGTTTAAAGATAAGCTGATTTGCCTTATTGAGGAGCCTAAGGCAGCCGCCCTTGCCTATAATTACAGGCATAATATCGAATACGGTGAGAAACTGATGGTTTTTGACTTTGGCGGCGGCACACTTGATATAACTGTATTTCATGTAATTGAAAAAGATGATAGGCATATAAAAATGAAAGTTATATCCGAAGGGGGCGAAGCCTACCACGGCGGTGATAATATTGATGAGAGTATTCTCTGTAAATGTTATGAGCTTATTTATGAGAAAATTGGGAGCTCTAAAGATAATATCAGCTTAGAAAATCAAGCTGAGTTAATTTTGAGAAGCAGGGAGGCTAAAGAGCGGCTTTCAGGGGTAAAATCCTTTAGAATACCTTTTACATTCTGTATACCTCCTTTTGTAAGCTCCTTAAGCCGTGAAGATTTTGAAGAGCTTATAGCCGATTTTATAGATAAAACAACCAGGCTTGTTCAAAAAACCCTTAGGGAAGCTTATGAAGGTGCGATTGTTTCGCAAGATATAAGCAAAGTCCTTTTAGAAGGCGGCTCATCTCAAATGCCTTGGGTTAAGGAAATGCTTAAGAACATATTTAATGACGAAGAAAAAATTTATACATCTGAGCGGCCGGCTCTTGATATTTCTTTAGGCGCATCTTATTATGCAGCTATGAAAATGGGTATTTTAACTGAGTCTGAAATGGAAACACTAGTGCCTAAGGTGGAATTTGAGGCAACTGTTGCCCATGATATAGGTCTTGAAATAATTTCGGGAGGCAAAAAGGAGTTTTTTACAATGATAAGACGAGGAACACCATACTCTCTTGCGAAAAAAAGCCATATTTTTACTCTCTCGGGAGAAAATGATGAAGATATGACTACATTTGATTTAAGGATATTAGAGCGGATTGACAAAGAGGATAAACATGAAAATTGCAAGCTTATAGGAGATGTGCTGGTTTCGAACCTTCCCCAAAGACCAATGGGTAAGACAAGGCTTAGAGTAACCCTATTAGCAAAAGAGGAAGGCGGGCTAATAAAAGGTGCCGTTGAGGATTTGGGATATACAGGTGAATTTGAGCCAAGTGGATACAATGAAGAATTTGATCCAAGCAGGTTTTTAAAGACAAGTGTAGGAGGGGGTAAATAATGAGTTATTTAGGCATAGATTTAGGTACTACAAATTCTGTAGCCGTAATTTATGATGATAAAACTGATGAAATCCAAATAGTGAAAACTGATGGAGTGGAGGAAATACTGCCTTCTGTTGTCAACTATTCCGAAGAAGGGGTTTTGGTAGGACAGGAAGCTAAAGAAGGTGCCATAATTTATCCTGAGACCACCATTGCTTCTGTTAAAAAGCTTATGGGGGATACAGAGCCTGTAGTACTTGGCGAATTTAGTAAGCTGCCTGAAGAGATTTCGGCGGATATTTTACTAAGCTTAAAATTAGCCGCCGAAGAGCAGGCAGGGAAGGAATTTAATGAGGTTGTAATTACTCATCCGGCATATTTTAATGACAGGCAAATTTATGCTACCAAACAGGCAGGGCTTTTAGCCGGCTTTAAAGATGTATACCTTATGAGTGAACCTTTAGCGGCGGCAATTGAATATGGATACAAACAAGGTTATGCTCAAACTATTATGGTATATGATCTTGGAGGCGGCACATTTGATGTGTGCGTGTTAAAAGTTTCCAGAGATGCTTACGGGCAGGAAGTTTTTCAAGAACTGTCTGATGTTGGAGATATGAATTTAGGCGGCGATAATTTTGATGCCTTGCTTATTAAGTTTTTTAAAGAAAAATTTAGGGAAGAGCATAATATAGATTTAGATGAACTGGATACTTTTTCCAGACTTCAAGTTAATCAAAAGCTTAAGTATGAAGCGGAAAGTATTAAAAAAAGGCTGTCTGTCTCTCATACAGCTTCTGCTAAAGTAAGCCCTCTTATAATAGCTGACGGTGTGCCCCTAAGTTTAAACGTTGAAATTGCTCGTGAAGAATTTGAAGCAATGCTCAGACCTTATGTGGATAGGAGTAAAGAAATAATCGAGGAAGCTCTTGCGAGGGCGGTTAAATCCCCTGATGAGATATCTAAGGTTATTTTAGTAGGGGGTTCGACTCTTATACCTATGGTTAAGAGGATGGTTGCAGGGTTTATAAAAGAGCCTTATATGGCAACAGATCCGGCTAAAAGTGTTGCTATGGGTGCTGCTATATATAATTATTTGATCCATCTGCCAGGTTCTAATGTATCGGTTGGGCAGGTAACCAGGCATATATTAGGTACTCAAGCAATTATTGACCTTGATAGTATGGAGAAAGGACTAATACCTATAATACCTATAGGTACTGCTATTCCATGCTCTGTAAGTGATGCAAATTTTGCTACTATGCAAGGGGCTTCCTCTGTTAATGTGGATTTATACCAATGGGACGCGGGATATGAAGATGATAAGAAATATATCGGCTCTGTTTCATTAAAAGGGCTTGAAGGTTCCGGGCGTGTTGAGTTAACATATGCTTTAGATGAAAATAATATATTTGAAGTTTATGTAAGAGACTTAAAAAGCGGTATAGCAGAAAAAGGTGTTTTTGACAGAACTAAGGAGATGCCCCCTCCTGAAAAGTCAGAGTCACTGGAGTATGTTGATAATGTGCGGGTAGTATTTATTATCGATACAACAGGCTCCATGGATACCTATATAAATGGTGTTAAAGACAGGGCTATTGAGTTTGCAGGGCTTTTACAGTCAAAAGGAGCTGAGTTTGAGCTTGGGCTTATTGGTTTTGGGGATTTAGGTGAGAAGGAAAAGCCGAAGGTATACGATTTTACCAATGATGTGGAAAAGTTTCAAAATCAGGTTAAAATGCTTCCAAAATATTACGGCGGGGATATTCCTGAATCCAGCTTGGATGCTCTTGAGACGGGAATTGCTCTCTTAAATTCTAAAACAGAGTATGAAGGGGATAAAAATATTTTCATACTCATAACTGACGCACCTCCTCATGTGCCTACTGCCAATGGGCGATATATTGAGGATATAAGAGATATGTTGGAGAGGCGCGGGGTTACCACCTATGTTGCAGCGAAAAAAGATAAGGAATCTTTGGAAGCCTATACCCCTCTTATAGAAACGGGAGGCAAATATTATGACCTTAAAGATAAATTTTATGACATACTTGACAATATAGCACTTAGCATTGCTGAGCTTATAAGGCTGTAAGGGGTGATTTACAATGTCTCGCATATTACTTTCTATAAATCAAGAGGATAATATTGTGCCGTATAAATTTTCAGGTACTGATATAGAGGTATATACCTTTGAGGAGGCATTGTATTATATTTATAAAAATTGGAAAGAGTCCCTTGGAAGTTTTTTATCCAAAAGGTTTATACTTTGGGTAAATGACGACCTTGACCAAAAACTTTTAGCAGCTAAAATTGCTGAACTTTTAAAGTTAGACTCAAAGGGAGAGCGGCTTCTTAAATTTCTTTCTCTTACGGACTTTTATAGTGTGGAAGAACTTAATAAGCTAAAATACGAAGTGGATGTTTGGGAGAATCAGCTTGAGTGGGAACGCGAAGGCAGTATAGGTGATAAGCTTATGAGAAATAAAGAGCCTGAGAAAGCTTATTATCACTATAAAAAAGCCTTGGAAGGGGCTAAGAAGCCTAAGCTTTTAAACAATATGGGTATATGCCTTATGCAATTGGGGCGTTATAATGAGGCGGTGTATCATCTTACAAAAGCATATGAGATGGATGGTAATGATTTTAATATTATTATAAATTATGCTGAAGCCCTTATTTTAAGCGGAGATTTTGAAGGTGCTTTTAAATATCTTAAAAAGGCTGAAAAAGATGGGGAGCGGGCTGTAATTGATTATTTGTACGGTAAGCTGGCATTAGAGTGCGGGAATATTACAGAGGCGGTAAATCATTATGAAAGGGCCATAAAACTTGAGCCGGATTCTTTTTATTACTATGCTCTCGTAGCCGCTTATACTAAGCAGCGTAAGTTTAGTAAGGCTCTTGAGGTGCTTGAGAGGATTGATACAAAAAATAAAGAGTTTTTCGTAAATCAGGCTGCAGTGTATGAAGCTCTTGGAGATAATGCCGCTGCTGTTAAATCTATGGAAAAGGCTATATTTTCCGGTGATAAAGATAAATCTCCTGAGCTTTTAGCAATATTATCCAAATACCGCAGGAAAAATTACGAATTGGATAAGGCTGAATTAGCGGCATCTATGGCACTGTATGCGGATAAAGACAATAAACACGCTCTTCTTGAAATGGGAAAAGTGAAAAAGGCAAAAGGCAATTATAAGGAGTATCAAAAAAATCTTGAGGAGATACTTGAAGCACTTAAGGAGGAGTATAGAGCGATGCCGGGATTAGGGTAGTGGCAGTATAACCTAAAACTTTGCTAAAAAACAAGCATAACTATTGACAAAATCATTGCTCTAATTTATACTATACAAGCTGCAAGTTAAAGGGGAGTTCCAGATTTTGCCGGAATAGGCACGCAACTCCATCACTCGCTAATGCAGCTTGGTTCATTGGAGAAGTACTCAAGTGGCTGAAGAGGTGCCCCTGCTAAGGGCATAGGCCGGGAAATCGGCGCGGGGGTTCAAATCCCCCCTTCTCCGTACAGTCACTAATATCTGGATATTAGTGATGTTCTCTGTATCTCCGTCTTGTCGCTAATATCTTTTGGGTATTGGTGAGACATCATAGAGCTTTACTGATGTTTCCTTTGGCGAGGGGAATCAGCAAGCTCTATTTTTTTGTCCCGGTGTTGGATTGCTGCCCGGAAGCCCAAACCTGTAGTTGATGGCGATGTCCAAATTTTTCTCGCCGTCCACATCGTAGACCTCGGACACTTCAATCCTATCGATCAGTTCAACCACGATAGCCCTTGTGAGGCTGTCTATGGTCAGGCACTCTTTGACGCGAGTTATCCACCTGGTCAAATCCTTTTCAACACGCTGACACTCGGCGAGTTCAGCCTCAAGCTGTTCGACTTCATCAATGAGCCGCGTTTGTTCTTCCCTGTATTTCTGCGACATACGTTTGAAGATGTCGGCGGTAATTTCCCCGGCGATTTTATCTTCGTACATATTTTGAAGTAGTCCGTCAATTTCCCTTATCCGATTCATTGCTTCACGGATATTTTTTTCATACCGTTGAAGATTCTTGGCTTTGAACTCATCATTAGATTTCAAAATCTGGTCAATGAGCCTCTTTTCATCCTCCACGGCAAGGACGGCGTACTGCCGAATACTTGCTAGTACAGCTTGGTACAGGGTATCGTAGTCAACATTGTGCATAGGACACACATCTCTCCCTTTTTGGGTGTAGGTGCTGCACCGAAAAAATTCTCTTGTGCCGGCTTTTAGGGTTTTACGGTTAAAAACAAGATTGCTTCCACAGTCTGCACATTTTATGATGCCGGCGAATAAACTTACCTCGCCGCTTGCGCTGCGTCGCACAGTCTGCTTGTCATTACGCTTACCAACTTCCTGAGCCTCCAGCCACATGGCCTTGCTGACTATTGGCGTATGGGTATCCTCAACGATAATCCATTCATCGGCTGGTTTCCGTACAATCGTCTTGTTCTTAAACGACTTAACCGCACGTTTACCGTTCGCCACCGCACCATAGTAGGCAGGGTTCTTGATGATGTTCATTATGGTTGCGCTACCCCACTTGTTCTTGTAATTAAGAAACGGGCTTGGTTTTCCGATGCTACTGTAGTAGTATTCGTTGGCGGTGAGTATGCCTTCACGATTGAACATATCCGCTATGGCTCTGGCTGTCTTACCGCCAAGGTACATCTCGAAGATACGGACGATGTTATGGGAAACATTTTCGTCTACAACCAATACATGC